>NZ_JACJJE010000100.1 GCF_016899775.1 Pseudoflavonifractor capillosus
TCAAACTGGCCATGTTTCCGATAATCAAAGTAAGCCATGGCCAATTTTACGAAGAAGGCGATGGCGATCACCATGCTCAGAGCGGGAAACACGACGCTGTCCACCACGGTCTTGATCTGGCTGGAGGCGTCCGTCCAGGTCTGCTCTACAGCCCCGGCTACGTCACCGGCGGCCATAGCAGGGACGCAGAGCAGGCCCGCCAGCAGGAAAACTGAGAGGAACACAAGCATCCATTTTCTTCGATTCACAGAGATTCCTCCTTATTAAAATGTAAAGGCCGCCCCGTGAAAGGGGCGGCCTCTCAAAACTATGGATAGATCAATAGCCGGTGCGGGGCAGGGGCTGGGAGGGTTTGTAGACCGTGGTCACCCAGCGGGAGACCGCCATGATCCACTGGCCGTCATAGACGCCGCCCACATCTGCGGTATTGGTGAACTTGGTGCCGCCGGTGAGGCCGGAGAGCACCGTGCAGGTCACCTGGGGAGCCTCCACCTGCCGGAAATTGGAGGGGACCACACCGAAGGAGACCATGAACTGAGTCACGCACTCGTTGGCGGCCAGTCCCAGGGCTGCGGGTGAGGCGTCCAGCACATAGTTCTGTTGGGTGGACAGGTTGTCCGCCAGGGTGCGCCAGGCCCCGTTGGACAGGTTGGTCTGGTACACGATTTTATAGTTTCCGGGTACGTTGTAGGTGCCGGTGACGATTTTGTCCAGCCGCACCGCCTGGGTGGGCAGGGTGTCCCGCCAGAAGAAGGAGGTGAGACTGGCGGTGGAGTTGTTGGCGATGTTGGCGAAGTCATAGCGGATGGACTGGCCAGGCATGACCTCCACATAGCCGGTTTTCTGGATGGATACGTTGGTGTAGAGACTCTTGTTGGTCATGGCTGTCTTCACGATCTGCCCTTCAAACTCGATCTCCACCTCAATGGGTGTCTTGTCCAGCCCATAAAAGTCCGCTGCCTTGGACTCCACGATTTTGTACCGGCCCAAGGGCAGGGGACGGGAGGCGGCCACACCGTTCTTGTCCGTCCGAATGGTGTCCACTAAATTGCCAGTCTTTGCATTGTAAATTTCGAACTCTGTGTTGGGAATGGGCGTCCCGGCAGGCCAGCCGTTCATGGAGTTATAGTCCGCTGCGGTCTTGGTCACCTGGATCTGACCTGTAATGGGGGTGTTTTCCCACTCCACCAGGGTAGTCTCTCCACTCTGGACATAGACAGTTTTCATCTGGGTGTCCGGGATATACCCCTCGTTCTCCAGCTCACGCAGATAGTAGCGCCCGGCGGGCAGATTCTCGAACCAGGCATAACCCCGGTCATCTGTGGTCTGCTGCCCTATGGGGGTGTTGGTATCATCGTACAGCAGGAACGTCACGCCATAGATGTCCTCACCGGTGGCGCTGGAGGTCTTGTGAATCAGGATACCGCTGACCGCCTCATTTTCCACCTGGAGGGTGGTAGTTTTGCCGTCCTCCACCGTGAAATATACGGGGGCGTCATCCAGTCTGAAGCCCTCCGCGCTCTCGATCTCCACGGCGTAGTAGGCCCCGTCCTCCAGGGGCAGGAACACCCGGCCATTCTTGTCGGTGGTCACGGTGTCCACCAGTCCGCCGTCCATCTCCCGGATTTCAAAGGTCACATTGGGAATGCGCTGAGTCTTGTCGGCGGAATTGACCTTGATAAGCTCCACGCCGCCCACAGGGTCGTTATATACTGTGATGGTCTGGGTGTCGTTGGGGTTGATGACCACCGTTTGGGTGCGGGTCTCCTCATGGATGGTGTAGCCCTCGATGGTCTTGGTCTCCGTGATGATGAATGTCCCGACCAAACCATCAATGATGATCTGGCCCTTTTCGTCGGTGCGGTAGAGACCCATGCTGGAGGTCATGCCGCCGTTATCGTCCACTACCGTGCCGTCCGCCTCGGTGATGGTAAACTCCACCCCCTCCAGGGGCTCATGGGTGACGGAATCCAGCTTGTTGATGATAAGGCCGCCCTTGGGCTGGTTGAACACCTCCAGGGTATAGGTCTGGTGGTCTTTCACGGTGATGGTCTTGGGGGTATCATCCAGCAGGTATCCGCTCTTGGTCTGCACCTCCTGGACGATATATGTCCCCGGCTCCAGGTCAGGGATGGAGATATAGCCGTTGCTGTCAGTACGGTATTCCCCGTTGGAGGTTCCCACCACCGCGCCGTCCGCGGTTGTCACCTTGAAGGTCACATCGGACAGGGGCTCCTTGGTCACGCTGTCCATCTTCTTAATGAGCAGGCCGCCCTTGGGGGTGTTGGTGATGACTACCGTTTGGGTGTCTCCGCCCTCCCCGATGACTACATTGGTGGAGGGGGTGTCGATGGTGTACCCGTCCGGGGCACGGAGCTCTGTCAGGACATAGGCGCCGGGGGTCAGGTTGGAAATACGGATTTCTCCATTGGCATCCGTCTCGAAAATCCCAGCTTGGGTCAGAGTGGAGTCACCGATCACACCATCCAGGCCCACTTCACACCCGGATGCCGTGGTGACGCGGAACTGGGCTCCGGCCAGAGGTTGGCCGGTCACGCGGTCCTGTTTCTGGATGATCAGGGCTCCGCGGGGGTCATTTTTGAAGGTAAGGGAGACGGTGCGGCCCGCCTGGATTTGGATGGTCTGGGATTGGGTGTCGATCTCGTATCCGTCCGGGGCTCTCGTCTCCGTGACAATGACGCTCTTGCCCGGCTCCAGGCCGTCGATGCGGATTTCGCCGTTTTCGTCGGTGACATAGATGCCGTTGCTGTCCCCGATCACGCTGCCGTCCGCATAGGTGATTTTGAACTCGGCATCAGGCAGGGTCACGCTGGGATTGACAGAGCACACTTTTCGGATCAGCAGACTGCCGTCCGGGAGGTTTTCAAAGTGGACGGTGATGACGCTTTGCTCCCCGTTGTCCGCCAGGTAGACCGTCTCGGAGCTCTGGAGGATGCTGTATCCATCCCCTGGGTCAATTTCCTCCACGATGTATGCCCCCGGCTCCAGGCCCGTCCAGAGGGCCATGCCGTTGGCGCCGGTGGTTTTCTGCCCGATGACGGTGCCGCCGGTGCCGGAGGCGCCGCCCAAGTATCTGAGCTGGAAGGTGGCCCCACCCAGGGCCTCGCCGGTAACACTGTCCGTTTTGTGCACCACGATAGCGTTGAGAGGGACATTTTCAAACGTCAAAGATTTGCTCTCCCCTCCCTCAATGTAGACCTCCTGGGTGGCGGGTTCCTTGATCGTGAAACCGTGGGCAGGCTCCAGCTCCGTCACCTTGTACCAGCCGTCCCGCAGGCCCTCCAGCACGATCTCGCCGCGCTCGTCGGTGAAGTAGGTCCCCAGGTCGTTCAGCTCGCCGGTGGTGGTGCTGTTGGAGCCGTACCACACCTGGAACTTGGCTCCCTGGATGGGGCTGCCGGTGATGCTGTCCATTTTGTGGACGGTGAGAGTGGGTTTCTTGTGGTTCTCAAAATATACCGTCCTGTCCCGGTTGGGATAGAGGGTGACCAGCTGGGGCTCCGCGTCCATCAAATAAGGGGACGGCACCGACTTTTCGGAGATTTCGTACACACCGGGCAACAGATTCTCCAAAACGGCCTTTCCATCCGGCCCAGTCTTGATCTCGTCCACACTGTGGCCGTCCGCCGCTTCCACTAAAAACACCGTATCAGCCACAGGCTCGCCGCTGTCGGCGTCCCGTTTCACCACCGTCAAATTGGGTCGGCGGTCATTTTCCAGGTCAATGGTGCTGTCCCTGCCGGGGAAAAGCTGAACATGGTGCTCCCGGGCGTCCAAAATGTGATCCGACACCGTGGCGGTTTCCACCAGGGAATAGACGCCGGGCTCCAGCCCCTCCCAGGTGATGGTCCCGTCCGGCCCGGTGGTGCGGTCCAGATAGTGCCCGCCGTCCTCCACCTTGGCCAAGCGGAAGGTGACGCCAGCCAGGGGGGAGCCGTCCGAGCTGGTTTTGGTCAGGGTGAGGGAGGGCAGCTTGCTGTTGGTGAATACAAATTCGGCGTTTTCGTTGGGGTCCAGGTGGATGATCCGCTGGGCGTCGTCGATCACATATCCCGGACACTCCAGTTCCGTCACCACATAAGCGCCCACAGGGAGCTTGCTGAGGTCAATGGTCCCATCCTCCGAGGTCGTATATTCCTCGGGGCCCCAGGAGCCGTCTACCGCTTCAAACCGGAAACGGGCGTTGGCGATTGGTTTGGAGAGGTCGGCGCTGTCCACCTTGGTGAGGTGGATTCCTGGCTTCAAGTCGTTGAAGAAAACCAGCTCCTTGATGCCATCCCCAGCCTTCAGCTCCACCTCTTGGGGTGTTGTGATGGTAATGTGAGCGTCGTCGCTCTGCTTCTCCTCCACCCGGTAAGTACCCGGCTGACAGTCGGTGAGCAGGATTTCTCCCGAACCGTCCGTCTCATAATCGCCCAGGTACTCGCCGTCCCGCCAGATACTGAATGTAATGTCACTTAACAGTTCCTTGCTCGTCCGGTCATACTTGGTGATCCGCAGGCCGGGCAGCTCCTGGTTGACAAAATAGGCCGTGGAGGTCTCACCGGACAAAACCGTGGCGGTCTTTACCGTCTCCGTGTCGGCCTGCCAGCCGGGGATACCGGCGACCTCCCGTACTTCATAGCCGCCAGGGGCCAGCTGGGTGAACTCGATGGAACCATCCGGCCCAGTCTGGCCGGACTGGGTCTCCCCAGTCTCCAGATTTTTGATTTGGATGGTTACACCCTCCAGCAGCTCGCCGGTGTCGCTGTACTTCTCCACCCGGAGATTGCCGTAGGGTTTGTTGGTGAAGGTCAGCTCGGCCATCTGCCCCGCTGTCACGTTGACGTGCTGGGTACTGTTTTCCCCTTTCACATACCATTTCGGCGGGGTGAGCTCCTCCACGGTGAAGTGGCCAGTCTGGTTCAGCTGGACGGTCACGGTTCCGTCCGGCCCGGTGGTATAGGTACTGCCTACGGTGGAGCCGTCCGGGGCAGTGATTTTGAACACGGCCCCCTCCAGGCCCAGGGTGGTACCTTCCTCCAGCTTCGTGATCGTGATTCCCGTCCCAGGGGTGTCGGGCTCATCCGGGGGCTCCGGGTTATCCGGTTCGTCAGGGTCAGGCGTATCCGGTTCGTCCGGTTCTCCGGGAGGATCATGTTCAAAATTAAACGGGGAGAAGACGTGCAAGCCAAAACTCCGCCGCTCGGAAAAAATCGTGTCCCGGATGGGCCGGGCGTACTGGATGGTGTCCACATAGCTGTCGCACTCGGCAAAGCCGTTGGTGGAAACCAGTTCCTCCCCGGTGGGGACACCGTTTTCATCCAG
>NZ_JACJJE010000101.1 GCF_016899775.1 Pseudoflavonifractor capillosus
GTTCCATTTTTTCGCCCCCATATCTGTTTCTATTTTACCAGATATGGGGGCTTTGTGCTTGTTTTTTGACAGACTGACCGGACGCCCCGAGGGGCGTCCGGTTTTTCGTTTGAAGCGGGGGAGGGATGCTTACAGATCCACCTTGCCGCTGCCCTCGCCGTTGACCACATAGTAAACGGCCTGGTCCTCGGGCTTTACATACAGGGCCAGAGTCTTGATCTCCTCGCCGGTCCACTGGGCCTTGACGGCGGCCACCATGTCCTCCTGGGAGAGCTCCTTGCCCATGTACTGCAGGGTCAGGGATACCTGGGGAGCCGCGGTCTTCTTGGCCGCGGGGGTCCGCTTCGCAGGAGCCTTACGGGTCTTGGCGGCGGGCTTCTTCTCCGCCTCCTGGGCGGCGGGAGCCGCCGTAGTCTCCGCGGCTGCGGTGGCCGCAGCCTTCTTGCGCAACGCCATGATACACACGTTCCTTTCCTTAGACAGCCGGGGCCGTCAGATTCATTGGTACTCCTATATTGTACCAGGAATTAGCCAGAGGGGAAGCGTCAAAATGACGATTCTTGTTTTCCCTCCGAAAAAAACTCCTGCCAATTTGTACATGTTTTTGGAGGAACCTTCCACAAAACGACCGGATTCGGGGGAAAAAGAGGGGCGCCGGCGCATCTCCGCCGGAGAAAGCCGGCTGGAAGGAGAATAGGCCCGGACGGTTTTTCCCATACTATCCCAGCGAGAGGAGGGAGCGCCATGGGCCTGTTTGAGCCGGAGCGGACAAACTCCGCCCCCCACCCCCGGAAGGAGCCCCGATTCCCGGAGCCCCTTTCCCGGGAAAACCTGAAAAAGGTATTTGAGGGCTGTGTGGACTATATGGAGCGGACGGTGTACCTCCACGGGGACCGGAAGCGGACGGTGACGGTGTGCTACCTCCTGGGCATGGCCCGGAACGAGCGGCTCAGCGACTATGTGCTCCGGCCCCTGGCCCAGGACCCGGCCCTGAGCCAGGTCCCGGAGGAGGAGCTGTTTGCCCGCCTCCAGTACGGGGCCCTATACAACCTGGCGGCCAACCGGCGGACCACCCTGGACGATGTGGTGAACGACCTGATCCTGGGCAGCTGCGCCCTGTTCTTTCCGGGGCAGAGGGACGCCCTCACCCTGCCGGTGGTCACCGAGGAGAAGCGGTCGGTGGGGGAGCCGGAGAACGAGCCCGCCCTGAAGGGGGTGCGGGAGTCCTTTGTGGAGTCCGTCCGCACCAACACCGCCATGGTCCGCCGCCATTTAAAGGCCCCCGAGCTGAAAATCCGGGAGCACATTGTGGGCCGCCGGTCCCGGACCCAGGTGGACGTGCTCTATTTGGAGGGCATCGCCGACCCGAACACAGTGGAGCGGGTGCGCCGGAGACTGGACGGCATGGACATCGACGGAGTGGAGGCGGCCGGGAATATCGAGGAGTACCTGACGGACCACCTGAACACCCCCTTTCCCACCATGCCCTACACCCAGCGGCCCGACCGCTTCTGCCAGGCCCTGCTGGAGGGGCGGGTGGGGCTGATGGCCGACGGCCTGCCCTTCGCCTGGATGCTGCCCGGCACCATCGACCAGTTTTTCAAAACCGGCCAGGATCGGGCCTTCCACTGGATGGCGGCCTCCGCCCTGAACGTGATCCGGTGGTTCTGCGCCTTTGTGACCATCCTGGTGCCGGGACTGTATATCGCCCTGGTCACCTTCCACCCGGAGGCCATCCCTGTGAAGCTGGCCCTGTCCATTGTGGCCGCCAAGCAGGAGGTGCCCTTCTCCACAGTGTTCGAGGTGCTCATCATGCTCCTGGCCTTTGAGGTGCTCCAGGAGGCGGGGCTGCGCCTGCCCAGCCCCATCGGGGCCACCGTCTCCATTTTAGGGGGGCTGGTGGTGGGCAACGCGGCGGTGGAGGCCCACATCGTCTCCCCGGCGGTGCTCATCGCCGTGGCCATCGCCGGGGTGGCCGGGTACGCTATGCCCTCCCAGGACTTCGCCGCCGCCCTGCGGCTGTGGCGGTTTTTATTGGCCATCCTGGCCAGCGCGGCGGGGCTGTTCGGCCTGGCGGCGGGGTGTGCCGCCCTCATCTACCACCTGGCCGGGCTGGAGACCTTCGGGGTCCCCTACCTGGCCCCCTTCACCAGCGGCGCGGGGGAGCCCCGGAGCCATCCCAGCCTGCTCCGGCCTCCTCTGCCCCGGATGAAGTGGCGGGACGGAGCCAGACACACCTTGAATCGGAGGAACCAGCGATGAAGCGAATGGGAGCGGCGGCTGCTCTGGCGGCGGTGCTGCTTTTGTCCGGGTGCGGAAAGGCCGCCCTGCCCTACGCCCGGGAGATGGGGGACATGGCCCTTCTGCGAACCATGGGGGTGGACGCGGGGGAGAAGGCGGGACAGGTGCGGGTCACCGTGTCCACCGGGAAGCGGGCCGCCGGCCTTCAGGGGGAGAGCCAGCCGCCCCTGATCCTTTCCGCTGCGGGGGAGTCCCTCAGCGCCGCCTGCCTGTCCATGCAGGGGTTGAGCGACAGCTATGTGTTTTACGGCTATGTGGATCAGCTTCTTCTGGGGGAGGAGGCCGCCCTGGAGGGGGTGGAGCCGGTGCTGGACTACTTCTCCCGGGACGTGGAGCTGGGGCTGGGGGCCCAGCTGTGGCTGGTCCGGGGCGGGAGCGCCCAGGCGGCCATCGAGGCCGGGGGCGAGACCGGGGTGGACAGCCGCCTGTCCACCCTCCAGACGGACAGCGAGATGGGGGTGGCGGGGATCACCCGGACGGCGGGGGAGGTGTTCTCCAGCCTGCTGGAACAGGGGTGCGCCTATCTGCCCGCCCTGCGGGCGGCCGGCGCGGAGGAGGGGGAGCAGACGGCCCTCCTGGAGGCCGGGTACGGGGTGCTGCGGGACGGAGCGCTGGCGGGCTGCCTGGAAGGGGAGAGCGCCAAGGGGCTGGAGCTGCTCACCGGCCAGACGGCGGAGGATATTATAGAGGTGGACCTGCCCTCGGGGCGGGCGGTGGCCCGGATCACGGAGGTCTCGACGCGGTGTGAGCCGGTCTTTCAGGGGGAGGAGCTGACCGGCCTGCGCCTCTACTGCCGGGCGGCCGCCGAGCTGGCCGAGTTCCATGAGCCCATGGATCAGGGGGAGCTCGCCCAGCTGCGGGAGGCTCTGGAGGAGCGGGAGAGCCTGCGGCTCCGGCAGGTGATGGAGCAGCTGCGCGCCTGGGGGACCGACTGCACCGCCCTGGGCAGCCAGGTGGCGCAGGCCAATCCGGCCCGATGGGAGAAGCTCCGGGGAGAATGGAAGGAGCGGTTCTCCACGATCCCCTATGAGGTCAGCGTCCAGGTGTTGGTGAGCCGCACCTACGGGGATTTGGCGTGAACCTTTCTAGGCCATGTTTGAAAAATGTCAACACGCCCAAACGGCGGGTCTTTTCTCGCTATGCTGCGTTCATTTTCCTTGCAATCCACCAAGGATTGCTGCGTCAAATTGCCTTGCCTAGCGAAAAAATCCCTCGCCGCTGGGCACATTTCCAATTTTCAAACAAGGCCCAGATTCCCGCCGGGCCCGCAGTTCTATGATCAACTGAGACTATGCTTACCGCTCGTGGGCCGCTGTCTTTATCCCTGCGGGAAAACAAAACAACCGGGGAAGAGGCAAAACGAAGTTTTGCATGAAGTTCTTTCGCTTCTTTTCTTCCAAGAAAAGAAGGAGGTGTGGTTTCAAAGTGGAGGACAAGCAAATCTCCCAGACTCAGCTGTGTGCCCTGCTGTGGGCGGGGCTGATGGCCCCGGCGGCGGAGCTGCTGCCGGCGGTGACCCTGCCTATCGCCGGACGGGGGGCGTGGCTGTCCGCTCTGGCGGCCCTGCCGGTGCTGCTGCTCCTCGGCTGGGGACTGGGCAGACTGGGGCTGCGCCACGGCGGGCTGGCGGGCGCCATCCGCTGGGGGCTGGGGCCGGTATTGGGGCGGCTGGCGCTCCTCCTCTATTTTATTTGGGGGGAGCTGCTGCTGGCCCTCCGGCTGCGGCTGTGCGCCCAGCGGCTCATCGCCTCCGGGGAGCGGGACGGCTCCCTGTGGTTCTTCCTGCCCGCGGCCGCCCTGCTGGTGCTGTGGATGGCCCGGGGCAAGCTGTCCGCCTTTGCCCGGGCGGGACAGGTGTTCCTGGCGGTTCTCCTCACCGCCGCCGGGGCGGTGCTGCTGCTCTCCCTGCCCCAGGTCAGAGGGGAGCACCTGCTTCCTCTGTGGTGGGGGGACGCCCTGCCGGTGCTCCGGTCAACGGTTCCGCTGCTGGGGGTGCTGGGCTACGGGGTCTTTGCCGCCTTCCTGCTGGGGGATACGGAGCCCTCCCCCCGGAGAAGGCGGGACTGGGCGCTGTGGGCCGGAGGGGGCTGCCTCCTGCTGGGGGCGGAGCAGGCGGTGGTCATCGGCAATCTGGGCCCAGAGCTGGCCCGGCGGCTGAACAGCCCCTTTTTTGCCCTGGCCAAAAGCGTGGGGGTGGAGGGGGCCTTCCAGCGAGTGGAGAGCATCATCGCCGCCCTGTGGACCTTTGCGGATCTGTCGCTGCTGGGGGGGCTGGCCTTTGCCCTGTGGAAGGCGGCAAAGCAGGTTTTTCCCAGGGCGAAGCAGAAACCGACGGTCACGGCCATCCTCATCCCAGGGGCCGTGCTGGGGATTGCCGCCTTTCCGGAGGGGGTGATGGCGGACGCCTTCGGCCGGGAGACCGCCCTGCTGGGCAATCTGATGATGGGGCTGGCACTGCCGCTTTTGGTGCTGGCCGTGTGCTGGGGGCGGGGAATGTTCCGTCACTCCCCACATTTTGTGTATAAAAGCGCGCAAAAGACAGAAGATATGGTTGCCGAAGAACAAAGTGAAAAAAAGACGGAAAAAACTGAAAAAAATGATTGACAAGGGAGGGAAAGTTTGCTATGATAGCGAAGCGCTTGCGGGAAGCGAGAGCGTCGCCCCTTCTGAAGCGAGTTGAGCGCGAAAATAAATCGAAAAAGATTTGAAAAAAGTGCTTGACAAAGCGAGGAAGCGGTGGTAATATAAACAGGTCGTCCGCGAGGGCGGCCGGGGAGTGAACCGGACGGTTTCCTCTTGGAAAA
>NZ_JACJJE010000102.1 GCF_016899775.1 Pseudoflavonifractor capillosus
AGGGAGTTTTCCACTGCCCTCGCGGACAGCTTACGTAGGATACCACACACCATCCCCCTTGTCAAGCACTTTTTTCCCTTTTTTCGTGTTTTTTCTTTCCGTGTCATTTTCCCCTTGTTCCGCACACTCCCCCACTTCTCTCCACTCCCCGCTTCCCCGCCGAACGCTGAGCTGTCCCGCACCTGCGGCATTCTATATATTATTATATATATATGTAGCAGGCCGGAATTTCCCGTCCTCCGCTCTCTTTCTCTCGCTTTCTCCATTGACTTTATCCCCTGCATTCGTTATCATAAAAGAACATCAGATTCATTTGACAATTAAAGGAGACAGAAAAAGCGCTATGACCTTAGACCAATTTAAAGCCGCCCGCAGCGTGCTGCAAGGGGTGATCCGCCCCACCAACCTGATCCACTCCCCCGCCCTCTCCAAGAGCTATGGGAATCAGGTCTACCTTAAGCCGGAAAATATGCAGGTCACCGGGGCCTACAAGATTCGAGGGGCCTACTATAAAATCAGCACCCTGTCGGAGGACGAGAAGAGTCGGGGACTCATTACCGCCTCCGCCGGCAACCACGCCCAGGGACTGGCCTATGCCGCCCAAGCCGCCGGCGTCCCCGCCACCATCATCATGCCCACCACAACTCCCCTGGTCAAGGTCAACAACACCAAGGATTACGGCGCCAACGTCATCCTCCACGGGGAGGTCTTCGACGAGGCGGCGGAAAAGGCCACCCAGCTGGCCCAGGAGGAGGGCCTCACCTATGTTCCCCCCTTCAATGACTTGCAGGTAGCCACCGGCCAGGGCACCATCGCCTATGAGATCTTCCAGGACCTGCCCGATGTGGATGTGATCCTGGTCCCCATCGGTGGAGGCGGGCTGGCCGCCGGCGTGTCTACCCTGGCCAAGCTGCTCAACCCCAATGTCACCGTCATCGGCGTGGAACCCGAGGGCGCCGCCTCCATGAAGGCCAGTCTGGAGGCAGGCCATGTGGTCACCCTCCCCACCGCCAACACCATCGCCGACGGCGTAGCAGTGAAAACTCCCGGCGATCTTGTCTTCCCCTATGTGCAGAAAAATGTGGACCACATCATCACCATCCCCGACGCGGAGCTGGTGGAGGCCTTCCTGGATGTGATGGAGAAGCACAAGATGGTAGTGGAGAACTCCGGTCTGCTCACAGTCGCCGCTCTGAAGCACCTGGATTTTCAGGGGAAAAATGTGGTGTCCGTTCTCTCCGGTGGCAATATGGATGTGATCACCATGGCCTCTCTGGTCCAGCACGGGCTCATCATCCGGGGGCGGATCTTCACCTTCTCCGTCCTACTGCCCGACCGGCCCGGCGAGCTGATGCGGGTGTCCGCCCTGCTGGCCAAGCACAACGGCAACATCATCAAGCTGGAGCACAACCAGTTTGTCAACATCAACCGCCAGAACGGGGTGGAGCTGAAGGTCACCCTGGAGGCCTTCGGCCAGGACCACAAACAGGAGATCCTGAACGGCCTGCGCAGCGAGGGGTACAGCGTCCACGAGGTCAAGACCGCCGATTTCTATAACTGACCCCCAATCAAACTCCCGCCGCCCGCCGGAGGGATGACTCTCTCCGGCGGGCGGCTATCTGAAAAGCGGCAGGCTTCCGGACCAAGCCGGGCGGACAGTGGGGCCGTGGGCGCGGCCTGGAGCGCGCCCGGGGTCCGGAGCACACAGTTCCAGGAGGCGGCGCGCCGCCCCCTGCCTCCGCCCCATATCCTATGCGCCGCCCCTCTCCGCCGTCCCTCTGAGGGCCGGCCCGCCCCACTGGATACAACAACGCCTGGAAAGCGAGGACCATCTTATGATTAAAATTGCTCCCTCCATTCTCTCGGCCGATTTCTGTAACTTAGAGCGGGATATCCAGCGGGTATCCTCCGCCGACTACCTCCATGTAGATGTGATGGACGGCGCCTTTGTCCCCAACATCACCATCGGAGTTCCGGTGCTCAAGTCCATCCGGAAGCACACGGACATGTTTCTGGACGTCCACCTGATGATCGAAAAGCCGGTGCGCTACATCGAGACCTTCGCCCAGGCGGGGGCCGACCTGCTCTCGGTCCATCTGGAGGCAGACCACCCCACCCAGATCGCCCAGGCCCTGAAACTGATGGGGCAGTGCGGGGTGAAAAAGGCGGTGGCCCTGCGGCCCATCACCAAGGCGGAGGCCATCCTCCCCTATCTGGAGGAGCTGGACCTGGTGCTGGTGATGACGGTGGAGCCCGGCTTCGGCGGGCAGGCCTTTATGGAGTCCCAGCTGGACACCATCCGCCAGGTGCGCGCCCTCATCGAGAAGTACAACCCCGCCTGCGAGCTGGAGGTGGACGGAGGCATCGCCCCCAAAACCGCCCCCCTGGTGGTGGAGGCCGGGGCCAACGTGCTGGTGGCCGGCTCCGCCGTGTACGGAGCGGAGGACATCCCCGCCGCCATTCAGGCCCTGCGGGTGTAAGAGGGAGGGGCTTTCCATGACTCGCCTGTGCGCGGCGGCCCTATCCTCCGCCCTGCTCCTGGCCCTCTCCGCCTGCGCCTCCTCCGGGCCTCCCGCCAGCTCGTCCGCTCCGGCGGAGCCCGAGCACCTGACCTTCTACGACTCCTTTGAGACTTGGAATCAGGAGGTCCCCTCCAACAGCGTTCAGGTGGAGGAGACCGAACGGGACGGCCTGCTGCAGTATCACTTTTGGAATGAAGCCTCCGGTCTGGAGCTTTTTGTCCTGCCCGGAGGGCGGGACGAGGCGGGCCAGCCGTATGATCCCACGGCGGAGGCCATATACCAGGGCCGCTCCCTCACCTTTGAAATGCCCGTGCTGCCCATGTGCAGCGGCGGCGTGCTGGGACACGCCAGCCTTTTGGTCCAGGACCTGACGGGGGACCGCACTCCAGAGCTCGTCTACCTCTACGGCGGAGGCGGCACCGGACAGTGGCGCGGTCAGGCCCGGGTCTTTGACCTGGCCGCCATGGAGGAGCGGGCCGTCCGCTGGGACTCCAGCTCTGCGGCTGAGTGGATGTCCGGTCTGGTCCAGCTCCAGTTGGTCGGTACCCGGGAGGCGGGCAGCTTCGGCGAGGAAAGAGAGGCCGTCTATCAAATCACAGCCCCAGACGGCACCACGCTCTACGCTGGGACCGGCGGTTTTCCTCTCACCGAGTTCCCGGAGGCACCGACCCCCCTCTTCGGAGATAATGAAGCCATCGTCTTGGACGGGGACCGCCTGGTTCTGAGCTCCGGCTTTTGGGTGGACCTGGGCGTTGGGTTCTTTGGCCCATACCTGGGCTGGTTGACCTGCGGCTTCCAGTACGATCCCGCCCAGCAGAGCTTCTCCCTCTCCTCGGAGTGCACCCTCCAGGTGTATACGCCGGTGGACCCGTCCGCCGTCTCTCTCCTACAGGCTTAAAATGATTGTCTTATTTTATTATTCCGGAGGTCCTACCCCATGCAGTATTTTCCCCCCGCGCTGGAAACTTTAGTGGAGCAGTTTGCCAAGCTGCCGGGCGTGGGCGTCAAATCCGCCCAGCGTCTGGCCTTTTACGTGCTGTCCATGTCGGAGGAGGACGCCAACGCCTTCGCCCAGGCCATCCTCAGCGCCAAAACAGCCATCCACTGCTGCCCCGTCTGTCAGAATCTCACGGAGGGGGACGGCCCCTGCTCCATCTGCTCCAGTCCCCGGCGGGACTCCTCCACCATCTGCGTGGTGGCCGACCCCAAGGACGTGGTGGCCATGGAGCGCTCCCGGGAGTACCAGGGCCTCTACCATGTGCTCCACGGGGTGATCTCCCCCATGAACCACGTGGGGCCCGACGACCTGCACATCAAATCTCTGGTGGAGCGGGTGGCCGCCGGCGGCATCCAGGAGGTCATCATGGCCACCAACCCGGACACTGAGGGGGAAGCCACCGCCATGTACCTCTCCCGGCTCCTGAAACCCTTCCAGATCAAGGTCACCCGGCTGGCCTACGGCATCCCGGTGGGCAGCCACCTGGAATATGCCGACGACGCCACCCTCATGCGGGCACTGGAGGGGCGGAGAGAAATCTGACGGAACGGTTTCATGCAGTCCTTCCGTGCGTACAGTGCCCGGAACATCTGTTCCGGTATAAAAATTGGCTGTACAGAGCCGCAAAATCATAAGAAAGGGCCCCGGCGTGCTTGCGCCGGGGCCCTCCCTGTGAGGAAAGAGAAGAAAGAGAATGTGATCAAACAAAAAGCGCCGCCGTTCCCCAGAACCGCAGCGCCTTTGCTTGTTCTGGAGTTTACTCCTCTCCCTTCCATCTGTCAAGCCCCGCCGCCCAAGTTCAGCGGATTCACTCAAAATGCTCACCGTCTAGTTCTTCTATTTTTTCATATTAACCATTCCGTTTTATTCTTTTCTGTTCTGCCAGGTTCCGCCGTTTTCCCCGCAGCGCCCATAAATTCCACGTCTGATTTCTCATCCCAAAAACTTTTTAAAATTTGCTTGACATTGTTCTTACATTATGGTATGCTAGTTAAGCGCTCAAACGAGACCGGAACCACCCGTTGCCGGAGTGGCGGAATTGGCAGACGCCCGGGACTTAAAATCCCGTGGGAGTAATCCCGTGCCGGTTCGACCCCGGTCTCCGGCACCATATCGCGGGATAGAGCAGTTGGTAGCTCGTCGGGCTCATAACCCGGAGGTCGGAGGTTCAAGTCCTCCTCCCGCAACCAGAAATCCGCTGGAATCGCCTGATTCCAGCGGATTATTTTTGTTTTCTGCAACCTTTTTGAGGGGTTTATTTTTGGCTTTTAAATCTGACCCAGATTCTGACCCATACGGGAATTTTTCCGGACTGGAGAGGGCTATAAACTGCCGGAGAGGACGTGTTCCATGGCCTCCGCCGCCCGCCGCTGGGCCGAGGTGGTCACATGGGCGTAGGTGTCCAGGGTAAACCCGGCGCTGTAGTGGCCCAGCATCCCAGAGACGGTCTTTACGTCCACCCCGGTTTGCAGAGCCAGAGTTGCGAA
>NZ_JACJJE010000103.1 GCF_016899775.1 Pseudoflavonifractor capillosus
TCAAACTGGCCATGTTTCCGATAATCAAAGTAAGCCATGGCCAATTTTACGAAGAAGGCGATGGCGATCACCATGCTTAGAGCGGGAAACACGACGCTGTCCACCACGGTCTTGATCTGGCCAGAGGCATCCGTCCAGGTCTGCTCTACAGCCCCGGCTACGTCGCCGGCGGCCATAGCAGGGACGCAGAGCAGGCCAGCCAGCAGGAAAACTGAGAGGAACACAAGCATCCATTTTCTTCGATTCACAGAAATTCCTCCTTTTAAAATGAAGAGGCCGCCCCATGAAAGGGGCGGCCTCTCAAAACTATGGATAGGATCAATAGCCGGTGCGGGGCAGGGGCTGGGAGGGCTTGTAGACCGTGGTCACCCAGCGGGAGACTGCCATGATCCACTGGCCGTCATAGACGCCGCCCACGTCCGCCGTGTTGGTGAACTTGGTGCCGCCGGTGAGGCCGGAGAGCACTGTACAGGTTACCTGGGGCGCCTCTACCTGCCGGAAGTTGGAAGGTACCACGCCGAAGGAGACCATG
The DNA here is from genome assembly GCF_016899775.1 of Pseudoflavonifractor capillosus. Taxonomy (GTDB): domain Bacteria; phylum Bacillota; class Clostridia; order Oscillospirales; family Oscillospiraceae; genus Lawsonibacter. The sequence goes on from NZ_JACJJE010000103.1 coordinate 533, forward strand.
AACTGGGTCACGCACTCGTTGGAGGCCAGCCCCAGGGCTGCGGGGGAGGCGTCCAGCACATAGTTCTGCTGGGTGGACAGGTTGTCCGCCAGGGTGCGCCAGGCTCCGTTGGACAGGTTGGTCTGGTACACGATTTTATAGTTTCCGGGTACGTTGTAGGTGCCGGTGACGATCTTGTCCAGCCGCATCGCCTGGGTGGGCAGGGTGTCCCGCCAGAAGAAGGAGGTGAGGCTGGTGGTGGAGTTGTTGGCGATGTTGGCGAAGTCATAGCGGATGGACTGGCCAGGCATGACCTCCACATAGCCGGTTTTCTGGATGGAAACGTTGGTGTAGAGACTCTTGTTGGTCATGGCTGTCTTCACGATCTGTCCGGCGAACTCGATCTCCACTTCAATAGGTGTCTTGTCCAGTCCATAGAAGTCCGCTGCCTTGGATTCCACGATTTTGTACTGGCCCAGGGGCAGAGGGCGGGAGGCTGCCACACCGTTCTTATCCGTCCGAATGGTGTCCACTAAATTGCCAGTCTTTGCATTGTAAATCTCGAACTCTGTGTTCGGGATGGGCGTCCCGGCAGGCCAGCCGTTCATGGAGTTATAGTCCGCCGAGGTCTTGGTCACCTGGATCTGACCTGTAATAGGGGTATTTTCCCACTCCACCAGCGTGGTCTCCCCAGCCTTGACATAAACAGTTCGGAGTTGGGTGTCCGGGATATAGCCCTCGTTTTCCAGTTCGCGCAGATAGTATCTGCCGCTCTCCGTCAGGCCCTCGAACCAGGCGTAACCCCGGTCATCGGTGGTCTGCTGGTCGATGGGGTTGTGGCTGCTGTCGTGCAGGATGAAGGACACGCCGGGGATACCATCACCGTCCGCGGTGGAAATTTTGTGGAGCAGAATACCGGAGATGGGCGCGTTGGTCACGGTGAGGGGGGTGGTCCTGTTTTCCTCCACGGTAAAGTAGACGGGCGTGGGGTCCAGCCGGAATGTGTCCGGGCAGTCGGTCTCCACGGCGTAGTAATTGCCGGCCTCAAGAGAAATATAGACCTTACCGTTTCGCCCGGTGGTCACGGTGTCCACCAGGGCGTCATCCGACACCCGGCGAATTTCAAAGGTAACGTCCGGAATCGTCTCAGACTTGTCCGCCTCGCTCACCTTTGTCAACTCTGCACCGCCCACGGCATCGTTATAAAAACGGAGCGTCTGGGTGTCGTTGGGGTTGATGGTGACGGTCTGGCTCTGGCTGTCCGGGTCGATGGTATAGCCCTCCACGCTCTCCAGTTCCGTCACGATGACGGTGCCGGTGAGCCCGGACAGGGTGATCTTCCCTGTGGAATCGGTGTAATAGAGGCCATTGGAGGACAGTGTGCCTCCGGCGGCGTCCACATACTGTCCGTTGGCGTATTTGACCTCGAATTTGACGCCCTCCAGCGGGACGGTGCTCGTGCCATTCCGCCCCCACTTCTCAATCACCAGATTACCCAAGGGCTGGTTGCGGAACTCCACCGTGATGGTCTGGCCCTCTTTCACCTGAACAGTCTGGGGGGTATTGTCCAGCAGGTAGCCGGGCTTTGCCCTGGTCTCTTTGATGACCAGCGTGGTGCCCGGCTCCACGCCTTCCACCAGGAAAGAACCGGCGGAGTCCGTCACAAACTTGCCGTTGGCGTCGCCCACCACGGCCCCGTCCGCCGTGGTCACAAAAAACTCCACATCGCTCAGGGGGCTGTTATCGCTGGCCGACACCTTCTTGACTAAAACGGCCCCCTTGGGCGCGTTGCCAAAATAGAGGGTTACAATGTCCTGGTCCTCGCCGGAGATGTAGAAGGACTGAGGCGCGCTGTCGATAACGTGAGCCCCGTCGCTCTCCAACTCCTCGCAAATGTAATAGCCCGCTTTGAGGCCGGTGACGGTGAAGGAGCCGTTCTCCGAAGTCACATAGGTCCCAATGACCGTGCCGCCGGTGCCGGAGGTGCTGCCGCCCAGGTAGCTGAGCTGGAAACGGCAGTTGGGAAGGGCAGCCCCCGTCACACTGTCCCGTTTATACACCACCAACGCCGACAGGGGGGTATTTTCAAACAGAAATGTATGGCCCTTCCCGGCCTGCACGAACGCCTCCTGGGTGTCGCTGTCCTTGATGGAGAATCCGGCGGGCGGTTCCAGTTCCTTCACCCGGAACCAGCCGTCCCGCAGGCCGTTGTCCGGACCGGTCAGTTCAATGCGGCCGTTCTCGTCTGTCGTGAACACGCCCAAGTCGTTGTATTCGCCGGTCTCCGTGTCGTTGCTGGCATACCAGACTTGGAAACGAACATTGCTTAGCCGCTCATGGGTGATAGAATTTTCCTTGATGATCTCGATGGTGGGCGCCTTATGATTTTCAAAATAGGCGGTGTGGTCCCGGTTGGGATAGAGGGTGACGAGCTGGGGCTCCGCGTCCATCAAATAAGGGGACGGCACCGACTTTTCGGAGATTTCGTACACGCCGGGCAGCAGATTCTCCAGCGTGGCCTTTCCATCCGGCCCAGTCTTGATCTCGTCCACACTGTGGCCATCCGCCGCTTCCACTAAAAACACCGTATCAGCCACAGGCTCGCCGCTGTCGGCGTCCCGTTTCACTACCGTCAAATTCGGCCTGCGGTCATTTTCCAGGCCAATGGTGCTGTCCCTGCCGGGAAAGAGCTGGATGTGGTGCTCCCTGGTGTCCAAGATATGGTCGGACACGGTGGCGGTTTCCACCAGGGAATAGACGCCGGGCTCCAACCCCTCCCAGGTGATGGTCCCGTCCGGCCCGGTGGTGCGGTCCAGGTAGTGCCCGCCGTCCTCCACCTTGGCCAGGCGGAAGGTGACGCCCGCCAGGGGCGTGCCGTCCGAGCTGGTCTTGGTGAGGGTGAGGGAGGGCAGCTTGCTGTTGGTGAACACAAATTCCGCGTTTTCGTTGGGGTCCAGGTGGATGATCCGCTGGGCGTCGTCGATCACATAGCCCGGACACTCCAGTTCTGTCACCACATAAGCGCCCACAGGGAGCTTGCTGAGGTCAATGGTCCCATCCTCCGAGGTCGTATATTCCTCGGGGCCCCAGGAACCGTCCACCGCTTCAATCCGGAAACGGGCGTTGGCGATTGGTTTGGAGAGGTCGGCGCTGTCCACCTTCGTCAAATGGATGCCCGGCTTCAGGTCGTTGAAGAAAACCAGCTCCTTGATGCCATCCCCAGCCTTCAGCTCCACCTCTTGGGGTGTTGTGATGGTAATGTGAGCATCGTCGCTCTGCTTCTCCTCCACCCGGTAAGTACCCGGCTGATAGTCGGTGAGCAGGATTTCACCTGAGCTGTCCGTCTCATAATCGCCCAGGTACTCGCCGTCTCTCCAGATACTGAATGTAATGTCACTTAACGGTTCCTTGCTCGTCCGGTCATACTTGGTGATCCGCAATCCGGGCAGCTCCTGGTTGACAAAATAGGTCGTGGAGGTCTCACCGGATACCACCGTGGCGGTCTTGACCGTCTCCGTGTCGGCCTGCCAGCCGGGGATACCGGAGATCTCCCGCACCTCATAGCCGCCGGGGGCCAGTTCCGTAAACTCAATGGAGCCGTCCGGCCCAGTCTGGCCGGACTGGGTCTCCCCAGTCTCCAGATTCTTGATTTGGATGGTTACACCCTCCAGCAGCTCGCCGGTGTCGCTGTACTTCTCCACCCGGAGATTGCCGTAGGGTTTGTTGGTGAAGGTCAGCTCAGCCATCTGCCCCGCTGTCACATTGATGTGCTGGGTGCTGTTTTCCCCTTTCAAGTACCATTTCGGCGGGGTGAGCTCCTCCACGGTAAAGTGGCCGGTCTGGTTCAGCTGGACTGTCACCGTTCCGTCCGAGCCAGTGGTATAGGTGCTGCCCACAGTGGAGCCGTCCGGGGCAGTGATTTTGAACACGGCCCCCTCCAGGCCCAGAGTTGTCCCTTCCTCCAGCTTTGTGATCTTGATTCCCGTCCCAGGGGTGTCGGGCTCATCCGGGTCCTCCGGGTCCGGGGGATTCGGCTCGTCTGGGTCCTCCGGCTCATCCGGTGTGTCATGTTCAAAATTAAAGGGGCTAAAAATATGGAGTCCAAAACTCCGCCGCTCGGAGAAAATCGTATCCCGGATGGGTCGGGCGTACTGAATGGTATCCACATAGCTGTCGCACTCGGCAAAGCCGTTGGTGGAAACCAGCTCCTCCCCGGTGGGGGTGCCGTTCTCATCCAG
>NZ_JACJJE010000104.1 GCF_016899775.1 Pseudoflavonifractor capillosus
GCAACTACCATTTTACTGGCTTTTCCTCTTTGAGTCACTCTTTTTATTTACTGTTGCACTTGCATTGTAAATCGGCACGCTGGGAAAGTACCTCGCCCCGCAGGGCGAAACCCTGCCCTGCCGCCGGAGTGACGCCCCCATCGTTAAACGAAGGAACTCTATCATCGCCCCCTCATCCGGCCCCTTCGGGGCCACCTTCCCCCAGGGGGAAGGCTTACGGAGAAAGGGCGGCGAAACCTCTCTGCGTGAAACTCTCACATTTTCCTCAGGCACGCCCGAATCAGCCCGGAGAATTTCTCCCTGGCCGCCTCGGCGGCGTCCAGCACCTCCTGCTCGGAGAGGGGCTGATCCAGAATGCCCGCGGCCATATTGGAGAGCAGGGTGAGCCCCAGCACCTCCATGCCGCAGTGGCCGGCCACCACCACCTCGGGGGCGGTGGACATGCCCACCGCGTCGCCCCCCAGGATGCGGGCGGCCCGGACCTCGGCAGGGGTCTCGTACTGGGGACCGTAGCAGTAGAAGTAGACTCCCTCCCGCAGAGGGATGCCCAGCTCCGCCGCCGTCTCCCGGGCCAGGGCCTGGAGCCGGGGGGTGTACAGGCGGGAGGCGTCCGGAAAGCGGGTCCCGAACTCAGGCAGGTTCTCTCCCCGCAGGGGGGAGACGGAGAACAGCTTGATGTGGTCGGTAATGAGCATCAGGTCCCCCGCCTGCCAGCTGGTGTTGACGCAGCCGGCGGCGTTGGTGACCACCAGGGTGTCACATCCCAGCAGGCGGAGCACCCGCACCGCGTAGGTGACCTCCTCATAGGAGTACCCCTCGTAGTGGTGCATCCGACCCTGCATCACGGCCACCGGCTGTCCCTCCAGGAAGCCGAACACCAGCCGCCCCTTGTGTCCGGGGGCGGTGGAGGCCTTGAAGTGGGGGATGTCCCGGTAGTCCACAAAAATGGGTCGCTCCACCTGATCCCCCAGGTAGCCCAGGCCGGAGCCCAGCACCATGGCGATCTTGGGCACGAAGTCCCTCAGCCGCTCCCGCAGGAAACCGGCGCTCTCCCGGTATTGTTCCATGGTAAATTCCATCAATGTCTCCTTTACAGGCTTCCGCCGCACCGGCGGCAGAACTGGTCGTCCCGGCCGCACGCCGCGCCGCAGGCGGGGCAGATCTTGGCCTGGCGCAGGGCGGCGATGCGCTCCTTCAGTTCGGCGGTCTTCTCGCTGAGCTCGTCGGCCCGGTCCAGCAGGGCGGTGATCTGCTCCCCGTCCTCCGCCTGGCCCCGGTGGGTGTCGTACATCACCTGGCCCAGCTGGCGCAGCACGTCGTTGAATTCTCCGTTCAGGTCAAAGAGCTGTACGTTCAGCTTGGCTACGTCCACCATCTGGCCGGCCTTCTTCCCGGCCGCCCGGGCGGTCTGATTGGCCGCATCTGCGGCTCCCACCGCAGTATCCCGTACCCGGTCCAGCAGTTCCCTCACCTTATCGTCCATGGTCACGCGCTCCTTTCTGGGCTGGCATGAAAAAATTGGTTCGCCTTAGTTTACACCAAACCGCCATAAAAAGCAACGAAAAAGCGCGCCGCTCCCGGGTTTGTCTGAAGTTTTCCCGGCCGCCCGGCCCTCTGCGCGCCAAAGCCTCCCCCCTTCCGGCCCCGCTCCAGGCAGAAAAACGCCGTCTGCCCGTCTGGAACCAGACAGGCGGACGGCGTAAATCGAGCCGCTTACAGGCGGGCCAGCGCCCGGGTGCGGAACAGGGCCAGATAGACCGCTCCGGCGGACACCAGTCCAAACACCCCCTGCACCAGGTTGAAGGGGACGTTGGCCAGGGCCCCCAGCCCCAGGCCCACCGGGATGGGGGCGGCCTCATAGAGGAAGTAGCCCGCCACCATCACCACCTCCCCCGCTGCGCCGCTGGTCAGCAGAGCCGGGAGGGCGTGGGAGCTCTCCCCCCGGCGGAGCCGGCGGAACAGCAGACCGGCCGCCAGGGCCATCAGCCCCTTCACCACCAGGGTCCCCGGCGCGTACAGGGGGTAGCCCAGCAGGTCGGCCAGCATGGAGCCGATCCCGGCCGCCGCGCAGCCCAGTCCGGGGCCCAGAATCCAGGCGGACAGGAGGACCGCGCAGTCCCCCAGATTCACATAGCCGGACATGGGGGACGGGATGCGGATCACCATGGTCATCACCGTGGTCAGTGCGGCAAACAGGGCCGCCATGACCAGTTTTTTCAACTTTTGATCAGACATAGGGATACTCCTTTCATGCCGTCCCGGCCGGGGATTGACATTTGTTCTGTCCTGTATTTTAATGATATCTGACCTCAAAGAAAGTATCAAAATAATATTTTTTGATAGGACCAGAAAGGAGCGGCCATGCTGACCTACGACCTGGAGCGGCGGGGGGACCTGCCCCGCTATGACTATCTGTACCGCTGCATCAAGGGGGACATCCTGTCCGGCCGCCTGGCGGCTGGGGAGAAGCTGCCCTCCAAGCGGGCCCTGGCCGCCCACCTGGGGACGGCGGTGGTGACGGTGGAGAACGCCTACGCCCAGCTGCTGGCGGAGGGCTACCTGACCTCAAGGGAGCGGTCGGGCTGCTATGTGGCCCAGGTGGAGACCCGGCAGAGCCCCCCTCCCCCTCCGGCCCCGGTCCAGACGGTGCCGGAGCGCCGCTGGCTTCTGGACCTGCGGGGGGTGGGGAGCGGCATCGAGGGCTTCCCCTTCTCCGTGTGGGCCAAGCTGACCCGCCGGGTGCTCACCGAGCGGGGCCCCGCCCTGCTGCGGGCCATCCCCCACAGCGGGGTGCCCGAGCTGCGCCGGGCCCTGGCCCGGCACCTCTATGAGCTGCGGGGCATCCAGGTCTCCCCCGAGCAGATCGTGGTGGGGGCGGGGACGGAGTACCTGTACAACCTGCTGGTCCAGCTGCTGGGGCGGGAGCGGGTCTACGGCCTGGAGGACCCGGGCTACTCCAAGGCGTGGCGGGTCTATACCCTCAATGAGGCGGAGTGCCGCTTCCTCCCGGTGGACGGGGCGGGTGTGCCGCCGGAGGCGCTGGAGGGGAGCGGCGTCCAGGTGCTCCACCTCTCCCCCAACCACCAGTTCCCAACCGGGGCGGTCACCCCCATCTCCCGGCGGCAGGCGGTGCTCCGGTGGGCCCAGGAGGGGGACCGGTACCTGATTGAGGACGACTACGACAGCGAGTTCCGCTTCTCCGGCCGCCCCATCCCGCCTATGCAGAGCATCGACCAGAGCGGGAGGGTCCTCTACATGAACACCTTCTCCCGCTCCCTGGCCCCCTCCCTGCGCATCGGCTATCTGGTGCTTCCCCCCGCCCTGCTGGAGCGCTACCGGGAGCGGCTGGGCTTCTACTCCTGCACCGTCCCGGCCATTGAGCAGTACACCCTGGCCCTCTTTTTGAGCGAGGGGTACTTCGACGCCCACCTGAACCGGATGCGGGTCTTTTACCGGGGCCGCCGGGACCGGGTGGCGGCGGCCATCCAGGCCAGCCCCCTGGCGGGGCGGTGCCGGATTTTACGGGAGGAGGCCGGGCTCCACTTCCTGCTGGAGCTGGAGACCCACCGGCCCGACCGGGAGCTGGCCGGGCTGGCGGCGGACCGGGGAATCCGACTGTCCTTTTTGACCGACTACCAGCGGACGGAGGGGGCCGCGCCGCCCCACACGCTGATCGTCAACTACCCGGCCCTGGACCCGGAGCAGATGGCCCGGGGGCTGGAGGAGCTGGCCGCCCTGCTGGACTGAGGAGGAGAGAAAACTCTACGGAGCGTTTCTTGCGGCGGGGGCGGTTTTCTGGTATGCTGTCAGGGAACAAGGGGGGATTTCGAGATGGACAACACAAAGCTGGGGAGCCTGATCCGGGCGCTGCGCCGGGAGGCCGGCATGACGCAGCGGGAGCTGGCGGAGCCCCTGGGGGTCACCGACAAGGCGGTGAGCAAATGGGAGCGCGGTCTGGGGTGCCCCGACGTGTCCTTTCTGCCCCAGCTGTCCCGGCTCTTTGGAGTGGACCTGGAAAAGCTGCTCCAGGGGGATCTGGCCCCCAATGAGATGGTAGGAGGCAATATGAAAAAGATGACCTATTACGCCTGCCCGGTGTGCGGCGGGCTCACATTCTGCACCGGGGCGGCGGAGGTGTCCTGCTGCGGCCGGAAGCTCTCTCCTCTGGAGCCCCGGAAGGCCCGGGAAGAGGAGAAGCTCACCGTGGAGGGAGTGGAGAACGACTGGTACGTCACCGGAGACCACCCCATGCGGAAAGAGGACTACGTCTCCTTTGTGGCCTTCGCCACTGGGGACCGGCTCCAGGTGGTGAAGCAGTATCCGGAGTGGGACCTCCAAACCCGCATCCCGGGGCGAAACCACGGGATGCTCCTGTGGTACTCCCAGAAGCAGGGGCTGCTGTATCAACTGGTATAGTATCGAAAAAGTGGCAGAGCCACTTTTTCGAGTTCGGCTGCACGAAATTTTCGCCTCGATTTCTTACGAAATTGTCGGCAAAAATTTCGCGAGAAGTGTCATTTCCGAGGCGCATGTCCTCGGAAATGACGGGATTTCATCTTTTTCCGTCGTCTGCGGACGCCGGAACTCCTTGCAGGAGGGCTTTTTGACAAGGTGAGAGGAGCGGGCCCCCCGGGGGCGCGCGCCGCGGGGTTTTTGTGTGTGTGCGGTACCCCCGGCGCGAAAAACCCC
>NZ_JACJJE010000105.1 GCF_016899775.1 Pseudoflavonifractor capillosus
TCGGCAATTCTTTTGCAGCCCACGTCCAATGTTATTTTGCCACCCCTACAATAGAGCGGTACCCCTTATGGAGCTACGACTAGAGTGCCGCACATATCTGTATAGGTGACTCTGTGACTGGTTGTATGAAACAAAGTATCCGTTTTGGATTATTCTTCCTTTTGATAGGTTGTTCTATTATGTGTATTCTCAATAAAACATTGATATTTTAGTTGCGATCTCTTACAATTCTCGTCTTATATAATGAAACTGTTATCCCCTATTTGAAGGAAGTGAGGCCAATGCAGTAAGATTTTTAAGCGCTATAACTATCTGACGCTCCTAAAAAGAAAAATTAATTTAATACTTAGGCAATTTATAACACAATATGATCTAAAGGGGGGGTAGCTTTGCATAAAAAGTTGATACTTTCTATTTTATTACTTGTATTTCTTGCGTTGTTTAGTTATGGCTATGCTACTTTTCAGGCAAATGATATTCACAATGTTACGGGCTACACTAATATTAATTCAAAGCACAAGATACATGGTATATGCTATCTAGTAGTAGAACAAAGCAACAAAACTTTTGAAATTGAATGTGATGAAAATATCTACAATAAAATAGTTTGTTCTCCCCAAGTTACATATTACTTATCATATAATTATCGAATTTCTAATATAAAGGATTGTCATTTGAACTGGATTGATTTATCACAAACTACAAAAGGAGAATAGTTATGAAAGTTTTGCATACTATTGGACGAAGAATCATCTGCTGCATGATGGTATTCTCTTTCATCATTTCTGGATATGCTTTTGAAAATACTACATCTCTTAGTCAGCGGTCAATGCTTGAAGAAATTGGATTGTCTGATGCTATTATTGATGTTATGCCTACGGAAGATATTCTTCAGTTACTTTCAATTTATCAAGAATGTCCCGAAAAATTACATGTGTACTCATCAAAAGTGATTTTTAACCCGTTGGAAAAAATCGCTGAGTACATGAGTATGTCGAATAACGAAAAGCTAAAAAGCGGTTTGACTGAAGATGATATTCTTCAAGTAAACCAGCAAATTTTAGAGTTACAAGAAATGTCGGATGAAGATTTAATATCTTTAGGGGTTCCAGAAAATGAAGTAAATATGTACCGTCAAACATTACAGTCTGGAATTGTACCATATGGACAAGGTGATATTACTTCATCCGAAATGGACTTTAGCTTAGTTGCATATGATACACCTGATTCGGAGGGACCTTCTATTCAGGCATTTGTATATTTTAATTGGATCAAACCTTTTGTACTGAGGGAATTTCGCGATAAAATAATCGTCGCATGGGGGGGTAATCTTGCTTTCGAATCTTATTCAGCGGCTGTAACTTACAAAGTTTATTCAGGTGGAAATTGGGGCGCTGTTTCTTCAACACAACAAGTAGACTATTATGCAGACCTTTCTAATATAAATGGATCTGGATATTATTTGTTCGATCAGTCAGATAATATCTCGAACCGTGCTCAATATGGACGATTTGCATTTTCTTTGGAGCAAAGAGGGTATGAAAATAAGTATACCAATCTGATTGTGCAATACGCTCACCAGGTTTTTGCTATTACAGGAGGAAGCGTTGGAATATCTGTTGATATTTTTGAGCGAGAAGCCGAAGTAAATGTCTCGGTTGACGTTAGTTCCGCGGTAACCGTAAAATCTCCCGGCGTATAAAAAGGCCGCCATCTCAGCGCAGAGGCAATGAGATGGCGGTCGGCATTTTCATTATGGTTTTGGAATTTTACATTTCTGAGGCGCATTCACCGGGAGGAAAGATTCCGCCCAAGCCTTATCCGTCTGGCTCAGCCCCGGTGCGTTGTTCAGAAGCCAAACCAGGTAACGGTAGGGATCCAGGCCATTCTCCTTTGCAGTTTCAATCAGACTGTAGATCACAGCGCTGGACTGGGCGCCGGCGGGGGTGTTGGAAAAGAGCCAGTTCTTCCGGCCCATGACGAATGGCTTAATACTGCGCTCGGCACGGTTGTTGGAGAGCTCCAGCCTCCCGTCCTCCAGATAGCGTACCAGGTAGGGCCACTGCTCCCGCAGATAGTGCAGAGCCTTGCCCAGGGCAGACTTGGGGGCAGTCTTGGCGCTGGACTCATTTGCCCATGCCAACAGAGCGTCTAAAACTGGTTTCTCCAGTTTCAGCCGCTTGTTATATCGTTCTTCCGGTGTCAGGTCCGCGAGAGACTGCTCCAGCTGAAACAGCCGGGTGCAGTAACACTCGCCGGTTGCCGCCGGAGACTCCTGCCGTTTCTCTTTGGGCAGTGTCTGCAGCGCCTCGTCAAACTTTCGCCTGGCGTGTGCCCAGCAGCCCACCACCCGGATATTCGGCCGTAGCTTGTGGTAGCCCTGGTAGCCGTCCGCGTGCAGCCAGCCGGAGAAATCCTTAAGGAATGCCTGGGCGTGCTCCGCCTTCCGGCTGGGCTGGTACTCATACAGGACAATGGGATACTCAGCGCAGCCGCTGGTCCGGTAGACCCACATGTAGGACTTGCTCGTAGATGTCCTGCCCGGCTCCTTCAGCACCTGCAGCGTGGTCTCATCCCCGTGCAGTACAGTCTCCTGGCACAGCTTCCGGTGCAGGGCGTCATACACCGGTCGCAACCAGGTGTCTGAGGCCTGCAGGATCCAGTTGGCCATGGTCTGCCGGGATAGCTTTAGCCCCTGCCGCTGAAACTCCTGCTCCAGGCGGTACAGCGGAGAGTGCATAACAAATTTCTGCGTCATGATATGGGCCACCGCCTCTGGGGAGGCAAAGCTGCCCGGGCAGATCGTCGGCTGTTTGGGTGTTTTCCGGAGATTGCCTTCGCCTGTTTCCGCCTCGCACTGTTTACATGCGTAGGTGTAGTACACATCCTCCCGGATCCAGAACCGGGCCGGCTCCATCTTCAGGCTCCGGTGCACCTCTTTCCCAATCTCCTCCATCATGGCGCCGCAGGTATCGCAGGTACGCTCTTTCTCGAAAAGGCGGTGCTCCACCACTTCCGTAGGGGTGCCCTCCGGCACAATATCCAGCACATTGCCGCTCTGCCGCTTGCGGGCATGGGCCTTTACCGCCACCTGCTCCGCTGTGGCATTTTTCGTCCCGTAGGCGTAGGCCTCCGCCTCATTCGCCATGAGAGACAGCTGGTCCATCAGCCCCTCCTGGAGCCGCTCTGAGGATGCCCCAAACTGCCGCTTCTTAGCAAGACCAAGCTGCTCCAGAAGCCATTGGTTCTGGAGCTTTAGCTCAGTCAGCTGTGCCTGCTGAGAATCGTATTCCGCCCGCGAAATGGTCACCATTTCCGGGGTGCTTGCGGCAGTGTTCTTCTTGTTTTCCATGAGGAAATGCTACCACAAAACAGGACAAAAAGCCAGTGTTTTCAGTATTTCCCGGTATTAGATCACGCTCAGACCGGACACTGCCTTGTTTGCCTTCGGCTGCTCGGTCTTCAGTCCCTCCATCAGCCAACGGTATTGTTGGGGTGTCAGGGCCTGCACCTCCTCTGTGCTCCGGGGCCATTGGAAACTGCCGCTCTCCAGACGCTTATACAGTAGCAGAAAGCCGTCTCCCTCCCAGTACAGCGCCTTGAGTCGGTCCCGTCGCCTCCCGCAGAACAGGAACAGCGCCCGCTGAAACGGGTCCATCTGGAACTGGGTTTTTACCAGATTGGCCAGCCCATCAATACCTCGCCGCAGGTCTGTGTATCCGCAGGCGATGTACACCGGGCAGCTACAGTTAAAATCGTTCAGCATGACTTTGCTGCCTGGAGAATTGCCTGCAGTGTGGCCCCATCCGCTCCCTCATAGACTTGGATCCGCACACCGCTCACCTCCATAGCGGCTACGATATGCCCGGAGAGCTGGGAATGCTCCATGATTGGCATCTCTGCAAAGGTTACCTCCTGGACTTCTTTCAGGGCCTGAAACACCTTCTTCTGCCAGGAGAAATAGGTAGATACCGCTATCCCATTTTCCCGGCACCATTGACCTACCGGCAGCCCGCTGTTCCGGCAGGCCTCCACACGTCGGCTCCATTCCACCAACCGCTGTTGTTGATTGGCTCTCTGTAAACTTGCCGTCTTCTCCATGCCTGCACCTCACTATCTCAGAGTCTTGAATACTCTCTGGTACTACCTTGTACTATTTCAGACTCTTATAGTTTGGCAGAGGCATTCTTCCCTGACAAGTCGCTGCTTGAATTGACGCTTACGTTCCGCGTATGACACTAGTCCACAGCGCCCTCACAAATTTTTGTACTGAATACCTGTGTCCCTATAATTTTTATCATGCATAGAGCTTACTATTAAAATATAAGTCGTTGCATTTCTAGGGTTCCAGTGTCATCTTAAATAGAGTTGATTTTAAGGAGCTGGAATATTTGACACGCCATCAATATTTGCTGGATCGATATGAAGACGCTTATTTT
>NZ_JACJJE010000106.1 GCF_016899775.1 Pseudoflavonifractor capillosus
CGGCGACTGGAATACGAATACTGGTTCTTTGGACACTTCCATGACAACCGCTCGGTGGACCAGAAACACATCCTGCTCTGGGATCAGATCGTACAGATTTTGTGAGAAAGGTCAGAGAGGAAAAGACAGCGCTAGGGCTGACTTTTCCTCTCTGGTTCTTCACGAGAGAAAATACCTCAGAACAAAATATATTATTTTATACCGCTTGCTGGCATTGGAAAGCGTTCGCACTGGACATTATCCAGAGAAGAGGCTATAATAATTTTGTAAACTTACTCAACCACTGAAAGTATGCCTGTTTTTATGGAGGTGAACTTTACGATGCTAGAAAATAAATTGCCGGATGACAGCATCGTCGTCCAGTATGCAAGACAGGCTGTCGCAGCAGATTTGAAAAAGAAAAAGATCCTCAAGCAGCCGATTGCTAAATTTGATCCTAAAACAGGGAAGGTATATATGGTTCACAGCGACGGCACCAGTGAGGTAGTCGGCGAGGTCAGAAAGGGACGATACAGTGAACGAAACCCTTAAAAAACCGGAGGTTGTTATTTTTGCAGGTCCCAATGGTTCAGGGAAAAGTACAATCACAGACTTACTGCGTCCGACTGGAATGTCATATATCAATGCGGATGAAATTCAACGTGTGCTCGGATGTGAAAATATTGAAGCAGCCCAAATAGCGGAGGAACGTCGAGAACTTCACCTAAAAGAGCATAAGAGCTTCTGTTTTGAGACTGTTTTATCTACCCCGCGCAATTTGAACTTGTTAAGACGTGCAAAGCAAGAAAACTTCTTTATTCGTTGTTACTATGTTCTCACTGCAGATGCCCAAATCAATGTAGCGCGGGTTGCTTCCAGAGTATCAGCCGGTGGCCATGATGTGCCCGTTGAAAAAATTATTTCCAGATATGACAGAGCACTTGATTTAGTAAAAGAGCTGGTCCCCATCTGTGATGTGTGTCACATTTATGATAACTCGTTGACCGCTCCCTACCGTATTTTTAAGAAGCGTAAGGATCAATTTTGGTATTGTCCAGAACCTGGGATATGGCTGAAGAAAGACATCATTGCCTTGACCGGGATTAAAAGTGCTGTCCGAGGCGCACTAAATAAATAACGGATTTTCAATCACCAGCTTTGCGGTATAGGCAAGCTGGTGATTTGTTTTAAGTATGCAGAGTGCCGTCTAGAAGGCATAGAGATTAAAAATTGGTAGATATTGCCGAACAAATGTGCTATAATGTAACTTGTTAGAAGCAAAAATATGTGTCGTATCAAGAAAGGACCGCGCTATGGCCATGGAAAACGGCGAATGGGTCATACGGGGCATGGACTGGGATGACCCTGCCCGCATCCAGAGCTGGGAGGAGCTCATTCGCTGGATCGATGAGATCGGCTTCCTGCCCCTGTTTCAAAACGAGATAGTCGGCTTCTCCGCGGAGGAGAACACCGCAGGCCTCTATTGGTGGACCGGAGACCCGGAGCAGGACCCCTGGGAGTGGCGCGCGCTTATCGCCCGCAGCGGCCGGGTGGCATACGGCAAGTTTTTCGGCAAACGGGCCGGTTTCATCTCCAAAGCCTGGTTTCCGCACTTCGCCAACTGGCGGCGGGACGGCTATGACTTCGACAGCCGGTGGGAGGACGAGCGGGCCACCATGCGTCAGAAGCGGATCATGGACCGCTTTCTGGAGCAGGAGGAGTGGTTTTCCTCCGATTTGAAGCGGCAGGCCGGATTCGGCAAAGGCGGAGAGAAAAACTTCGAAGGTACGGTCACAGATCTCCAGATGGGAGGCTATCTGCTTATCCGGGACTTCCGCCAGCGCCTCAACAAGAGGGGGGCGCCCTACGGCTGGCCCAACTCTGTCTACACCACGCCGGAGGCACTATGGGGGTACGACCACATCGCCTCCGCCTACTCCGTGGCCCCAGGGGAGTCCAAAGCGCTGGTCTATGAGCAGATACAAAAGAACTTTCCGGAGGCTGCGCCGGAGACGCTGGACGCCGTGCTGGGATGGCCCCAATAACAGGACTGCATCCGTGATATACTAAAATCAAGGGGGGTGAGGGAAACATGAAGGAGCGGACCTATGTCTGCTGTGACCTGAAATCGTTTTACGCCAGTGTGGAATGCGTGGAGCGGGGGTTGGACCCTATGACCACCAATCTGGTGGTGGCGGACCAGCGTCGCACGGACAAGACCATCTGCCTGGCCGTCTCCCCCTCCCTGAAGGCCTACGGCATCGGGGGCCGGGCCCGGCTTTTTGAGGTGGTCCAGAAGGTGGCAGAGGTGAACGCCCGGCGGAAGTGGAGCGCCCCCGGCCATCAGTTCATCGGCTCCTCTTGGCACGATCCGGAGGTGCAGAAGAATCCCGCTCTGGCCCTGGACCACATCGTGGCTCCGCCCCGGATGGCCCACTATATCGACTGGAGCACCAAGATCTACAGTGTCTACCTGAAGTATATTGCTCCGGAGGACATCTACCCCTACTCCATCGACGAGGTGTTCATGGACCTGACCAACTACCTGGATACCTATCAGATGACCGCCCGGGAGCTGACCCGGACCATTATCCTGGATATTTTGAAAACCACCGGCATCACCGCTGCGGCGGGTATGGGCACCAATCTGTACCTGGCCAAGGTGGCCATGGACATCGTGGCCAAGCACGTCCACCCGGACAAGGACGGGGTGCGCATTGCCAAGCTAAATGAAATGACCTACCGGCGGCTTCTCTGGGACCACCGACCTCTCACCGATTTCTGGCGGGTGGGCAAGGGTTATGCGACGAAACTGGAGGCCCATGGGATGTACACCATGGGGGACGTGGCCCGGTGCTCCATCGGAAAACCGGGAGAATACCACAATGAGGAACTGCTGTACAAGCTGTTCGGAATCAACGCGGAAATTTTGATCGACCACGCCTGGGGCTGGGAGCCGTGTACCATCGCGGACGCGAAGGCGTACAAGCCGGAGAACAAGAGCATCGTTTCCGGCCAAGTGCTCCAGTGCCCGTACGACTTCCAGAAAGCCCGCCTGGTGGTGCGGGAGATGGCGGACGCTTTGGCCCTGGACCTGGTGGACAAGGGGCTGGTGACCAATCAGCTGGTCCTCACCGTGGGCTATGACCGGGAAAACCTGGACGATCCCAGCCGGGCCGCCCAATATAAGGGCCCTGTCACCGCCGACCGATATGGGCGGAAGATCCCCAAGCACGCGGTAGGGACGGAGAATTTTCCTTACACATCTTCGGCCAACGACCTGCTGAGAGCGGTCACCGCCCTCTATGACCGGATTGTGGACGAGAATCTGCTGATCCGCCGCCTGAGCATCAGCGCCAACAAACTGTTGGACGAGGCCAACGCTCCCAAAGAAGAAGCGGAGCAGCTGGACCTGTTCACCGACTACGCCGCCAAGGAGCATCAGGAGCAGGAAGACAGGGCTGCCCACGCCAGGGAGCGCAAGCTCCAGGAGGCCATGCTGGACATCAAGAAAAAGTACGGCAAGAACGCCATCCTCAAGGGTATGAACCTGGAGGAAGGCGCCACCGCCCGGGAGCGGAATCGGACGATTGGAGGGCATCAGGCATGAGCGGGAAGTACGACGATATACTTCACCTGCCCCATCCCACCTCCGCTAGACACCCGCGAATGCCCATCTCGGAGCGGGCGGCCATCTTTAGCCCCTTCGCCGCCCTCAGCGGCCACGCAGGGGCCATTGCGGAGACAGCCCGCCTGACGAAGCAGAAGATGGAGCTGGACGAGGACACCAAGGCGGAGCTGGACCGGCGACAGGCGGTTCTGCTGGAGCATATTGCGGAACAGCCAGAAATCACGGTCACCTGGTTCCAGCCGGATGAGCGGAAGGACGGCGGGGCCTACCTTACTGCCACTGGGCGGCTGAAGAAGCTGGATGAGATCCAGAGAGTGCTGGTCCTGACGGACGGGACAAAAATCTCACTGGACGATGTGGCAGAAATCGAAAGCAGTGGGTTCCAAAAGCAAGGATAAACGTAAAACTGGAGTGAGCCGAAACGGGAACGCATCACATAAGGTGCGTTCCCGTTTCAGTTTACTGGAGACAGCAGGCGCACGGC
>NZ_JACJJE010000107.1 GCF_016899775.1 Pseudoflavonifractor capillosus
CTGAGCCTGGACCTGGACGCCATCCGCCGCCTCCAGGCGGGGGAGCTGTCCCTGAGCCGGGCCCTCGCCGGGCAGGCCCTGGCCCTGGAAGGGGACCGGGCCGACCTGGAGCGCTACGCCCAGGTGTGTGAGGAGCTGAGCCGAACGGAGACCTCCTACGACGACCTGGACCCGGAGCCCTGGCTGGCCGCCCTGGAGGAAAAAAGTCTCCCCCTGTCCCGGCGGGTGGACCCGACGGAGCAGGACTCCATCGCCGCCGCCCCCTACCCCTGGCGGCGGTTCTTCGCCCGGGCGCTGGATCTGAGCCTGGCGGGCATTCTCTGGTCCGCCCTGCAGTACCTGGTCCTGCACTGGTACTGGCCGGAGTTTGGGCTGATGGGCTTTGCGGACACCCTCGTCTCCGCCTGGGGGGCCTGGCTGTTCCTCCTGGTTCTGGAGCCCATTCTGCTGTGCACCTGGGGGTACACCCCCGGCAAGTGGCTGCTGCGGCTGAAGGTACGCCGGGAGGACGGGAGCAAGCTGGACTTGGAGCGGGCCGTCATCCGGACCGCCTGGATTCTTCTCCGGGGCTTCGCCCTGAACGTCCCCTTCCTGAATCTCCTGTGTCTGGGCACCTGCTATGATAAGTGCGTAAAGGATCAGGTGATGCCCTGGGACCAGGGACTGCGGTACACCGTCCGGCCCGCCGGGAAGAAGCGGGTGGCGGCCTACGTGGCCATTTCCCTGCTGTTCCCGCTTCCGAGCATGGCCATTGACAGCGAGAGTTACCGCCTGCCCAATCCCGCCGGCCCCCTCACCCAGGAACAGGTGGTGGAGAACTACAACTTTCTGGAACAGCGCACCCACGGCAGCTCCCACTTTCTGGGCAGCCACCCTCTCTCCTCCCTGCGCCCGGACGGGACCTGGGAACAGCCGCCGGCGGCGGCTCTGGACCAGGACAACTGGGTGGAGTTCCCGGACGGGGAGGCGGGGGAGTGGGGCCCCCTGACCTTTGAGACCGATCCCAAGGGAGCGGTCACCGGGCTGACCGTCACATGGACGCCGTCGGAAAATCCATACCGCGCGGAGCTGGATCTGCGCCAGTCCATCGAAGGCTACCTGCCCAATCTGATGCTGGCCCTCTCTCCCGGCGCGGAGGAGTGGAGCGCCCCATGGGACATCGCGTGGGAGGCCCGCCGCGGCGATACAGAGTCCATGATGCTGGACCTGCGGGACGCGGACTTCACCCGCCCCGGAACCTACACCCTCCCCGAGGGCCTGCCGGGAATGGAATTGACCATGGAAATTTTGGTCAGCGATGGGTATCAGGCAAAGCTCCACCCAGGTACCAATGTGGCGTGGGACGGCGTTCTGGTGCCGGATGAGACGGGGGGCAGCGAACTGGTCCTCCAGTTCACCATCTCCTGTTCCAGTTGACAATTTCCCCAGCCTCCCAGTACAATAGGGGCGGAAGTTTTGGAAGGAATGTTCCGCCCCAGGTACTGTGAGAAGGAGCCCGGGGCGGGGAAAGCGAGGTTACCTGCTATGTCCGATTTTCTGTACGAGGTGGACGGCCACCTGGCCCGCCTCACCATGAACCGCCCGGAGCATCTGAACTGCTTCAGCGAGGAGATGATCCACCTGTGGACCGCCGCCCTGGAGGACATCCGGGACCGGGACGACATCTACGCGGTGCTCCTCTCCGGCAACGGCAAGGCCTTCTGCGCCGGCGGCGACGTGAAGGCCATGGCGGCGGGCGACGGCTTCTTTGAGAGCCACGACGACATCACCTCCACCGCCCTGGCCCGGAAAAACTCCCTGTGGAAGGGCATCCAGCGCATCCCCCTGATCCTGGAGGAGATCGACCGGCCGGTGGTGGCCAAGATCCACGGCCCCGCCGTGGGCGCGGGGCTGGATATGGCCCTCATGTGCGACGTGCGCATCGCCGCCGAGAGCGCCTCCATGTCCGAGAGCTACTTCAACGCCGGCATCGTCCCCGGAGACGGAGGGGCCTACTTCCTGCCCCGGCTGGTGGGCCGGGACAGGGCCCTGGACATGTTCTGGACCGCCCGCACCGTGAGGGGGGCGGAGGCCGAGCGGATGGGCCTGGTCACCCGGGTGGTCCCCGACGAGGAGCTGGACCAGTTTGTGGAGGAGTACATGCAGAAGCTGCTGGAGGCCCCCCAGCAGGCCATGCGCCTGACCAAGCGGGCCATCCACGAGAGCGAGCAGAGCACCCTGCGGGCCTCCCTGGACATGGTGTCCTCCTTCATGGGCATCGTCACCGAGCTGGACGACTACCGCACCCGCACCGCCGCCCTGGTGGAAAAGCTGGAAAAGAAGCACAAGCGGAAGAAGAAGGAGTCGTAAGGATTTTAGGGGCCGGCGGCCCCGGCGGCCCGCGGGCGCACACTGTGCGCCCCTACAGCTCAAACGAATCCGCGTTCATAGCTGGGACCGTTCCCCTAGGGGAAGGCTATTGGGCGACCGCAAGGTTCGTCCCTACGGCCGATACAAAACGGCTGCGTTTTTCTCGTAGGGGCCGGTCCCAGACCGGCCCGCCCAGGATACGCACCGGGAGCGTTGGCTCGGCAGCGCCAGGCGCAGAAATAAAATCGCACCAGTTCCAATTTTTCTCACTCAGGCCCCCAGTGGGGCCGGACGGAACGGCACCCAAGCACTCCTAATTTTGCGCGCCGGAAATTTTATGCCTAGCTAAAGGGGTAACCCCCGTAAATGGGGGTCCGGGGGTAAGGCGAATATGAGCGCGGAGCGCTCATCCTGAGCCGTCCCCCGGTGGCGTTTTGCCTACTTTGCCGCCATGGGCAAAGTAGGTCGCCGCCCGCAGGCGGCGAAACTACCCTGCGTACTACGAACCCAATCTAAAACCTGCCCCCTCATCCGTCACGGCTTCGCCGTGCCACCTTCCCCCCAGGGGGAAGGCTTTTGGGGGAGATCGCCCCCTCATCCGCCCCCTTCGGGGGCACCTTCCCCCCGAGGGGAAGGCTTTTGGGGGAGATCGCCCCCTCATCCGCCCCCTTCGGGGGCACCTTCCCCCCGAGGGGAAGGCTTTTTGGGGGGAGCGCCCCCTCATCCGGCCCTTCGGGCCACCTTTCCCTATTCCCTCTGGCCTTCGGCCATTTCCCCCTGACAGGGGGAATCGGCCCCTTGAAAAGGGGAGTCGGCCCCCAGGGGGGAGGCTTCATAGAGAGATGCCTGCAAAATCCCCCCCACAGCACAACCAAAAACAAGAAGAAAGAAGGACCCCCCATGCACATTGATCCCACCGTATACACCGGCCGTCCCTCCGACCAGCGCATCCCCCAGGAGGAGGCCATCTACGACAAGCTGGAGGAGCTGTCCATCCCCTTCACCCGGGTGGACCACGACCACGCGGACACCATGGAGGACTGCCTCCGGATCGAATCCGTCCTGGGGGGCAAAATCTGCAAAAACCTGTTTCTGTGCAACCGCCGGCAGACGGAGTTCTATCTGCTGATGATGCCGGGGGACAAGCCCTTCAAGACCAAGTACCTGTCCGCCCAGCTGGGGTGCTCCCGGCTGTCCTTCGCCGACGCCGGGCACATGGAGGAGTATCTGCACACCATCCCCGGCTCCGTCTCCGCTCTGGAGCTGCTCTTTGACGCCCAGGGGAAGGTGCAGCTGGTCATCGACCGGCCCCTGCTGGCCGACGACACCATCAGCGGCCACCCGGGTATCTCCACTTCCACCCTGCGGATGAAGCGGGAGGACCTGCTGCGGTATGCCCAGGCGGTGGGCCACAGCCCCATCTATGTGGACCTTCCCGACCCCCGGGAGACCGGGGAGGCGTGAACGCGCCCCAAAATATGCAAGCGAAACCAAAAAACAGGGCCCGTCGCAGAATTGAAAAATTCTGCGGCGGGTTTTCTTGCGTCTAAGGAGGGCAGAAGAATGGAAATTGCCAT
>NZ_JACJJE010000108.1 GCF_016899775.1 Pseudoflavonifractor capillosus
ATTTCTGAATTTAGTGCAAGTACCAGTTGACCATTCCGCTCATATACGGTACACTGGTTTTGCTTTTTCTTTGTCTTCACAAACTAAGAATAAAGCAACGAGCGAGATTTGGAAACCATTTCGGGCTCCAAACCTCGCTCGTTTTTATGGGCTCTTTTTGCAACGAACCCCAAAAGAACTTTCTGCGAAACTGCGTTTCGCCTCTGCGTTTTAAGGGACAGGTTCCAGACCTGTCCCTTTTTCTATATGCAGAGCTGTTTGTAATTGTGGTGTAGGGGCGCACATTGTGCGCCCGCTGTTTTTGCTCAGACTCCGCCGTAGGGGCGGGTGTCCCCACCCGCCCGCCGCCCCTTTTGTAGGATGTGGCCTCCCAGACGCGCCACCTGGGCGTACCACTCCTCCGTCGTAGGGGCGGCACACCGGGCCGCCCGCCCTCCAACAGGCGCACTCCGCCCCAATTCCCAATATATGTATCCAAACGTCCCACAAAGGACCAAATTTCTCCTTATTTGAAGGACTTTAAAGCCTTCCCCCCACATGGGGGAAGGTGGCTGGCCGCAGGCCAGACGGATGAGGGGGGCTTGGGAGAGCTCAACACCTCGGTAGCCACCCTCTTCAGTCACCCTTATGGGTGACAGCTTCCCCCTAGAAGGGGGAAGCCTGGCCCCAACTCAAATAAGGAGGAATTTCTTTTATGGCGACCAATCAAACAACCAATTATCAGTTGAACCAGTGGGAACCCACAGACGCGGTCCAGCGGGTGGACTTCAACGCTGACAACGCCAAGCTGGACGCGGCGCTGAATGCACTGTCAGATCAGGTGGCGAAAAAGGCGGACGAAGAGGATTTGACTGCTCTGTCTGAGTCAGTTGCAGCGGTGTCCGCTGGGATGGGCAACTGCGACATGGAGCTGCTGACCTACACCGGCACAGGGGCCAAGGGGACATCTTCTCCCACGCAAATCACCTTTTCCGCCGTGCCTGACGTCTTTCTGATTGCGGGAGATCTGGCCATTCTGCTGGGCCAGGGCGGCGGAAAGGAGGCCATCCTGGCCTGCAAAGACGCTACCTATTCAGAGAGCTTTGTCAGCAGTGCGGCCCCAACCTGGAGCGGGACACAGATGTCCCTGTATAATGGTGTGGACGCCCGGTACCAGATGAACAGTAAAAATAAGGCCTATTGGGTGTTGGGACTGCGGAAGAAAAATTGAATATATAAAACCCCCGGGCCGAAGCCCGGGGGTTTCCTGTTAAATCAGGGGTAAGATGCAATTACTTGCCCAAACTCAACAGAGCAGTCAACTCACCGCAAACCAAGCGATACTGCTGATTGGCAGAGATGCTGTTGATGGGAGTAAAGCCGTAATTGGTGCCAGCTTTAACTACCACTGCAATGGTATCAACATGGTTCCAATCACCATCGTTGTTCATCATCTGAAGTTCCACATAATAAGTGGTATCCTTAGTGGCGTTTTGGGTCAGCTCAACCTTGGCGCCAGGATCGCCAGCATTATTAGTGCCAGACAGCTTGGCTACGCCTTCGCTGGTGCTGCCGGAAGGACCGCTCTGGTCGCTGCCGTCGCCCAGGTTGTCGATGATAACCACAGCCACAGCCTTGCCGTCTTCAATCACGGCGTTGAAGTCATAGTTGTGATTCTTGGAGACGCCATTCAGCTCATCCAGAATATTCTTCAGCTCGGTAACGCCGGTGTAATACTCAGTGGTGTTCTTGTTCTTGGTGGTCTGATTCAGGGCAATGTTGACATTCTCGTCAACGCGGAAGCCCTCCTTCTGAGTCGTCTGATCGAACAGAGTCTTGCCCTTCAGGGTGTAGTCGTTCGTCACACCGTCAATGGCCACAACCACGGTGTCCTCGTCATCCTCAATGGCCGTAACAGCGCCGTTGAGAGTAGTAACAACGTCGCGAGCCTCCAGCTTCTTTACATTGCCGTCGGCATCGTACTTCACGGTTACCCAGGGGCCCTGGCCACCTTCAGAAACAGGACGCTCGTCATAATTCTCCAGGACGCTCTCGTTGTCGTCGCCGACCTCGGTGAGCAGGACTTCCTCGCCGTTGATAATGGCCTTGCGGGTCCAGGTCCACTCCTCGGTGCTCTTGTCGTAACTCTCGTCCTCCAGACCGTCGGAGATCATGTAAGCGATCTTTTCGGAAACGCTGTCGCTCTCGCCCACGACCACAGCGGCAATGATGTCGCCATTGTCATCGTACAGGGGGTAAGCACCGGAAGATGTGGTCGTATCGTCCGCAATACCATTGGTAGCATTAACTTCATCACGAGCATCGGCCCGAGTGTAAAGCTCAAAGCTGGCATTATCAATGCCGGTTACCACCTCGTCCACAGCCTTGACGACAGCGTAGTCAGTGTTGCGCGTGGTGACTTTATCCAGCTCAGCCAACAGGTACACGGTATCATCGGTACCATAGACCTTACTGTAAGCACCGCTGTCAGCACCCTTCAAAGAGATGTGGCGGTTGTCAATCACATTATCTTTCAGGGTACCGCCGTCCCGGGTAGCGTTGTGGTGATACTGACCAATATCGTTCTTCTCACCAATCTTACCATAGTCAATGGCCTTCAGGGTGTAAACGTCGCTGCTGCTCTTGGTGTAGGTATACCAAGTGTTGATCACAGCACCGCCATCAGCTTTCAGGACACCATTATTCTTAACATCAATCACATCGGAAGTGCCATCCAGGAACAGGGCGTTGGCCTCAAAGTTCTTGGTGGTCAGGTTGCTGGAGTTGGCGTCAACACCAGTGATGAAGACATAATTCTTGGCCGCATCCACGATGTCCACACCGATGACATAGCCGTACTGATCCAGATACACATTATAGGTGGTATCCTTCAGATTGTCCTCAGTGTAGTTGTCCAGCACTTCCTCGTCATAATACAGAGTGGCGGAATCGTTGTATTTGGTTCCGTCTACATTGACAGCAGTAACCTTGCCGCCGCTGGTGCTGAATGTTTTGATCTCCACATCAGACAGGATATCCACATCAGAAATGGACTGAATCTCCTTATCTGCATAGGTTACCAGAACAAAATCGTCCTCGGCAACATCCTCAATGGCAAAGTCCTCACCGCTAACAGTAGCAGGCTTCTTGCTGTTGTTCAGGCCGTATACGGTGAAGGTTACTTCGTCGCGCTTCTCATTGTAATCAGAAGAAGCCTTGGCCAGATAGGTATTGATGACAGTGACGGTGACAGTCTCGTCGTCAGTATCCACAAACACCTGGGTCAGAGCGCCATCATCAATCTCGTTCACATCATCCTTGTTGTTGCGGGAGATCTCCTTGTAGAGATCGCTTTCCTCGCCATTCACATAGGAGTAGAAGTCATACTTGTCATAGGCAGTCTTGCCTACGGCATCGTACAGCTCCTTGCCGGTGACGGCGGTGGTGTACTCGGCCACCATCAGCTCCTTCTGAGCAAAGGTGCCGATCTCATCGCCCTCATAGCTCCAGGTGCGGGCGGGACGGCCGAACACGTCGGTGGTGTCCTCATCCAGCTTCAGGTCGCCGTTGTACAGCTTCTCGCCCAGCTCTACGATGGAACGGCCGGCGTCGGTAGTTCCGCTGGTGGACTTATCGCTGCTGATGGCGTTGGCGTAAGTCTGGTTGCTGGTGATGTAGTTGTAGGTGACGTTGTTGTTGATGGTTACGTCGCCGATGGTCCAACTACCGTCGGTGGAAGCCTCCACAGTACCGGACTGCAGGGTGTTCAGGACCAGCTGAGCCACATCGTTACGGGTCATGGCCTGGGTCACGCCGGAGTCCACGCCCACGAACAGGTCGATGGCGTTGCCCTGGCGGGTGGTGGCCAGCTGCCAGTCGCTGCCGAAGTCGGAGGCGTACTGGAAGT
>NZ_JACJJE010000109.1 GCF_016899775.1 Pseudoflavonifractor capillosus
ATGGCAATTTCCATTCTTCTGCCCTCCTTAGACGCAAGAAAACCCGCCGCAGAATTTTTCAATTCTGCGACGGGCCCTGCCTACTTTCTTTTTCAAAGAAAGTAGGTTATACGGGGCCCTGGCGGAAGCGCTCGATCATCTCGTGGGTGAGGGAGATGGCAGACCCGCCCTGGGGCAGATTCTCCCGGTCGAACCATGTGCCCTCACCCAGCTCGTCTTCCTGGAGGGTGACCGTCTCGTCGTCGGTGTCCAGATCGCAGTAGAAGCCGGACAGCAGGCTGCTGGAGAAGCTCCAGGGCTGGCTCTTGTAGAAGCGGATGTTTTTGACCGGCAGGCCCACTTCCTCCATGACCTCCCGGCGCACCGTGTCCTCCAGCGGCTCACCAATCTCAGCAAAGCCCGCAATCAGAGCGTAATTCCGGGTAGCCCCGGGCCGGGAGTACTTGGTGAGCAGCAGCCGGTTCCCGTGGGTCACCGCCACAATCACCGCCGGGGAGATGGTGGGATAGACCAGATTGCCGCAGGCGGGACAGCGCATGGCCCGCTCCACCTTGTCCGGCTGGGCGGGGAAGCCGCACCGGCCGCAGAACTGGTGGTCGTGGTACCAGCCGTGGAGCTGGCTGGCAGTGATGCAGGCAAAAGCCAGCCAGCCGGGTTCCATGTCCCGGAACCCTCCGTTTTTCGCCGGGACGGCGGCCTCCAAAACCGCCTGGGGCACCACATGGCACCAGTGGAAGGCCACGTCGTCAATGGCGAACAGATAAGTAAGGGGAAGCTGGGACAGATCGGCCAGCGCCTCCGCTTCCTCCCACAGGAAGGGCAGTCCGGTGGCGCCATTCAGAAGCGTAATGGTGTCCTGGTAAAAAAAGACCCGGTCCCCGGCCTTGGGGGGGCGGGGGTGATATGCGTTGTCATAGCGGTGGGGCGCGATATCCTGGATCACAGGGACTCCTTCTTTCTCTCTAAAAATATTCTGTCTTCATTATGGAGGTTTTCCACGCCGCTGTCAACCGCTTCCGACGGAAAAGGGAGCCCCTGACGAAGCAGAGAAAAAATCTCCCGGTAGTCCGCCGCAAAGAGGCTGCCCCGCCGCCACAAAAAAGTAAAGTCGTGGTAAATGGAACAGTCCTCCAGAGGGATCTCCCGCAGCTGCCCGGACTCCAACTCTCTCCGTACCACAGGCTGATAGAAAAAGGAGATCCCCGCCCCGGCGCAGACCAGGGACTTGATGAGGTTCAAACTGCCCAGCTCCGTGACGCGCCGGAAATTCCGGACGCCCAGGTTCCGGGCCTCCAGCGCCCGCTCCAGCACATTCCGGGTGCCCGAGCCCGGCTCCCGCACCAGCAGCCGCTCCTCCAGCAGGTCCTCCAGCTGGCGGACCGGATGGGAAAAGGGATACTCCGACGCGCACACGGGGATATACCGCTGGGTGCAGTAGACCAAGCTGTCGTAAGCCTGCTTGTCAAAATAGCCCTCCACAATGGCAAAGTCCAGTTCCCCCTGGTCCAGCAGCTTCAGCAGCTCCTGGGTGTTGGCGGTGAGCATGTACAGCTGAATGTCCGGCTCCCGCTCCAGCAGCCGGAGAAGGGGGGCGGGCATGATGTACTCCCCAATGGTCAGAGTGGCGCCAAAGCGCAGGCGGCGGCGGATAT
This sequence comes from Pseudoflavonifractor capillosus, assembly GCF_016899775.1. Taxonomy (GTDB): domain Bacteria; phylum Bacillota; class Clostridia; order Oscillospirales; family Oscillospiraceae; genus Lawsonibacter. Next base: position 1,653 of record NZ_JACJJE010000109.1, read on the forward strand.
TCTCCTGGTGGAGCGCCTCCCTCAGCCGGAGGTCATCATGGTGCATGGCGGCAGCGGTGCGGAAAAAGAGCCGGCCGCTCTCTGTGAGCTGGAGCTGCTTCCCCTGGCTGCGGAACAGCTTGGTGCCGTACTGTTCCTCCAGAGCGTGGATGTGCTGGGACACCGCGGGCTGGGTGATGTGGAGCTGCTCCGCCGCCCGGGTGAAGTTCATAGTCTGGCATACGGCCAGAAACGTCTCGACCCGAAAGTCCAGCATAATCAATCGCCTCTCTCTGTCTGGAGCCCTTCGAACATTCTCGTATGGCTCCTCTCTGTCAAACCCGGAATATTCCAGATATCTTGATGCCTTATCATAACACAAACTTATTTAAATATAAAGAAGGATAATTTTACATGATGTATATTTTGGAGTATAGTGGTGGCACTGATTGGAAAGGGAGCGATTCAGAATGACAAAGATCAAACAATTAGGGCCCGGCCTGCTGCTCTGCCTGGCGCTGGCAGTCCCCTGCTGGCTGCTGGGAAAAGCTTTCCCCATTGTGGGCGGACCGGTGTTTGCTATTTTAGCCGGCATGGTAGTGACCATATTCTACCGAAGCAAAGCAAGTACGCAGGCGGGCATCGCCTATACCTCCAAAAAGATTCTCCAGTACGCCGTAATCCTGCTGGGCTTTGGTCTGAATCTGTCCGAGATTGCCAAGGTGGGGGCCACCTCATTGCCCATCATCATCTCCACCATTTCCACCTCGCTGATCGTCTCCTTTGCGCTCTATAAGCTGCTGAACATGCCCGCCAACATCTCCACCCTAATCGGCGTGGGCTCCTCCATCTGCGGCGGCTCCGCCATCGCCGCCACCGCCCCAGTCATCGGTGCCGACGACGAAGAGATTGCTCAGTCAATCTCCGTGATCTTCCTGTTCAACATCCTTGCCGCCCTTATTTTCCCCACCCTGGGCGGAGTTTTGGGTCTGTCCAACGAGGGCTTCGGCTTGTTTGCCGGTACTGCGGTAAACGACACCTCCTCCGTTACAGCCGCTGCGTCCGCCTGGGACGGTATACATCCAGGCGCCAACACACTGGACCAGGCCACCATTGTGAAGCTCACCCGCACGCTGGCCATCATCCCAATCACGCTGGTCCTGGCCATCTGGCGGACCGCCAAAGTTAAGCGGGCCGGAGGAGCTCAGGAGAGCAGCTTCTCCCTAAAAAAGGTATTTCCCTTCTTTATCATTTTCTTTGTATTGGCCTCGGTGATCACCACCGCGGCAACTTCCGCCGGTGTACCCGCCTCCGTATTTCACCCCTTCAAAGAACTGTCCAAGTTCTTTATCATCATGGCTATGGCCGCCATTGGCCTGAACACAGATTTGGTGAAGCTGATCCGTACCGGCGGCAAACCGATCTTGATGGGTCTATGCTGCTGGCTGGCCATCGCGGCTGTCAGCCTGGGAATGCAGCATGTGTTGGGGATCTGGTAATTTTCCATGTTGTATCCCCGTCTACCAGTCGTCTACCAGGTCTACCGCCGGGAAGCCTTGCGCGCCAAGGGTTTCCGGCGGTTTCTTTTTGCTGTTTTTGGGAGGCG
>NZ_JACJJE010000010.1 GCF_016899775.1 Pseudoflavonifractor capillosus
GGTGTGCGTGGCCGGCGGGGCGGACGGCATCCGCATCGCCAAGTGCGAGAGCGCCCAGGACGTAAAGACCGTGGAGGCCGCCGTAACTGCCGCCGAGGAGGAGTTCGGCGTGGAGCAGGGCCGCACCCTCCTCATGACCGCCCTGGAGAGTCCCAGGGGGATTCTCAATGCCTACGAGATCTGCGCCGCCTCGGAGCGGATGTTCGGCGTGGCCATCTCCGGGGGCGATCTGCGCAAGTGCCTCCAGACCAGCCCCCAGCGGGACGGGGTGGACATGCTGTGGGCCCGGGGGCAGGTGATCCTGGCCGCCCGTGCCGCGGGCATTCAGTGCTTTGACACAGTGTTCACCGACCTGGACGACCAGGAGGGCTTTGAGGCGGAGGTCTTGCAGAACAAGGCCATGGGCTTTGATGGCAAGAGCCTCATCAACCCCAAGCAGATCCGCTTCGTCCACCAGGTATTCGCCCCCACGGAGAAGGAGGTGCGCCAGGCGGAGAAGATCCTCCGGGCCTACCGGGAGCAGTCCGCCGCCGGGGTGGGCGTGTTCACCGTGGACGGGAAGATGATCGACATCGCCTTCATTCCCGGGGCGGAGCGCACCCTGAAGCTGGCCCGCGCCTGCGGCATGTACGACGGGGAGGTATGAGACAATGAAGAACGCAGTAGGACGCGAGATCCCGGACTACCTCCTGAAGGACGGCAAGGAGGTCTACCAGGGCAAGAACTACATGGACGGCAAGTACCTCCAGAAGGCCGCCCCCCGCACCCGCCGGTGTGAGAAGCCGGTGGAGACGAAAGTGGTGGGCTCTCTGGCTGAGGCCCTGAAGCAGTGCGGGGCCAGGGACGGCATGACCTTCTCCTTCCACCACCACCTGCGGGACGGGGACTACGTGGTCAACCTGGTGATGGCCGCCGCCATTGAGGAGCTGGGGCTGAAGGATCTGACCATCGCCGCCACCAGCCTGGGCTCCGCCCACGACCCCATCGCGGCGTACATCGAGGAGGGCAAGGTGGTCGGCATCCAGACCTCCGGCATCCGGGGAAAGATGGGCGAGGTGGTCTCCGCCGGCAAGCTGAAGACCCCCGCCATCATCCGCAGCCACGGGGGTCGGCCCCGGGCCATCGAGGGGGGCGAGGTCCACATCGACATCGCCTTCGTGGCCGCCCCCACCAGCGACCAAATGGGCAACTGCCGGGGCGTGGGGGGCAAGAGCGACTGCGGCTCCCTGGGCTACGCCATGACCGACGCCAAGTACGCCGACCATGTGGTGGTGGTCACCGACTGCCTGGTGGACTTCCCCAACTTCCCCGCCTCGGTGGAGGCCATCGATGTGGATGCGGTGGTGGTAGTGGACTCCATCGGCAATCCCAAGAAAATCGCCTCCGCCGCCGCCCGCATCTCCCAGAACCCCCGGGACCTGATGATGGCGGAAAACGTGGCCAAGGTCATCGCCTCCACCCCATACTTCAAGGACGGCTTCTCCTTCCAGACCGGCGTGGGCGGTCCCTCTCTGGCGGCCAACCTGTTTTTGGAGCAGTACATGGATGAGCGGAACATCAAGATGGGCTGGGCCATCGGGGGCATCTGCAAGCCCATGGTGGAGCTGCTCCAGAAGGGCAAGGTGGGCAAGGTCATCGACGTGCAGGACTTCGACCTGGACGCGGTGAACTCCATCCACCGCACCCCCGGCCACTATGAGATGAGCGCCTTCCAGTACGCCAACCCTGCCAACAAGGGGGCCTTCGTGAACAGCCTGGACTTCGTGGTGCTGGCGGCGCTGGAGATCGACACCGGCTTCAACGTGAACGTGCTCACCGGCTCGGACGGTGTGCTGCGGGGCGCCCCCGGCGGCCACCCGGACACCGCCGCGGGCAGCAAGTGCTGCATCATCGTCACCCCCCTGATCCGGGGAAGAATGGCCACCGTGTGCGAACACGTGGTCACCGTCACCACTCCGGGGGACTGCGTGGACGTGCTGGTCACCGACTACGGCATCGCCGTCAACCCCCTGCGCCCGGATTTGATCGAATGTCTGGACAAAGCCGGCATCCCCCACGTGTCCATTGAGAGCCTGAAGGAGAAGGCCTACTCCCTGGTGGGCCGCCCGGACGATCTGCAGTGGGAGGATCAGGTGGTGGCCGTCCTGGAGGCCCGGGACGGCACCATCCTGGACGTGGTCCGGAAAATCAAGCCCTACGACCCGGATAAAGACTAATTCTTCTTCCCATTGTATCCGGTTTGTGATACGATACCAGCAGCGAGAGCCGCCGCAGCCGCGGCGGCTCTCCTCGTTTTTGGAGGTGCCCCATGTCCTACACCCTGTCTGAGATCCGCCCGGACGACCGCCGCAGCATGGCTCAGGTCCGCGCCCTTTTGGAGCAGGAGGGCATCGCCCTGGACGGCAATTTGGACTATACCTGCGGCCTGTTCGACGAGGACGACAACCTGGCCGCCACCGGCAGTTCCTTCGGCTCCACCCTGCGGTGCTTCGCCGTGGACCGCGCCCACCAGGGGGAGGGCCTGCTGAGCCAGATCGTCTCCCATCTGGTGGAACGTCTGACCGGACAGGGGCGCACCCATCTGTTTGTGTACACGAAAGTCAGCACCGCCAAATTCTTTCAGGACCTGGGGTTCTATGAGATCGCCCGGGTGGAAAACACCCTCTCCTTTTTAGAGAACCGGAAAAACGGCTTTGCCCGCTTCTGCGCCCGGCTGTCCCAGAGCCGCACCGAAGAGCCCGCCGCCGCCATTGTCATGAACGCCAACCCCTTCACCCTGGGCCACCTGGCCCTGGCGGAGCGGGCGGCGGCGGAGTTCTCCGCCGTCCACCTGTTCGTGCTGGAAGAGGACGCCAGCCTGGTGCCCTTTGCCGTGCGGTGGAAGCTGGTGACGGAGGGGGTGGCCCACCTGCCCCATGTGGTCTGCCACAAGAGCGGGCCCTACCTCATCAGCTCGGCCACCTTCCCCAGCTACTTCTTGAAGGATGAGGGGGCGGTGATCCAGGGCCACGCCCGTCTGGACCTGGCCCTGTTCGGCCAGATTGCCCAGGCCCTGAACGTTACCGCCCGGTACGCCGGGGAGGAGCCCAGCAGCCAGGTCACCGGCCTGTACAATCAGGTGATGGCCCGGGAGCTGCCCAAGGAGGGCATCCGGTTCATCGAAGTGCCCCGGAAAACACTGGAGGAAGTCCCCATCAGCGCCAGCACGGTGCGGAAGCTCATCCACGACGGAAATTTGGGGGCCATCCGTCCACTGGTCCCGGAACCCACTTGGCAGTTCTTCCACACCCCGGAGGCCCGGCTGGTGATCGCCGCCATCCAGGCCGCCGGGAACGTCGTCCACTACTAAGACAAGGAGGTCCCATCTATGGATCGGGAAGTGACTCTGATGGAGATGCTGGAGGCCCGGGAAGTCCGGGCCGGTCGCCAGCGGGAGCTGCTGGAGCGGTATGCCCGCCCGGTGGTCTCCTTTACCCTGAACATCGCAGGCCCTGTCAAAAACGGCCCGGTCATCCGCCGGGCCTTCCGGGAGGGGCTCCTCCGACTGGAGGACGCCCTGGCTGCCCGTGGGCTGTGCCCCCTCCACCAGGAGGAGGTGGACCGGCCCACCGGGTGTGAGGCCCTTTGGGCTGTGGACGGCCCCGCCCGGACCGTCAAGGAGCTGTGCGCCGGGATCGAGGATCGGGACCCCCTGGGCCGTCTGTTCGACCTGGACGTGCTGGACCCGGAGGGGGGCAAGTGGGACCGGGAGGCCCTGGGGCTCCCGCCCCGGCCCTGCCTGGTGTGTGGGAAGGCAGGCAAGGGCTGCGCTTCCCGACGGCTCCACCCGGTGGAGGAGATACAGGGGAAAACCCAGGCCATCTTGCGGGACTTTTTTGCGGAAAAGGACCGGAAGCTCCTGGCCGCCCAGGGGGCCAGGTCCCTGCTGTACGAGGTGTGCACCACCCCCAAGCCGGGGCTGGTGGACCGGCACAACAACGGCAGCCACAAAGACATGGATGTATTTACCTTTCTGGACAGCACCGCCGCCCTCCTGCCCTACCTGGAACGGGCCGCAGCCATCGGCCAGGAGACCGCCCACATGATGCCGGAGGAGACCTTTGAGCGTCTCAGGGAGGCGGGCTTGGGGGCAGAGCGGACCATGCTTCGGGCCACCGGCGGGGTGAACACCCACAAGGGGGCCATCTTCTCTCTGGGATGCGTCCTGGGGGCCTGCGGGCGGCTGTGGACCCCGGAGGGACCCTGCCGGGAGCCGGAGGAGATTTTGGCGGAGTGCGGGCACATGTCCGCCCCGGCGGCGGAGGGCTTCTTTGCCGCCCTCACCCGAGAAAACGCCCGTACCGCCGGGGAGCGGCTGTATGTAGAGACCGGAGAGCGGGGCGTGCGGGGGGAGGCGGCCGGCGGCTTCCCCGCCGTTCTGAAAATCGGCCTGCCCGCCCTGCGCGCCGCCTTGGATCAGGGGGCCGGCCTGGAGGAGGCGGGGACGGCCGCCCTTCTGGCCCTGACCGCCGGCACGGCGGACACCAACTTGTTTGCACGGGGCGGCATGGAGGGGCAGCGGTGGGCCGTCCGGCAGGCCGGGGCCCTGCTGGAGGGCGGCCCCCGCCCCGATCCGGAGGCCGTGCGGGCGCTGGACCAGGCCATGATCCAGAGAAACCTCTCTCCCGGCGGCTGCGCCGACCTGCTGGCCATCACCTATTTTCTCTATTTTATGCAGGGAAAATGAATTTCTCTTAAAGGTTTATGCGATATGATGTCAAGTTTTGGAAACTGATTTTTGTTTTTAGCGCCGCAATTCTTCATCTGCCTGATGCCATAGAAGAGATTTCGCACTGTCTCGTAACCGGTCGGCCGCAGATTCAAATCCTCCTCCCACAACCAGAAGACCCTTGAAGCTCAACTGAACCGGACCAGTAAACACGGACAATAGACAAAGTCCCCTCTGATGTAGGAAAATAAGACTACATCAGGGGGGATTCTATATGGCAAGAAGGTATCAAAAATGCTGAAGCTCTTGCCCGAAATCAAGCGGATGCTGAAGAGGGGGATGAGCCATGGGGAAGTTGCGGAAAGGCTGGGGCTGAAGGGTGACAGGCCAATCCATGATTTGCTGAAGCGAGAGCGAAAGAAAGCAATGCAAGTCACACCCAAACAGAGAGGGCGAAAACCCGCCAGGACTCTGCAGGAATACAAGTATGAAACCAAGCGCCTGAAAATAGAGAATGTACTACTGCGGGATTTTATTACGCTCATGGGAGGAAGTGAGGCCGAAGGTCAAGTATCAAGTAATTTATCGTCATCAGAGCGCATATCCGGTATCCGTCATGTGCACATTCTTTGGGGTATCCAGGAGCGGTTATTATGATTATGTGAAACGAATGAATCGGCCCGAGAAGGACGCGCCGCTGGCTACTCTGCTTCGGAAACAACAGGAGCATTGCGTCCAAACCTATGGCTACCGCCGGATGCACCTGTGGTTAGAACGGCAAGGCATTCACCATAACCGAAAACTGTCCTTAGGGTCATGAAAAAATACGGTCTTTTATCTGAAATTCGGGGAGAGCGGAAATAGAAGAACCTGGGGCAGCAAGTACATAAATATCAAAATTTACTCAACAGGGAGTCCCAGGCAGACAGGCCCAACAGCAAATGGGTAACAGATATTTCTTATATCCAAACGAAGCAAGGTGTGCTGTATCTGTCCATGATCCGTGACCTCTACGATAACAGTATCGTGGCCTACAAGACCGGAACACAGCAGGCGGTGAATCTGGTGCTGGACACCATTCGTTTCGCCATGAGGAAAGAGAAAAAGAGGGTCGCTGCGGAGTTGCAGCTCCACAGCGACCAAGGCTTTCAATACACATCTCAAGCATATTTCCAGCTGACTAAACAATACGGCATGACGCCTTCCATGTCAAGACGGGGAAACCCGTATGACAATGCCATGGCCGAAAATTTCTTCTCCATCCTTAAAACAGAGTGTATTTACAGACATAAGCCGGCTACTTTCTCTGAGGCCAACGAGATGATTGACCGATATATCCACTTTTACAATCACGAGCGTATCCAGCTTAAAACTGGAGAGGCGCCGCTGACGCGACGCCTCTCCTACTAAAACTCAATATTTCCTACCAGGGGCTTTTTTGTACTGTCCGTATAATCTGGGGCTGTTCACAACCGCTTCAAGGGGGTTATTTTTCTTGCCCTGCCTGAAATAAGGCTTTTCAATTCCTCTGAAAAACGCTCTGCCATTTGCTCATGGACTCCAACTCCAGAGTGACAGTAGGTATCAACAGTAAAGTTGTAGCCGCTATGTCTGAGCCAAGTCTGAATGTCTTTTGGCGTATATCCCAAGTACAGCATTATGGTAACACAGCTGTGCTTTAAATCGTGGAACCTAACTTGAGACACTCCCGCCCGTTTCAGCCCCCTGCGGAGCATGCGTAGAACACTGTTCAGAGACATTGGACCGCCTGCGGAACCGGGGAATACCCAGTTTTTCTGCTGCGTTAAAACGTCTACCGTATCCTTTGTCAGAAGCAGAGTGCGGTAGGCGTTTTTCGTTTTCAGGGGAGCTTCCACCACCTCTCCATTGATTCTCGCTATTTGCCGTTTAACTCGGAGGTCGCCCCATTCTAAATCAAGGTCTTCCCACTTGGGCCCCAGGGACTCCCTCTGCCGCAGACCGGTGGCCATCTGTCCGTGGAACTTTTTTAGCCGCCTTGGACACGCCGTAGATCCTCCCAATCTTCTCCATGGTCAGGCTCCTGCCATATTGGAGTTCTACAAGATTCCAGCCCTGGTCTCCCAAACCATCGACGGCTTTCCGCAGAGTTTCAAGCTGGAGGTTCCGGAATACAGCATCCTCCGCAGGATGCCTGACGCACTCCGAACCGAACAGCACCGTTTCAAACGCACTTTTACTCAGATGCCCTTGGTCCCGTTTCTCCTGCGCCTGTTCCCGTTTCCCATCCTGCTCCAGAAAGTCCGCGGCCTCCTTTGGCACTGATACTTGCCGGCCCCTCTATAAAGAATACCGCCAGTGTCGTTCATTTACATTCTTGCCGTTTTCCACGGAAAGGCGCACACCCGCGCTGCCGGCACAGCGCCAAATACTGAAGACCTTCATGGAATTCCCTTCGTTCAGGGTGCTTGCGGCACCCTACGAGACCCATGAATATCTGAGGTCCCACCGGGGTGTGGATCTCACCGGAAAGCCGCAAGTTTTCGGCTTTCGCCTGATTCTAATGTGGAACAACCGTTTGGTCTCACCCAATGCATCTGAAAAAACGGCCAGGGTGAAGGGGCACTCCACTCTGGCCGTTTCAGATCATTCATTCGTACAACTCACAAAACCGCATCAGCACCGTCGCCGCCTGTGCGCGTGTGGTCTCGCCCTGGGGGGTGAGGGTGCTGCCGTCGCCGGTGCTGCTGATGATCCCCGCGCCGCAGGCCCACTGGAGGGCGGAGACGGCGTACCCGGACACATCGAAGGCGTCGGCATAGCTGAGAATGTTGGTGTCCTCTCCGATGGACACGTCGTAACCCTGGTGCTGGGCGCAGCGGTGGAGCATCACAGCCAGCTGCTCTCGGGTGATGGGATCGTCAGGGCCAAACACCCCGCCGCCGGTGCCGCCGGCGATCCCTTCACTGACGGCCCAGCGGATGGCCTCTGCGTAGTAGGCCGCCGGGTCCACATCGTCAAAGTCCATCAGGCAGTTGACCACCGGGCTGCCGGAGAGCCGCCACAGGATGGTGACGATCTGCCCCCGGGTGGTGGTGCCCTCCGGGCTGAAGGCGGAGCCGCTGGTGCCCGCCATCAGGCCCTCGCCGTAGACGTACTGGATGGCGTCATAGGCCCAGTAGCTCTCTGGCACGTCGGCGAAGGGCATTCCCCGGGAGATCTGCCGGAAGGTGACGGCAATGGTCACCCGGCCCCGGGGCTGTTCAAAGGTGTAGGTGCCGTCCCGGTGTTCCGTCACGTCCACGTGGTCCCCATCCCGGCCGGTGACGGAGACCTGCTTCGCCTCATATTCCTCGTCGGGGGTGACGGTGAGGGTGACCTCCTACCCCGCCTCCGGGGTGCGGGGGTTCACCTTCACCGTGCCGCCGTTCCCCATGTCCAGGGACGGGGCGTAGGTGGGCTCGCTGTCACCGGAGTTGGAGTGGGGCCGGGCTGTCACGGTGCAGGAGGCGGTTTAGCCGCCGTCCGCCGTGGTGACGGTGATGGTGGCGGTGCCCTTGGCAACAGCGGTGACGCGGCCGTTTGCGTCCACCGCGGCGACGGTAGTATGATCACTGCTCCACGTCACAGCTCTGTTGCCGGCACCCTCCGGCAGCACTGTGGCGGTGAGGGTCTCGGTACCGCCGACGGTAAGGGTCGTGCTGGTCTTGTTCAGCATCACGTCGGTGACTTCGTAGATCACGACGGTGCCCGTCACGGTGCCGCCGCTGATGGTGATGCCCCCCCTGCGCCGCCGGAGCCGCCGCCGATGCCCGCGCCGTTCTCGCCGCCGGTGGCCGTGACCTTACCTCCGTTGATGGTGATGGTGCCGCCTTTTTCGCCGGAGCCGCCGATGCTGGCATCGTTCATGCTGCCTGTGGCCTCCAGCACGCCCATCTCCGCCCCGGTGGACTGGGCATAGATGGTCAAGCTGTTGCCTTCGGCGACTTGGATGCCCTGGCTGGCGGTCAGCTTGCACCCGTCGGCGAGGATGAGGTGCACCTCGCCGGTGACGGTGACGCGCTGGCCGATGGTTACGTTGCCCTCTGCAACATACCAGTGCGCAGCACTGTCGTTTTGGCCCCAGTACATGAGCGTTTCTGTTACCAGCTCGGCGCTGGTGCAGGTCTGCATGGTGCCGTCCTCGTCAAGATACGTTACGCCGCTTGCCGCAACCGTGACGGGCAGCAGCCCCAGACACAGGCACAGGGCCAGGCACAGGCTCCAGATCCATCTTTTCATGCAAGGTACCTCCTGTTCTTTGACCAGGTCTGGTTGTCGTATGGGGGACCCATACGACACAATTCTCGCTTTTGGGCCCCCAAAGTGTTCCTTTTCCTGTCAGAAATAGGAGTACATCGAATAATCGTTTTGAACTTTTCTCGCCAAAAACAATGCATTATACAAAACAGGCGCACCTTTTCCATGAAAACCATCAGAAAAGGTGCGTCAAAAATTTTGCGAGAAACGCATTGCGCCATCGCGAAACATGCGGGTGTTTCACGGCAGCATATATTCCATCAGCTCACGCCGGTTTTTCACCTGTAATTTCTTTTTGATCTGGGCCTAGTGCCGCCGTACGGTGGAGGCAGATACCCCCATGTGGGCGGCGATCGTCCTCGGCCGTCCAGTCTTGGGCCACCAGCATGGCAACGGCAAACTCCGTGGTGGTCAGGTTGTCCGCCACCTGCTGGCCGGTGTCCGGGTTGTGGATGTCCCGCCACCCCTTGGAGAAATGATTGGTGATGTCGATCATGCGCCTGAAGTCATCCGGCCACCGGGGCTTGATGACCGCCCCCAGCATGGCGCCCAGCAGGCCGTGGTGTTCGCCAAAGCCCTCCAGCAGATCGTCTGGCCGGGCAATTTCCCAGGCTGCCAGCAGGTGTTCCTGGGCGAGATCCGTCTTTTTCAGCCGCATGTAGTCCATAACGGCAATCAGGTGCAGATAGATGGCGGGGATGGGGTAGGACGCCGCTCCCATGGACAGCGTGGCCTCCGCAGCGCCGATGCTCTGGGTGAAGTTTTTCTTCAGATGTAAATGATGGTCCTGGACATACAGGGCAAAGGCCCGCAGGCCGGGGGCAGCAGGGGCAGGAACTCCTTGACGGAGGGCAGAGACCTGGGCAGGGGAAGATGGAGCAGCACGGCAGAGGTGGCCGCCATAAACGCCCCCGCCGCCCGCAGGTGTGGGGCCGTCTCCGCGCCCGCAGACAAAAATTCCTGCATCTCGTTCAGGGCGAACCGGGCGTACTGGATCTGTTTGAGGGAGAGACTGGCATAGGCATAGATCAGGCAGGCGGACAGCCGCGCTCCCAGGTCCGGGCTGGTGATGTGGGCCCCCGCCGCCCGCGCCGCTTTGTCCGGCTGGCCGGTAAAATAGTAATACTCCGCCCAGGCGATGTCCCGCCGGGGTCCGGCCTCCATGGCCCGTACCGCGGCCACGCACGTTCCCGGCTGGAAGGGGGTGTTCATCAGGGGCATGAGGTTGGTGTGGTCCAGAACACCGGCGACCGCGGTCTCCTCTTGCTTTTGGGCAGGTTGGGCGCCCCGGGGCTTTGCCGCGTCGGCGGGGATGGCCCAGGACTTCCCGAACTTCTGCGCGCCGGGAATGTGACCGGCAGCGCAGTGGTGCTGCACCATCCGTGGGGAAAGGTCCCATTTTCTCGCGGTCTCCAACACGGCGAGGTATTCCATGGCAGTGCCTCCAGCGTGTTTTTTCACTCCCTATTATATTGTTTTGGCGCGGGGACGCAAGGGGCGGGTGAGCGGATCAGGGGACCGTGGGGAGATAGGCACACGGGGCTTATTTTGTTTACAGCTCCCTCTAATTCTTGAGCCGTGGACGGCGGAGTCCCCTCGCCTTGCATTACCCTCTCTCCGGCAAAACGGATACGCAGAGACGTAAAGATGCTCCCCGCCCCAGCCGGGAAACCGTCTCCGGCAAAGGACAGGGAGCGTTTTGACCACATTTTCAGCCGCAGAGCGGTGTGGAACACGTGAAAACAGCGAGGTTAAAAGAGTGTTAGAAATCAAACGAAACGAAGATAACACAAAACAAGCAAAAAAATACGCAAAAATCTTTTGGCATTTTATTGTTTTATCCCCGCATTTTTTGACAGGGCGCATGAGGGGAATTTTCTGTTTGTTTATGCGTATCACTTTCTGAATCGTTCGGTTAAAAATTTCCCCAGCACTTGGTCTTTTCAGTGTGCTGGGGAAATTCGTTCAGTTCATTTTCTGTCCTTCCTCGTGATCGTCCGCTTTATGCCCTATGGCGATCTTCTTTGCCTGTTCTTTCGCTAGTGTTTTTCTTCCTCCATGACTGTGCCGAGTTATTGCCTCTATCACCGTATTGTTCCGATGCTGTTCCAATCTGGCCAGTAGGCAGAGGATGTCTTCATCCACATCAGCAGACTGTAGATCAAGATGCTGATCACCACGGTCGCCGCTTGCTGAACTTCAAGGACTTGGTGCTGACCCTGCCAAGCATCTGGTAATTTCTTCGCTTTCCACCTGATTTTTGGCTTAATACTGCGGTTTTTCCGCACATCAGATTCTAATTTTATCCTCATGCATGACGCACGAAAAGTAGTTTTTGCTCCTTATATGTGCCTTGCGTATCGCTGCCCAGGGCGACGCAGGACAACAGCAGGGAAAGGAACCTGGTTGCTGTTCTCGTCATCACCTCAATTTTTGAAACAAGCGAATTACATAAATCAGCCGGATAGTTTGTATACTATTCGGCTGATTTTTATTAGGCACCTAAACGGCTAATTTGTTCTATCCATTCCCGAAAATGAGGACATTCGGCAAGAATTTTATCTATTCCCATATCCTTAGAAATTAAAGTTCCATTTTTTATTTTCGCATAATTGGGAATTAATTTTTCCAGGCGCTTAGAAGGTGCCGTTTCAGGCGAGTTGTTTATGTGTTCAGGGGTGGGATAACTTTCTCGAATCTCTCGTATTTTGTTGACCACATCGGTTTCCGCAATAAGTTCAAAAGATTCTGGATTAGAAAAAAGAATGCCCTCAAACTCATGTAACATAAAGTGAAACATACAATTTACTTGACCAATATCTCTGTTGACTGCTGCTTCTATTTTACCTATACGCTCATAGATATCCGGATCGTGTAAACCTATTTCTGGAGTGTTTTCAGGCATGGCATAATAATCAAACATAGTAGTAACGTGCTCATTTGGGTGACTTTTGCATAGCATAGTCAACTCTCGTTTGATTTTGTTGTAATCACTTACGCCGCCTTTATATTTCTTGGATACCGTACGTTTTGTTGTGCACACAATAGGATATACTGCGATACCGATATTAAAAAAATAAGGATAGAGGATCTCGTTGATAAAAGACTCTTCAGTCGGGCCTTCACAATAGATATATACATTTTTCATTTTGAGAGTCTACCTCCCAAAATATTCTTTTTCCAGAGATCGCCCAAAGCGTAGTCCTCTTCCAACCAGACCTCCAGTTCGTCTTCGTTCAATCGCTTAAACTCCGAACCATCTTCACCTCGATCAACAACAATAACATCTTCAACATCAAATTCATTGAGCATCTCTACAGATTGGGTAGAAATTATAATTTGCTTTTCGTCGGATAACTGTCTAACCATTTCTGCAAAAATTGTTATTGCATAAGGATGTAGACCAAGTTCAGGTTCATCAACAATAATTGTTGCAGGTTGCAATTCATGCGGTTGTAGTAAGAGTGTAGCGAGGCAAATAAAGCGTAGCGTACCATCCGATAACTGCGAAGCATTAAAAACGTCCTCACAGCCCTTTTGTTGCCACTTTAGTACTATTTGTTCTTCATTTCCCTCCTGCGGTTCCAATACAAAATCTGCAAAGTATGGAGCAATTAATTGAATAGTGCGGACAATTTCTTCGTAGCTTTTTTCATAATTGCTTTTTAGGCGGAACAGAAAAGCTGCCAAGTTCCCCGCGTCATTCATCAAAACTTTGTTGTTGGAAATATTGTGCTCTTGTTTTACTTTTGCACTACGTCCAGTGTCATGGAAATGATAAACTCTCCAGTTCTGCTTCTCCAGAATGGGTATTACATATTCATCGATCTTATTATGAGCCCCCGTTTGCCATTGAGATTCGATCGATCCTCTGGAGACATTACTCTCGTTTTCCCACAGTCCATGATACCCAAAATACTCTTTGCGAAATATTAGTCTGTTATCGTCGGTTGGAATAAGTACAAAACCGTAGGAATTATTTCCGAAATAAACTTCAAAATCTATTTCATCGGTTACCTTTCTGCCATTGTAAAAAAGTGAATTCATTCCACTTTGGGCCACAAAGACTTGAAGATTTTGCGACAAAATATTTTGCAGCAAAGTAAACGCAGAAATGAAATTAGACTTTCCAGCTCCATTACTACCAATTAAAACGTTGATCTTCCTGAATTTAATATCACACCGTTTAATAGACTTAAATCCAGATATAGTCATCCGGCTTAGCTGATCTGTTGATAGTGCCATTTAAGCACCTCCTTCAAATGCATTTGCTTCAAGTAATCCAAATTTTAAATACAGCTCTGGTTCATAATCGTTGCTTGCTGTCGCCATTTTCTTTTGCTTTATTATACCAGATGTACCCGAATCCTCAACTCCTATTATGTCGTTCGGGAAAACTTTTGTCACAAGGACTTTCACACTTATGCCCTCAAATTCTTATACACATCCTCCAAGAACACTTGCATCAGTTCCCGCTTCTTTTCGTCGTTATCAAGCAGAAGGGCAAAGAAGTCCTGGTTTTGCTCATACCCGGCAATCAGAGCATCCTGTACAGCGTCAAAATAGGCAAAGCGGAAATCTTTGAGCGAGTTATTCCGTGCACTGTCCCTCAGATGTCCATTCTTCAGCAAAATGTCCCTCATTTGCAGAGCGGACTTGGAGGCCACGTCAACATCAAAGTTCTTGTTATACGCTGCATTGATCTCGTCGATGATCTCGGACAGCTTCTTTTTCACGGCTTCATCCATGAAGACTTCATTGGGTGTCGGAAGGCTGACCTCCGGCTTGGATTCAATCTCGTGTGTGTTTTCCCCGGTCTTTTTCTGACGGAAGTTCGAGGCCGTGATTTTGTCCGCAATATCAAAATCATTTCCACCGCTGCCCACTTCGATCTCTTTAACTAGGTATGAAAGGAAATTGTACTTCTTGTGCAGATCCACGCTTTCAAAACAGGTTGCCTGAATCAGGAAACTGTAAAAACGCAAGAAACGCTTGATCGTTGCACGAATTTCCAGTTTTTCCAGTTCCGGGTGGCGATTGATGATTTGCAGGGATTTATCCAGCAACGCCCACATCCGAGCCTTTTCTTTGGAGGTTCGTTTATCCTGATACAGGTATCCGTTAAATTCCTCAATATCGTCAATATCCAGGAAATTATACTGATCCACCTGAGCTTCCACCGTTCGGATGTCAGAAGGGGTAATCGTCTCGTTCAGAATTGTCTCAGTATAGAATGGGGCAAAGGACGCTTGAATATCCTCATATTCATTTTTAAAATCCAGTACAAAGGTTTTCTTATCATAGGGCGCACAAATACGGTTCAAGCGAGAAAGGGTCTGCACAGCATTAACTCCCCGCAGACGCTTATCCACATACATGGCGCAGAGCTTTGGCTGGTCAAAGCCGGTTTGATACTTATTCGCCACCAACAGCACCTGATAGCTGTTGCTGTCAAACACTTCCGGCAAATCCTCTTCCTTAATGCCGTTCATCACCGCTTCGGTGTATTCGTGGCTGTCCAGAGAGACCTTGCCCGAAAACGCAACCAATGCCCGAATACCCGTATACCCATGCTTAGAAATATAGGTTTCAAACTCGTTCCGGTATTTGACTGCTGCCTGCCGTGACGAAGTAATGACCATGGCTTTTGCTTTGCCACCCAATTCCTGCATGATTCTGTTTTTGAAGTGCTCAATAATGATCTCCACTTTCTGAGCAATGTTGGTATCATGCAGTTCAATATACTTAGCAATCTTACGCTTTGCGGCAATCGTCTCTAATTCTGGATCGTCCTCAATAGCCTTATTAATTTCAAAATAAGTCTTATAGGTCACATAATTTTGCAGCACATCCAGAATGAAGCCTTCCTCAATCGCTTGCTTCATGGAATACAGGTCAAAGGCAACCTTTTTTCCCTCTTCATTCAGGCAGCCGAACAGCTGCAAAGTGGTCGGCTTCGGGGTTGCTGTAAAGGCAATCATGGAAACATTGGGCTGCTTTCCGCTACGGGCAATTTCGTCCTCGATGATATCGCCCATGGATTTTTCTTCTTCCGACACATCAACAGGGGTAGCCTCGCTCAGTTTGCGGCTCTCTGAAAGAGCATACGTCACCGCTTCCATGGCAGTTCCGGCGGTAGAGGAATGGGCCTCGTCGATGATTACAGCAAAAGTCTTGCTTTTCAGCTCCTGGACCAATTCCTGAATGTACATGAACTTGTGGATGGTAGTCACGATGATTTTTGTATTGCCATTGAGGGCATCTGCCAAGTCTTTGGACGTGCATTTTTCGTCCATGACCTTGATCAGACCAGCCTTGTGCTCCAGTGACAGTACGGCATTCTGAAGCTGTCGGTCTACCACGATACGGTCAGTGATAATGCAGACCGTATCAAAAATGACTTTGTTTTCCCTGTCGTGCAAGGAGGCAAGACGGTGGGCCAACCATGCAATGGTATTGGTTTTGCCGCTGCCCGCCGAGTGCTCAATGAGATAGTTTTTCTCGCTGTGATGTTCTACTACATCTGCCACCAGCTTGCGCACGGCATTGAACTGATGATAACGGGGGAAAATCAGCGTTTCCTTGGTGACACGCTTTCCGGTATCCGGGTCTTTCTTGGTCTCCTTTTGCAGGAATATGATTTTATCAATCAGATATAGCACCGTATCTTTTTTGAGGATATCTTCCCACATATAAGAAACATTGATGCCGTTTTCGTTGTGGGGGTTGCCCTTGCCAGAGTGAATCCCAACGCCGCAGCCTTTGTTGAACGGCAGAAAGAAGGAAGATTTTCCTTTCAGATTGGTGCACATATACACTTCGTTCAAGTCCATGGCGAAGTGAGCCAGGCAGCCCGCCTTGAATTTCAGCAGTCGGGTCTTATAATCTCGCTCAAACTTATACTGACGGATCGCATCCTCATAGTTCTGTCCACTGGTGTTGCATTTCAGCTCAAAAGTAAAAATAGCAATGCCATTGAGGAAAATCACAAGATCAATGCGTTCGCCCTCTTTGTGCCAGACTTCCTCCATCACCGAGAGTACATTCTGCTGATACAGCGCCTCCGCTTTTTGGTTGAAGGTAGTGGCAGGTTTGCGGTACATGAGGGTCAGGGATACACCGTTATCAAACTCCACACCGTGCTTCAGCACATCCAGCAGGCTGCGGCTTTTCTTGTTGACCTCATTATTGATGTAGTTGAGGATGGTCTGGCGGGTCTTGCCGCCATAGAGCTTTTCCAACCGTGCCAATGCATCCGGCTGGGTGGCTTGCAAAAAGGAGAACAGTAGCTCAACATCCATGCCGTAGCCGGGATCATACGTAGTCGAGGGGCGCACCTGATAGCCATTTTCCTCCCGCAGCATTTCGAGAATATAAGTTTGGTAGTCAGTTTTTTCTTTTAATTGTCCACTTCTAATTGCCACATTACTTCACCTCCACCGCATCAGATAAATGCTCATTAATATATCTGCAAATAGCAATCTGTTCTTCGACAGGCGGGACTACCATATAAACATTTTTTACAATAGTCGAATTTAGTCCGTTCATTATTGAACCTTTAGATTTCAGTAAAAGTTGCTCATATACAGCTTCACTCTCATACAAGTATTCAAAATATTGAGGGAACATTAAACTTGATAAGCGCACTTTAATAAGATGTGAATCCATAATTCCAGGAGAAATACCCTCTGGAACTACACAGCATTTTCCAATTGTACCCATCATAGAAACTACAATATCATAGGGAAGCACTTCATAATTCTTTAAGCGCAAATAGTTGTCCTCTGTAACGAAATTATCACCATATTCGAAATCTCTACGAATCAAATTGGCTTGGCCATATACTTTAAATTGCCCATCGTCAGCACTTACAACTTCATTTGTTAGAGCGCTCCCAAAAGGTCCTACTTTTATCCCGTCGTTTCCCTGTTTGATAACATACTTTATACGCTTAACTTCCCAATGAGCAGGAATCTTTCCAAACCAGATTAAACCGCTATCTTTCAATTCTACCGTTGGGTCAAGGCCTCGCAAAAGTGTTTCCAAAACAAATAAATCACGGTATTTTTTCCCCAATTGAAGTTGATCTTCATAAGTAGAAATCAAAGCGTCCAAATTTCTTTGCTCAACATCATTAACAGAAAATATATGTTGCAAAGCAACTGTATTTTGCGCAATTTTATTGTGAATTCCTTGGGCGGTGTCGTTTCTACTATATTCATAAAAATATTGTGTAAAGGCTATTTCCGCACCTATACGCTCTCTATTTGAAACGCTTACCTTTTTAGAAGGATCAAATTCATACAACCAGATAGCGTCAGGTACATGGGGATATACTTCCGCCTCAAAATATTTTTCCGGGTCCTGGGTGAGCTTGATGATCTCGGTGTCCTTGGTGGTGGTATCCTTGACAATTTCGCCCTTTCGGTCTTTCTGCACCACGGCAGTTTTGTCCATCACCGCCAGCACCATGGCAATGCCGGTCAACCGGCTGGCAGACATTCCCTCAACCTTGCCCAGCAGAGATTTCAGATACTTTTCAAACTCGCCATAATCCATAAACATCTGGTCAGAACGGTTGGCTTCCAGAATAGTCAACACATCCGCCACAAACTGCTGGCCCGCCAGATATTTCTGGTATTTTTTCTCGTCGGCAGCGCTGCGGGGGTTCATCTCTTTCAGCTGTTCAAAATCCGTCTCATTGAAAATGCTGGAGTTACTGGTGAAGTAGCTGCTGGTCCGCAGCCGCTCGATGCTCTCCTCATCCAGCACACCCCGGCGCTGCAACGGCTGATAAACCGCATACTCTTTGTACATAAACTCCTCGTTGGGGAAAATCTTGCAGTACTGGTTTTCCTCGAAGTTGGAGTACAGCTCGGTGATTTTTACCATGCTATCCCGGTCGATTTCACGGCGCTTTTTGCCCAAAGATTTGCGCAGGGGCTTCCACATATCCACCGCATTGATCAGCTGCACCTTTCCACGGCGGTCAGGGCGCTTATTGCGGGACAGAATAAAAATATAAATACCGATGTCGGTGTTATAGAAAAGCTGGGTAGGCAGGGCAATAATGGCTTCAATTAAATCTTCCTCCAGCATCCAGTGCCGAATCTGGCTTTCACCGCTGGTGGTTCCGCCGGAGAAAAGAGGCGAACCATTGGTAATAATCGCTGCACGCCCGTTTTTCTCATCCAGCTTATTGATGGCGTGCTGCATGAACAGCAGCTGGGCGTCACCCGTTCCAGGCAGACCATGTTCAAACCGTCCGCCCTTCTTGTTTTCCTCACGGACTTTCTTCTCTTGTCCTTCCGGTGCATCTTTGCCACCCCAGGGTGTACCAAACGGGGGATTCATAATCACCAGCCGCATCTTCTGATCCGGGAAGCAGTCCGTTTTCAGGGTGTTAGCTTCCTCATCACCCATAATGTTTTTCACATCCTGGCCTTTGATGAGCATATCTGCCAGACAAATGGCGTAGGATTCGGGATTGATTTCCTGTCCAAACAAGCGCACATCCACATAGGGATTTTTGCGGCGCAGGAAATCATAGGTAGTGGACAGCATACCGCCCGAACCACAGGCAGCATCCAGTACGGTGGCAATTTTACCCTCATCCGTCAACAGGTCGTTGCAGCCCTCTGCCAGCAGTACATTGACCATCAGACGAATCACTTCACGGGGCGTATAGTGATCACCGGCCTCGGCGTTTTCAGAAAAACGACGGATAATATCCTCGAAAATGTAGCCCATCTTCATGCTGTCTACATGGGCAGGGTACAAATCCAAATCGGAGAACTTTTTAACCACGCTGTAAAGACGGTTGCTCTTGTCCATCTTGTCGATCTGAGTACTGAATTTCAGCAGTTTTTCTAGAATCAACTGGATGTTGGCGGAAAAGCCTTCAATGTAAGACTTAAGATTGGACGCAATGCTGTCGCTGTCATCCAGAAGGCGTTTAAGAGTAAACTCGCTGGTGTTGTAAAAGGGGTACTTGGAAACCTGGCAAAGGAGCGCAGCAGGGAGGTTGGGGTTCTGCTTGTGCTTTGCCACAACTGCATCTTTGGTAGCCTCCAAAGCGCACTCAAATCGACGGATAATGACCATGGGGATAATAACGTCCTTATATTTATCCGAGGTATAAGCTCCACGGAGAGAGTTGGCAATGGACCAGACCAATCCAACTTCCTTGCTTACGTCAATGGACGTATCATCAAACATAACTTCGTAAAAATACTTATCTCTCATTTTATGGGTTCTCCTTCACTATTCTCTTGAAAAGACGCAAACAGGGCAGCAACACTTTCGATCTGATCGGAGGTCAGATTACAGCCCTCCAGCTTTCGCATTGCATCTACCAAATCCTTGTTTTGTGTGATAGTTCGGCAAATATCCGGCGGAGGCACTTTCCGAATTGCCATATACAGGCGATCCATACGCTGGCGTGCCTGCAAATCCGGTTTTAGCTCCTTAATCAGCTTGTCATAGACCTCCGCTGTTGGAGCGTTAACACCGTCTTCTATATATTTCATGTTGGAACGGGGCAGACCGACCCTTTTGGCTAATTGGGATTGGCTGAGCGTTCCACGGCAATCACGAATCAATAAACCGAGTTCGATTATCATGCCCTTGGCTTGTTGATCCACAGCCACCTTGTTAGGCAATTCGGCACCTCCTTTCCATAATTGTTCTATGTTCTATAACATAGAACAATTATACCAATCCGGCATTGATAAATCAACAAAATTCATCGTTTTTCTGCGCTGTCTACAACAAAAATTTGCCCTATCCGTACGCAAAATACGAATAGGGCAAATGAAAATATTACAGGCGTTCTTCTTGTCTTGTGATATCTTTTGTTTTTGTGCTGGGTCGGAATAAATTCCACAGGCCATTTCGTTCTATCACCGTTTCGTAACGATGGAGTTTATTCCGCAAAAGTTCATTTTGCTGCTCTAAACCTGCGGTGTTGAGCTGACCACGAACGGACTTATACTCTGCCAGCTCTGCGGTCAGTGCGGCGACCTTAGCTTTCAACTCGCTTATCACTTTCATCGCTGCTTCCAAAGCCTTTTGTAGCTTGGATTCCTTGCGCTCCTGGACATAGAACTTCTTTGCCGTAGCTGCCAGATTTTCATATTCAGAACGTTCCAACATAACTTTAGAGGAAAACGGAACGGCATGGGGTTCTATTTGCTCCACTTTCTGAACGGCAATCTGCTGTTTTTGAATATTCTCAATTTTCTTTTCCAGCGAAGCTGCCTGTTGCTCTTTCTGCTGTGTTTGTGCTGTGAGTTGCTCCAATCGTTCCTGTTCCCGTTCCACCTTGAACTGTGTCACGGTCAAATGCTCCTCGGAACTGCCCCGTTCTCCACGCTCCACATCCGTATATCCAGCGTTTCTCATAGCTTGGAAGAAATCGTCCTGGAGAACGCTGTAAGACTTCCGCAGTACCGGCTTGCCATTCTTCTTGAGAATAGGCACACCCTGTTCATCCAATGCCGGTTTAGACAGCCATTTTTTGCTGCTGCTCACCTGCATGATTGTTTCCTTGACGGTTCCCACAAGCGATTTGTCTTTGCACCTCTTGGACCAGAGAATCTGCTTTTCCACAACTGGAACATAGACCACATGGAGATGATAGTGGAACACATCCTGCCCCAGCGCTTCGGACATGGCCTGGTTACGCTCATCGGCGTGCATGACGGCAGAGAGAATATACTGTTCGCCACCCACGATCTCTACGGCTGCCCTGTAAGCGTCCTCATAAAATTGTTTGGCAAACTCATACCCGCCATGGTTATAGAAGTAGGCGGAGTTTACATCAAAAATCAGTTCTCCGTAAAGGTTAGCGTCCGATTTCAGGCCACGAGTGGAGATTACACCGTCTTTTTCCATCTGAGCAAACATCTCTGCATATCCGGCGGTGGGCTTCTTAAAATGGATGTTCTGAGAGGTACGTTCCGGTATAATATCAGGATTGGTGTAGGATTCCTTTTCTCGTTCGTTGTGCCGCTGAGCATTACCAATTTTGGCGGCGGTCAGGTTAACGTTTCTTGCACTGATACGGTCAATCCCGTCGTTTCTCGCCATAGAGCTCCTTTCACGTTTGTGCGGCCTGCGGGCCGGGGCGCACTTCCTGCGGAAGTGTAATAACCCACTATGATACTTTCATCCTGCGGCTGCAAAGTATCGTGGGCTCTCCGAGGGGGATGCGGCTCCTGCGGGAGCCTCCCTGGCTTGCGTGTGCTATCCACACAGCAAGCCAGGTGTGTCCGGCATCCTTGCTCCTGTAAGCAATCCTGCCGCCCACAGTTCGGGAAAATTCACCGGATTCTCCCGAACCCTCCATCTCCAAATCTGCGGATTTTTCGATGGGGACGGTGGTGCGATACCAGAGTGCAACTCTGTGCAGGAAATGCAATAAATGCAGATAATTCCGGTTTCATGCGGCGGGGTTCACGATGATTTTCACATCGGCTGGTCTGCCCACCGACTGGCGTTCCGGTTCTTCCAGCCGAATGTATCCATGTCCCTCCAGCAGTTCCAGCGTCGGAAAAATCTCCTCCGTTTTCTTGAAGAACTTTCCCCGGCACATCTGAAAAAGCTCTGAACGCTTGACCATCGATATGTTCTTCTTTTTCAGCTTTGCCAGGACAAATTTAGCTTTCTGAATGCTCAAGTCAGTACCCATCATGGAATAGGCGTAGGTGGAATGAGCCAGAAAGTATTTGCCGATCTGAATCGCCTTGCTCATCGTAGAAGCTGTCACTTCTGCTTTGTCATCTTCCATATCAGCACAGTGCAACAGTCCCGCAATCCGGAGTACGGCACCGATATATTTGCTTGCCCAATCGGAAATTGCCTGCCCCTCGCCAACCAGAAACTTCTCATGTTCCTGAAAGTAATCGGCCATCAGGTCAAAGGCTTTTTCGGAAAGGTGTACCGTCTGGGCAT
This sequence comes from Pseudoflavonifractor capillosus, assembly GCF_016899775.1. Taxonomy (GTDB): domain Bacteria; phylum Bacillota; class Clostridia; order Oscillospirales; family Oscillospiraceae; genus Lawsonibacter. The sequence continues at coordinate 21,941 of NZ_JACJJE010000010.1, forward strand.
CTCCAGCAATCGGCAGAGCCATCAGGCGAAAAATCAAGCTGCGGTAAGCGGCAGTTACTTCGGGCGGAATCGGCTGGGTACGAAAGACCCGGCTGCCAATTCTGGATGGTGGGGACGCATACAGGAAGCGGGCAATCAAGCCCCGCCCGGTCATGGTGGTATTGGACATGATTTCATCCAGCACACTGGGCTGAATTGAGAGGATAGCTGACAATGCCGGGTGCATGATGCACTCTGCTTCACGGGTCATTCGATCCACATAAATGGCATCTCCACAATGACCTTTCAGCCAGACATCAATGTTAGATTTGTTGGAATACCGTCCTGCCATGATGTCAAAGATGCCGCCCTCGGTGGAGATCACGGAGAACACTCCGTTGTTGGCCGCCATTAAGCTGGTCAGAGCTTCACTGGAACAATCGTCCGCAAAAAAGCGAACCGGCTTTAGTTCTGGAGTTTCTTCCAGCTGTTCCTGAAGCTGCCTCAGCTCCAGCTCCATTTCCCGGCTTTCCTTGCGCTCCAACTTCTTTTGCAGACCGGAAATCTGACGCTCCAGAGCTTCCCGCTGCAAATGGTTTTCCCGGATTTCCATGCTGTGCGCCTTGTTATATTCCTGCTCATACTCATAAAGGAATGTAGTCATATCCCGCATGACGCTGGACTTTCGCTCCCCCGGTGCGGCGATTACCACTGTGTACAAGCTCAAAGGCTCACAGTATCCCGGTGTTCCCTCTATCTTGTACTTTCCTTGTAAGCAGGTTGCCAGCACACCCAGGCTGATCACCGCTGCCATGTCAGGGGCAGTCTGACTGTGTTCAGCTACCGCACTCACATAATTCCGAATCACATCCGGGAGAGCGTCTACTGGAAAAGCAGGCAGATCACTCCACTGTGGCGTCAGCGGAACAATAGGTTGAAAAACCGGTGACGGCTCCGTTTTTGGAGTGTAGACCTCCCGACAATGCTCGATTGCCTTCTGAATGGTGATTGCACCATACGTTGTGCCGGATTGCTGTCGGTCCCATTTATCCCGCATCAATCCCGACTGTCGGAACATAGTGTCCATCTTGGCGGCATCCCGTCCTGTCCAAAAGGCAAGGTGGCTGCACAGCGCCAGATCCGCCTCCGAAGGGGACGAATATCCCTCCAACGAACCGCTCCAAAGGGCTGTGAACGCTGCCCCATTCTTACAGCTCTTTGCCAGTTGCAGAAGCTGCTCCATGCTTAAATCAGAGTTTTTTGCATTTATTGCATTTTCTGCGCCTACCTCTGGCCTGCGCATGAACTTGTCCAGTAACACTTGCAGCTCCTGGGTCCGGTCCCCATACTCATAATCCTCACAGCGGTTTCCGGTCACGGTGACATATTTGTTGGTTGCTCCCGCCACATAAACCTCTATTCCAGCCTGATGGTTCATAATGTAAAATCGCTTGGTATCATACTGAAAGCCTTTTGCCGAAAAGAGGATGTGCAGACCGTTTCCACTGGGGCTGTACTCGGTATAGCTGTGCATTAAGGCCACAATTTCTGCGGCGGTCTGGGTGTAATAGCCGCTGTCCGAAACGCAGTTATCCAGGTCAATCGCACAGATGCCGTTGAAAATGCCAATTCCGATGCCATCATATCCGCTGGCCTGCACTGCTGTTTTATAAGGTACAAAGCTGGAAGGATCGTTGCTTTTCGCTCCCAGGCCGGTTTCCGGCTGGTATGGCACCTTCGTTTTCCTTCCATTCCGTTCCTCGTACTTCCAGCAGCAGAACAGACCATTTTGTATGATGCTGTCTGGTAAAGCTGTCAAATTCTGTTCCTCCTTAAATAATTGTTGAATTTGGCAGCTGTCGTGTTATAATATCCTTGCTGAGTGATAGTCACACGGCAGCTGCCGTTTGTACTGTCCGCCAAGAGTTCTCATCTGCCAGGATGAGGGCTCTTTTTTTATGCGGTTTCCGGCTGGAAGTATCCAATTTCCTCCCACACCTTTCTGTCGGGGCAGTAGTAGTTGTACTCGTTGGAGTTCTCCAGCTTGATCGCATAGCCGAATTTCAGGATTCCCTGCTGCAACCCAATGCGCACATACTGGGCATCCTTGTGCATGGCGGCTGCAATCTCGGTGATGGGGACATTGCGTCCAGTGAAGGGCGGCAGTTCGACATAAACTTTCTTCTCCATGTGAATGACCTCCTTATTACCGATATACGAATTATTAGTTCGTATTTTGATTATAAGCCATCCAAGACTACTTGTCAACACTAAATGCGAAAAAATTATTCGTATTACGACCTTGTAATTCGCACAGCTTCATGTTACAATACAAACGAGGTGATGACAATGCACAGCAACCCGGCCGAAATTGGCGAGAGAATCAAGGCAGCCCGCAAGGCGGCCCACTTGAGCCAAACAGAGCTGGCACAGCGTTTGGACAAGACGATGCGCACAGTTCAAAAATACGAAAGCGGTGAAATTGAACCGTCCATAGCGATGATCAACGCCATCGCCAAAATCTTAAACATATCTCCGGCAGACCTGATTGGCTACCAGAAACCTGAAATCCAGCTGGACAGCCTGTCTGATGTGATTGCGGTTCTTTACCAATTGAACAAGAAGGCCGGTATCCGTTTCGAGATCGATGTCCAGCGCCCGCCCCACAGCGAAGAATGGTCCTGTTCCCTGAAATTCAAAGGGAATGACCGATCCGCAGAGATGAACGATTCCCTGTGTCTGATTTTGGAAGAGTTCCGGGACGAGCGTGAAAAGCTGGAAACCTATTGGACCGATCAGGAATCCTTTGACCGCTGGATTGAAAAGGAACTGGCCTACTACGCAGACGCCAAGTTGCAGGACAAGGAAGTGGAAGTCCTCTCCGATTTGGAACGCATTCAGCGGCGCAACGAACTGGACCGTCAGATGCTGGAGAAAATGAAAAAGGCCGCCGAAGAAAACGGCGACCAGGAGTAACAGAGGTTGTTGCATACCCTTTATCAAATTTAATCCAAACGCTGGGAGAAAGGAAGTTTGAGATTTTTTGAGACTACCCAACGGATATGGCAGCGTCAAGAAAATGTCCGGAAAGCGAAGAAGACCCTATGCAGTGAGGAAAACGGTCGGTTGGCACATCAATCCTGAGACGGGAAAACAGGTTCAGGAGCAGATCACCATCGGCTATGCAGCAACCAGGGCAGAGGGGCTGCAAATACTGGCAGAGTACAACAACAATCCCTTTGACGTCAAGGCATCCAAGGCAACCTTCCAGGAAGTCTACGAGCACTGGTCAAGGGAAAAGTTCCCGACCATCTCCAAGTCAAACGTAAAAGGGTATGAGGCGTCCTATCGGGTATGCGGAACGCTTTACAACAAGGTGTTTCGGGACATTCGGCTGATGGACCTTCAATTTGTGGTGGACACCTGCGGGAAGAATTACCCCACCCTGAAAAAACTCAAGGGGCTGTTCAACCAGCTGTATGCCTACGCCATGAAAAATGACATCTGCAACAAGGATTATTCCGAGTTTGTGGATTTGAGCCGGTACAAGGATAAGAACCCCAACAAGCGTGACCGGAACAAGTTCACAAAGGAGCAGATTGCCCGCCTTTGGGAGCTTGCGGAGGACCCCTACTATCAGATCGTGCTGATGCTGATCTACAACGGTTGCCGCATCTCGGAGTTCCTCGATTTGAAGAAGGAAAACGTACATCTGGAAGAACAGTACTTTGATGTGATCGCCAGTAAAACCGAGAACGGCCTGCGGAAAGTTCCCATTGCCGACAAGGTGCTGCCATTCTACAAAGCTTGGTACGAAGGTTCCCAGTGTGAATATCTGCTCCACACGCCGGATCAAAAGCACTTTGATTACAGGAACTACTACGACAGTTACTTCACACCCCTGATGGAGCAGCTTGGATATGACCAGACGCCGCACTGTACCCGGCACACCTGCATCTCCATGCTGACAGAGGCCCATGTAGACCAAACCATGATCAAGAAGATTGTCGGACACTCCGGTGCCATGACGCTCACCGAACGTGTCTACACCCACCTGGATATTGAAACACTGGTGGAGGCAATCAACAAGATTTAAAAAATGATGGAAAAACCGTGCAGCACAAAAAAACAGGAGATACGCTCCTTGCGGAACGATCTCCTGCTTCATAAGGCTTTTGTTTTCGCTTGCGATTCTTGTTCCTTGTGTGCTCCTTGCTTGCTCCTTACGGAGGAAAACGGAACGCTTTTGAGGAACTCTCACAACTCCAAAACCATCCAATTTTCTGCAAAACAGCGTCCAAAGACGTACTGAAAAGCAGTGGAAATTATCTCTTGGGTAAGTGAGATTAGCGCTGCAGAACTGAGAAGTGAGCATGCTGCTCATCTCCGGTAAGCTAAATCGTCGCCCATACAAATTCCTAGACTGGAAATCTTCTCTTGAACTCTTTTTCCGCAACCTGTTGCTCTTTACTTGATAATCCGCGGTTCCATCCTTGACCAAAGGATCGACCGTCTGGTTCAAAAGGTGATGCCGCTGACTGCGACTCATTTAGAGCGGGAGATCGTCCGTCTGAACTGGGAAAAGCAAACCTTGCTGACGGAACAGTTGAGGAACGAGTATACCGCGCAGATGGATTGTATTGAGTCCAATCAGCTGAACTTTCAAGAGAAAAAGCTGGTGGTCCGCAACCTGATTCAGGCGATGTAGCATCAAGGTGATCAAGTAAAATCCTTTGGGGCTTTTAGGTATTGTTCGAAACATGTCAAAAGCATCGGGACAGGCTACTCACCTGCCCCGATAGAACAATGTTTTCTTCCTTTGTAAGAACACAGCCTAGGGACCGCACTCTCAAACAACGGCTCACCACTGGACTGCCTACCAGCTTGTCTGTAAGTGTCCTATACCACCTCTGAGGCTGACGCAAAATCACCGGGTTCCCAAACCCTGCTCATTCGTTGCTCCACCCCCATGATATGCTCCGCCATTGCGGCACGAGCTCGATCAAAATTGTGTTCCGCCAGCCCCAAAATAATGGCACGGTGTTCTTCCACAGCCGCAGTTTTCGAAGCGCGCAGAGTCGGGGATAAGATCAGGCATCGGGATGAATGCGTGTTAATCCGATAGACCAGATCGAATAAAAATCGGTTTTCTGTGGCTCGAGCCAGCGTAACATGGAAGCGGGAATCCTGCAGAATATATTCGGAATAATCGTCTGCAGATTGCATCTGGAGCTTTTCCTGGTGGATAAGCGTATCCTCTAACTGCGCAAGCAGCGTCGGAGTCACCTTGTCCTGCAATTCTTCAATCACTGTAAGTTCAAGCGGAAGACGCACTTTACGTATGTTAATCGGATCCTCCGGCGCCAAATCACTGACAAAGGTATTCTTTCCTTTCGTCTCCACAAGTCCTTCGTCGATGAGGCGGCGGAGCGCTGTGCGCAGGGGTGTACGGCTAATAGAGAGGCTTTCAGAAAGCTTCTCTTCGATTAGCTGTTCTTTGGGCATCAACTCATGAAAAATAATGGCCTTTCGGATCATTTGATAGGCCTGCTCTGATAGAGTATCTCTTTGTTTAATCTCACTGAGCACAATCGATTTCCCCTAACCCCTTTGTAGTATTCCAAAAAACTTGGTGCGGCCCCGGAGGTTTCAACGCTCCTGGCTGACTCAAAACTCTGATCGTATCAGTCAGGGGGGTCTCCTATCCATCCTGCATATGGCGTCTGCTTTTGTTTAATGATTCAATACCACTTTTTGTAATTCATTTTATCAGTTTATTAAATACTTTTCAAGGGTTTTCAACATAATAATTGGAAGCTTTCCAAACGTATATTCCATGTGAACACGCTCGGTCCATTTATGGGCGTCCTTGCCGTGGCAGCCAAAATTAAATGCAGGAATATTCAGGCGTTTAATCTGCTCCAGTGGCACAGGATAGATTGTGTTCATATTTGGCATATTTTTGACCAGTGTGTCGATAGAGGAATCGGTATCATCTAGCTTTAAGTAGCTGCTGTCTGTCAGTACGGGAAAGAACTGCATCATTTTCAGCTCCTCGCCCACCACAGGCTCCAGCTCCTTGAGCAGTGCCGTTACGCTGTCCAGAAGGTGAGCTTCCTCCGGACTTTCATGCTTCAGTGTATTCCGGGGGCAGTAGGGGGGAGCAAGGAAAACCACAACGGTGGGCGTATTGATATTATTGACCGTACACAGATATTCCACGATCTGCAGGCAGATATCCCGGAAGTCCATAGTGGTGGCCAGGCCCTTTTGAGAGATCTCCTCAATCACCTGGTCTACATCCGGATTTACTGCTTTTCCACGAGTGTACAACTCGTCATAGTCCATCACCTGAAGGGCGTACTCCCGCTTTTTATAGGTCAGTCCGGTCATCTGGCAGTATTTCTGACTCTGCCCATCGGTATAGGCATCCACCGCCTTCAGCGCATCCATGGCGACGGATTTCAGCCGGACAAAAATGTCGTTCATCTCCATGTTGTGGATAAAATAGTTAAAGTAAACAAAGGTAGAAAAGGCCGTCTGCACATCGTAGGCAGGTTTCAGATCCCTCATCTTCAACGTGGTAGGGGGCATTGTATATTCCCCATTGTACACATCGCTGAATTCAGCCCGCAAGTCCATGGCTTTGATAATCTCCGCAGCCACTAGAGAGGCACTGAACCCCTCATACCCCTGGCCCGCATGGGTTGGCTTGCCAATAATGTAGAAGCAGGGAAGTATCTTCCCCACCGCGCCGGCATGGAAGTAGTGGGCTGTATCTCCGGGAAACGCAGGTGAGATGAAGTCCGTATTCATTGCCATCTTATAAGTGAGCTGATACTTCTCCTTCAGCTCCTCAAGCATATCCAGAGAGTGGATAATCCCAGTATGCTGGTTTTCCTCCACCGGGTTTGTCATAAAAATCAGATTGCCATCAAACATGTCCAAATGCTGCGTAAAATATTTCATCAGAACCAGATTCACCGCGTCACCGCATTTCATATCCGAGACGCCCCGTCCAAACATCCACTCGCCGGACTCAATATCTGCCAGAACCTCTGGATCGTTTGTAATGGCCTTAATTTTTTCCGGAAGCGCGTCGCAATCAAAGGCGTATTCCTGAATAGATCCATAATCGCCAATTCCCACAGTGTCGCAGTGTCCATGGAGAATAATAGTTTCCTTACTGTTACTCTTGGTACCGAAAGCAATCGCAATGACATTCACTCGCTTCCATGGGTCATCCTTCAGGGGCTGCACGATCAGTTGGTCCGGATGCTCAGAAAAGTAGGGCAGATCCCGGAGCCACTGAGCCATGTGTTCCGCAACCTCGCGCTCTCCCTGCGTGTTGTTCATACTGGGAATCGAAACCAGTTTTTTTGTTAAAAAGAGGACCTCCTCATAAAACGGGTAATTCTGCATGCTTCTACCTCCTAAACAGTATAAATTTGATGACCTTGATCCATTTGTATTCTGTATACAATGAACACAACTTCATTATACGTACCAAGTCCAAAATTGTCAAGATTGAAATAAAAATAGTTAATATCCTTTTATAAATTGGCTGTTTGTACGATTCCAGTTTGGAATGAAAAACGATACCATTACATTATAGTCGAAACTTGAATAAAAATCGCTTGACATTCTCCACGAAATATTGTACGCTTAAACAAATAAAATGTATACAGAATACAGAATACAAGTTTACAAAGAGTAGTGTCATCTTTTTTCACACGCAAGAGAAGCGAACCGACTACGATCTTCTACTGTTCATTTAGTTGGAAATTCGAATGGCCATCAATCTATGGTCTATCAAACAAACGGTGGTCATTCGGTTTGCAAAATATTTATTTTATGGAGGGCGTTGAGGATGAAGATGCGAAAGTACACTGCGATAGGCCTTGCACTTGCGATGCTGGCTGGTCTGTCTGCCTGCGGCAATGATAGTGGCGGCGGCAGCGGCGAAGCCGGAGAATACCGTCTGGTCATCGGTACTACAATCCAGGATGACTCCGCTTCTGGAATTGCGCTTCTCGAGTATTTCGAACCCTATATCGAAGAAAACTCGGGCGGCCGGATCCAGGTTGAGGTACAGAACAACTCTGTTTTGGGCGGCGACCGTGAGCTCTTTGAGGCTCTGCAGCTGAATACCGTCCAGGCCACCTTCGGGCCCATGTCCACCTTGTCCAACTTTGAGCCTAACTACCAGGTGTGCGACTTTCCATTCCTATTTACAACGAAGGAGCAGGCGTACGAGCACCTAGACGGTGAGTTTGGAACCAAGTTGGCGGAGAACCTACCCAACGTAGGAATGCGGCTTTTGGCCTATGGCGAGAATGCATTCCGTAACATCTCCAACAGCTCCCACCCCATTGAGACGATTGACGATCTGACCGGTTTGAAAATCCGCGTCATGGAATCTCCGGTTAACATCGCCACCTATGAGCTGTTGGGGTGCACCCCCACCCCCATGGCTTTCAATGAACTCTACACCGGCCTGCAGCAGGGCACTGTGGACGGCCAGGACAACGGCGTGGTACTGACCTATACCTCTAAGCTATACGAAGTTCAGAACTACTACAGCTTTATTGGACAGATTTACGCCCCCAACGCCATTGTGGTATCCGAGGCGTTCTGGCAGAGTCTCCCGGAGGATTTGCAGCAAGTGGTGCAGGAGGGCTCCGATTACGCCATGGAGAATCAGCGCCGTTTGAACACCGAGATGGAGAACTCTCTTCTGCAGGAAATGGTTGACAACGGATATCTGGAGGTCAACTACGTGGAAGACGAAGCCCTCGCGGAGTTCAAAAAGGCCACCCTCCCCGTGTGGGAGCAGTTCAAGAGTGAGATCGACCCCGAAATTTATGAGATGGCCGTTGAAATTCGCGATAGCGCAGCATAAAACGCTTATCGGCACCGCCGCCTCCTCTTCGGTAAGGAATAGAGAGATAGGCAAAGTGAACCGTCTGCAATTTGCAGAGTATCAGCGAAACGTATGTTTTCATATTCTGTACAACATCCCAACTCGACATTTGCCTATCCCTATTTTCTTAACCTGCAGAGGATGGTGCCACTGACATAGAATATTTTGCCTGTAAAAGGCGAAGGGTGGATAGTATGAAAGATAAAGTGATTCGTGCGTATGACCATCTGGAGGAAGCGCTTTTATTTGTAATTTTGACAGCTATGGTGGCCATTATTTTCATACAAGTGGTGATGCGTTACGTATTCAGTAACGCTCTATCCTGGTCGGAGGAATTGGCGCGCTACCTGTACGTGTGGAGCACATGGGTTGGCGTCAGTTATTCAGCCCGCAGGGGAACTCACCTGCGGATTACCATGTTCCGGGACAGCTTGCCTCCGAAGGGGAGGAAGGGTCTGGAAATCATAGTGACAGTTATTTGGATCCTGTTCGGTATTTTCGTTCTGTGCCTGGGCATCGAGGCGGTCAGCACCATCGCTGCGTTTGGACAGCTCTCCTCTGCCATGCGCATTCCCATGCAGTTCTGTTATCTCTCGATTCCAGTTGGAATGGGACTGATGATTCTCCGTTTACTCGGGTCTCTCATAACGCAAATCAGAAATTTTGGACAGAGTGAGGAGGAGAAACCGGCATGAATCTTGTGCTCTTGTTTGTAATCTTCGGTGTTTTGATCCTGTTAAGTGTGCCGATCGGCGTCGCCCTGGGCGCTTCTACTGCGATTACCATTATTTTCACCAGCATGATTGACCCCGTTTTGATTGCCCAGAAAGCATTCACCGGCCTGGACTCCTTTAGCCTTTTAGCAATTCCCTTCTTCATGATGGCAGGCAACCTTATGGCCCACGGCGGTATTGCCCGCCGCATTGTAAACATGGCGGACGCGCTGGTGGGCAAATTTACCGGCGGCCTTGGCATTGCCACTGTCATCGGCTGCATGTTCTTTGCCGCAATCTCCGGCTCCGGTCCAGCCACTGTGACGGCCATGGGTACCATTATGATCCCTGAGATGGAGGAGCGCGGCTATGACCGGGCCTTTGCCACAGGTCTGACCGCCACTGCCGGCACTATTGGTGTCATCATTCCCCCCAGCATTCCGTTCGTCATTTACGGCGTTGCCTCTGGCACCTCTGTAGGCGACCTGTTTTTAGCCGGTTTTATCCCTGGCATTCTGATCGGCCTTGCACTGATTGTCGTCTGCTGTATCATTTCTCATAAACGTGGCTATAAGGGACACTCCGAGGAAAAAGGGAAAAACGTCAGCCTGGGAGCTGTCTTTCTGGATTCTATCTGGGCGATTCTGGCTCCCGTCATTATTCTAGGCGGTATTTATGGCGGCATTTTCACCCCCACGGAGGCGGCGGTTGTCGGCGTGGTGTACTCCCTAATCGCCGGTAAGTTCATCTACAAAGAGCTGACCTGGAAGGTGTGGATCGACACGCTTCGGGACACCGCAGACTGCAATGGTTTTACCGGTCTGGCTCTGGGCTTCTCCATGTCCTTCGCTTCCTATCTGGCTATTGAGCAGATTCCGAACAAAGTGGCCAGCGCGCTCATGGAGATGATCAGTTGGGATTGGCTGCTGATCCTGATGATGCTGGTGGTTCTGCTCATCGTCGGGTGCTTTGTGGATAACATCTCCTCCTGCTTGATCCTCACCCCGGTGTTCCTGCCTATCGCCGTCGGTGTCGGTATGGACCCGGTCCACTTTGGCATCATGATGACAGTAGCCCTGGCAATTGGCTTTGTCACACCACCCTATGGTGTCAACTTGTTCGTTGCCTCTGCAGTAGCGAAGCTGTCTATTGAAAAGATTTCCAAGGCAGCCATTCCCTTTATTCTGGCGATGGCAGTCTGTCTACTTCTGATCGCGTATATTCCAGACATCTCTATGTTCCTGGTACATTTGCTTGGGACATAATCCTTGTCCCGTGATGGAGAAATCACTGCCCGGTGTTTTTGTATCGGGCAGTGATTTCTCCTACCGCTAAGCTACAATGAGGCTGGACCATGTTTAAAAATGGGTAGAATCCCCACCAGCACAACCAAATAGTTCAACAGGACAAGCCATTTGATCCCGCACTCTCTGCTTTTTAGCAGCCGGCAGGGAAGGATCCCTGCATTGTGGATACGGCTCGCCAGGCGTACTGGCATTTTCGAACAAATCCTGTGTGCAGTTTTTTCTGAACTATAACCTTGGAAGGAGATATTTCCGATGCAGCAACGAGAATTCAGTCTGTGCTGCGGCACAAAAGAGTATTTCATTCAGGTGCCCGAGGGGGTTGCATTTCAATATGCAACACTCCCTCCGGTGGAGTGTCCAGAAAATCCAATTGCTGCAATTCAGGACGCGTTGGATTCTCCCATCGGCGCACCGCGTATCGAATCTCTGGTGCGGCCTGGGCAGAAAGTCTGTATCATATGCGATGATAACACGCGTCCCACCCCGGTCGATCAGATTTTGAAGGCACTGCTTCCGCGTTTAGCGCGTGCCGGAGTGGACCGGAATGATATTTCCATCGTTTTGGCCCTCGGCAGCCACCGCCCCATGACAGAAGAGGAAATTTTGAACAAGCTTGGCGCGGAGGTCGTGAGCCGGTATCGGGTTCTAAACAGCGAATTTGAAAATTCGGACTCTCTCGTCCAGGTTGGTACAAGTGAACTGGGGACTCCAATTCGCGTTTTTAAACCTATCATGGAGTCCGACATCCGAATCGGCATTGGATCGGTCGTTCCCCACGGCTGCATGGGGTGGAGCGGCGGAGCAAAGATTCTTTATCCGGGCGTCACAGCTGCAGATATTGTCTCTGAATTTCATGTGATGCAGGGCGTTCGGAAGGAGTTTCTTGTGGGCATGGTGGAGAGTCCTACACGCCTTGCTGTGGAAAAGTGGACCAAGTCCATTGGTCTGCATTATATCATCAACACTGTTTTGGATAAAAAGCTCCGGTTATATCGCGTTGCGGCGGGACATTATATCCAGGCCCACCGAAAAGCTGTGGAGTACGCTCAACAGGTGTACGGCATCCATCTAACCAGGCAACCAGATGTCATTCTAACTTCAGCCTATCCGATTTACATAGACTTTTGGCAGTGCGGGAAAGCGGTCTACGCTCCCGTCAAAGTCATCAAGCCGGGGGGAGAGCTTCTGGTACTGGCCAGCTGCCAAGAGGGCGTTGGACCGCACCCTAACATGCTGCCCTATATGGGGTTGGAGGATGGCCCGGAGCAGTTGGCCAGACGGTTGCAGAATGGCGAAGTTGGAGAAGATACGCTGACAATGGCAGTGGGCGTCAGCATGGGACGCGCTGTGCGGCACTGCCATACCACCTGGATCAGCGATGGTCTCACAGCGGAGGACTGCCATGTGGGACATATGTCCCATATCCCGGAGTCGCAGTTACAGCAGGCCCTTGAACAGGCGCTGGCACAATTTGCCCACCCGTTTCTTTTGATCATTCCGGAAGGAGGAGAGGCAGTCCTGATTTAATGATTTGCGAACGAATATTGTTTCGTATTCTGAATGCTGATTTTCCGCTCTAAAATGCAATTTTCTTTTGTGTAGCTTAGGCTCTGATTGAAAAAAGTCAATCTGCCAGAACAGCGGGTCTTTTTCCGCTATACTGCGATGATGTTTCTTGTAATCCACAGGATTGCTGCAACAAACTGCCTTGTCTGATAGAAATATCCATCGTCCTTTGGCACAGTTTCAATGTTCAAACAGGGCCTAGAAAATTCCGATTCTATGATTGTCATGGAGAATTTGCACAATTGAGAGTTCTGGGAAATCCTTCAAAGAAGATTTCCCAGAACTTTTTCTCTCAATTTATTGTGTACTATATACAATAATTTGATTTGTATTTGTGGGGGTAAGTCTATGTATCCCAGGACTTTTTACATCAAAAGCCAACGAATCAAATATCAAGAGACCAAACTAAAGAATCCAGTTTTTGCAAAATGCTATCTGATTAAAAATCCCTACCGGGATCAGATTGTCGCGATCCCGGACGGGTGCATCGATTTCCAATTTGTCTGGGAGGGGGAGAAGTGCCGCGGATATGTCTGCGGGAGTTATCTAAAAGGAAACCCATCCAAGATCGGGACCTATCAAAAATGCTTCGGCTTAAAGCTCCATCCGGGGGTCCTGTTTTCCTTTCTGGAAACCAGTCAAATTTCCCTTTTTATTGAAAATCGGATCTCCCTGGAGCAGTTTTTGAACATATCATCTCTGGAAACTCAACTGCAGTACCAGGACAGCTTCTCCGATCTTATGGAGCGATCTTTAAACTTTTTTCAGTGTCAGTCCCTTTATCCGACCCATAACATCGCCAGGGAGACTATGGATATCATTTTGCAGACCTCTGGGTCCACACGGATCTCTGAGATTGTGCAGTCCCTTGGTTACAGCCACCACTACGTCAATAATCTGTTTAAACTGCACTATGGCATCCCCACCAAAAAATACGCGGAGATCGTGCGGGCCCAGGCGGCCATCGAATCGCTTTATGTGAACGATGTGATGGATGTGGTGGATGAGCTCGGCTATTACGATCAGGCCCACTTTATCCGGGCCTTTAAAAACTGCACCTCGCTGACTCCGAACTCCTTCCTCTCCCAGCTGCATGCGCAGAACGGGACGGTCATTGTGTAGAAATTATCGCCATTTCTCCCTTGCGTACCGCAGCAGCTCCTCCCGGAAATCCGGGTGGGCGATGGCGGCCAGGGCCTCCGCCCGCTCCCGCAGGGTCTTGCCGGAGAGCTTGGCCACACCGTACTCGGTGGCCACATACTGGATCATGGTGCGGGGTGCGGAAACCGTGCTCCCCCCGGCGATGCAGGGGACGATGTTGGACTTCAGAGTGCCGTCCTTCTTCTTGTGGGTGGCATTCAGGCAGACGAAGCCCTTGCCGCCTTTGGAGCGGTAGGCCCCCTCCAGGAAGTCCATCTGTCCCCCGATGCCGGAGAGCTGCCGGGTCCCGGCGGACTCCCCGTTCTCCTGGCCCATCAGGTCCACTTCCACTCCGCCGTTGATGCTGATGACATTGCTCATCCGGCTGATGCGCTCCACCGAGTGGACGTAATCCACATCCCCGGGGCGGAACAGCTGGGGCTCCTGGTCCAGCCAGTCGTACAGCTCCTGAGAACCCATAGCCAGATTCCAGGTGGACCACCCCCGGTCCACCTCTTTTCTTGCATTGGTCAGCTTGCCCGCCTTCCACAGCTCCAGAAAGGCGTCGCTGATGGTCCCTGTGTGGCAGCCCAGGTCCTTCCGGTCCGACTGGGCCAGCAGCTTGGCCACGGTAAAGGGCACGCCGCCCACCCCCAGGGACAGCACCGCCCCGTCGGGGATCTCCTCCACCACCAGCTTGGCGATCTGGAGGTCGGTCTCGCTGGGCTCCCGGTAGCTGCGCAGGGGCAGGGGCTCGTGCTCCCCCTCCACCACATAGTCCGCCTCACTCAGGTGGACCCGGTGGGAGCCGTCCCCCCCCTGGAGCCGGGGCAGCTTCTCGTTGATTTCAAAAATCACGGTGCGGGCGCTCTCGAAAATGGTGCGCCAGGCATAGTTGGAGATGCCCAGGCCGCAGTACCCCTCTCCGTCCGGCCGGGACACCGGCACGAAGGCCACGTCGCAGCGGATGTGCCCGTCCCGGTACAGATAGGGCAGGGAACGCAGCATGGCGGGCATGAACCGCACCAACCCCCGGCTCTGGAGCTTGCGCTCATAGTCCCCGATGTGCCAGCTGTAGTATGTAAAGGACTCCTGCTCCGGGTCCTGCTCCACCACCTCAATCCGGGGGCGGATCACCAGACCGCCCCGGATCTTCACGTCCCGCACGGCCCCTTTCCGCCCGGCCAGCGCCCGGTCCAGCAGCTCCGGAAAGCCGGCTCCAAAGCCGTAGTCCACCCAGTCGCCGTCCCGAACTGCCTGGACTGCCTCCTCGGGCGTGACAAATTTGATTGTCTCTTTGTGTACCATAATAGCTTCCCTCCGTTTCAAAAATTTCCCCTCTGACTGGGCACAGAGGTACGGCTATAAAAGCCGTACCTCTGTGCCGTGAAATGAAAGAAAGGGGGATCGTGATCGTTTAGTCAGCCCAGATCTCTTCATCCGATGGGACATACATATCGGGCACTCGATAGGAAATGCGACTCACATTCATCAGGTGCGTGTACCACAGATTCTCGCTGATAATGTTGTTGCCCCAGGTGCCGCAGCCCAAGGTGGTGGTGGGGTTCAGGCCGTTGTCCATGGCGCCGCCCAGAGCGGTGCCGCCCACCTGATTCACCGCATAGCGGGATACATTGACTACGTTGGGAACCGCTTCAATATGCTCCCGGGTGTTGGAGTGGATCACCACGCTGTGGCCCATCCCCTCCACCGCCAGGTTGGCCCGGGCAATCTCCATGGCCTCATCCCAGGTGTCGTAGAGGAACAGCGCCAGCATGGGGAACAGCTTCTCCTTGGCCAGCACCTCGTCCCGGGCGTACCCGTGGGTGCAGCACACGATGACCTTGGCGTCCTGGGGGACGTCCTTCAGACCGGCCAGCTCCGCCATCTCCTGCACCGTCGTCCCGGTCCAGGCCTTGTTGAACACGCCGTCCGGGAAGGCGCTGTCCCGTACCTTGTCCGCTTCCTCCTGGGTTCCGATGTAATAGGCCCCGTTGGCCTTTACCGCCGCGATCATCTCCTCCGCCTTGTCACGGGGACAGATGATGTTCTGCTCGCAGGTGCACAGCACGCCGTTGTCAAAGGTGCGGCCCGCAATGACCATCTTGGCTACCTCGTCATAGTCCACATCCCGGTCCACCAGCACCTGGACGTTGCCTTGGCCCACGCCGTAGACGGGCTTCCCGGAGGAGTAGGCCGTCTTCACCAGCGCGGGGCCGCCTGTGCAGATGCACAGGTCGGCGGATTTCATCAGCCCGGCGGACAGCTCCATGGTGGGCTCCGCGATGATCTGAATCAGGTGCTTGGGCATCCCCAGCCGGTCCAGAGCCTCGTTCATCAGTTCCACAGTTCGGGCGCCCACCCGCTTGGCCCGGGGGTGGGGGCTGATAATGACCGCGTTGCCGCACTTCAGGGCGCACATGGAGTTGTGCATGGGGTTGATGACCGGGTTGGTGGTGGCGGTGACGCAGCCCACCACGCCGATGGGCTTGGCCACCTTGACAATTCCGGTCTCCTCATCCCGCTCGATAATACCGCGGCTCTTCTTGCCCTTCATCCGCCACCAGGTGCTCTTGGACTTGTTCCGGCACTTGGCGATCTTGCTGTCCACCTTGCCCATCCGGGTCTCTTCCACCGCCAGGCTGGCCAGCTCCTCCGCATGGTCGTACACTGCCTTGCCGATGGCCCGCACGGCCTCGTCCACCTTCTCCTGGGGATATTCCGCAAACTCCTCCTGCGCTTTCCGCGCCGCAGCGATCAGTTCATTTAAATACTCCTGCGTGTCCATATCTAACACAACTCCTCTCTATCACAATTTCTTAGTCTCTGCAATAAAAATAGGACTTTGTCAGGGAAAAGGTTTTTCCTTACCTGTAACAGTTTTCATCTGGATGCACCACACCCGGACACGTGAACAACTTCTGGAGAAGGCCTGCTCAAAACGGTCCTCTATCATATTAGCAGGAGTCAGCTTTTTGCACAGAGCATGAAGCGCTAGAGCTTTTTCTGTGTCGTCCGTAATTTCTGACGCAATTCCCATTACATTTGCGGATTGATAATAGGTAGTGAATTTATCAGTTGCTGCTTGGTTAAATGCTACAAAGGATACGCACACTCGTGGATCATGTTCTAAGAAAGACACTTTCGTTCCTTCAACGGCTCCATGGAAATATAGACGATCCTCTACACGAGCAAAAGAAACCGGAGTACAGTAGGGACCTCCATTTGTATTTTCGTTTTCGCCAACCATTGCGATTACGCCATACGCACATCGGTCTATTACCTGATAGGCAAAAGCCCGATCTTTCTCAAAGTCTTTGCGTCTCATACTGATTTCCTTATCCACTGTTACATCAACCGTTAACAGTTTCAGCCAGCGCCGCATCCATAATCTCAAAGGCGATGTTCAAAGTCTCCTCATCTACATTGAGCGGTGGAATCAGGCGGATATTGTTGTGGTCGGCACCGCAGTCCAGTAGGAACAGGTCACGCTTCAGGGCATTGGCCTTAAAGGCACCGCAGATATCACCCGCGGGCGACTTGTCCTCGGGGTGGACAAATTCCATGGCGTTCATCAGCCCGACGCCACGCACATCCCCGATCACGTCGTATTTATCCTGGAGGGTGTGCAGCTTAGCTCGTACGATCTCGCCCATTTTCCGACAGTTCTCCAGCACGCCGCCTTCATACAGCTCTTCCAAAACGGCCAGAGAGGCTGCACAGGAGACCGGGTTGCCGCCAAAAGTTCCTCCATGGGCACCCTTGGCCCACTTGTCCATAATCTCAGCCTTGCCGAACACCGCACTCAGAGGCAGGCCGCCAGCGATGGCCTTGGCTGAGGTAAAGATGTCTGGCTCTACACCCAGAGTCTGCCAGGCAAAGAGACTGCCGGTGCGGCCAAATCCGCTCTGGACCTCGTCGAAAATCAGCAGGATGCCGTGTTTGTCGCACAGGTCCCGTACATACTGCAGCCACTCCACGGGTGGGACCACATAGCCGCCCTCTCCCTGAATCGGCTCCATAATAATGCCGGCCACCATAGAGGGATCCACGATCTTCTTGAACAGATCGTCAAACTGGGTCATGTACTCCTTGGGACACTTGCCGTCCTCCATCTTATAGGGGGTGCGGAACAGGTAGGGGTACTCAGCAAAGTACACGCTGGGCATCATGGGCTCGTAGTACTTGCGGTAGGCGGCGTTGGAGGTGGTAATGGTTGCGGTGGCCATGGTGCGGCCGTGGAACGCATTCTTCATGGAGATGATGACCGGGCGATGGGTGGCGTACTTGGCCAGCTTCATGGCGCCTTCGTTGGCCTCCGCACCGGCATTGGAAAAATACACCTTATATTTCCCGCCGGTCTTCTCCACCAGTTTCTCCACCAGGGTGGTATAGGGCTCGTAGTAGAGCACGTTATGCCCCGCATGGATCAGCGTATGCAGCTGCTTCTCAGCGGCGGCGATGATCTTGGGGTGGCAATGGCCCAGCGCGTTGCAGGCGATCCCAGATGCAAAGTCCAAAATTTTCCGTCCATCCTCGGTGTAGAGATAACAGCCTTCCCCTCGGATGACGCACGGCGTCGTATCGCTGTGGAGCGCCATCGGCGGCATCAAATTCTGCAATCTTTCGTTCTGTGTCATGCGGCATCTTCCTTTCTGAAATCAGTATCCCAAATAGAAACGGGGGCAACTCCTTATGTCGCGATTATAGCAACTACTCTCATCAAATGATTGTAAAAAGTGGACATTATATTTCTGAGATTTTCTATCTTCTTGGACAATATGTCAGACAACTGCCCCCCGAACTCCTCCAACCTAATTTGGACTGATTTCTCTCAAGAAAGGTCTTTCGACAAACTGAAGACCGTGCTGCAGAAGGACACTTTACAGCACACTATATTTTGCATAATTTCGCAGATTTATAGTTTATGAAATGACATACGGTACAGGGCCTTGAAGCCATTTTCAGCGTATCAACAACCACCTGGTTAACCAAAATCAGTCGATTGCTGATATCTAACAGGAACTGAAGAACACGCAGGAGACAAAGACTGGGGAGTTGGCCGCACTTCGCATAGAACTGGAGTATATCCAGGCGGAACTAGATGTTAAGAAGTCCGCGCTCATGACAGAATTGAAACAGAAAAAGTGTGATATGGAAGGAATGAAGAAAAATCGCGAAAAGAAAAAGGGCATACCAGAAGCATCCAGCACATAAAGGAAACCGGCTGGACAAGGAGTATTCTGCCCCTGCCCCAAATTCTGACCCAGATTGCTAAAAATCGCCGTGGAGCGGAGAGTACCTAACCTTCGGCTTTTACCGGTTTTCAGCCTAAAAATGCCAGAAAAGCGTTGAAGCGCAGCGAACGGCCAAACTAACAGCGGCTCATAATCCGGAGGTTGCAGGTTCAAGTTCTCCTCCCACAACCAGAAGACCCTTGAAGCTCAAAGGCTTCAAGGGTCTTATTTTTTCTTGACCGGTCTGAAATGAGGTCCCTAGCATTTTTCTAACACATGTTCAATTTTTCAGTCAACTTAGGCCTCTCAGGGCTCTATGGCAGAAGGCTTTTCAATTTCTCCGAAAGGCGCTCTGTCAAGTGCTCAGGACACCAGTTCCAGAAGGAACGCAAGTATTAACAGTAAAGAGGCTGCCGTTTCCGCCGGGAACGACAGCCTGTGCTGTTATTTCAATTGACTGCCGTCTGAAAAGGCCTTACCCATCTTTTCACCCAAACTCCAGTATGTCCCATTGGCCGGGTCAAAGGTGAGCGGCTTCAGCTTGGCCGGGTCGATCATCCCCGCCTCGTCCAGGATAGCCTCGTCCGCCCCGGCGTTTACGATCTCCCCCACCATGAAGTGGGTGTTCGGGTCGTAGCTGAGCAGCCTGCACTCCAGCACCAGGGGCAGTTCGTCGATCATAGGTGCGTCCACAAATTCGCTCCTGGTCACATGGAAGCCGCTCCGCTCCAGCTTGTCGGGCACCTCGTTTCCTGCGACCAGCCCCACATAGTCGGCCTCCACCAGATGGGCCTCGTCCGCCACGCTGACGGTGAAGGCCTTCCGCTCCAAAATGTTCTCCACGGTCTTGTGGTTGGAACTGAGGCACAGGAAGATCTTGTCGCCCCCCGCGATGCCGCCCCAGGCGGCGTTCATGGCGTCCGGCGTTCCATCCTTGTCGCAGCTGGCGATGACCATCACCGGCTGCGGATATAAAAAGGGCTTGGCCCCAAAGTTTTTTCTCATCGCAATTTCTCTCCTGTATCAATCATGGATCTTATAGTTTCGAAGCAGCATCTCCGCCACACCGGGGGCCTCCGGATCGTGGCTGCCCCTGCCGGTGTCCAGGGAGCGCAGCTCCACCATCTCAGCTTCGGCCAGTTCAAAGTCGAAGATGTCCAGGTTTCCGGCGATCCGCCCCGGGTTGGTGGACTTGGGCAGAACGATGAGGCCGCTCTGCACTTCAAAGCGGAGGATGATCTGGCCGGAGTTCTTGCCGTATTTCTCCGCCAGCTTGGCAATGACGGGGTGGGAGAGCAGGCTGCTGTCCCCGTGGCCCAGAGGCTGATAGGCCTCGATCTTCACATCATCCTTGGCCAGCAGTTCTCTAAGTTCCCGCTGTTGGAAGAAAGGGTTGCACTCCACCTGGTTCACCGCCGGGAGGGTCTTGAACTGGGGAACAAACTCCTTCCAGATCTTCGGCGTCATGTTGCTCACGCCGATGGACCGGACCTCGCCCGCGGCCTTGGCCTCCTCCAGCGCCTTCCACGCTCCGGCTACATCGCCGTAGGGCTGGTGGAGCAGGTAGAGGTCCACATAGTCCATTCCCAGCTTCTCCAGAGAGGTGTCCAGGCCCTTCTTTGCCGCCTCATAGCCGTAGTCCTGGAGCCACAGCTTGCTGGTGATGAAAATCTCCTCCCGGGGGATGCCGCTGTCCCGGACCGCCCGACCCACATCCGCTTCGTTGACATAGGCGGCCGCCGTGTCGATGTGCCGGTACCCGGCGTCCAGGGCCGTCCGCACCGCGTCGTAGGTGGGGCCGTCGGCGGGGATTAAAAATACCCCAAAACCGACTGTGGGGATCTTGTTGCCGTCGTTCAGTGTGATGGTCGTCATGTGAAAACACTCCTTTTATGAATTTCTGTTTGCGTCGATGATCTCCTGCAGAGAGATATGGGGATTGCGGTAGCGCGCCTTGGGATTTTTATCTGCGATGCTCAGCCCGATGGCCTTCTGCGGACAGTTCTGGGCGCAGGCCAGGCAAAATTCGCAGGTAGTTTGTTTCCTCCTGGCCTTGCCGCCCTCTAGGTAAAAGTTACCCACGGGACATACTGATTGGCACACCCCGCATCCGATGCAGCCCTCCAGCACTGTGATCTGGCTGTCCGTCTGGTCCCAGATGGGGTCGCTGGTGCCGATGCCCTGGTAGATGCAGAAGTCGTCTCCATCCCAGCCGCCGTCGGACACCACCTGTTCCAGATAGTCCACCGTCTCCACCGGCTGATACAGCCCGCCGTAGGTCCCCATGATCCAGCAGTCCCCGCTCATGGGTACGAAGTACTTGATGTAGTCCAGGTTATAGATAAACTGATACCAGGTTGTGACCGCCCCCAGGGAGAAACCGCCGAAGGCCCGGTGCTCCCGGGAGGCCTGAAGCCCCTCCTCCGTCACGTCCTGGGCATAGGTGTGGTACCGGCTCTCCACAAAGGGGATCAGGTTCTCCCTTAAATCCCGGTGGAACACGGACAGCTCCTCCACCGAGCGGGAAAAGCCCTGGGACTGGTTCTGGGCATCGAAGGTGGCACACACCACGATCACCGGCGGGATGTCCCCATTTTCGATCATGTGGTCCAGCATGGGAACGATATCGCTCTGGGCCGGGTCGAAGAAGTCCCCCGCCGTCATGGTCCAGCCGTGCATCAGATAGAGGACGTCATACCGGGTATCCTGGTCCGCTTCGTCATAGTCGTAGGGCAGATAGACATAGGCGGTTTTCTGGATGGCGGGCTCGGCAGGGTCCGTATAGTTTCGACTGTCGTAGGTGATCTCCACCACTTGCCCGGGGTGGCCGGAGGGGACAAAATATTCCTCCGGCACCGCGCTGATGTACTCGGTCTGTTCCTGGGATGCGGTCTCTTCCCGCTCCATATTCCCTGCCGCCTCTGCCATCTGGGTGGTCTGCTCCGGCTGGGGCCGGTCCGTACCGGACCCGCTGCTGCAGGCCGTCAGGCCAAGCATCGCCAGAACAAGTAGTCCCGTAATCAGTAATGGTTTCATGTTCTTGTTACCTCTTGCGGAAACAAAATCGCCGGCTGGCAGGGTCCGGCATGGTGTCGGACCCCGCCAGCCGTTTCAAAGGGCAACCTTATTCGTGAACTTTCACCTGGTGGAGCATCTGGACAAACTTGGGGTCGCTGTGGTCCACGATCTCGCTGCGGCCGATGTCCAGCTTGGCGATCTCCGCCATGTCCTCGCCGCTGAGGGTAAAATCCCAGATGTTGATGTTCTGCTCCATGCGCTCCTTGTGGACCGACTTGGGGATGACGGTGACGCCCCGCTGGACGTTCCACCGCAGGGCCACCTGGGCAGCGCTCTTGCCGTACTTCTGGCCGATGGCGGTCAGAACGGGGTGGGTAAAGATACCGTGGTTGCCCTCGGCGAAGGGACCCCAGGCCTCGGGATGGACGCCGTACTCCTTCATCAGGGCCAGAGCGTTCTCCTGCTGGAAGAAGGGGTGGAGCTCCACCTGGTTGACGGCGGGCTTGACCGCCACAGTCTCGCAGATGTCCGCCAGAACGTGGGGATAGCAGTTGCACACGCCGATGGCCCGGAGCTTGCCGGCCTTGTATGCCTCCTCCATGGCCCGCCAGGCGCCGATGTAGTCGCCCATGGGCTGGTGGATCAGGTATAGGTCAATGTAGTCCAGCCCAAGTTTCTTCATCGAGGTCTCAATGGCCTGCTTGGCCCCCTCATAGCTGGCGTCCTGGACCCACAGCTTGGTGGTAATAAATAACTCCTCCCGGGGCACGCCGCACTTGGCGATGGCACGGCCTACGGCCTCCTCGTTCATATAGGCGGCGGCGGTGTCGATGAGGCGGTAGCCGCTCTCGATGGCGTCCAGCACCGCCTGCTCGCACACGGCGGGGTCCGGTACCTGGAACACGCCGAAGCCCTCCAGAGGCATCTCAATTCCGTTGTTCAGCTTGACAGTCTCGATTTTGTTCATGATATGCTTCCTCCTTCATCTTATAAACTGCAGTGGATGGTTGTCTTGTATGGATCGCGGCTCCGCCGCCTCCGCGGAGAGTTCTTTCTCCGTGGTGTTCCGTTCCCCCTAAGCATGAATTTTTACGCTGTTGAGCTGCCTTGCGGTGGAGAAACAGTGGTGGTCGATGATCTCACTGTGGCCGATGTCCATGCCGGCGATGCTCTCCATCTCTTTTCCTGTCAGCTCAAAATCAAAGACATTCAGATTTTCTATCATCCGCTCCCTGTGGACCGTCTTGGGAATGGCCGGGATATTCCGCTGGAGGTGCCAGCGGAGGATGACCTGGGCTGTGGTTTTTCCGTGCCTGCCGGCGATCTTGGCCAGTGTCTTGTGGTGGAAAATATCCTTCTGCGCCTCGGAGAAGGGGCCCCAGGCCTGGGGGACCACGCCGTAATCCTCCATGACCCGCAGGGCGGTGTTCTGCTGGAAGAACGGGTGGATTTCAATTTGATTGACCATGGGCTTGACCTCCTGGTTCATGCACAGGTCCACCAGCCGTTCCGGGGTGAAGTTGCTCACCCCGATGGCCCGGACCGCTCCCTCCCGGTACAGCCGCTCCATGGCCCGCCAGGCGCCGTAGTAGTCGCCGAAGGGCTGATGGATCAGGTACAGGTCGATGTGACCCAGACCCAGCTTCTTGAGAGATCGGTCAAAGGCTTTGAGGGTGCCGTCATACCCCGCGTCCTGCACCCACAGCTTTGTGATGAGGAACAGCTCCTCCCGGGGCACCCCGGAACTGCGGAGCGCCGCGCCGACAGCGGCTTCATTTTCATAGGATGCGGCGGTGTCAAACAGGCGGTAACCGGTCTCCACCGCCTGTAAAACACATTGCTCGCACTGTACAGCGTCTCTGATTTGGAATGTGCCATAGCCGACCATTGGCAGCTCCACACCGTTGGAGAGGGTTCTGTACTGCATAGTGTCAAGCCCCCTTTTGTCTGATTTCTTCCCGATGAGCACATTGTAGGACCGTTTTCCTACAAAGTACAGTGCCGATTATGCAGAACGCTATAACTAAAACGCATACTATCTCTTGCAATCTGCCGGGCCGGCTGTTACAATAGCCCCAAGGTGGTGATGACCGTGTTTGAGATCTATCAGCTGGAGCAGCTTTTGGCCTTCGCCGAGTGCGGAACCCTGTCCGGCGCGGCGGAGCGCCTGCACCTGTCCCAGCCGGCCCTCAGCCGCTCCATGCAGCGGCTGGAGGCGGAGCTTCAGGTCCCGCTGTTCCACCGGCAGAAGAACAAAATCGAGTTCAATGAAAACGGCCGTATGGCGGCGGACTGCGCGCGGCAGGTCCTGGACAAGTGCCAGGACATGATCAGCCGCGTCCAGGCCTTCGACCGCAGCCAGCGCACGATTTTGGTCGGTTCCTGCGCGCCGATGCCTCTATGGGAGATTCCGCCGACCCTGTCCGATCTCTACCCCGACCGGACGATCTCCTGGGAGATGCGGGAGAACGACGTGCTCCTCCAGGGCCTGCGGGACGATGTCTACCAGCTGATCATCCTGCCCTATCCGGTGGAGGAGCCTGGGATCTCCTGTGTCAAATACGGGGAGGAGCACCTGTATTTTTCCCTGCCTCCAGCACATCCGCTCTCTGGCAGTAAGGGGCTCTATATGAGGGATCTCAACGGCGAGACCATGCTGCTGCGAAACCGTCTGGGCTTTTGGCGGGAGCTGACCCTCCGGAAGATGCCGGACACCCGGTTTCTGGAACAGGAGGACATGGCCTTTGATGAGCTTGTCAGATCCTCCGCCCTTCCGATTTTTACGACAGATGCGGCGCTGGACCGGGAGGGGGCCCCCTTGAACCGGGTCAATGTCCCGATCCTGGACAGGGAGGCAAATGTGACTTATTATTGTCTATCTCAGCCACGCGGACGGAATGATCTGCGCGCCTTTCTCAAAACACTTCCAAACCCCTAATTTTTATTGTCTGCTGCCCCTTAAATTTTGAGTTGGGCGCAAAGCCGAACCGGCTTTCCTCCCTCTCTTTATTCGCGTTCCATTCAAGGAGATGAGGCAGAAAATGCTTCCGCCCTTTGCCGATAAGCTGTAATCGGCAAAGGGCGGAAGCATTTTTGACTGCATTTTCAGCCACAGTGCGGCGTGGAATATGCGGAAACAGTGCATTCAGAAAGTGATAAAAATAAGTGGACCGGAGCGGAAAGTCCGTTCAATTTATAGATTTTGGCTCATATTTGGCGGTGTTGTACTTGGCATCCCCAAGGGCCAGCTCCGGCGTCCCGCTCACATGGACCGGCGGCGGGAACTGCGTTCCGTAGGAGGAGGGGACACCGTGATGCAGGTTATCCGCCAGTTCCAGGATCACGGACTTCAGTTCCAGATTCTCCAGGTATTTAGACGGGATACCCGCAAGGCCCAGCCGGGCTCCCAGCAGATTTCCCGTTACTGCCCCTGCGGAGTCGCTGTCACCGCTATGGTTCACCGCGGCGATCAGAGCCCGGTCAAAGTCGTTTTCATATTTCAAGGCGCAGCAGACGGCGATGGCCAAGGTCTCCTCCGCAAACCAATCCGAGCAGAGGGTGTGTACGGGGATGATCGTCTTGGGGTGAACGCGCTCCAGCAGCCGCTGGATCTCTTCCGGCGTGGCGTGTCCGCTGCTGTGAAGCGTCACTTCGTTTATCCTCAATTCCAGGCACCGAGACAAAAAGCCCGCCATCTCCGGTTTGTCCCGGTATCCGCGCCAGAGAGAATAAAACAACACACTGTCCGTAAGCGGCAGGCGCTGCGACAAGCGCTCCACCCACCTCTGCATGGAGGGCCGGATACAGATCACGCTGTTGGCAGGAACCTGCTCGCGGCGGATTCGGGCGGTTCCGTAGGCGCAAAACCGCTGATAGCGGGGGTCCTCCGCTGGCACGCGGGCCGGCAGAATCACCCGCACGTTGGAAAATCGGCCTGGCTGAGGAATACGGGGACCGGCAGCGCAGGATACTTCCGCCTGATACAGATCCTCCAAAAAGATCCGGCCGCTCCGCACTGCCGCCCGATAAAAGGACACCAGCCGGTCCAGGTTTGTCGCAGCCTGCATCACGAAAACGGGCCCCCGGCATCGCTTCATTCAATCTGCAGTCCGGCTCTCCAGTGTCTTCTCATCCCAAATGTTCTGCACTGGCCGGGAAAGATTGGTCCCCTCGCATACCAAAAAATCCACTTGTTCCGGCAGCTGCTTCAAAAGGGCGCCATAGGACTTTCGTCCGTGTCCCCGTAAATCGCCGGTATAGAGCAGAGACTGCCCGCCTCCCTCCACCAGCAGCATGTAGCTGTCAAACGCGGAGTGGTCACAGAGATAGGGGGCTACCCGCAGTGCCAAGAGGCCCCCAGGGACGGCCTCAACTTATTTTTTTGTTGACTCAGAACGTCTATCAAATCCTTTTCCAAGCTGTTCCAACTGAAGCTCTCATAATAAAAGTGCCTGTGGGGGTAGAAATATAAAGTTTCAAGAAAAGAGGCAGCGTGTGAGCAACACATCTTCATTCTTTAAGCTGCATACACCATCAGTTGTAAAAGTACCCATCTCTCCTTGTACTATTCCCATATCAAAAACTGCCCTCTCCCCAGCCGGCGGCTGGGCAGAGGGCAGTTACATATCAGGATCTATTTTCCCAGCAGGCGGTTATTCTCTCCCTTCCTGCAGGTCCACAACTCCCCCGGCCCGATCGCACTGCTGGTAAGCAGCCCACATGCCGGACAGCTGAGTAAATCGGCAGTTTAGTGTGCCTGAGCCGCTCCCGAATCTCCTGCTCGGCCAGCGGCGGCCGCATCCGTACACACTCGCTCCATGGACCCACTGCGGCATCACGTCAATTTCGGACCTTCCTATTGCAAGAATCACCCGATTATTCCGCGCTTCCATCCTACTCCTTCACCTTACTGCGGTTCAGTTTTTTCCATAGGGATGTGCGGCTGATCCCAAGCCTCTGCGCAGCCTTGGTCTGGTTCATATTTTCCTCCCGGAACACAATTTCGATGATCTCCTGTTCGATCTCATCCAGGGTGCGGGACAGATCCAGCGCGGGAGAATCCTGGGCACGGGCGGGCTTTTCGGGCTGGTTTCGGATGGTGGTCAGAAAGCGGGCCACCTGGCTGCCCCTGATAACCTGGGAGTCGGAGGCCAGAGCCAGCTCCTGAATGGTGCTGTAGAGCTGGTCAATTCCGTTGGTCCAGGGAAAATCCCTCAGCAGCCCCATGGCCTCCTGGTCGATGCTGGCAATCTGAACCGGGAGCTTCTGGTTGATCTGGTTGAGAAAGATCCGAATGATATTGGGAATATCCAGGCTTCGCTCTGTAATGCTGGGAAACGGCAGGCTGATCCCCGCCAAACAGTGGTACAGGCCGGAGGAGAAGGTGTTGCGGGCCAGCGCAGTTTTCAGATCACCAGTAAAAGACGTCAGCAGCTTGTGGCGCGCAGCCAGGTTTGAAATCCCTAAATAGTATTCCAGCTTATTCTGTAATTCCATGCTGAGGGCGTGGATGTTCTTGAAATAGACCGCAAAGTCCTGTTCCAGGAGCACAGACCGCTCGTCTTCAAACAGCCTGGTAAGCAGCTCATCGTTGAGGCGCAGGCAGTCAATCACAACCAGCGGATTGCGGGAGTATTGGCTGGTGGCATACACCGCCTTGAGGAAAGTGCTCTTCCCGCTGCTGCGCTTGCCGTAGACAAAAACAGGCAGCTTGGACTGGGAGCTGGCAGTGACCTTCTCCAGCATCGAGGACAAAGTTGGGCTGTTTACCATATAGACCAGACAGTCCTGAACGTCCGCCCGGGAGACAGTGTCATAGAGCTGCCGGTTTTTTGCGTTGTTGGGAAAGGAGGGTGCCACATAGAACAGAACATATTCCTCCCCCTGATACTCCACCCAGTTGGCGCGGACGCGGAAGGACTGCCGTCCCGCGCTGACCATATACTTGGACTCCGGATGGCGCAGAGACCGCTCCACCAAATCCTTCAGATCCAGCTCGCTGTACTCCGGCCCCGCGGAGTGGAGGTTGGAGCAGAGGATATTCCCCTGTTTATTGTAGATCGCGATAGGGACACTGGATTTGCGCAGAATATTTTCCAGGACATTTTGCCGGTTCTCCCCCCTCTCCTTCTCGCCGCAGAGGAGCAGAGCCCGCTGCAGGGCCTCTGCGATGCTCTCCGCGCCGGAGGTGACCAAAATGTTGTCAAATTCGTGGGCCCGGGCCAGACGGTTGCACACGCCGTCCCCCACAAACAGGGTGACGCCCTCCTGGTCGTGGAGGCGGACGATGCACTCCTCCATCTCCTCCTCGCTCTGAAAGGCCGTGTGCACGGAGAGCTCCACCGACTCGTTTCCGCCGATCAGTTCAAACAGTGTCATCACGCTGTTTCGAATATTGGCAAATACCAGAAATGCAATCTTGCTCCCCGGCCCGTTCATGGCCAGCTTCAGGCTGCGGAGGATGTCATAGGGGGAAAATCCGATGTTGACTACCGGGATGCTCCCGGCCAGCACGGTCTCAGCCACCACGGCCGACTGCCCCCGGCTGATGACCACGTCGTAGCCGGACAGGTTGGTGCGGCGGAGAAAGTCTTCCACAAAGGGCAGCGTCAGCATTTCGATATCCAGATCAAACAGGTCAAATTCTTTATAGTCATCCATCACATTGCGGACAATCCCGGAAAATCCTTCATAGGGCGAGATGACGAGCGCCTTGTATTTTTTCATCAAACGTCCTCCAATCGCCTAGAAAAAGGCAGAGCTGTTTAATTTAAGAATAGCACTTTGGGATGGAGTTGTAAATATAAACAGAGCATTTTTATAAAAATGGCTCTTTTTTTATATCCCATTGTATTAAATGACAAATTTTATCAGTTTAAAACTGTCATAAGCGACAAAATGTTCAATCTGTTTATTTTTTAAACAAATCCCTCTGCCCGCACCATTGCGGAACACAGAAGCAGACCGCTATAATGTGTGTGCAAGAAGGCCAAAGGCATCCGTCATTTGGCTTCCAAAATCAATCGTTTTTGACAGGAGGAAGAAAGTCATGAGTGAAATCCGTTTTGAGAGCGCCCCCGGCAAGGTTGGTCAGTTTATTCCCGCCCGCATTCTGCCCGGCACCGACCTTCTGGAAGGAATCGAGGCCATCTGCGCCAAGTACAACATCAAGTACGCCTACGTGACCTGCTTCGGCAGCTTCTCCTCTTCCGGCTATATGTATCTGGTCCCCAAGGCGGACGCCAAGGTGAAGGCCGGCTACGGCGACGTGCTCCAGAAGGGCGGCCCCATTGAGTTCCTGTCCGGCACCGGCGTGGTCTGCCAGAAGGACGGCAGCACCGACATCCACTTCCACGGCACTATGTGCGACGAGAACGGCAATGTGTTCGGCGGCCACATGGTGAAGGGCTACAATCCCGCGCTGACCACTATCGACGTGGTGATCATCGAGTGCACCGACGCCCAGATGCTCCGCGGCTACGACGAGGAGACCGACCTGACCCAGTTCCAGCCCAGAGGCTGAGAAGCTCCGTTTCATGGGAACAACACATAAGAGGAGTGAATAAAGAGTATGCGCGATATTTCTTCCATCGGCTTTATCGGTCTGGGACACATGGGCTATCACATGGTGAACAATCTGGCCAAGGCCGGCAAGCAGGTCTACGTCTATGACGTGATGCCCGAGGCCATGGCCCGGTTCCAGGGCGTCCCCAATGTGGAGGCGGTCTCCGCCGCCTCCGAGCTGGCTGACAAGGTCAAGACCGTGGTTCTGATGCTGCCCAACTCCCCCCACGTGGAGACGGCCCTGTTCGGCGAGGGCGGCGTGCTCTCCGAGAAAGTCCCTGAGGATTACTTCGTCATCGACATGAGTTCCATCTCCCCCGACGTCACCCGGGACATCGCCAAGAAGCTGGCGGAGAAAAACGTCAAGTTTGTGGAGGGGCCCGTCAGCGGCGGCGTCAGCGGCGCGGAGAACGGCGCGCTGACCATTATGTGCGGCGGCAAGAAGGAATACGTGGACGAGATCATGGAGGTCTTTGAGATCCTGGGCAAGAAAATCGTCTACTGCGGCGAGAGCGGCTCCGGCCAGGCGGTAAAGGTGGTCAATCAGCTCATGTCCGCCATCAACCTGATCAGCATGTCCGAGGCCTTTGTTCTGGGTACCAAGTTCGGCGTAGACCCCAATATCATGCGGGACGTGATCGTGGCGGGCTCCGGCCGCTGCTGGGCCCTGGAGGACCGGATGCCCGAGATCCTCAAGGGCAACTTCCAGCCCGGTTTCGCCATCGACCTGCACACCAAGGACGTCAAGCTGGCGGTGGATATGGCCAAGAACATGAATCTGCCTCTGTACGCCACCAACTTGGTATGTGAGCTGTTCAAGACCGCTCAGGTGAAGGGATATGGAAAGCTGGACAACTGCGCCATCATCAAGCTCTATGAGGAGCTGGGCGGCGTGGAAGTCCGGGGCTGAGTTCCACGCCCAAAACGGATCAGACCCGAGGCAAAATGCTTCGTGGAAGATTGGAGGGAAACTAGAGACGTGAGAAAACTGATTGCGGTACTTGCTGGCGCGGCGATTGTGGCCTCCATGGCCGGCTGTTCTTCTCAGGTCGGCGGTGAAAACGAGAGCGGGTATACCCAGGCGCACCTGCTCATGTCCACCACGGTAGGGGACAACTCCAACTCGGCCAGGATGTGTGTTCTGTTCGCGGAAATGGTCAGTGAGGCCACCGACGGCGCGGTGACCGTGGACGTCTTCACCTCGGACCAGCTCTCCGGCGGCGACATGGCAAAGGGGATCGATATGCTCTCCTCCGGCGGCACATCCTGCGCCTTTGAACCGGTGGACTCCCTGGCGGCTCTGGACGAGCGGCTGATGACCCTGAATATCGCCTGGACCTTCGACTCATATGAGCAGGCCGAGGAGATGCTCAACGGCAGTGCGGGCGAGTACATCGCCGACCTGCTGGAACCCAAGGGGCTGACCACCCTGGGCTTTATCCACAACGGCATGCGTCAGTTGACCAACGCAACCCGCACCGTGACCATCCCTGAGGATCTGGAGGGAATCAAGATCCGCGTCCCCGGCGGCGAGCCGTTCATGCAGGCCTTCACCCTCATGGGGGCCGACCCTCTGACCATGAGCTTCAGCGAGCTGTATACCGGCATGTCCCAGGGCACGGTGGACGGTCAGGAGAACGGCTACGACCTGATCTACAACAATTCCTTCTATGAGGTGCAGCCCTATATCACCGAGTGGAACTACAGCTACGGCGCATTCGCCCTGGTCTTCAACTCGGAGATCTGGAATTCCTTGAATGAGCAGACTCAGCAGGCCATCCAGGAGGTGGCCGACGAGGTGTGCGCCACCGGCAACGCCAACGTGGTCAACAGCGAGGCGGAGCAGCGCCAGGCCATCCTTGACTACGGCTGTGAGATTACCGTGCTGACAGAGGAACAGATCAAGGCATTCCAGGATGTTCTGGTGGAGCAGGGCTACTACGAATATTTTTATAACAAGTACGGCGCGGACGCCTTTGAGGCGTTTGGCATCGACATTGAATCCCTGCGAGCGTAAGACTAGTTCCGGCGAATGGTCCGGAACCAACCAGAGAAGCGGGGCCCGGACGCTGCGTCGCGCTTCCGGGCCCTTTTTGTAAAGCAAAGAGAGGTGACTTTTGTGAAGACCCTTGACCGCGGACTTGCAAAGGTGGAAAAGGTCGTCTGTATCATCAGTTTGATTTTAATGATCGCCATTACATTTGTCAACGTGGCGTCCCGCTTTATCTTCCACTTCTCCTTCTCATTTGCGGAGGAGATCACCACCGGTCTGTTCGTGCTGACCTCCCTGATGGGCAGCGCCATCGGCGTGCGGAAGCACGTGCATCTGGGCCTGAACGTGATCACTGACTCCCTCCCCGCGGGAACGCAGCGTGTGCTTTTGCTGGTTTCCAACCTCATCGGCGCCGTATTCTGCGCCTATATGACCTATCTGGGCATCGAAATGACCCTGCTGGAGTATCGAAACGGCCAGATCACCGCCTCTCTCCAGTGGCCGGAGTGGGTGTTTGGCATTGTGCTGCCCATCGGGTTCGCTTTTATTGCCATCCGCTTTTTGATGGAAGCGGTCTGGACGCTCAAGCATGAGGAGGGCGGCGAATATGAGTGAGTCGGTCATCCTGTTTGGTGTATTTGTTGTTTTACTGTTATGCAACGTCCCCATCGCGGTGTCCCTGGGCGTCCCGGCGGTACTGTCCTGCCTGGTGGCGGGCTATTCCCCCAGCATGCTGCCCATCAACGCCTATGCGGCCACCCATAAGTTCTCCCTGCTTGCCATTCCCTTCTTCATTGTCTCCGGCAATATCATGGAAAAGGCGGGCATCTCAGAGAAACTCATCAACCTGGCCTCCGCATGTGTGGGGCATTTCCGAAGCGGTCTGGCCCTGGTGACGGTTATCTGCTCCTGCTTCTTTGCTGCCATCTCCGGCTCCGGCCCGGCCACTGTGGCCGCTCTGGGCACGATCCTGATCCCGGCCATGGCGGCGGCGGGGTATCCCATCTCTTTCGGCGCCGCTCTGATGGCCGCCGCCGGCGCCATCGGGGTCATCATCCCCCCGTCGGTAACCTTTATCGTCTACGGCAGCATCTCCGGCGCCTCGGTGGGGCGCATGTTTATGGCCGGCGTTATCCCCGGCATCATGATGGGCATTGCGCTGGCCATCTGCTCCATGATCCTCACCAAGAAAATGGATATCAAGCTCCGCCCCCGGGCCTCCAGCCATGAGCGCTGGGTCGCATTCAAGGACGCCATCTGGGCCCTGCTGATGCCCGTTATCATTCTGGGCGGCATCTACGGCGGCATCTTCACCCCCACCGAGGCGGCGGCCGTCTCCGCCGTATACGGCCTGATCGTGGGTGTTTTCATCTATCGGAAAATGCGCTTCGGCGAGTTTATCCGCTGCATCGTGGACTCCATGGCCCAGAATGGCCAGGTCCTGTTTGTGATGATCTGCGCGGCGCTGTTCGCCTGGATGGTGGCCGCCACCGGTATGACCACCACCATCGGCAACGCCCTGATCTCCCTGTCCAGCGGCAACCTGATTATCTTCCTGCTCATCACCAACCTGATCCTGCTGTTTGCCGGCTGCATCATGGACGCCAACTCCGCGCTGTACATTCTGGTGCCCATCCTGCTGCCTGTGGCGCAGGAGCTGGGATATGACTCCGTGGCCTTTGGCATCCTCATGTGCGTGAACCTGGCCATCGGCCTGATCACTCCCCCGGTGGGCGTCAACCTGTACACCGCCTGCAGCATCGCCAAGATCTCTTTGCGGGACATCATCAAGTGGGTGCTGCCTCTCATCGGCTTCCTGCTGATCGTCCTGCTGCTGGTCACCTATATCCCGCAGATCTCCCTGTTCCTTCCCAGCCTGATGTCTTAACCGTACCATGCGGCCGGCGCCTGCGGTCTGAAGGGCCCCCATTCCCCAGACCGCGGCGCGGACCAACCTTTCAGCAATCCCACACAGGAGGTGCGCCATGCGCGGAACCGATTACCTTGGCGCCCCCAGGAGGCTGCCCGCCGGCCCGGCGGTGCTGCTCCGTCTGGCGGGCATCGGATTTATGATCTGGCTCAATGTCTATATGTGGCAGTGCTGCCAGCGGGGAGAATATTTTCGGGACGACCCGGTCCTGACCGTATTCATCCTGATGTTTTTTGCCGCCGGAACTGTCTTCGGCACATTCTGCACCTGGCAGCGGTGGAGAGGACGGAACATTCGGTCCTCCGCCGCCGAACAGGGCCGGCCGGACCCGGGCATGGACGCCTGATCTCCCAATTTTTAACTGACACAACGCGATCTTTGAAATGCAGAAAGGCAGGAATTTTCCTATGACTGGAACTATGAGAGCAATCGTAAAAGAGAAGCCCGAAGTGGGCGCGGTTTACCGCACCGATGTGCCCATTCCCCAGATCTCCGACGAGGAGGTCCTGGTAAAAGTGAAGGCCACCGCCATCTGCGGCACCGACCAGCACATTTACAAGTGGGCCCCCTACGCCCAGGAGCGGCTGAAGCTGCCCATGGTGTTCGGCCATGAGTTCGCCGGCGACATCGTGGAAGTGGGCAAGAACGTGCTGGGCTATCAGGTGGGCGACCGGGTGGCCGGCGAGACCCACATCCCCTGCAACCAGTGCTACCAGTGCCGCACCGGCAATCAGCATGTGTGTGAGCACATGAAGATCATCGGCGTGCATGTGCCCGGCTCCTTCGGGGAGTACATCAACGTGCACAAGGACTGCCTGTGGAAGCTGGACGACAGCATCAGCTATGTGAAGGGGTCCCTGCTGGAGCCCTTCGGCGTGGGCGTCCACGGCGTCTCCGCCACCCCCATGGGCGGCAAGGACGTTCTGATTACCGGCTGCGGCCCCATCGGCCTGATGGCCATTGCCGCCGCCAAGTACAGCGGCGCCGGCCGGATCTTCGCCACCGACATCGACGAGCCCAAGCTGGAAGTGGCCAAGCAGATGGGCGCGGATGTGACCATCAACACCCGCAGCCAGGCCGCCTCCGAGGTGGTTCTCAACGCCACCGGAGGCCGGGGCGTGGACGCGGTCATCGACTACACCGGCAACAACGGCGCCATCTCCGACGCCTTCAAGGCCCTGAAGCTCCACGGACAGTTCACCATGGTGGGCCTCCCTGGAGGGAGTCTGACTCTGGACGCCACCAACGGCATTATCTATAAGGAGGCCACCGTGGTGGGCGTCACCGGCCGGCTCATGTATCAGACCTGGTTTGAGTGCGAGAAGCTGCTCAAGACCCCCGGCTTCGACCTGAAGCCCGCTCTGGGCGGCATCTACCCCCTGGAAAAATATGAGGACGCCTTCCAGGCGCTGTTCTCCGGCGCGCCCGGCAAGATGGTGCTGACCCTGGAGGACGGACTGGAGTTCTGAGATTCAGGAGAAAACCATGACGACATTGCTGATCCTGGCGGATGATCTGACCGGCGCGCTGGACACCGGCGTACAGATCGCTCAGCTGCAGGTAAACACACAGGTGCGCCTGTATGTGGGCCCGGACACGCTGCGGTCGGCGGAAGAGGCGGAGGTGCTGGTGATCGATACCGAGAGCCGGCACCTCCCCCCGGAACGGGCGGCCGAGCTGGTCTCCGGCCTGGTGCGAGAGGCCGCGGCGCAGGGCGTGCCCTATCTCTATAAAAAGACGGACTCCGTCCTGCGCGGCAATGTGGGCGCGGAGCTGATGGCTGCGGCCCAGGCCGCCGGAGTCCGCCCGCTGCCCTTCGTCCCGGCCTGGCCGGAAAACGGCCGGACCACCAGGGGGGGCATACACTATGTGGACGGCGTACCGGTGGCCCAGAGCAGCTTTGCCGCCGATGTGCTCGACCCCATCCGCAGCAGCCGGATCGACGAGATCCTGACCTCCACCGCACCCTGCCGCTCTCGGGTTGTGGAGGCGGATAGTTCTGTCTGGCCGGACGATGGGGACGTGCTCATTTTCGACGCGCAGACGGGCGAACAGGTGGACCGGATTGCCGAAGCGCTCTGCCGCCGCGGCATGGCCCGCCTGACGGCGGGCTGTGCCCGGCTCCTCCAGAGCCTGGCGCCCCACATCGCCCTGGAGCTGCCCGTTCGGGCGGCGGCCCCTGTCTGTGCAGACGGCCCAGGCCGCATTCTGCTGGCCTGTGGAAGCCTGAGCCCCGTTTCGCTGTCCCAGACCGCCTACGCCCGCAGGCAGTTGGGATATGTGCCGGTGGCGCCCGACGGTGACCCAAGCAGCGGGGAGGCCTCCCAGATCCCATCCAGCGCACACATCCTGCTGCGGTCCACCCGGGCCGAGACAGGCGAGGAGGTCCAGCGCTATCTGGAGACCATCCCTCCCAGCCGCCGGGTCCAGCAGGCCCAGTATACCGCGGAGTGCATGGCCCGCCGGGTCCAGGAGATTGCGGACCGGGCCGCGGTGGACACCTTGATTATTTTCGGTGGCGACACCTTGGCTGCCGTCATTCGCCGCATGGGCATCCAGAGTCTCCAGCCGGTGGCCCAGCCGGCCAAAGGGGTCGTGCTCTGCCAGGTGGAGTATCGGGGCCGCAGCCTGCGTTTGATTACCAAATCTGGGGGCTTCGGCGAGGAAAATTTGGTCGAGATAATCCAGACCGCCCTGACGCCCGCCCCAGACCTATCAAAATCCTCAACCTGCAAAAAGGAATGATGAACATGAACAGACCTATTCTGGGAATCACCATGGGCGATCCCTTTGGCAACGGTCCGGAGATCACTGTCCGGGCGCTCCACGACAAAACCGTCTACGACCGCTGCCGCCCCCTGGTGGTGGGCGACGTGAGCAGCATGGAGTACGCCCTCCGGGTGGCCAAGAAGGTATCCGGCATCGATCTGGCCCTCAACCCGGTCCGGAGCGTCCAGGATGCCAAGTTCGCCTATGGCACCATCGACGTGCTGGACATGGGCCTGGTCCCCAAGGAGCAGATCCCGGACACGGCGGACCAGGAAGAGCCCAAGCCCTTTGGAATCGGCGCCTGCGCCCTGGGCGGCGAGGCCTCCTTCCAGTATGTGAAGAAAGTGATCGAGCTGGCCATGGCTGGCGAGATCGATGCCACCGTCACCAATGCCCTGAGCAAAGAGGCCATTAACATGGCCGGGCACCACTACTCCGGCCACACGGAGATCTACGCGGACTACACCCACACCGACAAGTACACCATGATGCTGGCCCATGAGGAGCTGCGGGTGGTCCACGTCTCCACCCACGTCTCCCTGCGCGAGGCCTGCGACCGGGTCAAGAAGGCCCGGGTGCTGGAGTGCATCCGCATCGCCAACGAGGGCTGCAAAGCCCTGGGCATTGAGAATCCCAAAATCGGTGTTGCCGGCCTGAACCCCCACTGCGGGGAGAACGGCATGTTCGGCACCGAGGAGATTCAGGAGATCCAGCCCGCCATCGACGAGGCCCTGGCCGAGGGCATCAACATCCCCGAAAAGAAGCCCACTCCCCCGGATACGGTGTTCTCCAAGGCGCTGGGCGGCTGGTATGATATTGTGGTAGTCATGTACCACGACCAGGGGCATATTCCTCTGAAGGTGAAGGGCTTTGTCTACAACAAGCAGGAGAAGCACTGGGAAGCGGTAGCCGGCGTCAATGTGACATTGGGACTGCCGATCATCCGCGCATCCGTGGATCATGGAACTGGTTTCGGACATGCGGGCAGCGGACACGCAAATGAGTTGAGTCTAATCAACGCGATGGATTATGCCATTCAATTTGCAAATACAAAATTAAAAAACGGGCAGTAGTCTGCCGCGGATCTTAGACAGGCTTCAATTTCCCCTCCCACAGGCAGAAATCCGCTGGAATCAAATGATTCCAGCGGATTATTTTTGTTTTCCGCGGTCTTTTCCTGTTTGTTGTCCCATTGACCCGGATTGTAACCGGACGGAAACTTGGAGGGCCGGATGGGCTGGGTTCCAGTCCCTCCGCCGTCCCCGGATGCTTTAAATTCCGTTCTCTTACAAACGGCAGAGCTTCAGGCGCGCCAAGAATGAGCGACGCGGGAACCGAAAATAGCGCTTGCGCTGAGTCCGGGACCATCCTTCCGCTCCATCAATTTCTCATAAAATAAACAGGGGGGCGCGCATCGCTGCACCCCTCCCCTCAGGCTGCCCTGCAAGTTCCTCAGTTTTTCTCCGGGCTCTTCTGGATTTTCCAGTCCGGTCCCGCTGATTCGACTGGCCGTCCGCACTTTTCACTCAGCCAGGCCCGCAGCTCCTCTATTCCACCGCCCTGGAGCGTACTTTTATCCAGCATCACTACCTCACCCTTCTGGGTGACATAGTAGAGATTTTCCTCTGTCTCCACCAAACGGCCGCAATCGTGATACGGGTAAACCTTCTCCTCACGGCGATTGACGCTTCGTATGCCTTCAGCCTCCAAAGTGTAATTTGTGGAAAAGACCCGCTTGTCCATCTGCCTTTGTGCAGTCCGGGCCGCAATCTGGAAATAGAAAATCCCGGCGGCCAAGAAGGCCAGCGCCAACAACCCGAACATCACCGCCACCCACAGCTTCCCGGTCATCTGGACACAGAAGATCCCCACTGCAATATCGATCACGCTGATGGCCACATTGAACCGCTGCTTTTTCCGCAGGCACTTGGGGGCCAAGATTCCATCCACCACTCGATGCATCTCCAGCAGGTGAGGATAGTCCAGGTCCGTATGAATCTGAAAAGGAGCTGTTTTCATTCTTTGTATCCCTCCAGTCTCAATCAATCGCTCCAGACGGAGCGATCAGCCCGCCGTCTGGCACAGGCTATATGATAGGGGCTCCCGCCGGTTCTGTCAAGGCGCTCCCCCTCCGCGGCGGGCGGCTCCCTATTCATTCCAGGCTTTCTCCAGAAAATATCTTTACAAATAGCCGCAAATACCATACAATAAAAATGTGAGAGGAGGGCAGACCTCATGTCTGAAAAGCCAAACAATCAGGTGCCCAATTATGTCAAAGTTCAAAATTATATCTTGGAAAAATGCCGCAGCGGAGAATATGCCGTGGGGAGCCGCATCCCCTCTGAGACTGAACTGGCCCGGATGTTCTCTGTCTCCCGGATCACTGCCAACAAGGCGGTCTCAGAGCTGGCTCTGATGGGCGTCCTCAAGCGTATCCGGGGCAAGGGCAGCTTTGTAATTTCTACCGAGCCAGTCCGTACTTCTCAGGCATTCTCCGCCGCAGTGATTACTAAAGTTTCCGAGGGGAAGAAACACGAACTATCCCAATTCCGTGTGCTCACGTCCTGTCCGGAACTGGCCCAGAAGCTGGGGCTTCCCGCCGGGGAGAGTTTTTATGAGGTGGTGCGAAAAAACATCAACGCCCGGAGTTCTATCTCTTGGGACTATACCTACATTCCCTGCTCCGTGGCCCCCGATTTGTCCCTCTCCTTTGAACAGATTCGAGACTGTTATATCCATGACTACCTGCGGCTTCTTCCCAATGTCCACCCCAAGTTTATGAAGGTATTCATCAATACACGTCCGCTTCCTATTTTGGAGCCGGCTTTGGAGCACTTCGAGGACCCGGATAACGTGTCCATCTGGTCCTCTTTTGTGTATGATGCCAACATGAAAATCCTGGCCGCTACCTTCACGCTATACTCCCTCTCCGACGAAGAAGTTCCTCTCTTTCTCTTCTCCGTATAGTCCTGGTATAAGTAAAAAACGGCTGCCGTATCCAATACGGCAGCCATTTTTATGCCCAGGTCTGCCGTCAGGGGTTCGTCCAGTCCTCAATCATAATCTTCAGGATTTCCTGGTCGGTCTCCCGCATTCCCTCACGGCCCAGACGGCCCACATTGGCGATGGTGTTTTCTACTCCCTTCTTCACGATGCCGTCGCCGCTGCGGAACTGCTGGTTATAGCAATACATCTCATAGCCCATGATGCCTGCGTCCACGCCGACGGCAATCTTCCCGGCGCAGGAGGCCTTGGCTCCGTCACAGATGACCCCGGACACCACCGCCAAGGCGTTTACCAGGGTGTGGGAGATGGCCTTCAGATCTCCGCCTTTCAGATAGGCCACGCCACAGCCGGCGGCGGCTCCGGCGCTGATGGCGCCGCAGAAGGCGGAGAGACGGCCTATTCCGGTTTTCTGGTGGATTCCGATTAGGTTGGCCAGTGTCAGGGCCCGGTAGAGCTGCTCCTGGCTGGCACCCAGTTCCTTGGCGTATACCACCAAAGGCATGGTAACCGTAATTCCCTGATTGCCGCTTCCGGCGTTGATGACCACCGGAAGCTCACAGCCGTTCATTCGGGCGTCGGAACCGGCGGCCGCGTAGGCCTTGGCCCGGTTTTTCACCGTATCCGGCCCGCTGTGCAGCAGGATGGAACCCACATTGGCCCCATAGTCTCCGCGCAGCCCCTCCTCCGCGATAGCGGTATTGTACTGGATCTGCCGGTCCAACACCTCCCGAACGTCATCAATCTCAACCGAATTGGCAAAGTCATAGATTGTCTTGACGCTCAAGAAGGAGCGGTCAGTGAGGCCTTTCTCGCTCTCATCCTCCACGGGCTCGTCTTTCAGCTTCTCGCCATTCTTCTCAATGGTAACTACGTTGGTATGGTAGTTCGCGATGCGGGTCTTGGCATAGGAGTCCCCCTTCCGCAGGGTGACGATGATGTCGAAAACCAAATTGGTGTCCGCCAGACGAACTTCCGTTTTAACCTGCTCCAGCATCCGGCGGATCTCGTTCTTCTGCTCCTCCGTCACCTGGGAAATCACCTGGAGCTGCTTATCCGGGTCGCCGGCCACCACGCCGGCCATAGTAGCCGCCGGAATCCCCCGCAGGCCGCCGGTGTTGGGCACTACCACACTTTTGACATTTTTGATAATGTTGCCGCTGGCCTCCACCAGCACATGATCGGGGAGCTCCCCCAGATACCGGCGGGCGATGGCCGCGCAGTAGGCGATTGCAATGGGTTCTGTACATCCCATTGCGGGCAGCAGCTCCTCTTTGAGGATGGCGACGCAGTCCTGATATGCCTGATCGTTTCGATTCATAACGAAGTCCCCCTTGATATGTTTTATTAGTTCCTCCGCCTATAATTTGTCAATATCAATATATCAAATTCAGAGTGAATGTCAATACTTTTTAAAAAATTTATGAAAAACAGGCCGTCGTCCTTTGGTTTTCATAGTCAGAATGCTGCAAACGCCGGCAATCAGCTGGCAGACTCTTGAGCCGGATCGGAAGGGCGAGCCCTTGGCAGCGCCATCAGAACCATGCGTTGATTTCCAGAAGCCGGCTTCCGCAGGGTGGCATTCCCACTTCGGCCATGGTACAATCAGTCTCATACAACCTCGGTTCCGGTCCGAAGACCGGAGTATCATAAAGCTGGGAGGAGAATGCGCAATGAAGGTAGCTGTTCTGGGCCTGGGCAAGGTAGGCCACAACATGGCCGCGCTGCTGGCGGCACGGGGATTTGAGGTGACCGGATTCACCCGGGATCCGGAGAAAGCGGAGGCGGTCAATCGCTTTGGAATCACCGTATCCGGCGCTCTGGAGGGCAACTTCAAGGTCCAAGCCACCACTGACCTGTCCCAGGCAGTGGACGGAGCCAAATTTCTCTTCGTAACCACCACCTCCAAAGGTCATCGCCCTATGGCAGAGCTGCTGCGGGGCAAGCTCCAGGAAGGACAG
Organism: Pseudoflavonifractor capillosus; assembly: GCF_016899775.1. Classification (GTDB taxonomy): domain Bacteria; phylum Bacillota; class Clostridia; order Oscillospirales; family Oscillospiraceae; genus Lawsonibacter. The sequence goes on from NZ_JACJJE010000010.1 coordinate 63,043, forward strand.
CTGGTGGTGATTTTCACCGGCAACTGGGGCGCCTATGAGTTCTACTGCGTCCTGGGGGACGAGGCCCGGACAAAAAGGGTGGTACTGGGGGAAACCAGCGGAAACCTGGCCGGCTCCCCGTCCCTCACATATCCGGCCACTACCTATATGAAGCCCATCAAAAAGCACATCAGCTTCGCCACTATACCAGGCTCCGCCGCCTGTCAGGCGGCGCGGGAGCTGCGAGACGCCTTTCCGGAGTTCTGCCCGGTGGACAGCATTGTGGATACCTCTCTGAACAACACAAATCCCCCAGTCCACGTGCCCATCAGCCTGTTCAATATCACCCGCATGGCCAACCGGGAGGAGGCCTCTTTCTACGGTGAGTGCCTGCCTCCCATGCTTCAGGACCTGGTGATGGCCGCAGATCAGGAGCGCTGCCAGGTCATCCGCGCCCTGGGGGGGACCCCGAAAAGTGTACTGGAGTTGATGAACAGCGCCTGGGATGCCCAGTGCGCCAGTCTTAAGGAACTGGGACAGAGCAACCCCAGCCTCCAGTCCGTCCAGCTGCCCAAGACCCCCTATCACCGTTTTTTGACAGAGGACGTCCCCTACGGCTATCTGGCTGTCAGCCGCCTGGGAAAGCGGTACGGAGTGGCCACCCCCCGCATTGATTTTATGGTGGCCGCATACCAATTCTTACTGGGAGAGCAGGCTGATATGACCGGGCCGGAGTTCCCGGTGGACCTGACGGAAATTCTGAGAGAAAAGGACTGAAATTCCGCCGTCCCCTAGGAATGTCCCGAAAAAATGAAGATTTTTCTGCTTCCCGCGGCCGGTGCTTGGCACAGCCTACCAAGACATTTTCTGACAGCGCCTAATAAATGTATTGATATTCTTTACGTTCTCCAAGAAAATATATTGACTTTTTTTGAAGTTAATAGTAGAATGTTGGCAGAATCGTTTTAATCGCAAAGACAAGCACCCACAATTTTGTGCAAAATATGCAGAGTCGTGCTGCCCGCCGGGAGAGCTTAGATTCTGAGGGTGTGTGGAAGAAAGGGGACGATCTGAATGACCAAAGCGGAGCGTATCCGCGCCGCACTGAAGGGAGAGCGCCCGGACCGGGTGCCCTACGCCCTTTGGTCCCACTTCCCGGGGATTGATATGGACCCTGAGAAGCTGGCTGAGGAGAGCTGGAAGTTCTATAAGAAGCTGGATATTGATCTGATCAAGACCATGAATAACGGGATGTACCCCATCGAGGATCTGGGCTGTGAGGTGGATTACTCTGAGATCGCGAAGGGGGGCGTGGCCAAGCTGGTGAGCACACCGGTTCACACCGTGGACGACTGGGACAAGATCCCCGTATGCGACCCCGGCAAGGGGGCCCTGAGCCGGGAGCTGCACTCTCTGGAGCTGCTGCTGGAGATCCGCGACAAGGCCGGAGATGACGTGCCCGTCATCTTCACATGCTTCAGTCCGCTGACCATCGCCGACAAGGTGTCGGGCAAGCACTGGCAGGAGCATTTGGATCAGGCCGGTGGCGAGGAGAAGATCAAATCTGCCCTGGAACGTATCACTGAAACCACCTGTGCTCTGGTGCGCCGGGCCACTCAGCTGGGGGCCGACGGCATCTTCTTTGCCTCTCAGATCAGCAACTACGATGTGACCACCGCCCAGAGATATCAGGCCCTGGGTGTCCCCTACGACAGACGGGTGATCGAAGCGTCTTCCGGCTGGTTCAACGTACTCCACGCCCACGGCAGCGATATCATGTTCGACTTGCTGAAGGATTATCCCGTCCAGGTATTCAACTGGCATGTGGGAGAGAGCCTGCCTGACATGGATGAGTGTGCTCTTCTCACCGGCAAGTGCCTGATGGGGGGATTGCAGCGCACCGATATCACCAACCGGAATCATAACGCAGTGCGCAACCAGATCTTCCGCGCCCTGAAGTCCACCGGAGGAAAGGGACTGATCCTGACCCCCGGATGCGTGATCCGCTATCCTCTGGATGAGGAGATGCTGGAGTCAGTTCGGAAGACAAAGGAAGAGGTGGAAGATCAAATGTTTTGTCGTTAGTCCCCAGTCGTTTCATTCCCGGTAAAGGAGGAGAGTTTTTTGGACAAGAAAAAAATCAGTATCATCAGCAGTGTCGTGGTGCTTGCCATCGCCGTTTTGTTCCTCGTGTACTCTCTGCAGTACCCCTTTGAGGGCATTATCGGCCCAGGCCCCGGTGTCATGCCGTTCTGCCTGTCGCTCATCCTGCTGATCCTCTCAGCAGCCCACCTGATCACCTCGATTCGGGGCAAGGACTCTGTCAGCAGCATGCCCGACAAGAAGGGCCTGCTGAATATCCTGCTGGTCCTTTTGTACATGGCGCTGTATGTGGTGCTGCTGAAGCCTCTGGGCTCCGTGCTGGCAGGCACTGTGTTCCTGTTCCTGCTGTACCGCAGCAGCTACCGCTGGTATACCGCTCTGGGGATTTCTGTTGTGGTTTCCGTTGTGATTTTTGTGATTTTCCGCGTGCTGCTGGAAGTCAACCTTCCTGTGAACGCGCTTGGGTTCTGAGTGGGAGGTGACGGAATATGTTGGAATCCTTAATGAGTCTTCTGGGCGGCTTTCAGACTGCTCTGACCCCCCTGAATCTGCTGTTCTGTTTGGGCGGCGTGTGCATGGGAATGTTCGTGGGCGTACTGCCCGGCCTGGGCCCTGTAGCCGGTACGGCACTGCTGATTCCCATGACCTATGACCTGGAACCGGTAACCGCCATTATCATGCTGGCCGGCATCTTCTACGGCGCTATGTACGGCGGCACCATTACATCGGTTCTGATCAACACCCCCGGAGAGGGCGCTTCCGTTATTACCTGTATCGACGGTTATCAGATGGCCCGGCAGGGCCGGGCCGGCCAGGCGCTGGGTGTGGCTGCCATAGGCTCCTTTGTGGGCGGCATCGTGGCCATCGTCTGTCTGACCTTCCTTGGCCCAGCCATCGCTGATATTGCCCTTGGCTTTGGTCCTCCTGAGTTCTTCAGCCTGATGCTCTTCGGACTGCTGCTGGTGGTGGGCCTGATGGGCAAGTCGGTCGTCAAGGGACTCATCGCCGCTGTGCTGGGCGTGCTGCTCTCTGAGATCGGCATTGACAGCGGATCCGGCCTGGACCGGTTCCTGTTCGGCCAGATTGAGCTGCTGGACGGCATCGATTTCGTCGTTCTGGCTATGGGTCTGTTCGGCATTTCCGAGATTCTTCTGAACATGGAAGACGTCTCCGGTGTTCAGGTCCCCGCTAAGGTGGATAAGATGATCCCGCCCCGCGAGGAGTGGAAGCCCACGCTGGCCGCTATCGGCCGCGGCACCGGCATCGGCATGGTCCTGGGCCTGATTCCCGGCTCCAGCGCCTCCATCGCCTCTCTCATCTCCTATTCTGTAGAGAAAAAGGTAGCCAAGGATCCCAGCCGGTTCGGACACGGCGCCATCGAAGGAGTGGCCGGTCCCGAGACCGCCAACAACGCCTACTCCGGCGCGGCCCTGATCCCCCTGTTTACCCTGGGCATCCCCAGCTCCCCCACCGTGGCTATTCTGCTGGGCGCCTTTACTATGCACGGCTTGACCCCCGGCCCCCTGCTGTATCAGAACGATCCGGAGTTTATCTGGGGCGTCACCGCCAGTATGTTTATCGGCAACGTACTGCTGCTGATTATGAATCTGCCTCTGGCCAACCTGTGGGCCAAGGTAGCTCTGATCCCCTACAAACTGCTCTACCCCATGATCCTGATCATCTGCATGGTGGGCATCTACTCTGTGGGCCGCAGTCTGTTTGACGTGGGTCTATTGATCTTCTTCGGCATCGTAGGCTATCTGATGAAAAAGCTGGAGTTCCCCGCTGCTGCACTGATCCTGGCCTTTATCCTGGGTGAGAACCTGGAGTACACCATGATCCAGACGGTGGCCATGTCCGATTCCGGACTGCTGCTTCTGTTCCAGCGCCCTGTCTCCGGCGTCATTACCGTCCTGTGCATCATCGCCCTGGTCGTCAGCCTGTATACCGCAATCAAGCAGAAGCGGGATCAGCTGGGGGACGAGTAAACTGTCAAACCGCCTGGGCAGACCGAAAGGGGCCAGGCAAGAAATAACCGGCTTTAAGTTAAATGAAAATGGAGGGAAACACCTATGAACAAGAAAGTGATCTCCGCTCTGCTGGTCACCGCCATCTCCGCCTCCTTGCTGTCCGGCTGCGGCGGCGCCACCGGAGGCAGCGGAAGCGCCGCCAACGCCGATACCAGCTCCTATCCTGAGCGGGCCATCGAAGCGATCATCGCCTTTGATCCCGGCGGAGGCAGCGACATCGCCGCCCGCAGCATTCTGAGCTACACCGAGAAATATCTGGGCGGCACCTTTGCCATCGAGAACCGGCCTGGCGCAGGCGGCATCGTGGGCTGGACCGCGATTGCCACCGGCGAGCCTGACGGCTATACTCTGGGCATGATCAACCTGCCTTCCATCGTTTTCAATCCCATCACGATGGGAGATCAGGTGAACTATTCCATGGACGATTTCGCCCCCATTGCTAATTTTGTCAGCGATCCGGGCACGATGGCCGTTGTGCCCGACAGCGACATCCAGAGCTTCCAAGACATGATCGACGCCGCCAAGGCCAATCCGAACGGCCTGCGAGTCGCCTACAGCGGCCCGGGCACCAGCGAAGCCTTGACCCTGCGCCGCATGGAGCAGACCTATGGTATCGAGCTCCGTGAGGTCCCCTTTGACGGCACCGGCCCCATGCTGACTGCGCTGCTGGGCGGTACGGTGGATGTGATGTGTGCCAACGTATCCGAAATTGTAGGTCAGTATAACGGCGGCGCTGTGAATCTGCTGGCCGTGGGCTCTGAGGAGCGCATTGACATGGTTCCCGATGTGCCGACCTACATTGAGTGCGGCTTTGAGCAGACCCAGGTCGCGATGCGCGGCATGGCGGCTCCCGCCGGCACCCCTGACGAGATCATTCAGATCCTGGCCGACGCCATGGAGCAGGCCGTGAATGACCCCGACTTCCAGGAGGATGCCGCCCGCCAGAATCTGCCTCTGGACTTTATGGGCCCCGAGGAGTATCAGGCTGAGATCGAGCGTCAGCAGCAGTTCTACCAGGAGCAGTATGAGATCAATCCCTGGTAATCCGATTCCATCTGTTTTGAAATTGACGAATTTATCTGTTGCCTTCTGACCATCCAAATATCCCGAAAACCTCTCTGATGGGACCGCGCCGGGGCCGCTGTACAGCCCTAAGCGCGGTCCCATCAGAGCATTTTTACGGGCTGTACGCTGTTGAAATGGTCCTGGCCGGCGGTGTGGGCGGTCCTCCTTTCAGAATTATGCACCTGACCGCCTCTCTCCCAGGGCAGCCTGTGAAGCGGAACTTCTCCCACACTGCCCAATGTTTCATACGATCCTCTCCTTCTGTACCGGATGTGCCGGCCCTTATGCGGTCCGGCGCATCCGGCATATTTTGCGGCTGATCTCCCCGCCGCAAAATATGGTTACTCAAACTGGCTGTAATAAAGGGCGGCATAGGCCCCCCGCTTGGCCAGCAGGGTCTTGTGGTCCCCCTGCTCGATGATGTTGCCCTGTTCCATAAACAGAATGGTGTCCGCGTCCCGGATGGTGGACAGGCGGTGGGCAATGACGAAACTGGTGCGGCCCCGCATGAGCTGCTTCATGGCCTTGCCGATCTCCACCTCGGTGCGGGTGTCCACGCTGGAGGTGGCCTCGTCCAGAATGAGGATGGGCGGGTCACACAGGAACACCCGGGCGATGGTGAGCAGCTGCCGCTGGCCCGCGGACAGATTGCCGGCCTCGTTGTCCAGCACCGTATCATATCCGTGGGGCATGGTGCGGATGAAGTAGTCCACCTTGGCGGCCTTGGCCGCGGCCACGATCTCCTCCCGGGTGGCGTCGGGGCGGCCGTAGGCGATGTTCTCCGCCACCGTCCCCCCGAACAGCCAGGTGTCCTGGAGGACCATGCCGAAGTTCTTCCGCAGGCCGGAGCGGGTCATATCGGCGGTGGGTACCCCGTCCACGGTGATCCGGCCGCCGTTCACCTCGTAAAAGCTCATGAGCAGGTTGATGAGGGTGGTCTTGCCCGCGCCGGTGGAGCCCACCACGGCGATCTTCTGCCCCGGCTTTGCGGTAAAGCTGATGTCCTTCATCAACAGGCGGTCCGGGGTATAGCCGAAGCTGACGTGCTCAAAGGCGATGGTGCCCCGGGCCCGCTCCACTGCGGCGGGATATTCCGGGTCGGGGCGCTCCTCCTCCTCGTCCAGCAGCTGGAAGGTGCGCTCGGCGGAGGCCAGGGCGGCCTGGAGGGAGTTGATCATGTAGGAGGCCTCGGTGAGGGGCTCCGCCGTCTGGTTCACATACTGGAAGAAAGCCTGGACCACGCCCACCGACATGGCGCCGTCCAGCATGGCCTTGCCGGCGACGACGGCGATGACCACCTGGGCCAGGCGGGTGAGCAGACGAATCAGGGGGTTGACGCAGTTGGTCAGAAAATCGGCCCTCTGGTTGGCGGCCCGGTTGGCCTTGGCGGCCTGGGACACCCGCTGGATGGACTCCGCCTCGTGGTTATAGGCCTTGATCACATCCCGGCCGTTGTAATACTCCTCCACCACGCCGGCGAGGACGGCAATGGTCTCCTGCCGGTCGGCGGCGCACTTCAGATTCTTTCGCGCCACCACGTTGGTGACCGCCATGCTGACGGCCATGAACACCAGGAACAGCAGGGTCAGGGGCACGCTGTAATAGAACATGACGATGAGGGAGCCGATGATGGTGCCGATGGCCACGATGAGCTTCAGAAGGCCGGTCTGGAGCACCTCCGCGATCTTGTCCAGGTCGTTGGTCACCTGGCTTAAAATCTCGCCGGCCTTGTTCTGGTCGAAGAACCGCAGGGGCAGCCGGTTGAGTTTTCGGGAGATCTGGCTGCGCAACTCCAGCACCAGGCTCTCCGCCACGTTGGCCATCAGATAGGACTGGAGGTAGTAGAAGAGCCAGGTGAACAGATACTGCACCGTGAGCTGGACAAGCTCCCGGCCCATGGTCCCGGTGACCGAGAAGGGGGTCCCGGCCTGCCAGGCGGCCTGGACGCTCTGCCACAGGTGGTCGATGACAATGGCGCTGTACATGGGGTTCCAGATGGACAGAGCCACATAGATGACGATGGACAGGGCCACCACAGTCAGCCGGACCCGCTGGCCGTGGAGATGGCCGCACAGCCGGACCACGGTGCTTTTGGTATTCTGGGGCACCTCGTGCTCGATGCCGGCAAATTTCTTTTTGGGGCTCATGCCTCCTGCACCTCCTTCGTCTGGGATTCATAGATCTCTTGGTAGACCTTACAGGTCTTCATCAGCTCCTCGTGGGTGCCGATGCCCGCCATGCGCCCCTCGTGGAGGACGATGATCTGGTGGGCGTGGCGGATGGAGCTGACCCGCTGGGCGATGATAAGCACCGCCGCATCCTTTGTCTCGGCCGCCAGGGCGTGCCGCAGGGCGGCGTCCGTCTTGAAATCCAGGGCGGAGAAGCTGTCGTCAAAGATGTACAGCTCCGGCTTCTTCACCAGGGCCCGGGCGATGGACAGCCGCTGTTTCTGACCGCCGGAGAAGTTGGCGCCCCCCTGGGCTACAAAGGCGTTGAGGCCGTCGGGCAGGGAGCGGATGAAGTCCCCCGCCTGGGCCACGTCGGCGGCGTGCATCAGCTCCTCCACTGTGGCGTCGGGGCGGCTATACCGCAGGTTGCCGGCGATGGTGCCGGAGAACAGCCGGGCCTTCTGCTGGACATAGGCCAGGTGGTCCCGGAGGAATTTCTGGGGCATGTTCCGGATGTCCGTGCCATTGAGCTCCACCGCGCCGCCGGTCACGTCGTGGAAGCGGAGGATCAGAGAGGCCACGGTGGACTTGCCGCTGCCAGTGCCGCCGATGATGGCGGTGGTCTCGCCCCGGCGGCAGACGAAGTTCAGGTGGCCCAGGGTGTCCTCCTCCGCGTCCTTGAAGCGGAAGGACACGTCCCGGAAGGCCAGCACCTCCGGATTAGAGGAGTCCTCCTCCGGGTCCCGGTCCACCAGGTCCACGATCTCCGGGGTGTGGTCCAGCACCAGGCGGACACGCTCACAGCACTCCAGGGCCCGGGGCAGGGTGAGAATGACCATCTGGGCCATCATCAGGAAGAACAGCACCATCATGGCGTACTCGATGAGAGCGGTAATGTCGCCGATCTGAAGATTGCCGCTGCTGATGTGTGCGCCGCTGAGCCAGTAGACCACCACCACGAAGAGGTTGATGCAGAAGAAGGAGAGGCCGTCCAGGTTGGCAAACAGCCGGTTGGCCTTGATGGAGGTGGCCGCGTAGTTGGAAAAGGCGGTGATCATCCGGCCCTCCTCCCGGATCTCGTTGTTGAAGGCCCGGACCACCCGCACGCCGGTGATGTTCTCCAGCAGGACGGTGCTCATCCGGTCCAGCAGTTTCTGGAGCTTCCGGAACAGGGGGGATGCGCTGCCCATGATGCGCCAGGCCAGCAGCAGGACGGCGGCCACCACGATCAGCAGGATCACGCCCATCTGGGCGTCCAGGCCAAAGGTGAGGGCCAGGGCCAGCACGCAGATCACCGGTACGGGAATGACCATCTGAATGGTGCTGGTGAGGGCGAACTGGATGGTGGTGATGTCCGAGATGGTGCGGGTGGTGATGGAGGCGGTGCCGAACTGCCGGAAGTCGTAGACGGACAGCTTCAGGGACTTGGCGTAGATGGCCTCCCGCATGTCCTTGCCCACTTGGGCGGCCAGGGTGGCGCTGGCGTAGCCCCCCAGGATGGCGCACACGCCCGCCAGAACGGACACTGCCGCCATGTGTATGCCAGTGCGGACGATGGCGTCGAAGGAGGCCCCGGAGGTGCCGTCGTTGAGCATCTCCGCCACCAGGGTGGGGATAAACAGGGCCCCGGCCACGTCCACGATCAGCAGGACGACGGTGATCAAGCACAGCTTCCAGTGGGGCTTCAGGAAGCGCAGAATCAAGTTCATAGCTGTTCCACTCCTTTATGCTGGTACAAATGCAGTTTAGAATATAAAAAGAGCGCGCCCGGTCTCCAGGGAAACCGAGCGCACTCGACATCTTCTCTGACCCGTGTGATTGCGATCACAGGCCCTCCGATGAGCAGAAATTTAATTGTTTGGACGGTTCAGCGACTGGCGCAGGGCGGAGCTGAACTGGCGGGTCAGGCGGATCAGATCGGCCTGTTCCTCCCTGGTCAGGGTCTGCCAGGCCTGCTCCTCCATGCGCCGGGTCCGGGCGATGGTGCTCTCCACAAAGCGCCGCCCCTCCTGGGTGAGAAGGGCCCGCTTGCTCCGCTGGTCGTGCTCCAAGGGGGAAAGTTGGATCAGACCCTTGCGGATGAGCTGCTTGAAGGCGGAGTTCAGGGTCTGCCGGCTGAGACTCAGCTGTTCGCTGATCTCCCGCTGTGTCTCCACCCCCTCGTGGATCAGAATGAGGGCCCAGTACTCCGTCCCGGACAGGCCGCAGGACTTGGCCAGCATCCCATAGACCGCGTCAAACTCCATGGACACGTCCCGGAAGGATTCCAGCCGGGTGTCCGGCTCCCCGCTTGTCTGCATGGCCACTCGCCCCTCTTTTGTATGATTTCAGATTATACGATTCAAGAACATCTGAAATCATACTATTCTTCGAGGGCCTTGTCAAGTCCTTTTTGAACTTTTTCATCCGGCCCCCACTCTGTACCGCCGCCCAGAGAGGGCAGAATGGTTCGATCGGTGTCATAGGAGGGCAGGCAGGGAAAGCGGAGGGCAATCCGGAACCGGTCTCCCTCCCGCTCCACGTCGCAGCGTCCGCCCATATTCTGCATCATGGCGGAGATGTTGTGCAGGCCGATTCTGGTGCTCTCCACCTGGTCCCCTGGGTCGCGTGTCCGGTTCTCCAGCACAAATCCCGCCCACGCGCGGCCGTACTGGGTGCGGGCGGAGATGGAGAAGGCCGGATCGGCATATTTCAGCAGGTTGGAGACCAGATTGTCGAAGATCCGCGCGACATAGCCGTCACTGACCTGGACCGTCCGGGTTTTCCAGTCCAGGTCCAGGGAGACGGAAAAGCCCTGCTGCTGGAGAAAGGCGGCAGTCTCGGAAAACACGTCGAAAAAGGCCGCCTGGAAGGAGGTGGGCGGGTCCAGCGGCGCCTGGGTCTCGCTGGTGACCAGGGCGTACTCAAACAGGTGGTCGCTGAGCTGCTTCATCCGCCGGGCCTTCTGGTCGATCTTGTCCACATACTCCTCCAGCTGGGGGGCGCAGTCCCGGCACTTGTGCCGGAGGATCTCGGTAAAAATAAAAATGGAGGTCAGGGGGGTGCGCAGGTCGTGGGACATCTCGGTGACCATCCGCTGGTTGGCCTGGGTGAGCCTCCGCTCGCTCTCCGCCTGCTCCCGGACGGACTGGCGCATGGCCTCCAGGCTCTCGGCCAGCTCGGCCAGCTCGTCCCGCCCCCGGACAGTGATGGGATACTCCAGATTGCCACCCTCCAGAATCCGAATCTCTCCGCTGAGAGCACGGATGTACCGGATGGTCCGCCGGATGCCCGCCATCACAACGGTCAAAAACAGCAGGAAGGCGGCCAGCAGGGCCCCCACGGTCAGATAGTTGTAAAACTGGTAGTAATAGTAGCCGTGGAGGACCACCTCCGCCTCCCCGTCCGCAAAGTCCACGTAGTAGATCTGCTCCCAGGCGTAATACAGCTCCTCGGTCTCCTGGTCGGAGAAGTCCACGCTGGGGTAGTTGGAGTCATATACCAGGGCCCCATCCCGGTACACCTGGATGGCCACCAGCCCCTGCTTCCGCACCCATGCGGTGAGGGAGTCGGCGCTCCGGACGGACAGGCCGTGCTCGGTCACATAGGTCTGCAAACTCTGGATGCGGCGGCCGTCCTCCCGCTCCAGATAATTGGACTGGGCTAAATATTCGTCGATCAGCTGGACACCGCCCCAGCCCAGCAGGCAGAAGCACGCCAGCGCGGCGGCAAAGGCCGCCGCCATCAGCCGCCCCAGCTCGGCGTAGATGGAGGTCCGCCTCCGCTTATTCCAAAACCGGATCAAAGCGATACCCCTTTCCCCAGACCGTGACGATCCGCTTTGGCTTCTGCGGGTCCTCCTCCACCTTCAGGCGGAGCTTTCGGATGTGTACCATCACGGTACTGCTGCAGTTGTAGAAAAACGGTTCCTCCCAGACGCTCTCGTACAGGTTCTGGGCCGAGAAAATTTTCTTGGGATACTGCATCAGCAGCAATAGAATCTGATACTCCAGGTTGGACAGCTCCACCGGCTTCCCGTTTACCGAAACCTCGTTAAAGTCCCGGTTGATGCGGATGCCGGAGGACTCCAGCACCCGGTTTTTGATCTGCTTCCGGTCGTCCGCCTTGCCCCTGTAGACCTGATACCGGCGCAGCAGGGCCTTGACCCGCCCCAGCAGCTCGGAGTAGGAGAAGGGCTTGGCCAGGTAGTCGTCCCCGCCGGCCATGAGCCCGATGAGCTTGTCCGACTCCTGGGTCTTGGCGGTGAGAAAAAGCACCGGAACATAGGAGAACTTGCGGATCTCCTCACAGGTCTTCAGTCCGGACATCCCCGGCATCATCACGTCCAGGATGATCAGGTCGGTGTCCTCGGACACCAGCTTCAGCCCGGAAGCCCCGTCCGGCGCCTCGGCGACCGCGTAGTCCTCCCCCTCCAGCAAGATCCGGACGCCCTCCCGGATATCCGCGTCGTCTTCAATGATCAAGATATTTGCCGCGCTCATGGTTTGGATCGGCCTCCTGTTCCGCCCCTCCTCCCGCACAGGCGGGGCGCATATTTCCTGTCGTTCGGGCTCCTGCCGGTCTTGCCCGCAGCTTTGGGGGTTGAGATACGCCGTGGGGCCGCGGGGACGGTCCTCCCGGCCCCGCGGCCCTGTATGAAAAACAGAGCTGCCGTTCTCAGCAGTCTGTGAGCATCCACTGACCGTTCTGCCGGGTCAAGGTGAAGGCTTCGCCCTCCGTCTCCGCCAGAACCGCCGATCCATCGCCGGAGAAGGAGGCGTTTCGTGCAGTCGTCCCGCTGCTGGGTGAGGCCGCGCTCTTGGAGGAGCCGGAACTCTTGCTGGAAGAACTGCCGCTGCCAGAATTAGAGCTGTTTCGGCTGGAGCTGCTGTTGGAACCAGAATTGTTCCGGTTAGCGCTGCTGCTGGAACTGGAATCATTCCGGCTGGAACTATTGTTGGAATTGGAGTTGTTTCGGTTGGAATGGCTGCTGGAATTGGAGTTGTTCCGGTTGGAGTTGTTCTTGCTCTGGGACTGGGTGGTGTTGTTCTTGGAGGAGGAGTTCTTATTGCTGCTCCCCGTACAGGACGCCAGGGACAGAGCCATGACGCCGGCCAGACAGACGGCCAAACCTCGAGTGAGATATTCTTTCCGCAGTAACATAAAGAAACATTCCTTTCTGATCTTAGATTTTTTCCAAAGGCCTTTCCGCCTTTGTTGAGGTCATTCTCCCGCGGAAAGCTGAATGGTTCCTAAAGCCGTTTCTAAACAAATCTGAAATTTTCGGCCCGCTCCAGACAAAAAACGCTCGGTTCTCAGGGAACCGAGCGCACTCGACATCTTTCTCCACCTCCGCGGCTGCGGCCGCGGGTCCTCCGATGACTGCTCTATGAAACTGTCGCTCCGGCCGCAAACAATACCACGGAACCGGCCAACACGCATTATAACGAATTCGCTCGGTTTGTCAATGGGGAAACTTTTCCTTTTTAGATGAAAAAAATCAGTATTATAGCCCATGATATCCAAATAGGTCTGCGTGAATGCCGCAGGAAAACGCCGGCTATATATGGTTTCATAACCATGTGTACCGTCCTATGAACCGCAGCTGAACTGTACTTTTCTCTGCCTTTACCTGCGGCACACAGGGGGCTTGTATAGCAGAAAAGCGGAGCCCGCCTCCCACAGGGGAGACGGGCTCCTTTTCGCTTGTTGTCTAACAGCAGACGGATCTGCGCGCGTCAGCGCCAGTTCTCGGTTCCGTTGGACTTGGTGTAATCGTGGGCGTTGGTGGCCTCCATGATCTGGAAGTAGCCCCAGTGGGCCCGGGTCAGGTCGCTGAACTGGACCAGGTCGGCCTGATGGTCGATCACGTAGTCACGGTCGGCCACGCGGCCCAGCATGTTGTTGACGATGGTGGTCACCTGGGCGCGGGTAATCTGGTCGTTGGGACCGAAGCTGCCGTCGGTGTAGCCGCCGATCCAGCCGTAGCTGGCCGCCTGGGCCACGTAGGTGTAGAACCAGTCGCTGCGGGACACGTCGCCGAAGTAGCACACGGCGTTGTCAGGCTCGTAGGCGAAGGCCAGGGCGATGACGCAGAACTCGGCCCGGGTGATGGGGTCGTTGGGCCGGAAGGTGCCGTCGGGATCGCCGGAGACCATGCCCAGAGAGGCCAGGGTATTCACCGCGGTGGCGTACCACGCGTCGGCGGGCACGTCGGAGAAGGTCTTGGTAATGGTCACGTCCTTGTTCAGCAGCAGGGCGTAGAACATCTGGGCCACCTCGGCGCGGGTCATGGAGTTATCGGGGCCGAAGGTTCCGCCGGGATAGCCGGAGAGGTAGGCCATGTGGTCGGTGGTGTTCAGCCAGCGGGTCACGCCGGTGACGCTGGGGTCGGCCAGGACCACGGTGGGGGTGACGGAGAAGGCCGCCTCGTTGCCGGAGGTGCGGATGACGCCCTCGGCGCCGGTGGAGGTGGCGGTGTAGCCGTCGGCGGTCTCGATGATGACCTCATAGCGGGTGCCCTCGGGCAGGTTGCGGATGACGATCTTGTCGCCGCCGGTCAGGGTGATCTCGTCGCCGCTGCCGATGGTGCCGGTGTAGTCGCCGTTGTAGTAGAAGTTGTTCTCCAGCTCGTCTCCGTCCTCGTCGGTGAAGATGACGGTGAAGATGAAGTCCTCATTGCCGCCGTTGCCGCCCAGGGAGATGGTCAGGTTGCCGGTGGGGTCGCTGTCGCTGCCGCCGCCGGAGCCGCCGCCGGGATTGGGATCGGGATCGGGGGTAGGTTCTGCCGCGGTCTCCCACACCAGGACGAAGGGGGAGAAACCGCCGGAGCCCACGGTGAAGGAAATGCCGTTGGAGTTATTAGTCACGGCAATCGTTTCAATTTTACTATTGGCGATATCATCGGGGTCAAAGCCGGTAGTGCCGCCGCCAGAGGTATCCCGGTGCAGGTCCTCGAAGTGCAGCAGCTTGAAGTCGGTGCTCTGGTCCGTGCCTTCGGGGTAGCCCCAGTAGATGGTCACACCATTGCTGGCCTTGATCCAGGCGTTGCCGTTGTGGGCGTCCACCAGGTCCAGATACTTGATCTGGTATTCGCGGTTTTCGTTTGCTCCGCCGAGTTTCGTATCCGCTGCCTCTTGCAGTTTGCTGATCCGCTCATCACCCTTGCCATCGGAAGAAATGATGTTGTCGAACAGCAGGGACGGTGTGGCATCCTCAGGCAGCTGCACGCCGGTGTTGTTCAGGGTGTAGGTAGTGCCCTCGGGAACAACCGCCACTGCGGAATCGGTGGCCACGTTGCCAGTATAGGACACGCTGCCGTCTTCGGCGGCCGGCACTTCCTGAATACCGCTGGTGGCGTCATCGGCCTCCACCGCGCGGACAGTGAGGGTGCCGGTGCCAACCAAGAGCCGATAGGTCTTGCCGTCTTCCGTTTGAGCAATCACGTCGTCCAGATTGTTCTCACCAGGGTAGAGCTCGATGGTCAGTTGGCCGTAGACCTCGCCCATAGTGGCCGGATCAAACGCATCCTCTGTCACTGTGTGCTTCGCACCATCTTCGTCCGTGTAGCTGTAAGTGACACGGACCTTGTCCTGACCCGCTCCTTCAGAGAAGTGGTAGTAGCCGTTCCCATCAGAGATGACGGTCCAGGACTTACCACCGTTGGTGAAGGTGAGTCCCGTAGGATCGACACCAGCAGGCGCGTTGATATGGAACATGGGATGCGGCAGCGAATTGCTGGAGATGGTACCTGTATCGCCCACCACCGCGTCATAGCCGCCGTCGCCGCCCTCGTAGACTGTGATATCGGCGGGTTTAATTTCGATAGGCTCGCTTTCAAAGATTGTGGCCGTGACCGTATTGGCTTGCAGCGTGGCGGTTTTATCGGCGCTCAGGTCGTAATCGGCCAGCTTGTAATCAAGAAACTGGAGGGCATGGACGTAAGCGGTCGGATCATCCACACCGCCTTCGAAATATGTGCGCCATGCTTCGCCAGTGGCATCGTTTTTCCCAAGCAAACGCTCCACTACCCATAGGCGGAAGCGGGTATTCGCCCAACCCTCTGGACCGCCCGGACCGGCCATATTCCGCAGATTCATTTTCGCCGTCATGTTGGCTGATGTGCTCACTTGAGGCGCAACACCAGTGGATTCAAATACGTCTTCCTTCAGCTTAAAGTCCAGACCGGTCAGCGTCATAACGTCGGAAACAATTGTATAGTCTTTCCCCGTGAATTCCGCTTGGATGTGGATTTCCAGACTATTTTCACTCGATAGAAGCTGGTCAGGGTCAAAGGTAACTGTCCAGTTTGTGCCATCGCCTGTCCAGGCAGAGCTACCAGTTTTTGTGCCAATAGTCTTCGGAACGACCAGTTTTGACTCCATCCGAAGTGTGACGGTACCGTCTGAGTTTCGATTCGCAAATTCCAGGTTGGGGTCAACATTTACGAGAATTTCAAAGGTCGCAAACTTCTCGCCCATGAACGGAACATTACTCTTGAGCAGCAAATCGTCATTGACAGCAGTGGAAACGGTGTAAGAAATGAGGTTGTCATTTTTGGTCAGCGTGTCCGTTGACTGGGCAATCAGAAGATCCCCATTATCACCGCGGGTAAATACATCCAAGGGGACGCTCTGCTCCGCCGGAGCCAATTGTTCGTCAGTCCATTTGGGAACTGCAGTCCAAGCGCCTGTGAATTTAATCTGGGTGTCGTTCCCTGCGAGGGTACTGCTGGCGGTCGCCGTAGCTCCCGTTTCATATTCGCTACCGTCTTCTGCCGTCCAGCCATCGAAGTAATAGTACGATGTATCAGGGTTGTTCCAAGTATAACCGAAGAACCCCTGCCAAACTGTTTTCCCCTCTATATTCAGTCCATCGGCAACAGCAAAGTTCTGATTTTCCACCTTGGTACTGGTCAGAGCAGCTACTTTATTCTTTATATAATCATAGCTGCCAGAGCTCTCGTTTCCTTGTATCCCTTCTTCCGTAATTGGGAAGATGGAATTAACATCGCTCGGGATACCGAAATCATATGTGACGGTATAAGTTTTATCGTCACTGGAACCGCTACCCCAATCGCTCGGTGCGGTGGTAGTCCAACCGTAGCAGACATCATACCAGCTGTCTCCGTCGATGGTATAAGGGTCAATTGTAATCTCTGCAACATCGAATGTGTAATTTTCTTTGTTTGTTGCCTTAAAGATGCTGTCCGCGTCCATGAGGGTCTGACTATTCGTATAATTGGTCAGAACGATCTGCTGCAGGTACCATGTATTTTTGGTACCATCTACAACATAAGGGATTTGATAAGTATCTCCGCTCATGTCGGTAGAAGAGACCCACAAATTTATGGTACTAGCATTCGTGTTCCCTATTACGACACTATTTCCCGGATTCAATCTATCGAGAGCCGTAGCATCGAGGGCATCATCTGAAATTTCTCCATCCTTGATCATATAATGAGCTGAATAAATATCAGCTCCTGCAGGTGGTGCAGCCAATGCGTTCGGCACAAACGTGCCAACTAAAGCGAACGCCAGAAGGCTGCAGCAAATCCGTTGCCCTAGTCGTTTTAGATTCATAAGAATACCTCTTTCAAATATAAGTGGGGCTGTGCGACCGGCATTGGCTGTACAGCCCCACTTGACACAGATATGCCTGATTTGGTTTAGTTGGCTGCCGTGAAGGGATACGTAACAACGGATGTATTAAAATCTGTTGCCGTACCAGCTGCGCGTACCCAGCAGTCCTGTGTAAAGCCTTTACGTGTAAAATCACGGACCGTCGTGCTATTGCTCACGTTATCAAACACGCCAATATCTGTGCCACCAGCTTCGGCCCCTTCACCGCTGCCGCCAACGACCACCATGGTCGCCCAGCAGTATTCGGTGTAAGCGCCGCGGACATTCTTGCCAACCACACCACCGGCATGGCCCTTTAAGAATTCAGGCAGCGCAGTGGGAGAGGTTGTGGAATAGCAGTACTCCACTTTACTATTGTTCAGTCCGACAATTCCGCCGCCGTTGGCAACGCCGGTGATGGTGGTATCACGGCTGGAGCAGTAACGCACATCCGCATTGCGGATAAAGCCTGCCACGCCACCGGCGCTGCGGCCAGACGCGCTGCTATCGCGCACCTGGACGTTCTGGACCAGGGCGCGGCCGCCGCCGGCGCCATCCACCATGCCGGCAAGCACCCCGGCATAGGTGCCGGAATACTGCGCCGTGACATTCTGGAGCGTCAGGTTGGCGACGGTCTGGCCCGGGCCGATCTTTGCGAACATACCGCTGCAGGTATCGCCGGACGATGTACTGACCGCGCGGAATTTGGCGTTGGAGATGGTCTTGCCATTGCCATTAAAGCTGCCGGCAAAAGTCAAGGAATCATAAGTCGCGTTTTCACAATCGATGTCAGTGCCAAGAATAATCAACTGGCCGGCATCTGCCTGATCCGCATACTCGACAAAAATTTCCCAGTCGTCCGAACCCGTAATAGTTGCAGTGTTGCCGTTGATCAGGTCAGTGTAAAACTCACCGTTGCCCGTCGTTCCGCCAGTGATATTGCCATACAAGGTGGTGTTCCCGGTCACGGTGGCGTCATCTGCCAGAGCGTTGTTGAATCCTGCGTCAGTATACCAGGCAATGCTCTCACCATCGGATAGCTCGACATAAGGTGTTTCCAGATCCGCTCCGGCGGGGAGCTGCCAGGTGATCGTCTGGCCGTCCACGACATAGTTTACGGTGTAGACGGTTGTGCCGGGAGCCAGCAAAAGCAGTGTGGACTCCGCGGCGTCCCGATTGACCGCCATGGTCTGCGCCGCGCTGCCCGCGCCAAGAGCTCCTTCGGGAATGGTGATGATCTGTCCCGCAAGATAGTTTGCCAGCATACCGACCGTCAGGCCCTCGGCTTCCGTAAAGCCTCCGCTCCAGACGCTTCCGTCCGTGGATGTGAGATTCAACGCAAACATGTCGTCGTTGATGTCTACATCCTCCAACTCGATGTCAAATTTGAGGGTAGCCGCGCTGTCCGTCGCGGACTCCACATACAGGTCTCCTGTCGTGTGTCCGGTGGGGGTAAACGCCGCGCCCGTGGCAAGGGTTACCTCTACGTCGAAATCGGTCACATCGCTGTCGTTTGACACAGTTACCGCTAGATTGCCGCTGCTGTCCGTTTCCCAGGTTTGGGTCCCATAGGAAACGGACACACCGGCAATGCTGGACTCAGCATCCCCCTCCGCCGCCAGTGCTGTCACCGGGGTCAGAGACAGGACCATAGCCAATGCCATCGCGGACGCCAAAAGTTTCTGCTTCATACTTGTTCTCCTCCTTCACAAATTTAGTCCGCACAGGTTCCGGGCCGCGGGCCCTCTGTCCGCCGTTCTCCCCTCCTTTTCGGCTGTATGCAAAATAGGTGTTTCGGGAATTCTGGCGCGTCTTGAGGCAGGCGGATGCGCTTCCGCCCCTTTGATCAATCCCATCTTAACCCAATCGGAACCGAGGAAAATGTCGAAAGGGCGCGAAAAGCCGGGCCGTGGGAAATGTTTTTTTCACGCGGCCTGATTTTCGTGCCCAAAACAGGGAGAATCCCTTGAAATATTGGATATGCCGTGCTACAATGCACTTAAGTATATGTCAAGATTTGGTGTTCTTGCAAAAATCTATGAGTCTAAACACCTATTTTGTCTCATAGGATCAATCGCATTTTTCTTAAAATTCCCGCGTGCTCCGCCCCGGTGGAGATGAGGTAGATCCGGGTGGTTTCGATGGAGCTGTGGCCCAGTACGTCGGCCAGCTTCACCACATCCCGGCACACCCGGTAAAATGTGCGTGCAAACAGGTGGCGCAGGTTATGGGGGAACACCTTGCTGGGGGCCACCCCGGCCGTTTTGCACAGCCGTTTCATCTCCGCCCAGATTTGCCGTCTGGACAAGCTCTTTCCGCTTCTGGTGAGAAAAATCTCACCGGAGGCGGTTTTTTGCGCCCTGGCATACTTTTTCAGCTTCCGGCACAGTTTCCCCGGCAGCAAAATGGTGCGCAGCTTGCCCTTCAGGGAGATCTCCGCCCGCCCCGCCTGGGCGGCCTCCACGGTGATATACTTCACCTCGCTCACCCGGATGCCGGTGGCGCAGATGGTCTCCAGCAGCAACGCCAGCCGTTCCCGGCCCAGACCGTGGGCGGCGTCCAGCAGCCGCTGGTACTCCTCCCGGGTCAGCTCCCGCCGGTCGTCCCGGAACAGCTTCCGCTGGATTTTCAGGGCCTTCACCTT
>NZ_JACJJE010000110.1 GCF_016899775.1 Pseudoflavonifractor capillosus
ACCGGGGGTTTAGTTCAGCTGGTAGAACACTTGCTTTGCAAGCAAGGGGTCACCGGTTCGAGTCCGGTAACCTCCACCAAGAATAGATTGAAGTGTTTGGGCAAGCGTCCGAGCATTTCAATCTGGTCTTGAAAAAGGATCAGAGGTCTGTACCTTGAAAACTGAACAGTGAATGCAAGCAAGAAATTGCGAGCAAGCAACAGAGAGGTAACAAAGTAAACTTTTGTGGACTTTTAAAAAGGGTAACACAAAACTACAATGAACCGAATCTGAAGCCTGCATAATTCTTGATGAGAACCAGTTGCAGATCTGCAAAGGTCTGCGTTACGGTCAAGCTGATAAGAGCGCAAGGGGAATGCCTTGGCATCGAGAGCCGAAGAAGGACGTGACAAGCTGCGATAAGTCTGGGGGAGCCGCACATAGGCTTTGATCCCGGAATTTCCGAATGGGGAAACCCGGCAGAGCAATACTCTGTCAACGTGCGTTGAATCAAATAGGCGTACGTGGGGAACCGCCTGAACTGAAACATCTAAGTAGGGCGAGGAAGAGAAATCAACCGAGATTCCGCTAGTAGTGGCGAGCGAACGCGGAAGAGGGCAAACCGGAGGATTTATTCTCCGGGGTTGTGGACTTGCATACGGTATACTAGGTTAGCTGAACGGTATGGGAAGGCCGGCCATAGCGGGTGAGAGCCCCGTAAGCGAAAGCCGATGTATGCCAGCGGGTATCCAGAGTACCGCCGGACACGTGAAACCCGGTGGGAAGCTGGGGGGACCACCCTCCAACCCTAAATACTACTCGATGACCGATAGAGGAGCAGTACCGTGAGGGAAAGGTGAAAAGGACCCCGGGAGGGGAGTGAAATAGAACCTGAAACCTTGTGCTTACAAGCACTCAGAGCACGTTAAAGTGTGATGAGGTACTTTTTGTAGAACGGTCCGGCGAGTTATTGTACGGAGCAAGCTTAAGGTGTTGAGCACCGGAGGCGAAGCGAGAGCGAGTCTGAATAGGGCGAATATAGTTGCGTGCAATAGACCCGAAACCAGGTGACCTATCCATGGGCAGGTTGAAGTGGGGGTAAAACCCCATGGAGGACCGAACCGACCCCCGTTGCAATGGTGGCGGATGACCTGTGGATAGCGGAGAAATTCTAATCGAACTTGGAGATAGCTGGTTCTCCCCGAAATAGCTTTAGGGCTAGCGTTAGTTTAGATTACCGGAGGTAAAGCACTGAATGGGCTAGGGGCTGATAAAGTTACTGAACCCTATCAAACTCAGAATGCCGGATAATTGATGACTAGCAGTCAGACTACGTGAGATAAGTCTCGTGGTCAAAAGGGAAACAGCCCAGACCCACAGCTAAGGTCCCAAAGATACGCTAAGTGGAAAACGATGTGGAATTGCGAAAACAACCAGGATGTTGGCTTAGAAGCAGCCACTCATTAAAAGAGTGCGTAATAGCTCACTGGTCGAGTGATTCTGCGCGGAAAATGTAACGGGGCTAAGCGTAACACCGAAGCTTGGGATGCAGTAATGCATGGTAGGGGAGCGTCGAATGAGGGGTGAAGTCGCAGCGGAAGCAGCGGTGGACTTCATTCGAGTGAGAATGCCGGAATGAGTAGCGAGAATTATGTGGGAATCATAATGGCCGAAAATCTAAGGTTTCTTGGGGAAGGTTCGTCCGCCCAAGGTAAGCCGGGAGCTAAGGCGAGGCCGCGAGGCGTAGTCGATGCACATACGGTTGAAATTCCGTAGCCACCGAAACTTAAACTAGAAGGACACTTGGAGCTAGCTGGACCCGGGCGTTGGTTGACCCGGGCGAAAGGGACCGAAAATAAGTAGGGAAGCCAGTGAATGACGAGGCGAGAAAAGTTCTAGTGTATGCTAAGGTGCCCGTACCGCAAACCGACACAGGTAGATGAGGAGAGAATCCTAAGGCCAACGGGAGAAGGGTTGTTAAGGAACTCGGCAAAATTACCCCGTAACTTCGGGATAAGGGGAGCCCCCGTGAGGGGGCCGCAGAGAATAGGCCCAAGCGACTGTTTACCAAAAACACAGGTCTATGCTAAATCGAAAGATGACGTATATGGGCTGACGCCTGCCCGGTGCTGGAAGGTTAAGAGGAGGGCTTAGCGCAAGCGAAGGTCTGAATTGAAGCCCCAGTAAACGGCGGCCGTAACTATAACGGTCCTAAGGTAGCGAAATTCCTTGTCAGGTAAGTTCTGACCCGCACGAATGGCGTAACGATTTGGGCGCTGTCTCAACAGCCCACCCGGCGAAATTGTAGTACTGGTGAAGATGCCAGTTACCCGCAACTAGACGGAAAGACCCCATGGAGCTTTACTGTAGCTTAATACTGAGGATTGGTAATTGATGTACAGGATAGGTGGGAGACTAGGAAGTCAGGGCGTCAGCTTTGATGGAGTCAACCTTGGGATACCACCCTTCAATTGCTGGTTTTCTAACCTGCGGCCGTGAATCCGGTCGGGGGACACTGTTAGGTGGGCAGTTTGACTGGGGCGGTCGCCTCCAAAAAGGTAACGGAGGCGCTCAAAGGTTCGTTCAGCACGGACGGAAATCGTGCAGTGAGTGTAAACGCAGAAACGAGCCTAACTGCGAGGGTGACAATCCGAGCAGTAACGAAAGTTGGAGTTAGTGATCCGGCGGTATGTGAGTGGAAATGCCGTCGCTCAACGGATAAAAGCTACCCTGGGGATAACAGGCTGATCTCCCCCAAGCGTCCACAGCGACGGGGAGGTTTGGCACCTCGATGTCGGCTCGTCACATCCTGGGGCTGAATTCGGTCCCAAGGGTTCGGCTGTTCGCCGATTAAAGTGGCACGCGAGCTGGGTTCAGAACGTCGTGAGACAGTTCGGTCCCTATCTGTTGCGGGCGAAAGAGATTTGAAGGGAGCTGTCCTTAGTACGAGAGGACCGGGATGGACAGACCTCTGGTGCACCAGTTGTCGTGCCAACGGCACAGCTGGGTAGCTACGTCTGGACGAGATAAACGCTGAAAGCATCTAAGCGTGAAACTCCCCCTAAGATAAGATCTCTCATCCCTCGAGGAGTAAGGCGCGTCGTAGACTATGACGTTGATAGGTCGGAGGTGTAAGCACAGCAATGTGTTGAGCTGACCGATACTAATCCGCCGAGGGCTTGACCTGA
>NZ_JACJJE010000111.1 GCF_016899775.1 Pseudoflavonifractor capillosus
GATTTGACTGCTCTGTCTGAGTCAGTTGCAGCGGTGTCCGCTGGGATGGGCAACTGCGACATGGAGCTGCTGACCTATACGGGGAACGGAGCAATGGGGCAGTCGTCCCCCACCCGGATCACCTTTTCTTCCTTGCCCGACGCATTTCTGGTCGTGGGAGACCTGGCAATCCTGCTGGGCCGGGGCGGCGTTAAGGAGGCCATTTTGGCATGTAAGGACGTCACCTACTCGGAGAGCTTTGTCAGCACTTCTTCCCTGACCTGGACGGGGACGCAGATGTCCCTGTACAACAGTGTGGATGCCCGGTACCAGATGAACAGTGAAAATAAGGTGTATTGGGTGTTGGGGCTGAAAAAGAAAAACTGAATGTATAAAACCCCCGGGCCGAAGCCCGGGGGTTAAATTACTACACCGTAGTACCTCTAATTAGTAATTAGATAGTGCCAAGAGTTCTGGTAACAGTGAAAGTACCATGAGCAGAAGTAATGGTCAGAGTTACGGTATAGTTGCCAGTGTTGCTGGGAACAGCCTTAAAGCCGTCAAAGGTAATATCGGCGCTCGCGCCATTCGCAACACTGTCTTTGGTTACCTGCACATTGTCCAGTGCACAAACCTGATAGCCGTCGGCATTCTTCACCACGACCTTGGCTCTAGCGCCAGTTTCAAAGTTGGAACCAGAGTTGTTGGTGAAGTTCACCTTCATTCCGTTTTCGCTGAAGGACAGAGCGTTCAGAGCCAGGGAGCCGTCGTTAGTATCACCGGAAGGACCAGTGTAATCGTTATCGAGGGCATAGTCCACGATAATCACACTAGTAGCGCGGCCGTCCTCAATAACAGCGTCGAAGCTGTAGTCGTGAGTGGTATTCAGATCATCCAGAATGGACTCCAGCGCACTCACACCAGTTTCATAAGTGGTAGTCCACTTGTTGTTATTCTGCTGGCGCAGGACGATATTGGCATCCTCAGCAATGCGGAAGCCCTCCTCACCGGTGGTGACATTGTACAGAGTCTTGCCCTTCAGATCATACACATGACCAGTGCGGCCAATGTCAGCAACAATCAGGTCCTTCTGATCCGCCTTAATCAGCTTAACGGCATCAGCAATCGTAATAGCATACTCGGAGGCATCGTCAAACAGCTCAACGTCACGCACGTTGCCGTCGGCGTCGTACTTGACAGTGTACCAGTTGTACTGATCCATATCGTCTTCCAGGACGCTCTTATTCTCGTCGCTGGTCTCAGTCAGCAGCACTTCCTCACCGTCAATGACGACCTTACGGGTCCAAGTCCACTCCTCGGCGTTCTTGTCGTAGCTTTCGTCCTCCAGATCATCGGTAAGCGCAAAGGCTACCTTGCTGGTGGTAGTGCCGCTCTCGCCAACGACCACAGCAGCAATCACATAACCGTCATCGTTGTACAGAGCATAGGTGCCATAGGAGAAGACATTGTCGCCATAGTTATCGCGGCTGCTGTCAGTGCTGTAGTCAACGGAAGTCTTTCCAGCGTTTTCAGAGGCATCCTTCCAGCCCCAGGTTTCAAAGGCGGCATTGTCCACACCAATGACAACTTCATCAGCGCCCTTGATAACGGCATAGCTCAGCTTGCCAGTGACAACCTTGTCAAGCTCAGCCAGCAGATACACGGACTCATCGTTGCCGTACACGCGGCTGTCAATGCCGGGGACAGAGATGTGCTTATCATCAATCTTGGGAACCTCGCCCTCGGTGCTGTGATTCTGAGCCACGTCGCCGTCATCATCGAAAGCAATTTCATTCTTGTCCTCGATGGCAGTCAAGGAATAAACATCATCCTTGCTGACAGTATAGGAGAACCACTTGTTGATGATAGGACCATCGTTCTTCAGAGTGCCGTCATTCTTCACTTCGATAACCTTGCTGGTACCATCCATGAAGATAGCATTAGCATCCCAACTCTTGGTGGACAGATTGCTGGAAGCATCATCAACACCAGTGATGAACAAATAGTTATCCACCTTGTCCACGATATCCACACCGATGACATAACCGTACTGATCCAGATACACATTATAAGTGGTGTCCTTCAGGTTGTTGTCGGTGTAGTCGTCCAGAACCTTTTCATCATACTCCAGCTTGGCAGAGGCGTCATACTTGGTGCCGTCCACGGTCACAGCAGTGACCTCGCTGCCGTTGGCGCTGAACTTGCTGATCTCGGTGTCCGCAATGATCTTCACATCATCCATGGATTGGATCTCATCGTCGGCATAGGTGACCAGGACGAAGTCGTCCTTCTCCAGGTCTTCGATATAGAAGTCCTCACCGGAAACAGTCTGATTGCTGATGGACTTGTCATCCGCGGTCTTACCATAGACCTTCAGAGTAACAGTGTCCTTTTTCTCGTTGTAATCAGCATTAGCCTGAGCCAAATAAGTATTGATAACCGTGACGGTGACGATCTCGTCATCGGTGTCAACAAACACCTGGGTCAGGGCACCGTTATCGGTGTTGCTCACGTCACTGCGGTTATTGCGGGAGATCTCCTTATAGAGACCATTCTCCTCGCCGTCCACATAGCTCTCGAAGTCGTACTTGTCATAGGCAGTCTTGCCCACCACGTCGTACAGCTCCTTGCCGGTGACAGCGGTGGTGAACTCGGCGGCCAGCAGCTCCTTCTGCGCAAAGGTGCCGATCTCCTCGCCCTCATAGCTCCAGGTGCGGGCGGGGCGGCCGAACACGTCGGTGGTGTCCTCGTCCAGCTTCAGGTCGCCGTTGTACAGCTTCTCGCCCAGCTCCACGATGGAACGGTTGGCGTCGGTGGTGTTGCTGGTGGACTTGTCGCTGCTGATGGCGTTGGCGTAGGTCTGGTTGCTGGTGATGTAGCTGTACTTCACATCGGTGGCGATGGTCACGTTGCCCACGGTCAGGCTGCCGTTGGTCTCAGCCTGCACGGTGCCGGACTTCAGGGTGTTCAGCACCAGCTGAGCCACGTCGTTGCGGGTCATGGCCTGGGTCACGCCGGAGTCCACGCCCACGAACAGGTC
>NZ_JACJJE010000112.1 GCF_016899775.1 Pseudoflavonifractor capillosus
GTCATTGTTTCTCTCTGATTTTTGTGTTCTTTGGATATAGATATTTTAAACGGTTTCTGGTATTGTGTGTTGCAAAAGAGGTGAAAGTATTGTGAAGAAGCAGGAACAGAAAAAGGTAAACGGTTCTCTCGCCCTAAAAAGTCCCTGCGTTGTGGTGATCCCAGCCAACACCCCAGAACAGACCAGAAAGCTACGGGTAGCCGCATACGCCCGAGTGAGTTCTAACTCAGAGGATCAGCTGAACTCTTACGCAGCTCAGAATGCTCACTACACGGAACTCATCACCAGCAATCCGGAGTGGGAATTTGTGGACGTCTATGCGGATAAGGGGATCACAGGTACCTCCGCCGAGAAACGAGAAGATTTCCAGCGGCTCCTGGCGGACTGCCGGCGGGGACGAATCGACAGAATCCTCGTCAAGTCCTCCTCACGGTTTGCCCGAAACGCTAAGGAGTGCCTGGAGGCGGTCCGGGAGCTGAAGGCGCTGGATGTCAGTGTATGCTTTGAGGAGCAGAATATCGACACCGCCGAACTCTCCGGGGAACTGCTGGTCGCCATCTTTGCTATGATAGACCAGAAGGAGAGCGAGAATATTTCAGACAATACCCGCTGGGGTGTCCAGCAGCGGATGGCAAATGGAACTTATATCCCGTCCTCCTTACCCTTTGGTTACAAGAAAAATCAGAATGGCGAAATCATCATTGATGAAATACAGGCAAACTACATACATAAAATTTATACTGATTTTCTAAATGGCAGAAGTACTGAAGAAATCGCAAAAGACCTGAGTAAACAGCAGAAAACAACTCCAGTATTGCACTCCTATCAGTGGACTGTACATGCAATTGCTCGAATCTTAAAAAATGAAACTTATACAGGAAATTTTCTATGGCAGAAATCATTTCGAACCTCAACGCTTCCCAGGCACTATAAAATAAATCGAGGAGAGAAGCAGAAATACCTTGCCCTCCATTCGCACCCTGAAATAATAGATCAGGACATGTTTCAACAAGTCCAAACGCTTCTGAACAAGAGAAAAGAAAAATTTTTTACCGCAGAGATAAAGCAGTCGCCACTGCGTGGGTATCTGGAATGTGGATGCTGCGGCTCTGCATTTCGGACACGGACTACTAGAGGTATCATCTATCATGTGTGCCGAACCCATGATGCTGGTAAGGAACTATGCCGGAATCGTCAGATCCCAGAGTTCACAATACAGGGGAGCTTTCTTCGACTGTATTATAAGCTCAAACACCAAGGTACTTCTCTTTTATCCTGTTTACTTGCAGATCTCCAAGCCGCCCGCACCGGCAAGATGCTTTGGAGTGTGGATATTGTAGAACTCAATGACCAAATCGCAGACATCACCCGTCAGGATCGCTTACTGACCCAGTTGAAACACCAGGGGTTAGTGGATCCTGATATTTTTATCTCCCGCCGGGACGCTCTGGCGGAACAGCTTCGTGCCGTCAAGCTGGAAAAGGAGCGGCTCTTGGAATCCGAGGAAAAT
Organism: Pseudoflavonifractor capillosus; assembly: GCF_016899775.1. Classification (GTDB taxonomy): domain Bacteria; phylum Bacillota; class Clostridia; order Oscillospirales; family Oscillospiraceae; genus Lawsonibacter. The sequence continues at coordinate 1,511 of NZ_JACJJE010000112.1, forward strand.
CCAACTATCCACCAGACACGAGTCCTACTGGAAACCTTGGAAGCTGCTCCGGAATTTCTGGATACCTTCGACGAGGAGCTGTTCCGCGAGATCGTCGATAAAATCATCGTGGAGAGCAATGAACGTCTGCGGTTCCGGCTTATCAACGGCCTGGAGCTGACAGAGAACATCGAGAGGACGGTGCGGTGATGGCATCCAACCGAAAACAGCCCTTCGGCTACAAAATGGAGTGGGGCGAGATCGTGATCCAGGAGCAGGAAGCCTCTGTGGTTTGCTGGATCTTCCAGTCCTATCTGGCCGGGGCATCCTACAATGACTTGATAGAGGCTCTGGAAAAGGGGGACGTCCCCTATGAGGTGGAAAAGCTGTGGAACAAAAACATGGTGGCCCGCATTTTGGAGAACTCCAAGTACACCGGCCAGTGCGATTATCCTCCCCTGATTTCCCAGGAACAGTTTGACGCAGTCCAGTCCCGCCGGCAGAAGCAGTCGGCGCCCCCGCGGAAAACCCCTGCCCAGAAGGAGCTGCGCCGGCTGTGCGGCGGCTCCCCGCCCCCCTGGGTGGAGCGGCAGGTGCTGGCGGTTCTGAACAACCTGATCGCCCGCCCGGAACAGCTTCGCTGTCCTCACCGTGAGAATGCCCTGCCTGCGGAAGTCATCCGGCTCCGTCAGGAGCTGGACGATCTGCTGAACACCCCGCCAGTGGACGAGGATCGTGCTAGAAAGATGGCCCTCCACCTGGCAGAACTCCAGCTGAACGCCATCGGGCCGGAGGAATATGAGACAGAGCGGCTCCAGAGGTTGTTCCAGACCCATAGTCCCATGAGTGAGCTAAACCAAGAGCTCCTGCATGAGAGCGTCCGGCAAATCACATACGCCGGCAGAAGGGTTACAATTCTGCTGAAAAACCATCAGACTATGGAGGGAGGAACCAACCAATGACAGATAACGCTCCCAAGGTCATCGTTATCCCCGCCAAGGCGGAGACACCCCAGGAGCAGGAGAGAAAACGGAATCTGCGGGTCGCCGCATACTGCCGGGTTTCCACTGATAGCGAGGAACAGCTCACCAGCTATCAAAACCAGCTCTCCTACTACACGGAGAAGATCATGAAGGAACCTAACTGGACCATGGCCGGTGTGTTTGCGGACGAGGGTATCACGGGAACCTCCGCTAATAAGCGGAAGGAATTTCTGCGGATGATCCGCCAGTGCCGCCAGGGAAAGATCGATATGATTCTGGCCAAGTCCGTCTCCCGCTTCGCCCGGAACACAGTGGACACCCTCAACTTTACCAGAGAGCTGCGAAGTCTGGGAATCCCAGTGATTTTCGAGGAGCAGAATATCAACTCCATCCACCCAGAGAGCGAGTTCCTGATCACCCTCCATGGAGCCTTCGCCCAGGCTGA
>NZ_JACJJE010000113.1 GCF_016899775.1 Pseudoflavonifractor capillosus
CCGGATGGAACAGCCCTTCCGAAACAGCCGCTTGGGGGGCTGTCTCAGATCGTCAATGGTGTAATAAGAAATTTCCACTTCAGTTCCTCATTTCATCGTCATGTCGGTGGAGAATGCAGGCTGTTCCTGGCCGCGCAGTTCCTCCAGTTTCTCCTCCGCCCAGTCCGGGAGAAATTCCTCCCTCAGCACGCCAATAAAATCCGTCCGGTTCCAGCGGGTCATCTCTCCGTCCCCCAGACAGGTGCAGCGGATGGATCGACCGCTGGCGTGAGGGCTGCACCCAAATCCGTCATGGGCGTACCAGAGCTGGGCCTGGGGCGTCCAGTAGGACTCCTTCAGGATATCCGGGGAGAGCACCAGCACCTTCCCTTCATAGTCCAGGCTGGAGTAGGAATTTGGTTCGCACTGCTCCGGGCCGAAGAGCCCAAGCTCCTGATATATCTTGCGGTATTGATCCACCACCCCATCCAGCACGGCAGGGTGGCTGGTCACCACAAATTCCGAGCCGTGCCGTTTGTCCCACGGGATGGGGAATTGCTCCGCCCACGCCTTGTTCTTGGGCCTGAACCGGCCGTCCCACTCCAGCTGCTGGAGGGTGTTGGCCAGCACCCATGCCGTCCGCTTGTAGCCGAACTCTTGGAACACCCCAGTCAGACAGTCGTTGTCTAGGTGAGAACCGTCAAAGTGCTGCCGGACGGCCTCCTCGATGGCCTCCTTGCAGGCGATGTTCTCCCGGTGGCTGGCCCGCCACAGGGACAGCTCGTCCCGGCGGCGGGCCTCCTCGGAGGAATAGGGATAGAGGTAAACATCATTCATCCTCAGATTCCTCCAAAACCAGAAGCATTCTCAGACCGTCCGGGTCCGCGCCGCAGTCCACCAGATTCTCAATCATATCCTCATCAAATTCGTCCAGAGGATCCTTCTGCTCATCCCCTCGACTGACGATTTCATTGCTGGCTTCCACCAGTTGTTTCACCAAGCAGGTGGTCACCTGATCCAGGCGTGTGACCGTATGGATTGCCTCTCTCGTGGAGAGATGGTCATGGCTTAAAAGAATGCACCCCTCGTCAGCCTGGAGGGTAAGTTCTTCACGGTCTGCCAGACCGGCAATCTGCATGGCGGCGTAAGGGATCTTCTGGAGCTTATTGCTGGGGTCACGGTGTACATAGAATTTCATGGTCGTTTTCCTCCAAAAATAAAATATTCAAGCCGAAATGGGCTCGTGGATCAGTTCATAGCGCAAGCCGTCCTCATCCATTCCGCTCCAAGCTGGGAACAGAGTGAGCTGACTGCCATCGCTGCCCAATTTTTGGGGGTCGTAGTTGGTGATGATCAGCTCCTCGTACTCGCTGTCCGCGGTCTGGGACATGCTGTTGGGCCGTGTGGTGTGGAAGATATAGAACTCTTTGTAAAGCTCTAAAATGTAGGGGCAGCAGTTGTAGGACACCATGACGTACCCCTGACAGGTGAGGAGCACATCATGGAGCCGCTGGTGGTCCTCCTTGGGAAACTCCACCGCATAGCAGTCCTCCGCCTCAAAGTAGGGCGGGTCGCAGTAGAAGAAGGCGTTCTTCCGGTCGTACTGCCGAATCAGGTCCTCAAAGTCCTTGTTCTCAATGACTACACTGGCCAGCCGTCGGGAGCACTCCCAGATCAGGTAAAAGAAACGCCGGAGGTCACAGGACCGGCCGGCAAATGATTTCCCACCGCCGCTGAAGCTGTAGCGGATCAGCTTGAAGTAATCGGCTGCCCGGCGGACGTCGCCCCGGGGAGAGCGCTCCAGCATCAGCTTCCGGATGGCCGCCCGCTGAGGCGGCTCCAGGTAGATTTGGGTCAGCTCCAGCTCTTCCTCCAGGTAGTCGTCTGTAAACTCATCCTTAGAGAAGAATTTATACAGGACATTGAAGTCGTCTCTGGAGTTGAGGGGAAGAAACCCCAGCTCCTTCAACAGGGCCATGGTGCGGTTTTTCACACAGCAGAACAGGTTTGTTAGATTGCTGTTATAGTCGTTGTAGACCTCCAGACATCCCTTTCGGAGGGGGCGGCCGAGGGTAACGGTTCCACTGCCGCCAAACACGTCGATGAAGCGGGGGTACCAAGGCGGGGCCAGCTTTCGAATCAGCCAAAGAAGTTTTCCTTTTCCACCTACCCATGGAATAAAAGACTTGGCAATGTGGCCTCACCTCCCCACCGGAAAATCGTCCAAGGACTGCTCCATGCCCTGGATGGCCGCTTCCAGCCCGTTGGCCATTTTTCGGAGCTGCCGGATAGTGGCGTAGGCTTCGCCGGCAGTCTGGGCATAGAAATAGCCGGACCGGTCGCTGGCAATGGGGATTCCCCTCCGGCGCAGCCGATTCACCTGTTTCTGCAGTTCTGCAACGCTGATTCCAAGCGTATGTGCCAGTTCTCTGCCGCTCACGCGGTAGGCTCGGCCAGGACAGGCGCCTTTCAGGTAGGCCAACAGTTGTTCTTCTCGTTTCATAATTCATCCCTTCCGGGACGTGTTTTCCCGAAAAAGGGCGCAAAAAAAAGAGGGGCCGCTTGCCCCTTTCGGGAAAAACGGCCCCTATTGCTTATCTACGATCTTTTATTTTTCTGTGCAGCGGTCATATCATCCGCATCGTTGGGGAGGATCTCTGCTCCGGATCGCTGTACTCATAGGATAACTCACCTCCATTCCAGGCCACATAGCCGTGGTCCGTGACCGACAATCCAGTTTGATCCATGTACGCCTCGGCGTAGGCTTTGCAGTCAAAGCAGTCCGCCAGCAGACCGGATGCTGAGATAACACCATCCCGGACAGCCAGCTCCCGGCCATACTCCGCCAAATCCACACCTCGAGGGATGACGGCGTAATGCTGAAGGTTCTGTGCATAGTC
>NZ_JACJJE010000114.1 GCF_016899775.1 Pseudoflavonifractor capillosus
CCGGATGGAACAGCCCTTCCGAAACAGCCGCTTGGGGGGCTGTCTCAGATCGTCAATGGTGTAATAAGAAATTTCCATTTCAGTTCCTCATTTCATCGTCATGTCGGTGGAGAATGCGGGCTGTTCCTGGCCGCGCAGCTCCTCCAGCTTTTCGGCGGCCCAGTCTGGGAGGTATTCCTCTTTGAGCACGCCGATAAAATCCGTCCGGTTCCAGCGGGTCATCTCTCCGTCCCCCAGGCAGGTACAGCGGACGGAGCGGCCAATGGCGTGGGGGGTGCACCCAAATCCGTCGTGGGCGTACCAGAGCTGGGCCTGGGGCGTCCAGTAGGACTCCTTCAGAATATCCGGTGAGAGCACCAGCACCTTCCCTTCATAATCCAGGCTGGAGTAAGAATTTGGTTTGCACTGCTCCGGGCCGAAGAGCCCAAGCTCCTGATATATCTTGCGGTATTGATCCACCACCCCGTCCAGCACAGCGGGGTGGCTGGTCACCACAAATTCCGGGCCGTGCTGTTTGTCCCAGGGGATGGGAAATTGCTCCGCCCACGCCTTGTTCTTGGGGCTGAACCGGCCGTCCCACTCCAACTGCTGGAGGGTGTTGGCCAGTACCCAGGCCGTCCGCTTGTAGCCAAACTCTTGGAATACTTCAGTCAGACAGTCGTTGTCTAGGCGAGAACCGTCAAAGTGCTGCCGGACGGCCTTCTCTATGGTCTCCTTGCAGGCGATATTCGCCCGGTGGCTGGCCCGCCACAGGGACAGCTCGTCCCGGCGGCGGGCCTCCTCGGAGGAATAGGGATAGAGATAAACATCATTCATCCTCAGACTCCTCCAAAACCAGAAGCATTCTCAGACCGTCCGGGTCCGCGCCGCAGTCCACCAAAGCCTCGATCATAGTCTCGTCAAATTGGTTCAGCGGGTCTTCACGCTCCTCGGGCTGGCTGGCCATCTCCTGACTGGCTTCCACCAGCTGCCGCATCAGATCAACCGTGACCTGTTTCAGAAGAGTAGCCGTCTGGATTGTCTCTCTCGTGGAAAGATGGTCATGGCTTAAAAGAATGCACCCCTCGTCAGTCTGGATGGTAAGATCTTCCCTGTCAGCCAAACCGGCGATCTGCATGACGGAATAGGGGATCTTCTGGAGCTTGTTGCTGGGGTCTCGGTGTAAATTGAATTTCATGGCATGTTCCTCCTAAAAGTAAGATTTATGCGCTCAAACCAGGTTCATGGATCAGTTCATAGTGCAGGTCGTCCTCGTCGGCTTCCTCCCAACCTGGGAAGAGAGTGAGCTGACGGCCGTCTCCCTCCGTTTTGCGGGGGTCGTAGTTGGTGATGATAAGCTCCTCATATTCGTTGTCCGCAGTCTGGGACATGCTGTTGGGCCGTGTGGTGTAGAAGATATAAAACTCCTGATAGAGTTCCAGAATGTAAGGACAGCAGTTGTAGGACACCATGACATATCCCTGACAGTTCAGAAGCACGTCGTGGAGCCGCTGGTGGTCCTCTTTGGGAAACTCCACTTCATAGCAGCTCTCCGCTTCAAAATAAGGGGGATCGCAGTAAAAGAAGGCGTTCTTCCGGTCATACTGCAGGATCAGGCTCTCAAAGTCCTTGTTTTCAATGACAACACTGGCCAGCCGGCGGGAGCACTCCCAGATCAGGTAAAAGAAACGCCGGAGGTCACAGGACCGGCCGGCAAATGATTTTCCACCGCCGCTGAAGCTGTATCGGATCAGCTTGAAGTAATCAGCTGCCCGGCGGACGTCACCCCGGGGAGAGCGCTCCAGCATCAGCTTCCGGATGGTCTCCCGCTGAGGCGGTTCCAGGTAGATTTGGGTCAGCTCCAGTTCTTCCTCCAGGTAGTCGTCTGTAAACTCATCCTTGGAGAAGAATTTATACAGGACATTGAAGTCGTCTCTGGAGTTGAGGGGAAGAAACCCCAGCTCCTTCAGCAGGGCCAGGGTTCGGTTTTTCACACAGCAGAATAGATTGGTCAGATTGCTGTTGTAGTCGTTGTAGACCTCCAGGCACCCCTTGCGGAGGGGGCGGCCGAGGGTAACCGTTCCACTGCCGCCAAACACGTCGATAAAGCGGGGGTACCAGGGCGGGGCCAGCCTTCGAATTAGCCGGAGAAGCTTCCCTTTTCCACCTACCCACGGGATAAAGGGCTTGGCGATAAGGCCTCACCTCCCCACCGGAAAGTCGTCTAAGGATCGCTCCAGGCCTCGGATCGCCGCGTCCAAACCAGCGCGCATTTTCTTCAGATTCTGGATTGTGGCATAGACTTCTCCCGCGGTCTGCGCATAAAAATAGCCAGTCTGGTCGCTGGCGATGGGTTTGTTCTGCTGCCGCAGACGATTCACCAGCTTCCGTAACTCTGTGCCGCTGAGATTCAGAGTCCGTTCCAGCTCCTTCCCGCCAACACGATAGTCTCGGCCGGAGCATGCGCCCTCTAAATAGGCCAACAGCCGTTCTTCTCGGTTCATTTCTCATCCTTTCCGGGACCTGCTTTCCCGAAAAAGGGCACAAAAAAGAGGGGCCGTCTGCCCCTTTCGGGAAAACGGCCCCTCGTGTTTTTAGTCAATTTGATTTTCCTGTTTGGCAGTTACATCATCCCCATCGTCTGGAATGGTCCCTGCTTCGGCTGGCTGTACTCAAAGATCAGATCACCTCCATTCCATGCCGCATAGCCGTGTTCGGTAACGGAGAGCCCATGTTGTTTCATATATGTCTCAGCGTAGGCTCTGCTGTCAAAGCAGTCCGCCAGCAGACCTGTCTTGGGGATGATACCGTCCCGTATGGCCAGCTCCCGGCCATACTCCGCCAAATCCACACCTCGAGGGATGACGGCGTAATGCTGAAGGTTCTGTGCATAGTC
>NZ_JACJJE010000115.1 GCF_016899775.1 Pseudoflavonifractor capillosus
CAGTGTTCCACATACCGGCGGGCAATCCCGGCCTGCGGGTTCCTGCCGTTGTCGTTCTCAAAAGTCCAGTCCCGCATGGTGGGGTCGGTAAAGCCCCGGCGTTTCAGTTCCTCCACGGTGTCAAGGTGCCTGCGCCGCTTCTCGGCGGCCTCCCGTTCTTCGCGGGCGGCTCTCTGGCAGTCGCACTCTGCCGGGTGGCGGTCACGGCCAAAGACAGCGGCCTTATCCGGCGCAAAATAGGCTTCTTTCGGCTTGCGGCACTTGCCGCAGTACAGTAAACCGTCCTCGCCGGTGTAGTCCTCCGGCTCCGGGGTGGTGGCCGTCATATTCTCCAAAACAGCGTTGATTTCGTTCTTCATAAACTCTCGCCCTCCTTGCATGAGTAGTCTGGTATGCCCTTTTTCGGGGCTTTCTTGGCTGCGTCCTCCTGCGCCCATTTGTAGATTGTGGCGGCATGGCTGCGGTATCGCTTGCCGCTGGACGCAATATGGCAGGATAGCCGGTCAATGTAGTAGTTCCATTTGTCGGGCAGGTCTGCTTTCAGCCCGTCCAGTTCTGATTGCGAAAGAAAGACATTTTCATACCGGCCATAGGCGGCGCGGGCGGGCTGTCCCGTATCTAACTCTCGCTCTCTCTCTTTTTCTATCTCTATCTCTTTCTCTATCTCTATCTCTGGTGGACAAATGTCCGCTTGATATGGTGGACATTTGTCCGCCCCGGCCTTTGGCAAGGCTTTTTGTTCCTGCAAAGCCAGCCTTGCCCGCCGTTTTCGCTCCCCCTCGGTAGAGGATTGGCCGATCAGCAGTTCAATGTTGCTCATATACAGCGCGCCGCTTGGCAGCGGCTCCACAAGCCCCAGCTTCATAAAAATCTGCAAGGCTCGTTCTACGGTGCCGACTTGCTGGCGGGTAATGGTGGCAATCATCTGCGCGGTGTAGGGGATATTTTCATCAAGCTGCAACTTCCCGCCGTTTTTCAGCGATTTCAAGTACAATTTCAAGAGAATGTTGGAATAGAGGATGCCGTCCTGCATACTTTCCAGCAGCACGATAGCGTCCTCGTCAAAGTAATTCTCTTTCAGCTTGAGGTAGTAGTATTTTCGGTTGTCTGACATGGTTCCTCCTTTGGGTGGATTTGGGGCGTTTGTACGCATTTAGAACGCCGTTTCCGGGGGAAAAGGATAAATGTATCGCACACCCTTTGACACCCACGAAAAAAGCCTTGATTTATGCGGGTTTGAAAGGCTCTAAAGCGTGACATCTCTGCCTTTGTTTCCGCTTTCTCTCGGCGGCTTTGATTTTCTTCATGCGTCCGGCGCAGTCGGGGCAGTATTTTCCCCGGTTGGATTTGGGGACAAATGCCGCGCCGCAGACCGCACACCGTTTCCGGCTTCCCCGGTACAAGAGGGCTGCGGCCAGCTCCCCGTCAAGGGGCAGGACAGCCACACGGAACCAGCGGCACATGAGGGAAAGGGAAATGCTCTGGACGCACACGCAAGGCTCCCCGTCGTCTAACAGCAGGCAGTTCCCCCCGTCATAGTTACAGCACTCATGCACCAGCCGCCGCGCCCGCCGGTGCTGGCGGTAGTCCATGCGGGGCAGGTTATCGTTCATGGCTCTGCTCCTTTCTGCGGTGGGGTTCCTCCCGGCGCAAAATCTGGTCGATGTTCCGCTTGACGGTCTGCAATTCCTTGAACCGCTGTTTCTGTTCGTGATAGGTGTTATACAGGCCGTCTTTCTCGGAGATAAGCTGCTCGATCTCGGCCTGCAACGCTTTCCGGGCGGGCAGCTTGGTAATGCCATGCGCCTTGAAATACCGGGCGGCGGCTTCGGCTATGATAAAATCGCTCTCGTTTGCCTGCCGGTAGGCGGCGCGGGCTTTCTCGGATTTCTGCGCTTTCAGCCCGTCGCGGGCGGGCTTGGTCTTGGCATAGGCAAGTACCTGTTGCTGCAACTCCTTTTTTCCTTGTAGCTTCGTTTCCAGCGTTTTCAGCTTGCCGCTGGTCTGGCGCATTTCCTGATAGGCGGTATCAACGGCGGCTTCTAACTGCTCCGGGGAAGTGAAGCCGTATTCCTGATACACATTCAGCGTCGCGGCCATTTGTTTGAGGTTGTGCATGGTCGCCCAGCGTTCATAGCCCCGGCCTTTGCCCTCGGCCATTTTCTGCTCAATGTCCACAAGCCGCTGCACACCGTCCTGTTTCGGGGCGGTTTGTGGGACTTTTGTGGGCTGTATGCCGGTTTTCCCATGCCGGGGGTATTCGGGTATGGCTGCGGGCTTTTCTGCGGCTCTGGCGGCGTTCTGCTCCAAAACGGCAAAGACAGCGGCGCGGTCAAAGTCGTCACCCAGCTTTCGGGCGGTAATGGGCTTTGTCCTGTCCGGCGTGAGATAGGATAGCCGCCCCCGGCTCTCCTTGACGGCCACGCCCTCCCGCAGCAGCAGAGAGGAAAAGTCCTCGAATGAGGTCGCCGCAGACAGCGCGGCGCGTATGGTCTGCCGCAGCTTCTCCTTGTTCGTTTCAAACTTGGT
>NZ_JACJJE010000116.1 GCF_016899775.1 Pseudoflavonifractor capillosus
GGACGAATCGACAGAATCCTCGTCAAGTCCTCCTCACGGTTTGCCCGAAACGCTAAGGAGTGCCTGGAGGCGGTCCGAGAGCTGAAGGCGCTGGATGTCAGTGTATGCTTTGAGGAGCAGAATATCGACACCGCTGAGCTCTCCGGGGAGTTGCTGGTCGCCATCTTCGCTATGATGGATCAGAAGGAGAGCGAAACGATATCCCAAAATATTCGTTGGAGTGTAGATGCCAGAATGCGCACCGGCAAGTACAATACCTGCCATGCTCCCTTCGGATATCGTTTAAGCAACGGAAAGTTGGAACTCTTACCAGAATCTCTTCCCATCATTCAATATATCTTTCACGCATATCTATCCGGAAATACGGCAAGTGAGATTGCCTCCGCATTGATTCGGCTGACGAAGGATCAAATCTGGAATCCACAAAAAGTTGATTACATCTTGACAAATGAACGATATTGCGGAAACGCACTTCTGCGAAAGAGGTTTGCCACAGATACGCTCCCTCGAAAAAAACAACGGAATCACGGGGAGCGTCCCATGTATTTTGTCGAGAAAATCAACGAAGCAGCCATCTCACCTGAAATATTTGAAAGAGCAAAAGCGTTGCGGCTATCTCGAAACAAAGAACTCCTGCCTGGAATTGCGGGACAACGTCCTCTTGCGAATGGATTTGCACAGTGTGGATGCTGTGGACGCGTTCTGCGCCCAAAGCGCTCTAATGGAATATGGTATATGGTCTGCCGGGGACATGAAGAAAATTCAGGTAGATGTGATTTATCCCCGGTTCCTGAAGAAACTATATTAACTGCCTTGCGGTCTCTTTATCACAAACTCCGGCACCAAGGATTAGCCATTCTGAATCAACTGCTTTCAGATCTCCAAGCTGCCCAAACCGGCAAAATGCTCTGGAGCTTAGACATTGTAGAACTGAATATGCAAATTGCAAATATAACCCGTCAGGATCGCTTACTGGCCCAGCTGAAGCAGCAGGGGTTGGTCGATCCTGACCTTTTTATCTCCCGCCGGGACGCTCTGGCGGAACAACTTCGTGCCGTCAAGCTGGAAAAGGAGCGGCTCTTGGAATCCGAGGAAAACCCAACCATCTCCCAGACACGAGTCCTGCTGGAGACCTTGGAGGCCGCTCCGGAATTTCTGGATACCTTCGACGAGGAGCTGTTCCGCGAGATCGTCGATAAAATCATCGTGGAGAGCAATGAACGTCTGCGGTTCCGGCTTATCAACGGCCTGGAGCTGACAGAGGACATCGAGAGGACGGTGCGGTGATGGCATCCAACCGAAAACAGCCCTTCGGCTACAAAATGGAGTGGGGCGAGATCGTGATCCAGGAACGGGAAGCCTCTGTGGTTCGCTGGATCTTCCAGTCCTATCTGACTGGGGCATCCTACCATGACTTGACAAAGGCTCTGGAAAAGGGGGACGTCCCCTATGAGGTGGGAAAGCTGTGGAACAAAAACATGGTGGCCCGCATTTTGGAGAACCACAAGTATACCGGCCAGTGCGATTATCCGTCCCTGATTTCCCAAGAGCTGTTTGAAGCGGTACAGATGCGCCGAAAGAAACAGGCAGCTCCTTCGCGGAAAACCCCTGCCCAGAAGGAGCTGCGCCGGCTGTGCGGCGGCTCCCCGCCTCCCTGGGTGGAGCGGCAGGTGCTGGCGGTTCTGAACAGCCTGATTGCCCACCCGGAACAGCTCCGCTGTCCGCTCTGTAAGAAAGTCCTGCCTGCGGAAGCCATCCGGCTCCGTCAGGAGCTGGACGATCTGCTGAACACCCCGCCGGTGGACGAGGATCGTGCTAGAAAGATGGCCCTCCACCTGGCAGAACTCCAGCTGAACGCCATCGGGCCGGAGGAATATGAAACAGAGCGGCTCCAGAGGTTGTTCCAGTCCCGCAGTCCCATGGGTGAGCTAAACCAAGAGCTCCTGCATGAGAGCGTCCGGCACATCACATACGCCGGCAGAAGGGTTACAATTCTGCTGAAAAACCATCAAACTATGGAGGGGGGAAACAACCAATGACAGATACCGCTCCGAAGGTCATTATCATTCCGGCTAAGAAGGAGACGCCACAAGAGCAGGAGAAAAAACGGAGTCTGCGGGTAGCGGCCTACTGCCGGGTGTCCACCGACAGTGAGGAGCAGATCACCAGCTATCAAAACCAGCTTTCCTACTACACAGAGAAAATCATGAAGGAACCCAACTGGACTATGGCCGGTGTGTTTGCAGATGAGGGCATCACAGGGACTTCCGCCAATAAGCGGAAGGAATTCCTGCGGATGATCCGCCAGTGCCGCCAGGGAAAGATCGATATGATCCTGGCCAAGTCTGTCTCCCGCTTCGCCCGAAACACCGTGGACACCCTCAATTATACCCGGGAGCTGCGAAGTCTGGGAATCCCAGTGATTTTTGAGGAGCAGAATATCAACTCCATCCACCCAGAGAGCGAGTTCCTGATCACACTCCACGGAGCCTTCGCCCAGGCTGA
>NZ_JACJJE010000117.1 GCF_016899775.1 Pseudoflavonifractor capillosus
ACCAAGTTTGAAACGAACAAGGAGAAGCTGCGGCAGACCATACGCGCCGCGCTGTCTGCGGCGACCTCATTCGAGGAATTTTCCTCTCTGCTGCTGCGGGAGGGCGTGACCGTCAAGGAGAGCCGGGGGCGGCTGTCCTACCTTACGCCGGACAGGACAAAACCCATTACCGCCCGAAAGCTGGGCAACGACTTTGACCGCGCCGCTATCTTTGCCGTTTTGGAGCAGAACGCCGCCAGAGCCACAGAACAGCCCGCAGCCATACCCGAATACCACCGGCATGGGAAAACCGGCATACAACCTATAAAAGCCCCTCAAACCGCCCCGAAACAAGACGGTGTGCAGCGGCTTGTGAATATTGAGCAGAAAATGGCCTAGGGCAAAGGCCGGGGCTATGAACGCTGGGCGACCATGCACAACCTCAAACAAATGGCCGCGACGCTGAATGTATATCAGGAATACGGCTTCACTTCCCCGGAGCAGTTGGAAGCCGCCGTTGATACCGCCTATCAGGAAATGCGCCAGACCAGCGGCGAACTGAAAACACTGGAAACGAAGCTACAAGGGAAAAAGGAGTTGCAGCAACAGGTACTTGCCTACGCCAAGACCAAGCCCACCCGCGACGGGCTGAAAGCGCAGAAATCCGAGAAAGCCCGCGCCGCCTACCGGCAGGCAAACGAGAGCGATTTTATCATAGCCGAAGCCGCCGCCCGGTATTTCAAGGCGCATGGCATTACCAAGCTGCCCGCCCGGAAAGCATTGCAGGCCGAGATCGAGCAGCTTATCTCCGAGAAAGACGGCCTGTATAACACCTATCACGAACAGAAACAGCGGTTCAAGGAGTTGCAGACCGTCAAGCGGAACATCGACCAGATTTTGCGTCGGGAGGAACCCCACCGCAGAAAGGAGCAGAGCCATGAGCGATAACCTGCCCCGCATGGACTACCGCCAGCACCGGCGGGCGCGGCGGCTGGTACATGAGTGCTGTAACTACGACGGGGGAAACTGCCTGCTGCTGGACGACGGGGAGCCTTGCGTGTGTGTCCAGAGCATTTCCTTTTCTCTCATGTGCCGCTGGTTCCGTGTGGCTGTCCTGCCCCTTGACGGGGAGCTGGCCGCAGCCCTCCTGTACCGGGGGAGCCGGAAATGCTGCGCCGTCTGCGGGGCGGCCTTTGTCCCCAAATCCAACCGGGGAAAATACTGCCCCGGCTGCGCCGGACGCATGAAGAAAATCAAAGCCGCCGAGAGAAAGCGGAAACAAAGGCATAAATGTCACGCTTTAGAGCCTTTCAAACCCGCATAAATCAAGGCTTTTTTCGTGGGTGTCAAAGGGTGCGCGATACATTTATCCTTTTCCCCCGGAAACGCCGTCCTAATGCGTGACAAACTGCCAAAATCAACCCGAACACAGGGAGGTGATACTATCGCTGATTATATCATGACAGACACGCCGCTGCCTCTCTTTCTGCCTTATCCTCGTTTCCTGCTGAAAATGGAGATTTCCCAGACCGCCAAGCTGCTGTATTCGCTGCTGTTAGACCGCTCCACCCTCTCCCAGAAGAACAAGTGGCAGGACGACAAGGGCAGGATTTATATTATCTATCCCATCGCGGAGATAGCCGAAATACTGGATAAAGGCAGCACCACTATAAAGGGGGCGCTGAATGAACTGGACATGGCGGGGCTTTTGGAACGGGAACGGGGCGGCTTCTCCGCACCGAACCGGCTATATGTGAAAGTGCCGCGTGTGCCACAGGTACAGTTTTCCGACCAACTGATGGCCGGAAAACCGACCTTATGATGGTCGGAAAACCGTCCCCTAACCAAACTACTATAAACAACCTTACAGAGAACCAAACAATGGGAGCGAGTGGGGAGCCGCCCGCAGCCTATGGCCGATACCAGAATATTTTTCTGTCACAGACCGAATACGACGAGTTGCAGGCAGAGTACCCCGACAGGCTGGAACGGTTCATCGAGGAAATGAGCCGCTACCTTGCCGCCAGCGGGAAAAGCTACCAGAATTATGCCGCCGCCCTGCGGATATGGGCGGGGAACGACAAAAAGGGCGCCCCGAAAAAGGGCATACCAGACTACTCATGCAAGGAGGGCGAGAGTTTATGAAGAACGAAATCAACGCTGTTTTGGAGAATATGACGACCACCACCCCGGAGCGGTCGGACTACACCGGCGAGGACGGTTTACTGTACTGCGGCAAGTGCCGCAAGCCGAAAGAAGCCTATTTTGCGCCGGACAAGGCCGCTATCTTTGGCCGTGACCGCCACCCGGCAGAGTGCGACTGTCAGAGAGCCGCCCGCGAGGAACGGGAGGCCGCCGAGAAACGGCGCAGGCACCTTGACACCGTGGAAGAACTGAAACGCCGGGGCTTTACCGACCCCACTATGCGGGACTGGACTTTTGAGAACGACAACGGCAGGAACCCGCAGGCCGGGATTGCCCGCCGGTATGTGGAACACTG
>NZ_JACJJE010000118.1 GCF_016899775.1 Pseudoflavonifractor capillosus
ATGAGCACGAAGTGCTCATCTGGAGCCGTCCCCGGGGGCGTTTTGCCTACTTTGCCGCCATGGGCAAAGTAGGTCGCCGCCCGCAGGCGGCGAAATTCCCCTGCATATAACAAACGCAATCCGAAACCTGCCCCCTCATCCGGCCCTTCGGGCCACCTTCCCCCCGAGGGGAAGGCTTTGGGGGGAATGCCCCCTCATCCGTCACGGCTTCGCCGTGCCACCTTCCCCCCAGGGGGAAGGCTTTGCGGGGGAGGCCCCCGAGGGGAAGGCTTATAAAAAATGAGACAGGCGCCCCTGGGAGACCCTTCTCCCGGGGGCGCCTCATTGCGCTTATCGGTGATACAAATTGTTGGTCTGATACTGGGGCTCGCAGGTGAGCTGGAGGCCCAGCTTCTTATAGGTGCTCTCGTCGGGGGGCGAGAGGATGACGGAGCAGTGGGCCTGGCACCCGTTGAGGGCGGCCAGGGAGTGGAGGGCGGCCTGGGCCTTGGGGTCCAGGTTGGCCGAGGCGGCCAAAGCGATCAGCACCTCGTCACTGTGGAGCCGGGGGTTGTTGGAGCCCAGGTACTTGACCTTGACGGTCTGGATGGGCTCGATGGCGCTCTGGGCGATGAGGTGGACGCCGTGTCCCCCCAGGTCGGACAGGGCCTTCAGGGCGTTCAGAAGGGCGGCGGCGGAGCAGCCCATGAGCTCAGAGGTCTTGCCGGTGACCATGGAGCCGTCGGGCAGCTCGATGGCCATAGCGGGCTCGCCGGTCTGCTCGGCCACCTGGTTGGCGGCGGCGGCCACCTTCCGGATGGACGGGGTGATCCCCGCCTGCTGCATCAGCAGCTCCAGCTTGTATACCGTCTGCTCCGAGCCCTTGCCCTGGCGCAGCTCGCACCGGGCGTCGTAGTACCGGCGGACGATCTCCTGCCGGGCGGCCTCCTGGACCGCCTGGTCGTCGTAGATGCACTTGCCCGCCATGTTCACCCCCATGTCGGTGGGGGACTTATAGGGGCAGGAGCCGGTGATCTTCTCGAACATGGCCGCCAGGACGGGGAACACCTCCACGTCCCGGTTGTAGTTCACCGTGGTCTCGCCGTAGGCCTGGAGGTGGAAGGGGTCGATCATGTTCACGTCGTCCAGGTCGGCGGTGGCCGCCTCATAGGCCAGGTTCACCGGGTGCTTCAGGGGCAGGTTCCAGATGGGGAAGGTCTCAAACTTGGCGTAGCCTGCGGCCACTCCCCGCTTGTACTCGTGGTAGAGCTGGGAGAGGCAGGTGGCCATCTTGCCGCTGCCGGGGCCGGGGGCGGTGACCACCACCAGGGGACGGCTGGTCTCCACGTAGTCGTTCCGTCCAAAGCCCTCGTCAGAGACGATCTTTGCAATGTTGTGGGGGTAGCCGGCGATGGGGTAGTGGCGGTACACCTTCACCCCCAGGGACTCCAGCCGCTTCTGGAAGGCGTCGGCGGCGGTCTGTCCGGCGTACTGGGTGACCACCACGCTGCCCACGTACAGGTCCATGGACCGGAACGCGTCGATGAGCCGGAGCACGTCGCTGTCGTAGGTGATGCCCAGGTCCCCCCGGACCTTGTTCTTCTCGATGTCGCTGGCGTTGATGGCGATGATGATCTCCGCCTTGTCCTTCATCTGGGCCAGCATGCGGATCTTGCTGTCCGGCTCGAACCCGGGCAGCACCCGGCTGGCGTGGAAGTCGTCAAACAGCTTGCCGCCGAACTCCAGGTACAGCTTGCCGCCGAACTGGGCGATGCGCTCCTGGATGTGCTGGGACTGGAGCTTTAAATATTGGCCGTTGTCAAAGCCCTGTTTGGCCATGCGCTCACTCCTCTATTTCTGAATTTTTCTATAAAATCAACATTCTTTATTTTACGCGGCGTGAGAAGGACCGTCAAGGTTTTTAGGGGCAAAGACTTCCACGAGAGTTGCCCCCGGATTTTGTGGAAAAAGCGGGTAGCATTTCCTTGGGTTCTATGATAAGATAAAAGAACTCACCTCTTGAGGAACAACATGACCGCCTCGTTTGCAATATGACGGCGGGCTGATTCTCTTGATACGCTGAAATCCCCTCCGCGGCGGAAATTGCTCCACCGCGGAGGGGGATTTTTTTGACGTTCGCCCGATTGCAGGGCGGGGCATACACCCGCATGGGGAGGAACCTCCGGGAGAGGGTTTGGGGAACGGAATCCCCCTGCCGCTTCGCGGCGCCCCCTTTGACTTGCGGACCTGCCTTGGGGCTCCCGCCGGGATACAGCGGTTCAAGTACGCCCCCTCATCCGTCACGGCTTCGCCGTGCCACCTTCCCCCCTCAGGGGGGAAGGCTTGCGGGCGGGCGGCCCAGTGTGCCGCCCCTACGATACAGCCAGCCCAGCCCGGGCGGGCGGGCG
>NZ_JACJJE010000119.1 GCF_016899775.1 Pseudoflavonifractor capillosus
ACCAGCTACTTTGACGAGAACGACACCTCGTACTTCGTCATGGACTACATCGAGGGCATCTCCTTTAAAACCTACATTGCCAACCACGGCGGAAAGGTGAGCGTGGAGGACACCCTGAACGTGATGATCCCGGTGCTCCGGGCACTCACCGCCGTGCACCAAGAGGGCTTCATCCACCGGGACGTGACGCCGGACAACATCTACATTACCAAGGACGGCATGGTAAAGCTGCTGGACTTCGGCTCTGCCCGGTACTCCATCGGCGACAAGTCCAAGAGTTTGGACGTCATCCTGAAAGTGGGCTACGCCCCCAAGGAGCAGTACATCCGAAGAAGCCGCCAGGGCCCTTACACCGACGTCTACTCCTGTGCCGCCTGCTTCTATGCGGCGCTGACCGGCTTCCTGCCTCCGGAGGCGCTGGAGCGGCTGGACCACGACGAGCTGGTCCCGGTCTCCCAGTGCGGGGTGGACATCCCGGAGTACCTGGACAAGGCCATCCTGAAAGGCCTGGCCGTCCAGCCGGAGGACCGCTTCCAGAGTGCGGAGGAATTTCTGAACGCTATCGAGTCCCAGCAGGTGGTGGAGCTGCCCCAGGCGGGAAGTGCCCAGACCGGGGCTCCGGCCAAGAAAAAGCTCAGCCCCGTGCTGATTGGCGGCGTGGCCGCGGCGGTGATCGCGGTGGTCGTCGGCGTGGGGGTGCTGGGCGGAGGCGAAAGCCCGGTGGCGGAGGCGCTGGCCCCCACCATCACCGTCGCCGGACAGCAGGTGTCTGCGGCGGATAATTTCCTGGAGCTGGTGGACGGCACGCTCACCGATGCGGATATTGCCGCCATGAAACAGATGGGAAATCTCCAGCGCATCTATCTGGAGGGCGTGTCCATTGAGACAGACGGGCTGGCTTGGGTGGCAGAGTTCCCGGAGCTGACCGAGTTCAGCTGCGAGGGGTATCTGACGGATGAACTGGACTTGACGCCCTTTGCCGGGCTGACGGAGCTGACCCGGCTGAGCTTCTATCAAAACAACAACACCGGAGCGCCGGTCAGCGATCTGTCCCCCCTGGCCGGGCTGACCAAGATGAAACGGCTCGACCTGTGCATCGATTTTGATGTAAAGGATCTGGCCCCATTATCGGGGATGACTCAGTTGGAAGAACTGCAGCTCTATGGCACCAGCAATAACAACAATAACTCCGGGCTGACGGACCTCAGCGCGCTGTCTGGGATGACGCGTCTGACCAGCCTGCGGATTGATCTGGGCGCTGTGGAGGACTTCTCTCCGCTGTCTGGTATGACACAGCTTCAGGAGCTGAGGATGTACGGGAACTTTATTACGGATGACCTATCCTTCCTTCGGGGGCTGACAGAGCTGCGTACACTCAACATGGTCAGCAGCAATGGCAGCGAGGGGGCGCCTGTACAGGAGGACCTGACCGATCTGTCCGGCCTGACCAAACTCACAGACCTTCAGCTGGATGTACCAGTGGCAGATCTCCACGGTTTGGAACCTCTGGTGAATCTGCGTGCCCTGCAGATGTACGGGTCCAACTCCACGTATACCGATGTGGACGCCCTAGCTGGGCTGACAGAATTGACCTCCCTGTATCTGCCCTACCGCGTCTACAACGATTCGAACCCCCTGCCGCCCATCAATCTGGACGGGCTGGCCAATCTCACCAAGCTTCAGTCCCTGGAGATCAGCGATGGGGTGGAGAGCCTGGAGCCCCTGCGAAACCTTACGGAACTGCGGGATCTGCGAATCCGGGCAAACAACAGCGAAGACGGCGAGCTCTCTCTTATGCCTCTGTCTGGCCTGACCAAGCTGAACAGCCTGGATATTTCAGGCGATCTGGTGGGGGGCGATCTGTCTGCCCTGGCCGGGCTGACTGAACTGCGTTCCCTAAGTATCAGCCACTATGACCGCAACTACGACCGCTATGAAAACCGGCAGGAGATCCGGGACCTGTCCCCTCTGTCCAACCTGACGAACCTGAGCAGCCTGAACATCTATGGCGCGGCGGAGGGAATCGACACATCCCCCGTAGCCCATATCCCGGATCTGAGCATTTCGTGATAAGAGACGCCGGCTCTTTTCTGCAAGCCCCATTGACAGGGACCTGTAAACGGTCTGGTTAAATCATCAATCAAGAAAGGAGCGGATAGTGTGGAAACTTGCCGTTCCCAAATTGTCTGCTACAACTGTTTCCAGCAGCGGGACAGCCTGGATGGCCCGTGCCCCCACTGCGGCTTCGACCTGGCGGAGAACGAGAAGAAGTACCCGGTGGCCCTGCGGGCGGGGACCGTTCTGAATGACCGGTACATCGTGGGTCGGGTGCTGGGTCAGGGCGGCTTCGGCATCACATACCTGGCCTG
>NZ_JACJJE010000011.1 GCF_016899775.1 Pseudoflavonifractor capillosus
GCGGAGAAGATCCTCCGGGCCTACCGGGAGCAGTCCGCCGCCGGGGTGGGCGTGTTCACCGTGGACGGGAAGATGATTGACATCGCCTTCATTCCCGGGGCGGAGCGCACCCTAATGATGTTTTTTCTGTGCTCCGGCGTGGTATGATATTTTGCAGAAAGGGGGCGGAGCGTGATGAGATTCAGATGGGGGAAAACGGCCAAGATGCTGATTGCGGCTCTGCTGGCCGGCCTGCTGAGCGCCCTGCTGTTTGCGGTCTATAACACCTATGACGCATACACACAGATGATAATCGCCCAACAGCAGCAGCACCTTCTGATCACGGCCCGGGCGGTGTCCCAGAATCTGTCCCTCTACCTCTCCGAGCAGCTCCGGAATGTGGAGATCCTGACTCAGACCCCCGGGTTTTTGACTCAGTTCCATACGTATTATGAGACCGGGGACCAGAAGGGGCTCAAGGAGTACGTCCTGTCCTACATGCTCTCCCAGAATCAGGGGGTGTCCCGGCTGTACCTGCTGGATCAAAACGGGGACGAGGTTTTCCGCTATAACCAGTACCCCTTCCTGGAGTCCTTTGACGAGTCCGTCCTCCACCTGGACCAGCTGGCGGAAGGACGTCAGACGGGGCTCGGCTCCGCGTTCCGAATCAGCCCGCAGCACTATGGGCTCACGATGGTCAACAGCATTACGGACGGGAGCGATTATCTGGGAGCGGTTGTCTCCGTGCTGGACATGGACGCCCTCTATCAGCAGTACATGGCCCCGCTGCAGGGGACGGTGGACATCATTGTCAAGAATGAGCGGGGGACGGTCATCATGCACCCGGAGTCAGAGATGCTCACCTTCAACTATTTTCGGGACATGCAGGGTCTGGACACCCTGCCGGAATACGAGAGCCTGTGGGACATGCTCCAACTCCAGTACCAGCAGGAGGAGGGGGCCGCCATCTATCGCGCCTGCTCCGGCGGCATCCTCCCGGAGCGGGAGGAGATCTCCGCCTTCTCCCGGATGAATTTAAGCGGGACCTCCTGGTATATTTCCGCGGTGATGCCCTATTCCCAGGTGGTCCGTATGGTCAATGAGAACTTGAACCGGTTCGCGTTTTTGGTCACGGTCATTTTTGTCCTGATCGCATCCAGCATTCTGATTATATACGGACTTCAGAAAAACCGGCAGAAGCTGCAGATTGAGACGCGCTACCTCCGGGACATGAACCGCACCCTGGAGGAGCTCCATGAGAGCCGGGAGCAGGTGCGCCACTACCAGAAGCTGCAGACCATCGGGGCCCTGGCCGGGGGGATCGTCCATGAGTTCAACAATCTGCTGACCCCGATCATGGGGTACTCCGAATTCCTGAAGCAGCAGCTGGGCCCGGAAAATGAATACTATGAGGACATCGACGAGATCTATAAGGCGGGCGGCCGGGCCAAGGAGATCGTGGATCAGATCCTTTCCTTCAGCCGGCGGGAGACCGACTCCACCCAGTACAATGTGGTCAATCTCAACGCTGTCATTTGGGACACCCTGAAAATGGTGCGGATGCTGCTCCCGTCCAGCGTCCGTCTGGTGGTGAAGCCGTACAGCGGGCCCATCAATATCTACGGCAGCGCCACCCAGATCCACCAGGTGCTTCTGAACCTGTGCACCAACGCGTATCAGGCCATGGAGGCCTCGGGGGGAACGCTCACGGTGGCCACCCGGCGGGTTTTCCAGGACCAGCTGCCGGAGCAGTACCACCCGGTGGCGGAGGGGGAGTTTGTCCGGCTTGAGGTGTCTGATACCGGCTGCGGGATTCCTCCGGAGATGCTCTCCCGGATCTTTGACCCGTTTTTCACCACCAAGGCGGCGGGGGACGGGACCGGGCTGGGGCTGTCTGTGGTGCAGAATATTCTGATCAGCCATGGCGGCTTCATCGAGGCGGAGAGCGCGGTGGGCCGGGGCAGCCGTTTTTTGGTGTACCTGCCTGTCACAAGCCAGCTTCCCGCCGCAGCGGCCCAGGAGGAAAGCGGGAGCGGCCGCACGGGAATGGGGTCTGTCCTTTTGGTGGACGACGAAGTTCGGGTGGTCCGCTACTTCAAGCGCAGGCTGGTCCACCAGGGGTATCAGGTGGACGCCTTTACCGATCCGGAGGAGGCGCTGAACGCCTTCAGGTTGAACCCGGGGCAGTGGGATCTGCTGATCGTGGACGAGGCGATGCCGAAGCTGCGGGGAACGGCGCTTTTGCAGCATATGAAGCAGCGGAATCACAGCCTGCGGGTGATTCTGGTGACCGGGCTGGTGGGAGACAGCGCCATCCGTCTGCACGCGGAGCGGCAGATCGACGAGATCCTGACAAAGCCCGTGGAATTTGAGGCGCTGGCCGAGGCGGTTGCCCGCCTGCTGTCCGCCGAAGCGCCGGGGAGGTGAGGTTGTGAATCGAAATTGGATTCGCAGGGCAGGGGGGATGCTCCTTGCCTCTGCGCTGCTCCTGTCCCTTGCCTCCGGCTGCGGGCAGGGGCAGGGGGCCGCCTCCCAGTCGGCGATGCCGTATCCCAGGGAGTCGGTAGAGCTGGTTGCCCCCGCCGGCGTCCGGAGCGGCTCAGATCTGACCCTCCGCAATGTGGCGCAGTGCCTGCGGGATACGGGGCTTGTGGACGTGCCGCTGCCCGTCACAAACCGGCCCGGAGACGGGGGAGGGCTCGCGCTGGACTATTTGAATGAGCAGGCTGGCGTGGACAATGTGCTGGCGGTATTTTCCCCGCCGGTCTGCCTGATCCATCTGAATGGGAGCACCTCCCTGAGCTACCAGGAGAATACCACGCTGATTGCAAAGCTGATTACCGACTACGGGTGCTTCGCTGTGGCGGCCAACTCCCCCTATCAGAATCTGAATCAGGTGATGGAGGCGCTGCGGGAGGACCCCGCTTCTGTACGGGTAGGCGGGACGTCCTCGGCCGGGTCCATGGACCATGTGCAGTTTCTAAAGGTGGCCCAGGCGGCCGGGATCGAGTCGCTGGACCAGATTTCGTATGCCGGATTTGAGGGGGGACGCGTGCTGGCCCAGCTTCTGGGCGGGCATGTGGACATTGTCTCGGCGGGAATCGGCGACGTGGTCGGCCTGGTGGAGAGCGGCGATGTGCGCGTGCTGGGGATCACGGCGGAGCAGCGGGTGGGCAGCGGCATTGTGGCGGAGATGCCCACCTGCGTCGAGCAGGGGATCGACGCGACCTTTTACAACTGGCGGGGAATTTTTGGGCCCAAGGATATGCCCGAGGAGGCCCGGAAGTTCTGGGAAGAGACGCTGGAGAAGCTGGTCCAGACACAGGAATGGGCGGACACCTGTGAGAAATACGGGTGGGATATGGACTACCTGGGGCGGCAGGAGTTTGAGGCCTTTCTTGCCGGCGTGAACGAGGAGTACGCGGTTTTGCTGGAGCAGGTGGGCCTGCTGGAGGCAAAGTAGTCCTCCCGCGGACAGGTGACTGGTCCGAATAATTTCCAAAATACAGGCGGCTCCTGGCGTGCCAGGAGCCGCCGTTCGTATATGCCGATGTGCGGTTTACAGGGCGGGCACTATTTGAAAACAGGTACCTGCCTCACCTCGGCAAGCGCCTGGGAAAATGCGACATGGTCCTGAAGGCGGGAGAAACAGGGGAACAGAATACAGTCCGCCGCCGCCTTTGCCGCCAGCAGGGGGACCGCGGGGAGTGCGGTATTCAGGAGGCTCAGAAGCAGGCCGCCCAGCAGGTACTGCAGGCCGGTCACAGCGGCGTAGCGGGTCCACTCCCGCTGTACGTCCACTTCTGATTGGGAGGCGTCTGTGCGGTGGGCGGAGAAACCGATGACCCCGGACGCCAGGCAGGAGGCGGCCAGCCCCAGCCAGAGCCAGGGCAGCGGCGAGATGGGGACGTAGGGGGCGCACAGCATGAAGTATCCGAACATCAGCAGTCCGGCCAGGAAGCTCGCCGCGGAGGTGAGAAAGTAGCGGCAGAGGGTCCACCCAATGCGCACGGAGTCCCGCACCGGGTGGTAGTGGGAGCCGGCGTTGTCGTCGATGTAGATGGTGGAGATGGGGATTTCCACCATGGGGATGTGGTGCCGTTTGCAGTAGAGGAGCATATTGGTTTCGAACTCATAGCGGCCGCCGGAGATGCCGGAGAAGGCCGCCAGGCATGAGGCGGGGATGGCCCTCAGTCCGGTCTGGGTGTCCCGCAGGGGGATTCCGCACAGCCGGTTCAATAGAAATGTCATGGTCCGGTTTCCGCTTTTGCTCCTGGCCGGCACCTGGGAGCCGGAGAAATCCCGGCCCCCCAGAATCAGCGCCCGGGGATTCCGGAGCAGCGCACCGGCGCACCGGAGGGCGTCCCGCCCGCTGTGCTGGCCGTCTCCGTCCACTGTGACCACGCCTGCGTCCGCCCAGCCTTGGGTGAGAAAGGCGAGAAACCCCAGCTTCAGCGCCTCGCCCTTTCCGCTGTTCTGGGGCAGGCGGACCACCTTGCAGTCCATCCGCTCGAGCGCCTGAAAATACGGCTGGCAGTCCGGCCGGCTGCCGTCATCCACCGCGATGATGTGGCGGAAACCGCAGGCCCGGAGATCTTCCGCCGTGGAGACCAGCCGCTCGTCCGGGTTATAAGAGGGGATCAGGGCACAAACATTCATCTTGCATTCACTCCATTTCCGATGTATCTGCCTTGGATGCCTCTATCCTATCCCTTGAAAATGAGAGAACAGTGAGAGGCAGATGAGTTTTTTCATCTGCCTCTTATGTCTGCACGGCGGGCTGGACGCGTGAGAAACGCTCATATTTCTCTCATGCTCCTCCCATAAAAAGCGGCTATCCTGGTACTCGAAAAGAGCGATGAGCCCATTTTCAAATTGAAAATACAGGAGGAATCGCCATGTATCGCGACCAGGAAACTCATACGTTCCATTCAGATCTTTCTCATGGGCTTGTCCCCTATGAGCCATTGCCCGTGGAGATCCCCCGGGGCCGGAGGCGGCGCCCGTCTCTATGGCGGATCAATAGAAAATGCGGCGAGAGCTTGCTCTCGCCGCATCAGTTTGTCAAAAAACCTGTACCGAGTAAAATCCGCCTGAGGCAGGGCGGGGGAGCTCGAGGGGGCGGCCGCCCGCCTCGAATGGGGTCAAATGCCCCGGAAGGCTTGCTGTGCAAGGCTTCCGGAAGGCGAAGCGCGGACTTTTGCGCCGTTGTGCGGCGCAAAAGTAACGGTATTTTATACTCTGTTTAACTCCCGTTTCCCCGGTGTTTATGCCGGGACGGTACACTGCATGTTGAACTTGCTGAGGGGAATTTCATGCGGACTGCCCCGTCTGTGGGGCGCTCCCGCATCCTGGGTCTGGGCAGATTCACAAACTATCTGAAATCGGGTGACAACCATGCTTTCTATGGAAAGTTCCATTCTGGACTGGATTCAGACCAACCTGCGGACCCCTGTGCTGGACCTGCTGATGCCGGCCATTACCGCCCTGGGCAACGGCGGACTGATCTGGATCGTTCTTGCCGCCGGCTTCCTCCTGATGCCCAGGCACCGAAAGGCTGGGGCGGCAGTCCTGGCCGGCCTGGCGCTGGAGGTGGTCTGCTGCAACCTGGTGCTGAAACCTCTGGTTGCCCGGGTGCGCCCCTGCGATATCAACACCGCGGTGCAGCTTCTCATTGCCCGGCCGGACGACTTTTCCTTCCCGTCAGGACATACCGGGGCCTCTTTTGCAGCCGTTTCTGCCCTCTGTGCCAGCGGAAACAGGCTTTGGATTCCCTCCCTGATCCTGGCCGTATTGATTGCGTTTTCCAGGCTCTATCTGTACGTCCATTATCCGACCGACGTCTTGGCGGGCGCTGTGATTGGAATTATGGCTGGCTGGACCGGGACAAAGCTGGCGGATGCGGCCGGGAGAGGCGCCGCCGCCCGCCTGAGGAGGAAGTAACAGGCCGCCCGTGCTCGTCAAACCAGAGCCGTGCGGACGCAGGCGTAAAAGAAAAGCAGCCACCAGCAGAAAAAAGCTGATGGCTGCTTTCATTTACGAGGAGATGGGAAAATCCCGAAAGGCCAGGTTCAGATCCACGCTGCCCTCGATGCCCGGCACGGTGCCGGTGTGGGTGTACTGCCACATGTCAAAGTCATAGTAGAAGTCCGGCTTGCTGTCGTACTCCGCCAGCCAGAAGAGGGAGGAGTCCAGCGACTTCAGGTCATAAACCAGATAGCCCATGTCCTGGTTAAAGTAGACCATGGGGGTGTACCCGGCCACCGACACCAGCTCACAGAAGGCGGCGGCGCACTGGGTGATCCCCTGGCCGTCCATGCCCTCGGTTCGGGCCTGGCCGGTGGTGATGTACTCCCAGTCAAAGACCACTGGGTACCGGATGGGGTAGGATCGGATGGCCTCCAGCACAAAGTCGGCCTCCTCCTCCGCCTCTGCCACGGTGGTGGCCTGAGAGAAGAAGTAGACGCCCACATCCAGTCCGGCCTCCAGCGCGCCCTCCATATTGGCCTGGAACCGCTCGTCCAGCTGGAGAGTCCCCTGGGAGTACCCACGGTAGCCCACCCGGATCATGGCAAAGTCAATGCCGGAGCCGGCCACTGCCTGCCAGTCGATTTCCCCCTGATAGACCGAGACGTCAATCCCCAGAGCGGCCCGCTGGCCGTCTTTCTCATACTGGACCCAGCCCTGGCTGTCCGTGGTAAAGGCCTCGGGGTCGTAAGTGTTTTTGTCCAGCCCCTCCACCACCAGCAGTTGCTGGTCTCGGTAGGTAATGTACTCGGGCTCGGGCTCCTTGTGAAATACGGTCAGGTACAGGACCGCGCAGGAGATGGCCAGCGCCAACAGGGAGAATACCAGGGCCAGCTTGCCGGTCCAGCCTCCGCCGCCGCGCCGGGGAGGAGACGGACGGTCATCCCGGGGGCGGGGCGTTTGAAGTTCCTCAATCATCATGAAATGCCTCCATACGGTTGGCCCGGAGGCCAGGGTCAACGGCCCTTTGTTCAAAAGACAAAAAGGCGGTTTGTTGTATTGTAGCAGGAATTGCTGGATGATGCAAGACTTGCGGCTTTTATTTTCTCTTTTGTCATAAAATAAGAGAATTTGTGAAGAAAATTTCTTTTCCGCGCAGGACGGGGAGGACCGCGCTGACGAAAGGGTACCGGCGGTCTTGCGTGGAGGTGGGAGAGCGGACGAGAGAAGCAAACAAAGTTGCTTTTTCCCTATGATTCCGATATAATAAAAGCCGCGGTATTTTGAGAAGGGGGGCTGCATGATGGAGGGACATTCGATCCCGCGTTTGATGGTGGCCGCACCCTCCAGCGGGAGCGGCAAGACCACCCTCGCCTGCGGCCTGCTCCGGGCGGCCCGGCGGCGGGGGCTTGCGCCCTGCGCCTTCAAATGCGGCCCCGACTACATCGACCCCATGTTCCACCGCTCTGTCTTGGGGGTGCCCAGCCGGAACCTGGACCTGTTTTTCAGTTCGGAGGAGGAGGTACGTTCCCGGCTGGTTTCCGCCGCTCAGGGGCATGGCCTGGCGGTGTTGGAGGGGGTCATGGGCTTTTATGACGGCCAGGGGAACACCGACCGGGCCAGCAGCTGGCGCATGGCCCAGGCCACCCGGACCCCCGTCCTGCTGACGGTGCGCCCACAGGGGACGGCCCTCACTCTGGCCGCCCTGGTGAAGGGGGTGCAGACCTTCCGAACTCCCTGCCAGATTGCCGGGGTGCTCCTCAACGGCTGCACCCAGCGGCTGGCCGGGCTGCTGGCCCCCGCCATCCAGGGGGAGACCGGCCTGCCGGTGCTGGGCTACCTGCCCCAGATGCCCGGCTGCTCCATCCCAAGCCGCCACTTGGGGCTGTTTACCCCGGACGAGGTGGAGGACCTGTCCGCCAAGGTGGACCGGGTGGCCGATCAGCTGGCGGAGACCGCCGACCTGGACCGGATCTTCGCGCTGACCCGCTCCGCTCCGGAGCTGGAGGCGGAGCCCCTGCCGCCCCTCCCGGACGGTCCGGATGGGCCCCTGGTGGCCGTGGCCCGGGACGAGGCCTTCTGCTTTTACTACGAGGACAACCTGGACGAGCTGCGCCGGGCGGGGGCCCGGCTGGCCTTCTTCCGGCCCACCCGGGACCGGGCCCTCCCGGAGGGGGCCTGCGGCCTCTATCTGGGGGGCGGCTACCCGGAGCTCCACGCCCGGGCCCTGAGCGAAAACCGCCCCATGGAGGAGGCCGTCCGCCGGGCCGTTTTAGATGGCATGCCCACCTTGGCCGAGTGCGGCGGCTTCCTGTACCTGCAAAGCACCCTGGAGGACGGGGAGGGAACCCCCTGGCCCATGGCCGGGGTGCTGGACGGGGCTGGGTTCAAAACGTCCCGTCTCCAGCGGTTTGGATATGTGACCCTCACCGCCCAGAAGGATTCCCCCTATCTGAAGCAGGGGGAGACCGTGGCCGCCCACGAGTTCCACCGATGGGACTGCTCCCGGAACGGGGAGCTGTGCCGGGCCCGGCGGCCCAACGGGGGAGAGGGCTGGAACTGTATAGTTGGGCAAGGAGATCTCCTTGCCGGGTTCCCCCACCTGTATTTTCCCTCCAACCCCCAGTTTGCGGCCCGGTTCGTGGCCGCGTGCAGACAGTATCAAGAGAGGAACGCCCTATGACCTGGACCCAGCTTTCACAACAGATATCTTCCATTCCTCCGGCGGACCAGGGGGCCATGGAGGCGGCCCGCCGCCGGTGGGACTCCATCGCCAAGCCCCTCCACGGTCTGGGCAGGCTGGAGGACCTGCTGGTCCGAATGGCCGGGGTGACCGGCAGTCTGGATCTGGACCTGGACCGGAAGGCGGTGGCGGTGTTCTGCGCCGACAACGGCGTGGTGGCCGAGGGGGTCACTCAGACCGGGCAGGAGGTCACCTGGACGGTGGCCCAAACCATGGGGGAGCGGCGCTCCTCCGTGTGCCACATGGCCCGGACCGCCGGGGCCCAGGTGTTCCCGGTGGATCTGGGCATGGTCCGGCGGGACACGCCTCCCGGCGTGCGCCCCTGCGTGGTGCTGGAGGGGGGGACCCGGAACATGGCGGAGGGCCCGGCCATGCCACGGGAGGCGGCGGAGCGGGCCCTGGCCGTGGGCTTTTCCCTGGCCCGGGAGCTGGCGGAGGATGGGTATACCCTCCTGGCCGCCGGGGAGATGGGCATTGGCAACACCACCACCACAGCGGCGGTGGCCTGCGCTCTGCTGGACCTCTCCCCCCAGGAGGCGGTGGGCCGGGGGGCCGGATTGTCGGACGCAGGGCTGGCGCGCAAGCGCCGTGCGGTGGAGCGGGCCCTGGAGGTCAACCGGCCCGACCCCGGCGATCCGGTGGACATTCTCTGTAAGGTGGGCGGACTTGACATTACGGCGATGACAGGATTTTATCTGGGCTGTGCCGCCGCTCAGGTCCCGGTGATCCTGGACGGGGCCATCTCGGCCGCCGCCGCTCTGCTGGCGGTGCGGCTGTGCCCCAATGCGGAAAAAGCGCTCCTGCCCAGCCACTGGCCCTCGGAGCCCTGCGGACAGGCCCTGCTGGCCGCCCTGGGGCTGGAGCCCGTATTGCACGGCAGCTTTCACCTGGGGGAGGGCACCGGGGCGGTGGCCCTCATGCCCCTGCTGGATATGGCCCAGTCCGTCTACCGGGATATGTCCACCTTCGGGGGAATGGGCATCGGGGCCTACCGGCCCGACGGGGAGCGGGTCCCGGCCAAAGTGGAGCCGGAGGCCGTACCATGACTGCACTCGTCTTTGGCGGGGCGGCCAGCGGCAAGAGTGAGTACGGGGAGAAGCTGGTTTGCTCCCTGCCCCGGACGGGGGAACTGATCTACCTGGCCACCATGGAGCCCTTCGGCCCGGAGGCGGAGGCGCGCATCCGGAGGCACCGGGAACAGCGGACGGGCAGGGGATTTTCCACCCTGGAGCGGGCCAGAGACCTGGCGGGCTGCCCCCTTCCCGCCAGCGGGACCGTCCTGCTGGAGGACCTGGGCAATCTGGCCGCCAACGAGCTGTTTTCTGGATCAGATATGGACCCGGAGGGGACATTCCTCCGCATCCGAGACGGCCTGCAGGCCGTCCGGGCCCAGTCGGAGCACCTGGTAGTCATCAGCAACGACCTCCATCGGGATGGGGAGACCTATCCCCGGGAGACGGAATGTTATCTGGACCTGATGGCCCGTCTCCACCGGGAGGCGGCCGCCTGGGCGGACCAGGTGGTGGAGGTGGTGTGCGGGCTGCCGGTGATCTGGAAGGGGGAGAGGGCTTGAACATTCTGCGGACCGTGGGCATGGCCTTTGCCCTGTACTCCCGCATCCCCATGCCCCGCCTGGACTGGGAGAGTGAGAGCCGGAAGTACACCCTCTATGCCTTCCCCCTGGTGGGAATCGCGGTGGGGATCTTTGAACTGCTGTGGCTGTGGATGGTGCAAGTATTAAACCTTCACACAGTTTTGGCCGGGGTGGTGCTCACCGCCCTGCCCATCTGGGTGACCGGGGGCATCCACCTGGACGGCTTCTGCGACGTGTGCGACGCCCGGGCCTCCCACCAGAGCCGTGAGCGGAAGCTGGAGATTCTGAAAGACTCCAATGTGGGGGCCTTTGCGGTGATCCACTGCGTGCTCCTGCTCCTGGTCACCTTCGGCTTTTGGTGCCAGCTGGAGCCGGTGGATTTTGAGGTGTGGGGGGCGCTGGTCCTCCTGCCGGTGTTCAGCCGGTGCCTGTCCGCTTTCGGGGCTCTGTCCCTGCCTAACGCCCGGGGAAGCGGCATGCTGGCCTCGGTGACCGGAGGGGCGCAGAGACGGCCGGGCCGCTGGGGGCTGCTGCTGGGGAGCCTGCTGTGTGCGGCCGCCCTGGCGGCACTGGAGCCCTGGCTTCTGCTGGCGGCGGGGGCGGGATACCTGTCCTTCATTTACTATGTGCGCACGGCGAAGCGGGAGTTCGGCGGCACCACCGGGGACCTGTCCGGGTGGTTTTTGCAGCTGTGCGAGCTCTCATCCCTGGCCGGTCTGGTGCTGGCCCAGCGGCTGGAGGTGTTACTTTGATTTTGGTAGTGGGCGGCCTGGAGGCCGGAAAGCGGAAGTTTATTCGGGAAGAACTGGGGTACGCCCCGGAACAGCTCTCCTCCGTGCCGGAGGAGGGAACGCCGGTCTTGTGGGGGCTGGAGGCCCTGGACCCTCTGCCTCCGCTGGAGGCCCTGCTGGGCCGGGAGGTGGTGGCCTGCCGGGAGGTGGGCTGCGGCGTGGTCCCCCTGGACCGGGCCGACCGGGACCGGCGGGAGGCAGTGGGGCGGCTGTGCTGTGACCTGGCCGCCCGGGCGGAGGCGGTGTTTCGGGTAAACTGTGGAATCGCAATGCGGTTAAAGTAGATTTTCGAGGGGGAGGTTCCTTATGAATCTGAGCCACACTTGAGCCCCACCGCAACAAAGGCGCTTTCCAATAGGGAAGTGCCAAGCTTCCGACCTCTGCTTATGCAGGCCGCCGAAGGCGGCCCCCAACGCAAAGCCCAACGGAGTGGGTTTGCGTTGGAGAGGAGGAGCAAGGAAGCGGGCGCAGTTTTCGCCGCTAGGCGGAAACGGAGGCAAGCTGACTTTGCGACGACGAAGCGGCAGCGGAAGACGAGGGACAGCGTGTCGGCTGAGCCACCCGCGCCTTTGCGATTTATAAACCAGGCCGCTTCATTGGCGGCCCCGTAAAAAGGGGGTCTGGGGGTAAGCCGTCATTGGCGAACGAAGTTCGTCTCTGCGGCGTCCCCCAGCGTCTTTTGGTTCCTTTTCCACGTGGAAAAGGAACCCGCCCCGCAGGGCGGAACCCTGCTGAAAACAATTAAACGGAGAAAAAGGAATTTTTATGGAACTGCTCTTACTGCGCCACAGCATCACGCCTGGCAATCTGAAAAAACAATACGTCGGAATCACCGACCAGCCCCTGGCCCCGGAGGGGGAGGCCCTGGCCCGGGAGAAGCAGAAAGACATGCCACCGGTGGAGGCCCTATGGATCTCCCCCATGCTCCGGTGCCGGCAGACGGCCCGGATCCTGTTCCCGGAGCTGGAGCCGGTGGAGATCCCTGACCTGCGGGAGTGCAACTTCGGGGACTTTGAGGGCAGGACCTGGGCGGAAATTAAGGACCACCCGGCCTATCAGGCCTGGATGGGCGGAGAACAGGCGGCTGCCCTCCCCAACGGGGAGTCGGTGGCGGAGTTTTACGCCCGGTGCCGCCGGGGGTTCCAGGAGGTGATCCAGCAGGCGGCCTCCCTGGGCATCCAGCGGGGGGCGGTGGTGGCCCACGGGGGCACCTGGATGGCGGTGCTGGAGGCCTACGGCCGCCCGAAGCGTCCCTTCTACCAGTGGCAGCCCAAGAACTGCTCCGGTTTCCGCATGGAGGTCCGGGAAAATCCCCTGGAGCTCCGCCTGCTGGAGGAGCTATGATCCTGCTGGCCCTGCGGTTTTTTACGGTACTTCTCCCGGCGGTGCTCCTGGATTTGGTTCTGGGGGACCCCCGGTGGCTGCCCCACCCGGTGCGGTGGATGGGGCGGACCATCTCTGCCCTGGAGCCGTTCCTGCGCCGGGCGTTTCCCAAGACGCCCGCAGGAGAGCGGGCGGCCGGGGGGGCGCTGGTCCTGCTGATGGCGGTGCTGTTCGGCGGAGGGAGCATCCTGTTCCTCAAGTTGTGTGGCATGGTTTCCTCCTGGCTGGCCTGGGGGGTGGAGGTGTGGTTCTCCTTCCAGCTCCTGTCCGCCCGGGACCTGCAGGTGGAGGCCATGGCGGTGTACCCCCCCTTAACATCCGGCGACCTGGAGGGGGCTCGGGCGGCGGTCTCCCGGATCGTGGGCCGGGACACCTCGGTCCTGGATGGGAGCGGGGTGGCCAAAGCGGCGGTGGAGACGGTGGCGGAGAACACCTGCGACGGGGTGATCTCCCCCCTGATCTTCCTCTTTTTGGGCGGCCTGCCCCTGGGCATGGCCTTCAAGGCGGTGAGTACCCTGGATTCCATGGTGGGTTACCGCACCCCGAAGTACCAATATTTTGGCACGGCCGCCGCCAAATTGGACGACGTCCTGAATTTTGTCCCCGCCCGGCTGTCGGGAATTTTGATGTGCCTGGGGGCGGTCCTGCTCCCGGGATGTTCCGGACGGCGGGCCTGGCGGATTTTTTGGCGGGACCGGAAAAAGCACGCCTCCCCCAACTCCGCCCACAGTGAGGCCGCCTGCGCCGGAGCGCTGGGGGTGCAGCTGGCGGGGGACGCCCAGTATTTTGGAAAGATGGTCCGCAAGCCCACTTTGGGGGACCCGGTCCGGCCGGTGGAGCCGGAGGACATCTCCCGGGCCTGCCATCTGATGTACGCCACAGAAGGGCTCACCCTGCTGCTTTTGGCGGGGATCGGACTGATCTTGAATTTGCTGTAAAGGAGAACTCCTATGCACCGATACGACCACGGAGGCGACGTGTACGGGGCGGACCGCCCGGCGCTGGACTTCTCCATTAGCTTGAATCCCATGGGCCCGCCCCCGGCAGTGCTGGAGGCGGCTCGGGCGGCAGTGCTGGACTGGAACCGCTACCCAGACCCCAAGTGCCGGGCCCTCCGGCAGGCGGCCGCACGGCGGGATGGGGTGCCGGAGGAGCTCCTTCTCTTTGGAAACGGGGCCTCCGACCTGATCGACCGCTTTCTGCGAGCCCTCCGGCCCAAGCGGGCCCTGCTGCTGGCTCCCACCTTCTCCGAGTACCGCCGGGGATTGGAGGGGATCGGCTGTGAGATCGAGGAATTTTTTCTCGACAAGGAAAATGACTTTACGGTTTCTGAGGACATTTTGAATGCAGTCCGCCCCGAGGTGGACCTGGTGTTTCTCTGCGATCCCAACAACCCCACTGGGCGGCGGATGGAGCAGGAGCTTCTCCGGGCCCTTCTGGACCGGTGCCGGGCGGCGGGGACCTTCCTGGCGGTGGACCAGTGCTTTCTGGAATTGACTGAGGAGGACCCAAACGCTCTGGTCTCCCAGCTGACAGGCGGCGGGCTGCTGCTCCTTCGGGCCCTCACCAAGAGCTACACCCTGGCGGGCCTGCGGCTGGGATACTGCCTGTGCGGGGACCGGGCCCTTCTGGAGCGGATGGAGGGGCTGGGCTCACCCTGGCCGGTGTCCTCCCCCGCCCAGGCGGCGGGGGAGTGTGCCTTGCGGGATTTCCCGGACTGGCCGAAGCGGAGCCTTCCCTTTCTGCGGGAGGAGCGGGTCCGGCTGGCCCTGGCTTTGGAGGCTCTGGGCCTCTGGGTGTGCCCCAGCCACGCCAACTTTCTTCTGTTCCAGGGGCCCACAGACCTGGGGGAGCGGCTGCTTTGGGAGAAAAGCATTCTGATTCGGGACTGCGCCAACTACTCCGGCCTGGGGCCGGGGTGGTATCGGATCGGGATTCAGAAGCGAGACGGCAATTCCAGATTGATTCAGGCACTGGTGGAGCTTTGCGGATAATTTTGCGGAGGTAATTCGCCCTCTGCGGACGGCAGATTTCTTTTGAGGCATAGCTTGTGCGCTGCCCGCGAGCCGCACCGCCTCACGTCTTGGCCTGAATCTCGTGGGAGGGAGCCTGAAATCCAACAAAACCACCCACCCCCTCTTTACAGAAGCCGGGGTTCCAGTGTATAATACCACAGCCCATTTTCTATCCCATGATAGCGGTGGGGAACAACAGCAGCAGCCTGGAGGGGTTTCATTGGAGAAGGACGTGATCATTTCCATCAAGGGGGTCCAGCGGTACGAGAACGCCGACCCGGACACCATGGAGCTGGTGACCGCGGGCCGCCTGGAGCGGGAGGGGAACAGCTATACCCTGTCCTATCAGGAGAGCGAGCTCACCGGCCTGGAGGGCACGCTGACCACCTTCCAAATCGAGCCGGAGCGGATCACCCTCATGCGGGTGGGGGAGTTCAACTCCCAGATGGTGTTCCAGGAGGGGCGGCGGCACATGTCTATGTACAACACCCCCTACGGCGCCATGACCATCGGGGTGAATACCCGCCACCTGCTCTCTGAACTGACCGACCGGGGCGGAGAGATCGAGATCGACTATGCCATCGAAATTGACCACAGTGTGGCGGGACGGAATACGTTCCAGATCAATGTAAAAGAGGCGGAAGGCGCTGCCGGGTTTCGAATTTGATGTGGTCAATTTCGATTCCAAGCATTTTGCCGAAGGCAAAACCTTGCCGGAGACCGGGCTCTGCCCGGTCGAGGATTAAAATAACCGGGTCCCCGCGGCGGCCTGCCGCCGTGGGTAATTGACCACTCTGTGGCGGGACGGAATACGTTCCAGATCAATGTAAAAGAGGCGGAAGGCGCTGCCGGCCTTCGAATTTGAAGTGGTCAGCTCCGATTTGACCTGCTGACTATGGACCAGTTATCACCTGATCGGCAGGGGCAGGCGCGGTGGTGAGATCGCATCCGTCGAAATATTAAGACAGCCAGGGCCCAGTGGCCCGGAGGGAATTTAGACTGTCACTCAAATTTTGCGCGCCGGAAATTTTCTGCCTGGCCCAAGGGGTAACTCTCGTAATGGGGGACCGGGGGTAAGCGGTCCTATGGGCACGAAGTGCCCGTCGGCCGCGTCCCCCGGCGATCCTTTGGTTTCTTTCCCATCGCTGGGAAAGAAACTCGCCCCACAGGGCGAAATCCTGTGAGACGGCGCGCCGAGTCGCCGCGCCCTACAAAAGGAAGGAAGCAACACTCGCCGTCCGAACTGCGGCTCTTAGCGCGGAGATGGCGGCGAAATATCCTGAGACAGTGTCTCCTGCTCCCTCAGCCCTCGTCCTACAGGAATTTCTTGTATAGAGCTTCTATGTTTATCTCCTTAAGAAAATAGTATAAAGTTCTTTTTGCTTCTTTTTCTTTCCAGAAAAAGAAGAGAAGAAAGGTGTGTAGAAAGAATTATGGCAAACAAGATTCAGGAAGCCCGGGCCCAAGTGGCCCAGCTGACTCAGGCGGCCTATGAGAAGGCCGTGGAAGCGGGCAAGCTGCCCGCCGGTGCGGAGGTGAAGGCCACCATTGAGATCCCCAAGGACGCCGCCCACGGGGACTATGCCTCCTCCTACGCCATGGCGGGGGCCAAGGCCCTGCACATGGCCCCCCGGGCCATCGCCCAGACCATCGTAGACCACCTGGACCTGGAGGGGAGCTACTTCCAGAAGGTGGAGATTGCCGGTCCCGGTTTTCTGAACTTCACCCTGGGCCCCAAGTGGTACAAGGAGGTCCTTGCCGACGTGGAGCGGGAGGGGGCTCAGTACGGCGCCAACACCGAGGGGAACGGGGAGAAGGTCATGGTGGAGTTCGTCTCCGCCAACCCCACCGGCCCCATGCACATGGGCAACGCCCGGGGCGGCGTGCTGGGGGACACTCTGGCCAACGTGCTGCGCCGGGACGGCTGCGACACCTGGAAGGAGTTTTACGTCAACGACGCGGGCAACCAGATTCACAAGTTCGCCGTGTCCATCGACGCCCGGTACATGCAGATCCTGCTGGGGGAGGAGAACGTGCCCTTCCCCGAGGAGGGCTACCACGGGGACGACATCAAGGAGCTGGCCCAGGCCATCTACCAGGAGCACGGGGACAGCTGGAAGGACCTGTCCGAGGAGGAGCGGCTGGACAAGATGGCCCAGTACGGCCTGTCCATCAACATCCCCAAGATGAAGGAGGACCTGCTCAAGTACGGCATCGTGTACGATGAGTGGTTCTTCGAGTCCTCCCTCCACGAGAGCGGCTATGTGGCCGAGACGGTAGAGCTGCTGGGGCAGAAGGGCTGGACCTATGAGAAGGACGGGGCCCTGTGGCTGAACACCACCCAGCTCCTCAAGGAGAAGTATATGCGGGAGGGCAAGACCCAGGAGCAGGTGGACAAGCTGGACCTGAAGGACGACGTGCTCCGCCGGGCCAACGGCTTCTACACCTACTTTGCCGCCGACATCGCCTACCACCGCAACAAGCTGGAGGTGCGCAAGTTTGACAAGGCGGTGGACGTGTGGGGCGCCGACCACCACGGCCACGTGGCCCGGCTTCAGGCCGCCCTGGACGGCCTGGGTCTGGACGGCTCGAACCGGCTGGTGGTGGTGCTCATGCAGCTGGTGAACCTGATGCAGGACGGCAAGCCGGTGCGCATGTCCAAGCGCTCGGGCAAGGCCATCGCCCTCCATGACCTGCTGGACGAGATCTCGGTGGACGCCGCCCGGTACTTCTTCAACTCCCGGGCCTCCACCAGCCCTCTGGACTTCGACCTGGATCTGGCGGTGCGGGAGGACAGCGAGAACCCGGTGTACTATGTGCAGTACGCCCACGCCCGCATCTGCTCCCTGCTGTCCCGTCTGGGAGAGGAGGGGGAGAAGGTCCCCGCCGCCCAGGACGTGGACGCGTCCCTGATGACCACCCCAGAGGAGCTGGCCCTGATGAAGGCGCTGGCCCAGTTCCCGGAGGAGATCCATCTGGCCGCCCGGGACTACGATCCCAGCCGGATCAACCGGTATCTGGTGTCCCTGGCCGGGGACTTCCACCGCTTCTACAACTCCTGCCGCATCAAGGGGGAGGAGCCCGCGGTGCTCTCCGCCCGGCTGAAGCTGGCGGACACGGTGCGCGCGGTGCTCTCCAACGGCATGGGGCTGCTGGGCGTGTCTGCGCCGGAAAAGATGTGAGAATCAGGAGCGGGCGGCCCGGCCGCCTGCTCCTCCCTATATGTCCGGCGCCGGCCGGGCACAGATACGGTGACCAAGGAGGGGTGCCCTGTGGCGCAGCAGAAAAAGGAGCTCTTTTCCAAGTGGAGGGACTGGACGCAGAAGAACCGGAATTGGATTTTGTATGCCGCCGGAATACTGACGCTGTTCGGACTGGCCGGCGGAGCGGCGATGCTCCCCGAACAGGTGGCCCTCCAGGCGGTTCAGGAGGGGCAGACGGCCGCCCTGGTGGACAAGGAGATGGCTCTGGGCGCCACGGGGGCGCTGACCGTTTTTTTCGGCCTGCTCTTTGCCCTTAGGCCCAGAGAGCTGGTGTACTTTGTGGCCCTGTGGCTGGCGGTATTTCTGGTCTACTCCCTGCTGATGATCAACGTGGTGCTGTAGCGATGGATTGGACAACTTTGGAACAGAACCTCCGGGCCCGGACCCCCGGCCTGATGGACGCCACCGGAAAATATGCCGTCCTGGTCCCCCTGGTGGAGGGGGAGGAGGGGCCTGCCCTCCTCTATGAGGTGCGGGCGGGGAGCCTCCGCCGCCAGCCGGGGGAGGTGTGTTTCCCCGGCGGAAAGATGGAGGGCTCCGAGTCCCCGGAGGAGTGCGCCCTGCGGGAGACCTGGGAGGAGCTGGGGATCCCCCCAAAAAGCATCCAGGTCCTGGGTCGGCTGGACTTTATCGCCCACCGGGCCAACTTCATCATGTACCCCATTCTGGCCAGGGTGGACCGGGCGGCGGTGGACCGCATGGTCCCCAACCCTGCCGAGGTGGGGGAGACCTTCCAGATCCCCCTCCGCCACCTGATGACCCACCCGCCCCTGGAGTATAACTACACCCTCCTGCCCAGCACCGACGGCAATTTCCCCTATGAGCTCATCGGCATTCCCCGGGACTACCGGTGGCAGCCGGGGAGCGAGAACGTGCCCGTCTACCCCTGGGAGGGCCGCGCCGTCTGGGGTCTGACGGGGCGGATCACCCGGCATCTGGTGCAGCTGCTCCAGAAGATGGAGAACACCCCGTGAGTGGGCCGGAACTGCTGGGCCCTTACACCCTGTTCCAGCCGGAGGGGGTGTTTCCCCTGGGGGAGGACGCCCTGGCCCTGGGGAGCTTTGCCACCGTGAAGCGGGGCTGGAGGGTGTGCGACCTGGGGACGGGGAGCGGCTGTCTCCTGCTGCTCCTGGCAGGGCGGGAGGAGGAGCTCTGGCTGTCCGGGGTGGACCGGGACCCCGCCGCCGCCCAGGCGGCCCGGGACAACCTGGCCCGCAACGGCCTGTCCGGGGAGGTCTGGACGGGGGACTGGAGTGAAGTCCCCTTCGCCCCGGGCTCCTTTGACCTGGTGATCTCCAACCCGCCCTACTATGCCCGCGGCTCCGGCGGGGACGGCGGCCCCGCCCGCATGGAGGGGGAGGGGGACGGACTGGCACCCCTGTGCCGGGCGGCGGCCCGGCTTCTGCGGAACGGGGGGAGATTTGCCCTGTGCTTCCGCCCGGAGCGGCTGGCCGGTCTGTTTGCCGCCCTGGAGGGGAGCGGCCTGGAGCCCAAGCGGCTGCAATTTGCCGCCCACCGGCCGGACTGCCCGCCCCGCCTGGCCCTGGTGGAGGCGGTGCGGCAGGGGCGGCCCGGGCTGGAGGTCCTGCCCGTCCGGTACCGGAACACTCTATAAAGGGAAATAACTTTTCAACAACTGCGCCAAAGGAGGCCGCCCATGTCAGGCATGTTATATCTGGTTCCCACCCCCATCGGCAACCTGGGGGACATCTCCCCCCGCATGGCGGAGGCCCTGGCCCAGGCGGACTTCATCGCCGCCGAGGACACCCGGGTGTCGGTGAAGCTGCTCAACCACCTGGGGATCAAAAAGCCCATGGTGTCCTACTACCGCCACAACACCTCCACCAGCGGCCCGGCCATCCTGGAGCGCCTGCTGGCGGGGGAGAGCTGCGCCCTGGTCACCGACGCGGGCACCCCAGCCATCTCCGACCCCGGGGAGGAACTGGTGGCCCTGTGCGCCCAGGCGGGGGTGG
This sequence comes from Pseudoflavonifractor capillosus, assembly GCF_016899775.1. GTDB lineage: Bacteria > Bacillota > Clostridia > Oscillospirales > Oscillospiraceae > Lawsonibacter. The sequence continues at coordinate 19,709 of NZ_JACJJE010000011.1, forward strand.
AGGTGGTGTCCATCCCCGGGCCCTGCGCCCTGGTGGCCGCCCTGGCGGCCTCGGGCCAGCCCACCGGGCGCTTCACCTTTGAGGGCTTTCTGGCCATGAACAAGAAGAACCGCCGCCGCCACCTGGAGTCCCTCCGGGGGGAGGAGCGGACCATGATCTTCTACGAGGCCCCCCACAAGCTGCCCGCCACCCTGGCCGACCTGGCGGAGACCTTCGGGCCGGACCGGCCGGTCTCCCTGTGCCGGGAGCTGACCAAGCTCCACGAGGAGATCGTCCGCACCACCCTGGGGGAGGCGGCGGAGCGCTATCAGACGGAGCCCCCCAAGGGGGAGTTCGTGCTGGTGGTCCGGGGGGCGGAGCCCCGGGAGGAGCCGGAGGTCACCCTGGAGGACGGCCTGGACCGGGTCCGGGCACTCCGGGAGGAGGAGGGACTGTCCCTGCGGGACGCGGTGAAGCGGGCCGCCAAGGAGCTGGGGCTGTCCCGGAATGAGCTCTACCGCCTGGCGGTGGAGGACTGAGGCAGTCTGCCCGAGAACAAGAATATGTAAGCCTCCGAGGGGAAGTTCCCTCGGAGGCTTTTTTTGCTATGGCGTGCAATTGTCCCTGCCCGGTTACGGGTAATACGCCGCATATCCGGCGAGGTCCGGCGGGCTGGAGAGCCAGTACCAGCCCATGGGCTCCCAGGGGCCGTCCCGGTAGGCGAACCAGTTGGACTCCCCCCAGCGGCCGTCGGACAACTGGTAGACCATGCGGAAGAAGAAATTCGAGTCGATCTGCCGCCACCCCTGTTGGATGGTCACATCCTGGGGAAGCTGGCCCTCCGCCTGCCGGAGCTGCTGGTCCTGCCGGACAAAGGCCTCCCTGCCGCCGAACTGCTCCGTGATCTGGAGATCCAGGTCCGCCGGGAGGACCACATTGGAGGGACCGCCCACGAAGAACAGCAGGAGCAGAAGAAACAGGAGAAAGCTGGGCAGCCGAAGCCAGAAGTTTTTCTGCTTCCAGGGCTCCTGCACAACATAGACGGGCCGCTTCTTCCAGGTCACGGCGGCCTTCACCCGGGCCGCCCCGTCGCTCTCCCCGAAGGCCAGGGGGGCGTCCCAGATCTGTTTTCCCGCCCCCAGCTCCACCAGAGTCTTGGCGTACTCCCGGCAGTTTTGTGGGGAGAGCTGCTCCAAAGTGAACCGGTCGCAGTCCATCTCCAGGTCCAGACAGGTGTACTTGTAAGCCAGCCAGATCAGGGGATTCCACCAGTGGAGGACCAGTCCGCAGGTGATGATGACCTTCATCCAGGGGTGCTTCCGCTTCAGGTGGTTGAATTCGTGGCGGAGGACCATACCCATCCGCTCCGGAGGGAGCCCCTCCTGGAGGTAGATCATGTTGTACCTGATCCCGTCAAATTTTTCCGCCTTCTGGTATACAAAGCTGGTGGGCAGCCCCTTGCACAGACGGACCAGGACGTAGTCGCCTGCCGGCTTCAGGCCGTAAAAGGGTTTCAGCTCCGGCCCGTCCCAGTCCAGCAGCCTGCCCTGGCTGGCCTGGGCTTTGATCCCCTCGCTCCGGCGGCAAAAATACAGGGTCAGGAGAACAATGCCCCCAAAAAGAACCGCCCCGGCCAGGGTTACCATCCACGGCTCCAGAGTGACAGGCAAGTAAGCCCCGCCGGGGAGGGCCAGGTTGATCTGCTGCTCCCCCTGGCAGTCGGGGAAGTAGGCGGGCACTCGGTCAAAGGAGAGGTTCTCCATGGTCCTGGGGGTGATCAGGTCCCGGAAGGTGACCGGGAGCACATGGGGCCAGGAGAGAATCTGGTACCACTGCGGTACATAGGCGGAGAGCCAGGCGGTCATCCACAGCAGCAGCCGCTGCCGGGGAGACAGGACCCGCTTCAGCAGGGGACGCAGCAGTAAAAGCGCCCCGCAGGTGAGGCCCACCGCCAGCCCCAGATTCAAATAGATGGATAAAAACTCCCAGAGGAGCTGATTCAGCATAACGGCACCTCCCGGTTTTTCTGAAATGTTCCACACAGATGGCAAATTTCGATTGACCGAACATGGCCTAGGGCGTGCCCAGAAAGAGGCACATGACCAGCGCCGCCGCGCACAGGCCCAGCAGTTTTCGGGGGATGGTCAGGGGTTTCCAAGCCAGCAGGGCCTTCACCCGGCGTTCCCCGTCGCTCTCTCCGAAGGCCAGGGGCACGTCCCACAGCCGCTGGCCGGAGCCCAGCTCCACCAGAGTCTGGGCGTACTCCCGCCGCTCCTGGGGGGAGAGGCGCTCCATGGTCCTGGCGTCGCAGGAGAGCTCCATGTCCAGGCAGGTGTACCGGTAGCCCAGCCAGATCAGGGGGTTCCACCAGCCGGCGATGAGCGCGAAGGACATGTAGCCCTTGATCACGCCGTGCCGCAGGCACAGATGGTCCAGCTCGTGGAGAAGCACCAGCCGCCGGCGCTCCGGAGGCAGTTCCTCCTGGAGGTAGATGGCGTTCCACAGGGCGAAGCTGGTGGGCAGATTGGGAGCGAGCCACACCGGACAGGTGTCCGGGGCGTCCGGCTCCTCCTTGGGCTTGCCGAAATCCGACCACAGGCTGACCTCAGTCCGGGTCCCCCGCTGTCCCAGCCGCCGCAGGGCCAGGGCCCGGCGGACCATCCACACCGCCAGGCACACTACCCCGGCCAGGTAGACCGCCGCCGCGGCCAGACACAGAGTGTCGGTGAGCGCTATCGGGACCTGTACTCCGCCTGGCAGGGTCAGGGCGTAGGTCCCCGGACCGTCGTAGTCCGGAGGGAGAAAGAGCGGACCCCTAAAAAGCTCATAGCTTCTGGCCGCGGAGACGCCCAGAAGGTCCCATACGGTGACCGGCAGCACGCGATGATAGGAGATACATCCCCACGCCGTGAAGAACAGCGCGGAGTACCAGAATACGTACCACAGCCACACCCTCTGCTGAGGGGTCACAATGCGGACCAGCAGGGGACGCAGCAGGAGGAACACTCCAAAGACAACCCCCATATTCAAACATACATTCCCCATGGTAAACAGCAGCGTGATTCCGAACTCCATCCCTCATCCCTCCCAGGTGTGCTGGTCGATGAGCTGTTTCAGCTCCTCCGCTTCCTTCTGGGTGAGCCGCCGGCCGCTGAAAAAGGCGGTGAGGAAGGGGGAGAGCCCCCCGGCCTGGCGGGAGAGCTCCTCCCCTTGGGCCTTCAGCACCTCCTCCCGGGTGACCAGGGGGGTGACGGTGGCCTCCTCATTGGCCGCCGCCCCCTTGTGGCACAGGCGGCGGAGCACCGTGTAGGTGGTGCTCTTGCTCCACTGGAGTTTTTCCCGGCACCGGGCCACCAGCTGGGTGGAGTTCACCGGAGCGTCCTCCCACAGAATCTCCATCAGTTTCCACTCGCCCTCGGACAATTTTTCCATGGGTCTTCCTCCTCTCGCGGGTTTATTGGAATAAACCTGCTTTCTAAGTGGAGTTTATCACAATAAACCTCTGCTGTCAACGGGGGTTTTCATAAAAATGTGCGGTCCATTTCAGGGGGACATTCTGCCCGTGGACGGCAAACTTTCTTTAAAAGTAAGCCAAAGCAAACTCCCTGGATATTTACAAACCCGGGAAAAAAAGATATACTAGGTGGGCTGAACGGCAATGCTCTGAACCGAGGAAAGGAATTTATATCCATGCGCAGACGAAACATACTGGCCCTGCTGCTGGCCCTGACCCTTCTGCTGCCCGGGTGCGGGGGCGCCCGGACCGGGGGAGGGGAGGAGGCCCGGCTGACCATTCTGGCCTCCACCTATCCGGTCTATCTGGCCGCCAGGGCGGTGACGGACGGGGTGGACGGCGTGGCGGTGGAGCGGCTGAACACCGGGGAGGTGTCCTGTCTCCACGACTACACCCTGACAGTCACCGACATGAAGAAGATCGAGACGGCGGACATAATCGCCCTGAACGGGGCGGACCTGGAGGAGTTTATGGAGGACGCCCTGGCCGCCTCCAGCGCCCTGGTCATCGACTGCTCGGAGGGGGTGTCCCTCCTGGAGAACGCCGACCACGTCCACACCGAGGAGGAGGACGGCCACGACCACGGCCACTTCGACCCCCACTACTGGATGGACCCGGACAACATGGCCCAGGTGGTGGAAAATCTGTATGCCGGCCTGAACCAGGCCGACCTGGACCACCAGGAGCAGTACCGGGAGAACGCTATCAATGCCATGACAGATGTCAGCAACTTCGGCGTTATGGCGCGGGAGATTTTGTCCACGGCCCTGGAGGAGAACGGGGTGGAGCTCTCCGGCCTGGTCACCTTCCACGACGGCTTCCGCTACTTCGCCCAGTTCCTGGACGTGCCCCTGCTGGCCTCCATCGAGGAGGAGGAGGGCAGCGAGGCCAGCGCCAAGGAGATCAATGAGATCACAGCCCTTGTAAAGGAGTACAACCTGCCGGTCATCTTTACCGAGGTGAACGGCTCCGACGCCACCGCCCAGGCCATCTCCCGGGAGACCGGCTGCGCCGTGGCCCAGCTCACCATGCTCATGGACGGGCCCGACGGGGGGACTTTGTCCAATGACTACTGCGGCGGCCTGATGGAGAACATCCGGGCCATCGTCAACGGCTTTGCGGGAGAGGAGGTGCTGGCATGAGAAAGATCAAACACGGAAAAATGTCCGGGGGCTGCTCGGATTCCTGCTGTCTGAAGCTGGAGGGGGTGTCCGTCCACATCCAGGGGGAGGACATCCTGGAGGACGTGTCCTTCCACCTCCACTGCGGGGAGATCACCGCCCTCATCGGCCCCAACGGGGCGGGCAAGTCCACCCTGTTCCGCAGCGTTCTGGGCCAGCTCTCCTACCAGGGGAACATTACCTTCTCCCCGGCGGGGGGACCGGCCATCCGCCTGGCGGACGGGACGGTGATGGGGGGGACCCGCCCCCTCATCGGATATGTGCCCCAGTCCCCCAGCTTTGACCGGGGGGACCCCATCTCGGTGCTGGACTTCTTCACCGCCGCCACCTCCAAGTGGCCGGTGTGCCTGCCCATCCCCCAAAAATACCGGGAGCGGTGCCGGATGAGCCTGGAGCGGGTCCACGGGGGGGATCTGCTGGACAAGCCCATGGGGGGCCTGTCCGGGGGACAGCTCCAGCGGGTGCTGCTGGCCCTGGCCCTGGAGCCGGTGCCCCACATCCTCATTCTGGACGAGCCCCTGTCCGGGGTGGACATTGAGGGGGAGCACCAGCTGCTGGAGATGCTGGACGAGCTGCGAACCGAGTACGACCTGTCCATCCTCCTGTCCACCCACGACTTCGCCACCTTGAACCAGTTTGCGGATAAAGTAATTTTACTGAACAAGCGCATCCTGAAGGTGGGGCCCCCGGACGAGGTCACCGCCTCCCCGGAGTTTTACGAGACCTTCCATCTGCGGATGGGGAAAGGGGGGATGTGAGATGGAACTCTGGTACGCCATTGTGGACCTGCTCCCCTTTGAGTGGGCGGAGCCTGGCTCCATGTACTTTATGAAAAACGCCCTGCTGGCGGTGCTGGTCATCTCGCCCCTGTTCGGCATCCTCTCCACCATGGTGGTCCACAGCCGCATGTCCTTCTTCTCCGACGCCCTGGGCCACTCAGCCTTCACCGGCATGGCCATCGGGGCCCTGTGCGGCTTTGCCGAGCCCACCTGGGCGGCGGTGGTATTCGCGGTGGTGTTCGCCGTCCTCTTCAACGTGGTACGCCGCCGCACCGCCATGGCCAGCGACACGGTGATCGGGGTGTTCTCCTCCACCGCCGTGGCCCTGGGCATCTTCATCTCCACCCTGGGCAGCCGGTCTTTCACCAAGTTCAACTCCCTGCTCATCGGCGATATCTTGTCGGTGGAGCCCTCCAAGATCGGGGTGCTGGCCCTCATTCTGCTGCTGGTGTGCGCCCTGTGGGGGCTCTCCTTCAACCAGCTCATGCTCTCCGCCGTCCACCCGGCCCTGGCGGACAGCCGGGGGGTGCGGGTCTTCTGGCAGGAGACCATTTTCTCCGTGGCCATCGCCGTGGTGGTCACCCTGTCCATGACCTGGATCGGCCTGCTGGTCATCAACTCCCTGCTGGTCCTTCCGGCCGCCGCCGCCCGGAACGTATCCCGGAACCTGTTCCAGTACCATCTGTTCTCCCTGCTGGGGGCGGTGCTGGCGGGGATCGCCGGTCTGATGACCTCCTATTACGTGGGGTCCTCCGCCGGAGCCGCCATCACCCTGTACTTGGCGGTGTGGTTCTTCCTCACCTTCTTCCTGCGGAAGAAGGGGTGATCCTTTTTTGACAAAACGCCTCCGGCATCAGCGGCCGGAGGCGTTTTTGTCTTGTCCCCCGGTGTCAGCCGGTCCCGCCCCGCCATATACTGGGATGTAACGGAGAGGCCCGGGAGGGCGGCTCCGCACATGATCTCACAGAGGGGAGGCGCGTGTTGGTATGGGTATCGTGGTGGTACGTTCCCCCAAATGCCTGCGGGGGCTGCTGCGCAGGCTCTTTGGACTGAAAGGCTGAACCAGACCGGCATACTTCCTCTCCCTTGTACATATAGTGTCCCAAAGCCAAGCCGCGGGGACCGCGGACACGGATGGAAAAGGGAGAGGAACCGTATGGAACTGGAATTTGACCGGGATGTGATCCAAGGCTGCGAGGTGCTGGCGGACGGGACCGTCTGCCAGGAGGAGACGCTGGAGTCCATCGTGCCGGACGCCTGTCCGGACATTTTACGTATCGTGGCGGTGTGCGGACAGGCGGCCCTCAACGGCAAGCAGGCCAAAGAGGGGATGGCCCAGGCCAGCGGGACGGTGCGGGCGGTGATCCTGTACCAGCCCGAGGCGGGGGGAGGGCTGCGCCGCATGGAGGCGGCCCTGCCCTTCACCGCCCAGTTGGAGGCCCCCGGCCTCACGGACCGGGGAACGGTACAGGCCTGCGTCCGCCTGCGGGGGGCGGAGGCCCGGGCCCTGAACCCCCGGAAAGTGCTGCTGCGGGCCGACCTGGCGGTGGACCTGACCGCCTTCCAGCCCAAAGAGCAGGTGTGCTGTCAGGGGGTGCTGGAGCCGGAGGCCAACGGGGTCCAGGAGAAGATCACCGAGGGGGAGACCTACCAGCTCTCCGCCGTCCAGGAGAAGCCCTTCACCTTCTCCGACCAGGTGCGCCTCAACGGCGGCCCGGGGGAGGCGGCCCAGCTGCTGGCCTGCCGGGCGGTGCCCCTGTGTGGGGAGTGCAAGCTCATCGGCACCAAGCTCATTTTCAAAGGGACGGTGGAGCTCCAGCTCCTCATGCAGGAGGCGGGGGGCGGCCTGACCTCCTACCACGAGTCTATGCCCTTCTCTCAGGTGATGGAGGTCCCCGGGGTGGGAGAGAGCGGCGACTGCCGCCTGGCGGTGGAGCTCACCCAGTACAGCTGCGAGCCCTCCGGGGAGGATGGGCGGACCCTGGAGCTCACCGTGGATCTGCTGGCCCAGGCCCAGATCTGGAGCCGCCGGCCGGTGGCTGTCCTACAGGACCTGTACAGCACCGCCTTCCAGACCCAGGTGGAGCGGGAGGAGCAGTCCCTGTGGCAGCTGCTGGAGCTGTCCAGCCGGGTGCAGAACGTGCGGGAGCTCTTTGAGACGGGGACGGCCCCCCGGAGCGTGGTGGACAGCTGGGCCTCCCTGGGGGAGATCCGCCGCAGCCGGGAGGGGGAGGAGCTGGTGCTGGAGGGAGAGGTCCAGGTGACCGTCCTCTATCTGGACGAGGAGGAGACCCCCCAGGTGTTTCAGAAGACCATGGGGGTGGCCTGCCGCCTGGAGGCCCCCGCCGGGGCCCTGTGCCGCTGCCGGATGGTGACGCCGGGGGAGGTCTTTGCCACCCCCGCCGCCGGAGGGGTGGAGGTGCGCTTCAACCTGGAGTTCCAGTGCCTGGTGCTGGAGGAGCGGAAGCTCACCGCCGTGTGCGGAGCCGCACTGGGCGAGCCCCGGACCAGGGGAGAGGGGGATCAGCCCTCGGTGGTCCTCCGCCTGGCCGAGCAAGGAGAGGGCCTGTGGGAGCTGGCCAAGTGCTACGGCACCACCATGGAGCAGATCCTCCAGGCCAACCAGCTGGAGGAGGGGACGCTGCCCACGGGGCGGATGCTGCTCATTCCCAGCGTGAGGTAAAGATTTCTTTTGGGGGTATTGGGGAGTTTCGCCGCCCCGGCGGCGAGTTTCTTTCCCAACGATGGGAAAGAAACCAATGGCCCAGGCCACCCTCTCTTGCCCCTTCGGGGCAATTCACCTTGAGGATCGCCGGGAGACGGCTCCAGATGAGCACTTTGTGCTCATAGTCGCCTCCCCTACCCCCTCTGGCCCTTCGGGCCATCTCCCCCTGACAGGGGGAGTCGGCCCCGGACCCCCATTACGGGGGACGCGTACCTGTGAGATGGAAGAAAATTTCCGGCGCGCAAAATCTGAGTAGCAGTCTAAATTCCTGCCGGGCCACTGGGCCCTGAGTTTGCAAAAATTGCCGCTGGTGCGGTTCCACTTCGGCGCCTGGCTTGGCCGAGCAGGTGTTTGCTGGTCCGTTGTCTGCGGGCCGGTCTGGGACCGGCCCCTACATTAAAAACAGGCGGCTTCCAGATCTGCCGTAGGGGCGGGTGTCCTCACCCGCCCGTCCCGAACCGTGTTTCATTCCTGGGCGGGCCGGCCAGTGTCCGGCCCATACGAAAAAGAAAGAATGTTTCCGGATTCGCCGTAGGGGCGGCTATCAGCCGCCCGCAAGCCTTCCCCTTTAGGGGAAGGTGCCGAGCGAAGCGAGGCGGATGAGGTCTGTAGGGGCGGCACACCGGGCCGCCCGCCCTCGCCCGGCTGTGCCGTCTCCCACGGAACGGGAGAGCGCAAACTCCCCAGAAAAACCGAAAACCCGCGCCGGTCTTCCGAAAAGGGGAGGACGGCGCGGGTCTGTATCTGTGAAAGGACGGGAGAAAACCTTACTTCCGCTTGGAGCGGTTGATGGCGGACAGGATGGCCCGGAGGGGAGCCAGGTTGATATTGTGGGACAGGCCCACGCCCCAGTACTTCTTGCCGTCCCGCTGGTCCTGGAGCAGGATATAGGCCACGCCCTGGGAGTCGGAGCCGTTGGTGATGGCGTGGGACTTGTAGTCCAGGAAGGTGTAGTGGTCCATGCGCTCCCCCTGGATGGCGTGGAAGAAGGCGTCGATGGGGCCGTTGCCCTCGCCGGACACGTCGAAGATGGTGTCCGTGTGCTGGAGAGTGCCCTGGAAGGCCACGTGGGAGTGGCCCTCAGCGTCAATGGTCTCGGTGAAAGCGTGCTTGAGCAGCTTGTAGGGCTCCTTGGCCTCGATATACTCCTGATGGAACAGCTCGTTAATGCGCTCGGGGCTGATCTCGGTGCCCACCTTGTCGGTCTCCACCTGGACGATGTGGCCGAACTCCGGGTGCATGGTCTTGGGCAGGTCGTAGCCGAAATTGTGTTCCATGATATAGGCGGCGCCGCCCTTGCCGGACTGGGAGTTGATGCGGATGATGGGCTCGTACTCCCGGCCCACGTCGGCGGGGTCGATGGGCAGATAGGGGATCTCCCAGAAGTCGGAATTGGACTCCTTCATATACTGGCTGCCCTTGTTGATGGCGTCCTGGTGGCTGCCGGAGAAGGCGGTGAATACCAGCTTGCCGGCATAGGGCTGCCGGTCGCCCACGGGCATTTTGGTGGTGCGCTCGAACATCTCCTTGATCTTGTTCATGTCGGAGAAGTCCAGCTCCGGGTCCACCCCCTGGGTGTACATGTTCATGGCCAGGGTGACGATGTCCACGTTGCCGGTGCGCTCGCCGTTGCCGAACAGGGTGGCCTCCACCCGGTCGGCCCCGGCCAGCAGGCCCATCTCGGCGGTGGCCACGCCGGTGCCCCGGTCGTTGTGGGGGTGGAGGGAGATGATGGCGCTCTCCCGCCCCGGCAGCTTGCGGATGAAGTACTCCAGCATGTCGGCGAACTGGTTGGGCATGCAGTTCTCCACGGTAGTGGGCAGGTTCAGGATGACCTTGTTTTCCGGGGTGGCGTGGAGGTGGTCCAGCACCGCCTGGCAGATCTCCACGGCATAGTCCATCTCGGTGCCCATGAAGGACTCGGGGGAGTACTCGAAGCGCAGGTTCATGCCCTCGTCGATGAGGGGCTTGGACATCTCATAGATGAGGTCGGCGGCGTCGGTGGCGATTTTGGTGATGCCGTCGGTGTCCATGTGGAAGACCACCTTCCGCTGGAGGGTGGAGGTGGAGTTGTAGAAGTGGAGAATGACGTTCTTGGCGCCCTTGATGGCCTCGAAGGTCTTTTTGATCAGATGCTCCCGGGCCTGGACCAGCACCTGGATGGTCACGTCGTCGGGGATGTGCCCCCCCTCGATGAGCTCCCGGCAGATCTCATACTCCGTCTCGCTGGCGGAGGGGAAGCCGATCTCGATCTCCTTGATGCCGATGTCCACCAGAGTGTGGAAGTACTCCAGCTTCTCCTGGAGATTCATGGGATCCACCAGGGCCTGGTTGCCGTCCCGCAGGTCCACGGAGCACCAGGTGGGGGCCTTGGTAATCACCTTGTCGGGCCAGGTGCGGCCCACGATCTTCTGGGGCTGGAAGGGGATATACTTTTTGTAGCCTGGATTCATAGGAAAAACCTCCTGCATGATGGTCCCGCGGTTGGGGGCGGGCCGGGTCGCGGGGGCATGAAAAAACGCCCCCGACTTTTTCAAGTCAGGGGCGTGGAATGTTGCTCACGCGGTACCACCCTGGTTCAGCCGCCGGTCACCCGAACGGCCCTCAAAGCCTCCAACAAGGCCGCGGCCAGTAACGAGGCCAACCGTCCCGCCCTACTTATTGTTCAGGCGGACTGCTCAGGGACCAGTTATCCACAGGGCGGCCACGCACCGGTTTGCACCAGCCACCGGCTCTCTGAAGGGGGCGTGCCCTGTCTTTTTTCCCGTCGCTGCATTTGATGTTCTACATTTTAACGAAGGAACGGCGGTTTGTCAAGTGGATTTTTCCGAGGGGTCGGGAATCAGGTGCACATCCATCTGGGGATAGGGCATGGACACCCCCCGGCGCTGGAAGGCGGGGAGGATGGCCTCCAGCAGCTGATAATAGGTATTCCAGTAGTCCCCTGTGGTGGTCCAGGCCCGGATCAGGTAATTGACTCCGCTGTCCCCATATCCGCTCAGGCGGATCTCCGGGGCGGGGTCCTGGAAGATGGCGGGGAACTGGCTTACGGCGTCAGCCAGGGCGGCCTTCACATCCTCCGCCTTGTCCTGGTAGGAGGCGCTGACGGTGATTTCCATGCGCCGCTTGCCCAGGCGGGTGTAGTTGATGATGGTGGCGGAGGAGAGCTGGCTGTTGGGGATGTAGATCTCCTTGTTTTCCACGGTGGTCAGGGTGCTGTAGGACATGCCGATCATGGACACGGTGCCCGACACCGCGCCGATCTCCACATAGTCCCCGATGGTGAAGGGCTTGGACACCAGCAGCATGATGCCCCCGGCCAGGTTGGACAGGGTGTTCTGAAGGGCCAGAGAGACAGCCAGACCGGCCACGCTCAGAAGGGCGATGATAGAGGTGAGCTCCACCCCCATAGACCCCAGGAGCACCAGGGCCAGCAGCAGCCACAGCACAACGGACAGGGCGGAGCGGAGGTACCGGTGAATGGGGGCCAGGGCGGCGTTTCGGGATAAAATGCGCTCCACCGCCCGCTGGATCAGTTTGATGGCCACCACGCCGACGGCCAGCACCAGGACGGCCCGCAGAATGTTGTCCAGGGAGAGGGCCTGGAGATTGAAGCCCCCGGCTGCTTGGGACAGGATCTCGTCTAATGTCATGGAAAGACCTCCGTTTCTGAGGAATGCAGGGTGATAAAACGGCGCGCGGGAGCGGTTCCATCTCTCGCGCGCCAGAACGAATCAGGTAGGATTCTCCTGCGTATATTGATGAACGTGGCGCTTGAGGCACTCAAAGGTCTCGGCGCTGATGTCGTGCTCAATGCGGCAGGCGTCGGCGGCGGCCACCTCCGGGGAGACGCCCAGCATCACCAGCCACTCGCTCAAAAAGCGGTGGCGCTCATAGACCCGCTGGGCCTCGGACTCCCCCTGGGGGGTGAGCTCCAGCCGCCCGTCCTTTTCCATGTTCAGATAGCCGTTGCTCTTCAGAATGGAGACCGCCCGGCTCACCGAGGGCTTGGAGAAGCCCAGATGCTGGGCCACGTCAATGGAGCGCACATTTCCCTTCTGCTGGCGCAGAACCAAAATCGCCTCCAGATAGTCCTCGCCAGATTCGTGCAGTACCATGCTCATACGCTCCTTTGTATCTTGAATTTAGATTGGTTTTTGTAGTATACCATGTTTCCCTGTTTTTTTCAACGCAAAACTAGGGGGTGGTGATTTACGCGCGGGGGATTTCGCCGCCTGCGGGCGGCGAGTTACTTTGCCCATGGCGGCAAAGTAACCAAAACGCCCCCGGGGACGGCTCAGGCGAAGCGCCGGAACGGCGCTTCGATTCGCCTTTCCCCGGACCCCTTTTTACGGGGGACGCCCTCCTGGTTTGTGCTGCCATGGTTCCGGCGCGCAAAATCAGGAGTGCTTGCCTGCGTTTTCTTCCGGCCCCACTGGGGGCCTTGGTGGGCAAAATTTGATTTTGCTGCGGTTTACGGACTGCGCCTGAGTTTGCCGAGCCAACGCTCCCGGTGCGTATTCTGGCGGGAGGCCCAAGGGCCTCCCCTACCCAATTCCGGAAGGTTTTCTTGAGAACCGTATGGGAGGGGCTGAAGGTGAATCGGCCGAAGGCCGAGAGAAGCCACCTTGGGGTGTGTCCCTCCCGCGGGCCGGCCAGTGTCCAGCCCCTACGAAAACAACGCGGCCGCGACCAGATCCGCCGTAGGGGCGGCCCTTGCGGTCGCCTGTACTCCCGGTGCGAATCCTGGCGGGCGCATGCTATGCGCCCCTACTGGTTTCCGGTGGACTGTAGGGGCGGCTATCAGCCGCCCGTCCGAGCCTTTCCCCTCCAAGGGGGAAGGACGATTCCCACTATCAGGGGGAAATGTCCCGAAGGGACAAAAGGGGTAGGGGGGGCACGGCGAAGCCGTGACGGATGAGGGTGCTCTCTTGGACCGCAATCCATATTCCAACGGGCGGGCGGGTGAGGGCACCCGCCCCTACGGCGAAAGCCGCACCGTAGCTGTTGATTCGGCAGAGCCAGGTGCGGTTGTGGAGCCGCAGCAGCGGCAATTTTTGCAAACCCAGGGCCCAGCGGCCCGGATGGAACCGCAGAAAGTCACTCGCCGCCGGGGCGGCGAAACTCCTCCCGTTAAACAGAAACCGAGTTCTTCTTCCGCAGAAAGGAAAATTTCGTCTCCGAGCACAGCACCGCAATGAAGATCAGGCCAAATCCCACCAGCAGCCGGGGGCTCACCGGGTCGCCGTAGAACAGCACCGAGAACAGCACCCCGAACACCGACTCCAGGGAGAGAATCACCGAGGCGGAGGAGGGCTCCGACCACACCTGGCCCACGTTCTGGCACAGGAGGGCTACGGTGGTGGCCATGACGCACAGATAGGCCAGGGGCCAGAGCACCCCGGGCTGTGTGAAGATCCCGGCGGGGAAGGGCTGGAACAGCAGGCCGCAGACGAGGGAGAGCAGAGCGGTGGAGGCAAACTGGATCGTGGTAAGCAAGTAGATATCCTTGCCGCCGGACAGGCGGTTCACCGCCACAATGTGCAGGGCGTAAAACAGGGCGCTGAACAGGCTCAGGCCGTCCCCCCAGGTGACGGTGAGGTCCCCGGACAGGGAGACCAGTCCCACCCCGGTGATGCACAGAAAGGCGGCCAGCAGGTTATACTGGTCGGGCCGCCGGTGAAACACCCGCCAGGCCAGAAAGGGAACCAGCACGCAGTAGGTGGCGGTGAGGAAGGCGTTCTTGGAGGGGGTGGTCCCGGTCAGGCCGAAGGTCTGGGTAGTGTAGGCGATAAAGAGAAATACCCCGAAGAGCCCGCCCCGCCACAGGTAGTCCCAGGTGAAGTGGGTCCGCCACTTCTTCCAGCAGAACAGCCCCAGCAGCACCGCGCCGGTGGTGAACCGAAAGACCAGCAGCCAGAAGGGGGGCACCGTGTCCAAAGTGTTCTTCATAATAAAGAAGGAGGTGCCCCAGATAAAGGCGGCCAGAAACAGCAGGGGCTTAGCCAGACGGCGCATCACGGCCTCAGACATGGAAAAAACGCTCCTCTCATTTTATTTGCGCAGCGGGCAGATTCATGGTAAGATAGGCGGGACCAAAGACAGAGACAGGAGGAAGACGCATGGAGATCCTGCCCAGAGATTTTTATGACCGGGACACCCTCACCGTGGCCCGGGAGCTGCTGGGGTGCTATCTGGTCCGGGAGTGGGAGGGGAAGAAACTGGCGGTCCGGATCACTGAGACCGAGGCCTATATCGGCCGGATGGACAAGGCCTGCCACGCCTATCAGTATAAGCGCACGCCCCGGACGGAGACCCTCTTCTCCAAGCCGGGCGTCTCCTACATCTATCTCATCTACGGCATGTACCACTGCCTCAACTTTATCACCGAGCGGGAGGGGGAGCCCTGCGGCGTACTCATCCGGGGGGCTGTCCCGGTTGACAATAAGGATAGCATAGCAGAAAACCGCTTTGGCTGCAAGGCCTCCCAGCTCACCGCCTACCAGAAAAAGCACTTTCTGGACGGACCGGGAAAACTCTGTAAAGGGTTAGCACTTACCAGGGCGGAGAACGCCCTGCCCCTGGACCGGCCGCCCCTGTATGTGTGCCGGGGACCGGTCCCCCAGGAGATTCACACAGGCAAGCGCATCGGCATCGACTACGCCCAGGAGGCCATCGACTTTCCCTGGCGGTTCTGGTTCACGCCCCGGGAGGAGGAGGGGGAGCATGGTCTTTTTTGATCTGGACGGCACCCTGCTGGACTCCAACGGGATCTGGCTGGACATCGACATCGCGTTTCTGGGGCGGCATGGGATCTCCCCCGTTCCGGAGGACTACACCTGGTATGTGACCCACCACAGCGCCCCAGACTCCGCCCGGTACACCCGGGAGCGGTTCGGGCTGGCTGAGACGGCGGAGGAGATTCAGGGGGCCTGGCTGGACATGGCCCGGGAGGCCTACGCCGGGCAGCTGGCCCTCAAGCCCGGGGTGCGCGCCTTCCTGGAGCAGTGCCGGGAGCATGGAGTCCCCATGGCGGTGCTCACCTCCTGCATCCCGGAGCTGTGCCGGGCCGCCCTGGCGCACCACGGGATTTTGGACTGGTTCCAGGGGGTGGTGTATGCCCAGGAGACCGGGATCGGGAAGGGGGAGCCGGAGCTGTACCGTCTGGCGGCGGAGCGGTGGGGGAGGGCGCCGGAGAAGTGCATCCTGTTTGAAGACTCCCCGGGCTACTGCGCCGCCGCCCGGGAGGCGGGCTTTTTCGTGGCCGGGGTGCGGGACCCCCTGTACGCCGGCCGGGAGGAGGAAATTCAGGCCCTGTGCTGCGGCTGGGTGGACGACTTCCGCCAGGTGCCGGAGCCCCTTCTGAAGCGCGTCTTGGGGACGGGTGGGCAGCCAGCCGGGAGAGGTTCGAAACAGTGAAACAGGGTCGGAAAAAATACTTGCAATTTCCAGAGATCTGTGATAACATCTTTTAGTCTGAAATAACGGGTGGTCCTCTGCGGCCGCCGCGCCGGTTTTGGAGCGCGGCAGGATGGCTGGCATGAACGCCTATACAACAGGAGGAAATTGACATGGATCTGATGAAGGCTTTTACTGAGAAGTACACCAAGGAGGAGCCCCCGGTTGTCCAGGTGGGCGACACCGTCCGGGTGCACCTGAAGGTTAAGGAAGGCAACCGCGAGCGTATCCAGGTGTTCGAGGGCACCGTCATTGCCAAGAAGCACGGCGGCATTGAGGAGACCTTCACCGTCCGCCGCATCTCCTACGGCGTCGGTGTGGAGAAGGTGTTCCCCCTCCACGCTCCCTCCATCGAGAAGGTGGAAGTGGTGCGGCACGGCAAGGTGCGCCGCGCCAAGCTGTACTACCTGCGCGGTCGCGTGGGCAAGGCGGCCAAGATCAAGGAGGCCCTTTGATCCAGAGAAAAAAAGGAGCGGTTTCGGACCGCTCCTTTTTTCGTATCAAGACAGCCTAGCCGTCCAAGCGGCGGAAGGGAGGAGAGCGCATGTTTGAGACGGTCACAAAAAATGGCCGGGTGCTGGCCTTGATTCCGGCGGACCGGACCATCCCGGATGGGGACGCGGCGCTGGAGCTGGCGGTCTCCGCCCGGTATGAGACGGACAGCACCCGGCTGGTCATCCCCAAGGAGTGCTTTCCGCCGGAGTTCTTTTGGCTGAGCACCGGGCTAGCCGGGGAAATTTTGCAGAAGTGGACCAACTATGGGTTTCGGGCGGCCATCTTCGGAGATTTCTCAGCGTACACCGAAGTCAGCAAATCCCTGCGGGATTTTATCTATGAGTGCAATCGGGGGACCGCGGTCTTTTTCGTTCCCACTCGGCAGGAGGCGGAGGAGCGTCTGAGCCAGGTGTAGGGGAGAGACACGGTCCGGAAAGGAGCGCTGCAATGAATATTCAATGGTATCCGGGACATATGACCAAGACCCGGCGGCAGATCGAGGCCGACCTGAAACACGTGGACATCGTGGTGGAGATCATCGACGCCCGCATCCCCGTGTCCAGCCGCAACCCGGACATCGACTCCATCACGGCCGGAAAGCCCCGGCTGGTGGTGCTCAACCGGGCGGACCAGGCCGACCCGGCGGGAAACAAGGCCTGGGGGACCTGGCTGAGGCAGAAGGGGTTCTCTGTGCTGGAGACCGACGCCAAGACGGGCTCCGGCGTGGGACAGTTTCCCAACGTAGTCCGGGGTGTGCTGAAGGACCAGATTGCCCGCTGGCAGGAGAAGGGGTTAGTCGGCCGCCCGGTGCGGGCCATGGTGGTGGGGGTGCCCAACGTGGGCAAGTCCACCTTTATCAATAAGGTGGCCAAGCGCAAGTCCGCCAAGGCCAGCGACCGCCCCGGCGTCACCCGGGGCAAGCAGTGGGTCACCGTGGACCGGGGGCTGGAGCTGCTGGACACCCCGGGTATTCTGTGGCCCAAGTTTGAGGATGTGCAGACCGGCCTCCACCTGGCCTTCACCGGGGCGGTGAAGGACGAGATCATGGACGTGGAGACTCTGGGCTGCCACCTAATGGCCTTTCTGGGCGAGCGCTACCCGTCCGCCCTCCAGGCCTATAAGCTGACGGAGATCCCTGCCCGGGAGGACGGGGAGGAGACGGTGGCCTACGGGTACCGGATTCTGGAGCTGGCCGCCGGAAAGCGTGGCATGCGCATCTCCGGGGGAGAGTTTGACACCGAGCGGATGGCGAGGGTCCTGCTGGATGAGTTCCGAGGGGGAAAATTAGGGAAGTTTACCTTGGAGCTGCCGGGGGAAGATTGATTTTTTACGGGGGGGGAGTTTCGCCGCCCCGGCGGCGGGACAGGGTTCCGCCCTGCGGGGCGGGTTCCTTTTCCACGTGGAAAAGGAACCAAAAGACGCTATGGGGTGGGCGCAATCGGCAGGATCGGCAAAGCCGCTCCTGCCTCCATGCCGCCCTCCCCCTAGAACCCCCATTACGGGGGACGCGTACCTGCGAGGTTGAGCAAAATTTCCGGCGCGCAAAATCTGAGCGGCTTTCTGCGGTTCCATCCGGGCCACTGGGCCCTGGGTATGCAAAAATTGCCGCTGCTGCGGCTCCACAACCGCGCCTGGCTCTGCCGAATCAACGGCTACGGTGTGGTTTTCGCCGTAGGGGCGGGTGCCCTCACCCGCCCGCCCCGAAATGTTCCGTTTCACCCGTAGGGGCGGCCACACGGGGTCGCCCCTACGGCGGATCTGGTCGCGGCCGCGTTGTTTTCGTAGGGGCTGGACACTGGCCGGCCCGCGGGAGGGAAACATCCCAGGGAGGCTTCTCTCAGCCTTCGGCCGATTCACCTTCAGCCCCTCCCCCTGCGGTTCTCAAGAAAACCTTCCGAAATTGAGTAGGGGAGGCCCTTGGGCCTCCCGTTAGAATACGCACCGGGAGCGTTGGCTCGGCAAACTCAGGCGCAGGCCGTAAACCGCAGCAAAATCAAAATTTTGCCCACCCAGGCCCCCAGTGGGGCCGGAAGAAAACGCAGGCAAGCACTCCTGATTTTGCGCGCCGGAACCATGGCAGCACAAACCAGGAGGGCGTCCCCCGTAAAAAGGGGTCCGGGGAAAGCGGTCCTATGGACCTAGGCGGAGCATAGCGGAGCCGTAGTCCATTGGCCGCGTCCCCGGGGGCGTTTTGGTTACTTTGCCGCCATGGGCAAAGTAACTCGCCGCCCGCAGGCGGCGAAACTCCCCTGCGAAATTGGAAAATGCTGGACGGGCGGTGAGGACACCGCCCCTACAAGAGGAAAAATAAGAGAGTTGGCGAAACCTCCCGCGAAAGAAGGAAACCTCCATGAACGATCTATGGCAATATGAGAAAGAAGCCCTGGCCGCCGGCCATACATACATCTGCGGCTGCGACGAGGCGGGGGCCGGCCCTCTGGCGGGCCCGGTGTACGCCGCGGCGGTGATCCTGCCCCTGGGGGTGGAGATCGACGGCCTCAACGACTCCAAGAAGCTGACCGAGAAGAAGCGGGAGGCCCTGTTCCCCGTCATCCAGGAGAAGGCCACCGCCTGGGCGGTGGCCTGGGTGGACGCCCGGGAGATCGACGAGACCGACATTTTAAGCGCCCGCATGAAGGCCATGCAGCTGGCCATAGAACAGTTGGAGCCCGGGGCGGACTTTGCCCTCATCGACGGCAACCGGGACCACGGGCGGAGCGCCGCCATCCTTACCCCCCACCGCTGTCTTATAAAGGGGGATAGCCTGTCGGCCTCCATCGCGGCGGCCTCCATCCTGGCCAAGGTGAGCCGGGACCGGTGGATGGTGAAGGCGGCGGAGGAGTACCCGGAGTACCAGTTCCAGAAGCACAAGGGCTATGGGACCAAGCTTCACTATGAGATGCTCCGGACCTACGGCCCCAGCCCCATCCACCGCCGGTCCTTCCTGAAAAACCTATGAGCGGGGAGGAGAGCCGCCGCCTGGGGCGCTGGGGAGAAGACCTGGCGGCGGAGTTTTTGGAGCAGCAGGGCTATCGGATCGTGGACCGGAACTGGAAGTGCCGCTTCGGGGAGCTGGACCTGGTGGCGGAGGGCGGCGGCTTTCTCTGCTTCGTGGAGGTGAAGCTGCGCCGCTCGAACCGCTTCGGCACGGGGGCGGAGCAGGTGGACCGGCGCAAGCGGGAGAAGCTGCGGACCGCCGCGGAGCTCTATCTCCAGACGCATCCCGCCGTTCTCCAGCCCCGGTTTGACGTGATCGAGGTGCTGGCCCCCAATGGGTTGGGGACCAAAAATCCCAAAATACGACATATTGAGGGGGCGTTTTGAGAAAAAACCGCCTCCGAGGAGGCGAATTGTGCCGCCTGGGGTTGACCTGTTCCGGAAAAAATGGCATAATACAACACTAGGGGATCTTGATATGATCCGCATTGATTACGTATCCTAAAACAAGAATGGAAGGAATCAAGATGCAATACATCAGCACAAGAGACCGGGAACAGCAGTTTTCTGCCGCTCAGGCCATCTCCAAGGGGCTGGCGGACGACGGAGGGCTGCTCACACCGGTCTATCTGCCCAAGCTGCCCCGCCGCTCCCTGGAGGAGCTGAAGAACATGTCCTATCAGCAGCGGGCGGTGTACGTGATGAAGCTGTTCCTGGACGGGTTCTCCGTCAAGGAGCTCACCGACTTTGCCAACGCCGCCTACGGGCCGGAGAAGTTCGACACCCCGGCGGTGGCCCCGGTGCGCGCCCTGGACTCCAACACCTTCTGTCTGGAGCTGTGGCACGGCCCCACCTGCGCCTTCAAGGACATGGCCCTGCAGATGCTGCCCCACCTGCTCACCGCCTCCCTGCGGAAGCTGGAGGAGGAGAAGACGGTGTGCATCCTGGTGGCCACCTCCGGCGACACGGGCAAGGGGGCCCTGGAGGGCTTCCGGGACGTGGACCACACCAAAATTCTGGTGTTCTACCCCAAGGACGGAGTCTCCGCCATCCAGGAGCTCCAGATGGTCACCCAGGAGGGGGACAACGTGGGGGTCTGCTCGGTGTACGGCAACTTCGACGACGCCCAGACGGGGGTGAAGCAGCTCTTCTCCGACGAGAAGCTGCGGGAGGAGCTGGCCCAGCGGGGCTACTTCCTGTCCTCGGCCAACTCCATCAACTGGGGCCGGGTGCTGCCCCAGGTGGTCTACTACATCTCCGCCTACTGCGACCTGCTCCGGGATGGACATATCCAGCTGGGGGACCCGGTGAACGTGTGCGTGCCCACCGGCAACTTCGGCAACATCCTGGCGGCCTACTACGCCCGGGACATGGGGGTGCCCATCCAGCGCCTGATCTGCGCCTCCAACGCCAACAACGTGCTCACCGACTTCCTGCGCACCGGCGTGTACGACCGCAACCGCACCTTCTACAACACCATGTCCCCCTCCATGGACATCCTCATCTCCAGCAACCTGGAGCGGCTGCTGCTGGCCATCACCCAGGAGGACAGCGAGGTCCGGAAGTACATGGAGCAGCTGAAGGAGACCGGCCGCTATGAGGTCAGCGAGCGGGTGCGGGACAAGATCCAGCGGCTCTTCATGGGCTACTGCTGCGACGACGCGGAGACCCAGAAGGTGATCGGCGCCATTTACAAGAAGTTCGACTATCTCATCGACCCCCACACCGCCGTGGGCTTCTCCGCTCTGGAGCAGTACCGGAAGGAGACGGGGGACGAGACCCCGGCCATCGTGGCCTCCACCGCCAGCCCCTTCAAGTTCTGCGACAACGTGCTCTCCGCCCTGGGCGTGACCGAGCAGGCGGAGGGTCTGGACATCCTGGATCAGCTCAGCCAGGTGACGGGAGAGCCGGTTCCGGCCCCTCTGGCCGCCCTGCGGGACAAGAAGCCCCGCTTCCACGAGACCGTGGAGAAGGACCACATGGTGGACGCGGTGCTGGAGATGCTCAGCGCGCCGAAACAAGACAACCACTAAAGGAGCTGCGTCTATGTCCCTATACGCCATCGGAGATACCCATCTGTCCCTGGGCGTGGACAAGCCCATGGACATTTTCGGCGGGGGGTGGGCCGGCTATGTGGAGAAGCTCAGGGAGGGTTTCTCTCAGATCGGCCCGGAGGACACGGTGGTCCTGTGCGGGGACCTGTCCTGGGGCATGAGCCTGGAACAGGCGAGGGAGGACTTCGCCTTTCTGGACTCCCTGCCCGGCGGGCGGAAGATCCTGCTGAAGGGAAACCACGACTACTGGTGGACCACCGCGGCCAAGATGGAAAAATTCTTTGCCGAAAACGGGTTTTCCACCCTGGAGATCCTGCACAACAACTGCCGGCTGTACGGCGAAGTGGCTTTGTGCGGGACCCGGGGCTGGTTCTATGAGGAGGAGCGGGGCGAACACAGCGCGAAAATTTTCAACCGGGAGCTTTTACGCCTGGAGGCTTCCCTGAAGGCGGCGGGGGAGCGGGAGAAGTTCTGCTTTCTCCACTACCCGCCCCTGTACCAGGGGTACCGCTGCCAGGAGATCCTGGACCTGCTGGAGCGGTACCAGGTGAGCCGGTGCTACTACGGCCATCTCCACGGGGGAAGCCACCGCCTGGCCTTCTCCGGGAGGCTGGGGACGGTGGAGTACCACCTGGTGGCGGCCGACTATATCGGCTTCCAGCCGAAAAAAATCTTAGATTAGCGAAAAATTCCTGGGAAAAAACGAAATTTGGGCTGGTCAAACCGGCCTGTATCTGGTAAAATATCGTCTCGAAAGTATACGGCGCGGCGGCTGAGCGCTTGAGGAACGCCGCTTCGCGCCCACAGGAGGAAGAATTCATGAAGGTCACCAACGTAGAGAAAAAAGAAAACAGCACCGTGGAGCTGACCATCCAGGTAGAGCCGGATGCGTTTGAGGCCGCGGTTCAAAAGGCATATCTGAAGGCCCGCAAGAACATCGCCGTCCCCGGCTTCCGGAAGGGTAAGGCCCCCCGCAAGATCATCGAGGGCATGTACGGCACCGCCGTGTTCTATGAGGAGACCATCAACGACGTCTATCCCGCCGCCTATGAGGCCGCCGTGAAGGAGCAGAACCTGGAGGACATGGGCCACCCCGTCATGGACATCGTGGAGGTCAACAAGGAGAAGGGCCTCATCTTCACCGCTCTGGTCTCCGTCCGCCCCGAGGTCACCCTGAAGGCCTACAAGGGCCTCACCGCCCCCAAGGCCGAGGTGAACGTCACCGACGAGGACATCGAGAATGAGCTCCAGCCCTATATCCGCCGGGCCACCCGCCTGGTGTCCGTGGACCGGGAGGCCCACATGGGCGACACCGCCGTCATCGACTTCGAGGGCTTTGACGACGGCAAGCCCTTCGAGGGCGGCAAGGGTGAGGACTACAGCCTGGAGATCGGCTCCGGCTCCTTCGTCCCCGGCTTCGAGGATCAGCTCATCGGCCTGAAGGCCGGCGACGAGAAGGACCTGGACATCACCTTCCCCGAGGACTATGTGCCCGATCTGGCCGGCAAGAGCGTGGTCTTCAAGGTGAAGGTGAAGGAAGTCAAGGAGCCCCAGGCCCCCGAGGTGGACGACGAGTTTGCCAAGGACGTGTCCGAGTTCGAGACTCTGGCCGACTTCAAGAAGGACCTGGGCGAGAAGCTGCAGCAGCGCCGCACCGCCGAGGCCCAGAACGACTTCGAGAGCGCCGTGCTGGATCAGCTCATCGACAACCTGGAGGCCGACATCCCCGACGGCATGGTGGAGACCCAGCTGGACAAGATCATGGACGAGTACGCCATGCGCATGTCCGGCCAGGGCATGTCCATGGACGACTACCTGAAGATGATGGGCATGACCCCCGAGATGCTGCGCACCTCCGCCAAGCCCTCCGCCCTGCGCCAGGTGAAGACCCAGCTGGCTCTGGAGGCCGTGGCCGCCGCCGAGAACATGGAGGTCACCGAGGAGGAGTGCGAGGCCGAGGTCAGCAAGCTGGCCGAGCAGTACAAGCTCACCCCCGAGCAGGTGAAGGCCGCCGTCTCCGTGGACGCCCTGAAGCAGGACCTGCTGCTCCAGAAGGCCTCCAAGCTGGTGGTGGACGAGGCCAAGGTGGGCGAGGCCCCCAAGAAGGAGGAGGCCGCCGCCGAGGAGAAGCCCAAGAAGGCCACTCGCAAGAAGAAGACCGAGGAGGCCGCCGGCGAGGAGCAGCCCGCCGAGGAGAAGCCCAAGCGCACCCGGAAGAAGAAGACCGAGGAGAGCGCTGAGGAGCCCAAGGCGGAGTAAGAGAGAGACAGTCGACCCGGGGCGGCTCAGGCCGCCCCGGGTGGATTCACATCCAGGGAGCGGAGAAAAAAGCTCCCATTTCCCTGAAACATGGAATCATGTTCCGGTCCGGCGGGCATACTTTGGTATCACCGTCTAAAAAGGAGTATTATCTATGAGCTTAGTTCCCTATGTAGTAGAGCAGACAAACCGGGGAGAGCGTTCCTACGACATCTTCTCCCGCCTGCTCAACGACCGTATCATCTTCCTGTCTGAGGAGGTCAACGACACCACCGCCTCCCTGGTGGTGGCCCAGCTGCTGTACCTGGAGAGCCAGGACCCGGACAAGGAGATCCAGTTTTACATCAACAGCCCCGGCGGCTCTGTCACCGCCGGCATGGCCATCTACGACACCATGCAGTATGTGAAGTGCGACGTGTCCACCATCTGCATCGGCCTGGCCGCCAGCATGGGGGCCTTCCTCCTGGCCGCCGGCACCAAGGGCAAGCGTCTGGCCCTGCCCAACGCGGAAATCATGATCCACCAGCCCTCCGCCGGCACCCAGGGACAGATCACCGACATGGCCCTCCACCTGAAGCGCCTGGAGGTGGTCAAGAGCCGGATGAACCGCATCCTGGCCGAGAACACCGGCAAGAGCGTGGAGCAGGTCACCGCCGACTGCGAGCGGGACAACTTCATGACCGCCCAGGAGGCCCTGGAGTACGGCCTGATCGACAAGGTTATCGAGAAACGGTGAATCCCAGCGGGGGAGAGGCCGCAGCCTTGGACTGCGGCGGAATGAGAACGTTCCTCCCGTACCGCAAAACTATGAGGTAAAGAATTCATGGCAAAAAACGACGAAAAGCGCGCCATCCGCTGTTCCTTCTGCGGCAAGCACCAGGATCAGGTCCGCCGGCTCATCGCCGGCCCCGGCGCCTATATCTGCAACGAGTGCGTCCAGCTGTGCATGAGCATCCTGGAGGACGAGAGCGACCTGATCCAGGACTCCGCCGCCGGGGAGATCCCTGATGCCATCCCCACCCCCCGGGAGATCCACCAGGTGCTGGACCAGTATATCATCGGCCAGGAGGCCGCCAAGGTGGCCCTATCTGTGGCGGTATATAACCACTACAAGCGCATCTACTTCGGAGGCGGGGACGACGTGGAGCTCCAGAAGAGCAACATCCTGCTCATGGGCCCCACCGGCTGCGGCAAGACCCTGTTTGCCCAGACTCTGGCCCGGGTGCTGAAGGTGCCCTTCGCCATCGCCGACGCCACCACCCTCACCGAGGCGGGCTACGTGGGCGACGACGTGGAGAACATCCTCCTGCGTCTGGTCCAGGCCGCCGATTACGACATCGAGCTGGCCGAGCGGGGCATCATCTATATCGACGAGATGGATAAGATCGCCCGGAAGAGCGAGAACACCTCCATCACCCGGGACGTGTCCGGCGAGGGCGTGCAGCAGGCCCTGCTGAAGATCCTGGAGGGCACCGTGGCCAACGTGCCGCCCCAGGGCGGCCGGAAGCACCCCCACCAGGAGTTCATTCAGATCGACACCAAGAACATCCTGTTCATCTGCGGCGGCGCCTTCGAGGGCATCGACAAGATCATCGAGGGCCGCCTGGACAAGCGCTCTATGGGCTTCGGCGCGGAGATCCAGAGCAAGAAGGAGCGCAATGTGGGCGAGCTTTTGAAGGAGATCCAGCCCCAGGACCTGCTGAAGTTCGGCATCATCCCCGAGCTGGTGGGCCGCCTGCCCGTCATCACCACCCTCCAGTCCCTGGACCGGAAGCAGATGGTGCAGATCCTCACCGAGCCCAAGAACGCCCTGGTGAAGCAGTACCAGAAGCTGCTGGAGTATGACGACGTGGACCTGGAGTTTACCCAGGACGCCCTGGAGGCGGTGGCCGGCCGGGCGGTGGACCGGGGCATCGGCGCCCGGGGCCTGCGGGCCATTCTGGAGGAGGTCATGAACAAGATCATGTACGACGTCCCCTCCGATCCCACCATCGCCAAGGTGACCATCACCGCCCCCTGTGTGACCGAGGGGGCCCAGCCGGAGATCATCCGGGACCCGGAGCGGCAGGCCCGCCTGCCCCTGGGCAAGGCCGCCCTGCGGCCGGAGCGGGGCGGAATGCCCGGCACCAACGTGGGCTGAGGGCCCGCAAATCAATTTGAAACTGAACAGCCCCGCGGTCCCTCCAAACGGCGGGCCGGGGCTGTTTTTTCAAACCTGAGCGGCGGGGGAGGGGGACTCACCCGGCCGTCTGTGTTCAGATCCCAGAGAGGAAGTGAGAACCATGAAGAAAGAATGGACGATGGAAGAGACCGTCAAGATGCCGGTCATCGCCCTGCGGGGGCTGACCGTGTTTCCCAATGTGCTCATCCACTTCGACGTGTCCCGGGAGATCTCCATCAAGGCGCTGGAGGAGGCCATGGCCTCCGGCGATCCGGTGTTCCTGGTGGGGCAGAAGGACATCGGGGTGGATTACCCGGAGGCAAAAGACCTTTACACCGTCGGCACCGTCTCCAACGTGCGCCAGATCCTCCGCACCCCCGGCGACAACGTGCGGGTGATGGTGGAGGGGGGCGCCCGGGGCAGCCTGAAGCGGCTGCTGCGCTCCGCCCCCTTCCTGGAGGCGGAGGTGCAGCCCATCCAGGAGGAGAAGGCGGGGCAGAACTCCGCCAAGACCGAGGCCCTGATCCGCTCCACCTATGAGATGTTCCGCCAGTACACCGAGCTGGCCCCCAAGACGGCCCCCGACCTGCTCATCAACGTGCTGGCCAGCGAGGACCCGGGGTATATCGCCGACTTTATCGCCCAGAACATCGCCATGCGCAACAGCGACAAGCAGGCCATCCTGGAGGAGCTGCGTCCGGTGCGCCGCCTGGAGCGGCTCTACCGCCTGCTCACCCGGGAGGTGGAGATCTTGGGGCTGGATATGGAGATCCAGAACCGGGCCCGGGAGCAGATGGCGGACAATCAGCGGGACTACTACCTGCGGGAACAGATGAAGGCCATCCAGGCCGAGCTGGGCGAGGGCGAGGGCGGCGGCGACTCGGAGATCGGGGACTACCGCAAGAAGATCGCCGAGGCCAAGCTCCCCGACGAGGTGCGGGAGAAGCTGGAGAAGGAGCTGGGCCGGCTGGCCAAGCAGCCCTTCGGCTCCTCCGAGGCCACGGTCCTGCGCAGCTATCTGGACGTGTGCCTGGAGCTCCCCTGGGGCAAGAAGACCCGCGAGCGGGTGAGCGTGGAGGGGGCCCGGAAGGCTTTGGACCACGACCACTTCGGCCTGGACAAGGTGAAGGAGCGCATTCTGGAGTTCCTGGCTGTGAAGCAGCTGGCCCCTGATCTGAAGGGGCAGGTAATCTGCCTTGTGGGTCCTCCCGGCGTGGGCAAGACCTCGGTGGCCATGTCAGTGGCCCGGGCCATGAACCGGAAGCTCGCCCGCATTTCCCTGGGCGGCGTCAGTGACGAGGCGGAGATCCGGGGCCACCGGAAGACCTATGTGGGCTCCATGCCCGGCCGGATCATCGCCGCCATCAACCAGGCGGGGAGCTGCAACCCCCTGATCCTGCTGGACGAGATCGACAAACTGGGGCGGGACCACCGGGGCGACCCGGCGTCCGCCCTGCTGGAGGTGCTGGACGTGGAGCAGAACAGCACCTTCCGGGACAACTTCCTGGAGGTGCCCTTCGACCTGTCCGACGTGCTGTTCATTACCACCGCCAACACCACCGACACCATCCCCCGGCCCCTGCTGGACCGGATGGAGGTCATCGAGCTGCCCAGCTACACCGACGAGGAGAAGCTTCAAATTGCAAAGCGCTACCTGCTGCCCAAGGAGATGAAGCGCCACGGGCTGGAGAAAAACCAGCTGAAGGTGTCCGATGGGGCCATCCGGGCCATGATCGTCTCTTACACCCGGGAGTCGGGCGTCCGCGTGCTGGAGCGCCGGATCGCCGGCATCTGCCGGAAGGCGGCCATGCGCCTGGTGTCCAGCGAGGACGTGAAGCAGGTGAAGGTCACCGACAAGGATCTGAAGGACTTCCTGGGGGCCCCCCGGTACTACCCGGAGCGCCAGGTGCTGGAGGAGCGCGTGGGCGTGGTCAACGGCCTGGCCTGGACCTCGGTGGGCGGCGAGCTGCTGGAGGTGGAGGTCAACGTGGTCCCCGGCTCCGGCAAGGTGGAGCTCACCGGCAACCTGGGGGATGTGATGAAGGAGTCCGCCCATGCGGCCCTCAGCTTCATCCGCAGCCAGGCGGACCGGCTGGGTATCCCCGCCGACTTCTATAAAGAGAAGGACATCCACGTCCACTTCCCCGAGGGGGCCGTGCCCAAGGACGGGCCCTCCGCCGGTATCGCCATCACCACCGCCATGGTGTCCGCACTCACCGGGGCTCCCGTGAAGCGGGGCATTGCCATGACCGGCGAGGTGACCCTGCGGGGTCGGGTGCTGCCCATCGGCGGCCTGCGGGAGAAGACCATGGCCGCCCTGCGCAACGGCATCCAGACGGTCATTATCCCGGCGGACAACGCCAAGGACCTGGATGAGATCGACCAGACAGTGCGCAATGCCCTCCACTTCGTGCTGGTGGACCAGGCGGACCAGGTGCTCTCCGAGGCCATCCGCACCCCCGGTGGGGAGGTGGAGGTGAGCCGCGCCCTGGAGGACAACCTGCCCGGCGGCAAGAGCCGGGGGGCTGCCCGCCTGCGCCAGTGAGGAGGGAGCCATGCCCATCAATTTACAGAAGGCGGAGTTCATCCTCTCCGCCGCATCCCCCAAGGACTTTATCCGGGACGAGCTGCCCCAGGTGGCCTTTGCCGGCCGCTCCAACGTGGGCAAGTCCTCCGTCATCAACCGGCTGCTGAACCGGAAGAATCTGGCCCGGGTGGGGGCCGCCCCCGGTAAGACCACCCACATCAACTACTTCAACATCGACAGGGCCTTCTATCTGGTGGACCTGCCCGGCTACGGCTATGCCAAGGTGTCCAAGGGCGAGCGGGACCGGTGGGGCAAGCTCATGGAGAGCTACTTCGCCGACCGGTCCCAGATGACCCTGGGGGTCATGATCGTGGACTCCCGCCACAAGCCCACGGCGGACGACTGCACCATGGCAAAGTGGTACCGGGACGCGGGCTGCCCCGTGGTAGTGGTGGCCAACAAGCTGGACAAGCTGAAAAAGAGCGAGGTGGAAGGAAACCTCCAGCGCATCCGGGAGACCCTGGAGCTGGGGGAGGACACCCCCTTGATCCCCTTCTCGGCCGAGAAGGGGACGGGCAAGGAGGAGCTGCTCCGCGTGATTTTGTCCAGTGTGGAGAAATAATAAATCCCGGCTTTGTTCCAAACAAAGCCGGGATTTTCTGCCGTT
Organism: Pseudoflavonifractor capillosus; assembly: GCF_016899775.1. GTDB lineage: Bacteria > Bacillota > Clostridia > Oscillospirales > Oscillospiraceae > Lawsonibacter. The sequence continues at coordinate 48,445 of NZ_JACJJE010000011.1, forward strand.
TAAGCGACAAGCAACATTGCCTTACGGAGGTTGCCATACAAAAGATATTTCTGCTCGAATGGGGAAATCTACGCGTTCTCCAGAAAGTCGTCCCAGTAGAGCTCATACCATTTGTACTCCGGGACGTCCTGGGTTTTCGCCAGGAGGTAGTACCGGAGATACCGGCCCTCCTCCAGCTGGGGACCCAGCTGAAAATAGGCCTCGCTGTACTTCCAGCTGACGTCAGCCTCCACCACGGCGTACTCCGTAAAGTCATAGGTATTCAGCCTATTTTGCAGATCTTCCCTGCCGTACTGGCTGACCTGGGCCAGATCGTCCCGGGTCAGGGTGTTCAGGGCGTGGAGGGTATACTCCGTCATATATAGTCCATCCTGGAAATTTTCCGCCTCATTCTGCGCCGCAATTTGAAGGGACTCATTTTCTCCCACTAAGTTTGCGTACGAGTCAAAATCGGCGGCGGTCTCGTCGTAATAGAGCTGGTAGACCAGATGCTCCAGCTCGTTGTCGATACCGTCCTCCAGGATGAGGGTCCGGTCGTCAAACTGGACGCGCTCCTCTACATCCAGGTCCAGCACGGGCAGGGCGGACACGTCCACATAGCGCTGGGCGAGAAGGTCCATGTCCACGGGGACCCCCGTCTCCTGGGAGGAGGCGCCGGCGGAGCTGCCGGAGGCGGCCGGTGTGCTGCCGGACGGCTGGGACTGGGGGTCAGACGCCTGCTGGGTACAGCCGGAAAGGAGAGCGGCGGTCAGCGCCAGGGCGGACAGAATTCCTATGGGCTTCATAAAAGGCTCCTCCTTCACTGAGCGGTCTCTACCATGAAACATTGTTTACATCTAAAATAATTTTACCGTGAAAAATTTCCCCATTCAAGGGGAAAACGGTTACAATATGGGGAACATCCCTCCTATTGTTTGACATAGACCTCCGTGCCGCAGTGGCTGCTGGAAAAGAGGCCGTCCAGAAATCCCTGTGCGGTACCGGGGCATTTTTATAGAGAGGAGGGGAGGAGCATGGTGATTCTGCTGGCCGGGGCCACCCACACCGGAAAGACCCGGATGGCCCAGAAGCTGCTGGAGCGGTACGGCTATCCCTATCTGTCCCTGGACCACCTGAAGATGGGGCTGATCCGCAGCGGGTACACCCGTCTGACCCCGAAGGACGACCGGGAGCTGACGGACTACCTGTGGCCGGTGGTGCGGGAGATGGTGAAAACCGTGCTGGAGAACCGGCAGAACCTGGTGGTGGAGGGGGGGTATATTCCCTTTGACTGGCGGAACAGTTTCAGTCCGGAGGAACAGCGGGAGATCCGGTACCTCTGCCTGGCGATGAGCGAGGGGTACATCCGCACCCACATGGACCAGATTCTGGGCTATGCCAATGTGATTGAGACGAGAAAGGACGACTCCGACTGCACCATGGAGCGCCTGCTGGAGGAGAACCGGGCCAATCTGGAGCAGTGCCGGCGACATGGGGAGCGGTACCAGCTCATCGACCGGGCCTATCCCGACGAGCTGGAGCTGTGAGGGAGGCCGCCCCGGAAAATTTTCCCGGTCCGGTTGCGTTTTTTGGAAAAGCCGGTATAATAAAACCGAAACGACGCTCAGGTCTGGGCGCAGAACAGAGAAAAGTGAGGACAAAACTATGGATTATGCCAAGGAATCCCTCCGCCTCCACGGGGAGTGGAAGGGAAAAATCGAAGTGATCGCCACCGTGCCCGCCAACGACAAGGATTCCCTGTCCCTGGCCTACACCCCCGGCGTGGCCCAGCCCTGCCTGGAGATTCAGAAGCACCCGGAGAAGAGCTATGAGCTCACCCGCCGCCACAACCTGGTGGCCGTCATCACCGACGGCACCGCGGTGCTGGGCCTGGGCGACATCGGCCCCGAGGCCGGCATGCCCGTGATGGAGGGCAAGTGCGTCCTCTTCAAGCGCTTTGCCGACGTGGACGCCTTCCCCCTGTGCGTCAAGACCAAGGATGTGGACGAGTTTGTCCAGACCGTCTACAACATCTCCGGCTCTTTTGGCGGCATCAACCTGGAGGACATCGCCGCCCCCCGGTGCTTTGAGATCGAGCGCAAGCTGAAGGAGAAGTGCGACATCCCCGTCTTCCACGACGACCAGCACGGCACCGCCATCATCGCCCTGGCCGGCCTCACCAACGCCCTGAAGGTGGTGGGCAAGAAGAAGAAGGACGTGAAGGTGGTGTTCTCCGGGGCCGGTTCCGCCGCCATCTCCATCACCAAGCTGCTGCTCCAGGCCGGTTTCCAGGACATCACCCTGTGTGACAAGTTCGGCGCTCTGTACGAGGGCAACCCCGAGATGAACTGGGCCCAGCAGGAGATCGCCAAGGTCACCAACCTGGAGAAGAAGCAGGGCAAGCTGGCCGACATGATGGTGGGGGCCGACGTGTTCATCGGCGTGTCCGCCCCCAATCTGGTCACCCCCGACATGGTGCGGACCATGAACAAGGACGCCATCGTCTTCGCCTGCGCCAACCCCACCCCGGAGATCTTCCCCGACGACGCCAAGGCGGGGGGAGCCCGGGTAGTGGCCACCGGCCGCAGCGACTACCCCAACCAGATCAACAACGTGCTGGCCTTCCCGGGCATCTTCCGGGGCGCCCTGGACGTGCGGGCCAGCGACATCAACGAGGAGATGAAGATGGCCGCCGCCCAGGCTCTGGCCGCCGTCATCCCAGACGAGGAGCTCTCCGAGGACAACATCATCCCCAAGCCCTTCGATCCCCGCGTGGTCCCCGCCGTGGCCCAGGCCGTGGCCGAGGCTGCCCGAAAGACCGGCGTCGCCCGCAAGCTTTCTTGAAAGAAAGCTTGGCAAAGAACTTTGTGCAAAACTTCGTTTTGCCTCTGTGAGAACTGTCAGGTTTCGGAGGGAAAGATAGTGTGAAAGGGAACTGTCAGAGTTTCCTGGAGGTGAATTGGCCGAAGACCAAGAGAAGCCGGCCTGGGCCGTTCACGTGCAGTCAATCCGCGTTTCTCAGCGAAGCGGAGAATGCGGTGCAAAAGAACGTTATGTCCCTGGTTTCCTGAAAGAAAAGAAGCAAAAAACTTTGCGAGACTTTCCCAGGAGGTATTTTATGAGGGCATTCGATTATCTGTTTTTGCTGGGTGTGCTGTTTCTTCCGTCGTTAATTTACGATTTGCTTTTCGGACATGAAGCGTTTCGAAATCTGCTGCGGGATAAAATTCGCTTGATTGAGCTTTGTGTGATTTCTTTCGTTTTAGTTGGAATAGTCCGGCTTGTTTTAGCCAGCTATCTTATGATCAGAGAACTGCCTCTGGCCGCGAAATTTTAATCCTTGGAGCCAACCGGGCGGGGGAGGAGTGCATCCCTCCTCCGCCTGTTGGCATATCACGAAGAAAGGCGGGAAGCGCGGTGAAGCGTGGACTTGAGGAGGCCTCCTAAAATCCAATCAATTTTAGGAGGTAAACGAGATGAACTTTACACCAGTGGACTGGAATACCTGGGAGCGGGCGGAGGTATTCCGCCACTTTATCCGGGATCTGCGCTGTGTCATGAGCCTGACGGTGGAGGTAGACATAACTGATTTTCTGCGGGTCGTCAAGGGGAGAGGGCTGGCCTTCTACCCGGCCATGATCTGGGTGACCAGCACGGCGGTCAACCGCCGGGCGGAGCTGCGCATGGGCTGGGATTCAGCGGGAAATCCCGGCATTTGGGATGTGGTCTCCCAGTACTACGCCCAATTTCACCGGGAGGACAGCCGGTTTGCGAAGCTGGTCACCGAGTACGACCCGGACTTCTCTGTCTTTTACGAACGCTTTCAGGAGGATCAGGTCCGTTTTGCAAGCTGCCGCGGCTTTGACCAGCGGGAGCTTCCACCCAACACCTTTGACCTGTCCTGCCTGCCCTGGGTCCACTACAAATCCTTTGACATGCACATCTTTGATGAGGGGACGTATCTGGCTCCGGTGATCACCTGGGGCAGGTATGAGGACGACGGACGGGGAAGAATTACCCTGCCGCTGTCTCTGAACATCCACCACGCGGCGGCGGACGCCTTCCACCTGTGCCGCTTCTTTGCCGATGTGGAGGAGGAACTGGCAAAATTTTAGCCGGAGTATCCCACCGCAAAAAGGAGAGTGAAAAGAGATATGGACGCAAATCGCCGTTTTTATCGATTGATCCGAATTTTTGCTGCGGCATGGGCGCTGTCTGTGGCGGTGTTTTGGCTCTTTTGCAGAGACCCGCAGATGGCGATGCTCCATGTCATAATGGTGCAGTACCTGTTTCTGCCGGTGCTCACCCTCCTCCTGTCGTTTTTCCTGGGCAGAGAGGGACTGTCCATCCCACAGGCCGGATATGTGCTGCTGGGCTTCTCCGCCGCATATCTGCTGTGCCGTCTGCTCACCCTGTCCCTGCTGGAATATCTCCTCTCAGGCGCCGCCGCGCTGCCGGGCCTGTACGATGTTCTTGCGATTCTGTTCCTTTCTGCCGTCGGGCTTCTGATCGGCGCGGCGTCAAAAAAGAAACATTTGACTTGACGCTTCCCAAAGTGCTGCACCATAGCTCCCCGACAATCGGACTTGTGATATGCCCAGGGGCAAACACCCCGGAAGCGTTGGCTCGGAACCCCAGGCGCAGGCACGGAACCGCACCAGCCGCGATTTTTGCAAACCCAGGGCCCAGTGGCCCGGCGGGAATTTAGATCGTCACTCAGATTTTGCGCGCCGGAAATTTTGCTGAATGATTCAGTAATGCGTTCCCCGTAATGGGGGTCCGGGGGTAAGCGGTCCTATGGGCACGAAGTGCCCGTCGGCCGCGTCCCCCGGGGGCGTTTTGGTCACTTTGCCGCCATGGGCAAAGTGACCCGCCGCCCGGGACTAAGGTCCAGAAAAATAGCAAACCTTTCCCTGGCGGCGGAATCACAGCACACACGGAAAGCCCTGCCCCGCACCTAAAAACAGCAGCCGAAAAAGGAAACCGCCCCTTGACAATCCCTCAAAACTGTGTTACAGTTCCCTTACTGCGAGGAAAAGGATGTTAGCAGAGCGCGTCCCTGCCCAGAGAGCCCCCGGTTTGGTGGAAGGGGGAGAGGGAGTTCTGTGAAGTTACCCCTTGGAGCAGCCGCCTGAACAGCCGGGAAAGAGGCCCAGTAGGGGACAGGCCGGGTTCGCCCGTTACCGCGTGGGAGTTTTGGAGAACTCCGTGAGGCCCGCCGCCGCGAGGGGTGGGCGAACCAGAGGTGGTACCGCGTTTACGTCAAATGCCCTCTGTCCGGAAAACCCGGGCGGAGGGTTTTCTGTTTGTCCCAGCTTGTGTTTGGAGGATTGGAAGAAACTATGGAAGTGAGTCGGCGGACCGGGGTACTGTTCGTTTTCATCGCGGCGGTGCTGTACAGCATCGGGGGACTGTGCATCAAGGTGATTCCCTGGAGCGGAATCGCCATCAACGGCGGGCGCACCGCCATCGCCCTGGTGGTCATCGGGGCATTTCTGGCGGCCACCAAGCACCCGCCCCGTCTGAACCGCTGGATTTTCCTGGGGGCCGTGTGCGTGTTCGGCACCAACCTGCTGTATGCGGTGGCCAATAAGCTCACCACGGCGGCCAACACCATCGTGCTTCAGTTCACCGCCCCTATTTTCGTCATTGTGTTCTCCCTGCTGTTCTGGCACAAGCGGCCCAGGAGGCTGGACCTGATCGCCTGCGCGGTGGTGTTCGGCGGGGTGCTGTTCTTCTTCGTGGACAGCCTGGAGATGGGGGGCGGCCTGGGCAACTTCCTGGCCCTCCTGTCCGGGGTGTCCTACGCCGGGGTCTTTCTGATGAACGACATGCCCGACAGCGACGCTCTCTCCTCGGTGTTCTGGGGGGAGGTCCTCTCCTCGGTGACCGGCCTGCCCTTCCTGCTCCAGGAGACGGAGTTCCCGCCCACCGCCATCCTCAGCCTGGTGGTCCTGGGGGTATTCCAGGTGGCTCTGGCCTACATTCTGCTGGCCATCGGCCTAAAAACCACGCCCCCGGTGATGGCAAGCCTGGTCTCCGGCATCGAGCCGGTGCTCAACCCCATTCTGGTGGCGGTATTCTATCAGGAGTATATGGGCCCCTTCGCCCTCGTGGGCGCGGCAGTGGTCATCGTGGGCGTGGTGGGGTACAATGTGATCCAGGCCCGGCAGACAGCCAAATCCCATTCATAGTCCTTTGAGCCGGAGGGCTCTGGCGATACTAAAACTTTTTTCGGATTCCAAGGATCGACCCCAACGGAACGGCCGTTGTCCGGCCCCTGGTGAAAAATCTCTGTGAAGAAATTTTTTCGTAGGGGCGGCACACCTGGGCCGCCCGCAGGTGGGGCGGGAAATTTGGACCGGAGCAAAAATCAACATGAAGGAGTAAGATCGATGACCTGTTACGAAGAACTGAAAGCCCGCGGACTGATTGCCCAGGTGACCAACGAGGAGGAGATCTCCAAGATGGTCAACGAGGGGAAGGCCGTTTTCTATATCGGCTTTGACCCCACCGCCGACTCCCTCCACGTGGGCCACTTCATGGCCCTGTGCCTGATGAAGCGGCTGCAGATGGCGGGCAACCGGCCCATCGCCCTCATCGGCGGCGGCACCGGCTATATCGGCGACCCCTCCGGCCGCACCGATATGCGCAGCATGATGACCCCCGAGACCATCCAGCACAACTGCGACTGCTTCAAGAAGCAGATGGAGCGCTTCATCGAGTTCGGCGAGGGCAAGGCCCAGATGGTGAACAACGCCGACTGGCTGCTGAAGCTCAACTATATCGACCTGCTGCGGGACGTGGGCGCCTGCTTCTCGGTGAACAACATGCTCCGGGCCAAGTGCTATGAGCAGCGCATGGAGAAGGGTCTCAGCTTCCTGGAGTTCAACTATATGATCATGCAGTCCTACGACTTCTACTACCTGTTCCAGCACTACGGCTGCAACATGCAGTTCGGCGGCGACGACCAGTGGTCCAACATGCTGGGCGGCACCGAGCTCATCCGCAAAAAGCTGGGCAAGGACGCCCACGCCATGACCATCACCCTGCTCCTCAACTCCGAGGGCAAGAAGATGGGCAAGACCGCCAAGGGCGCCGTGTGGCTGGACCCGGAGAAAACCTCCCCCTACGAGTTCTATCAGTACTGGCGCAACGTGGGCGACGACGACGTGCTCAAGTGCCTGCGCATGCTCACCTTCCTGCCCCTGGAGCAGATCGATGAGATGGACAAGTGGGAGGGCAGCCAGTTGAACACCGCCAAGGAGATCCTGGCCTTTGAGCTCACCAAGTTGGTCCACGGCGAGGAGGAGGCCCAGAAGGCCCAGGACGCCGCCAAGGCGCTGTTTGTGGGCGGCGGCGACATGAGCAACGTGCCCGCCACCACCCTCACCGAGGCCGACCTCACCGACGGCTCCATCGGCATCCTGGATCTGATGCTCAAGTGCAAGCTGGCCCCCTCCAAGAAGGAGGCCCGCCGCCTGGTGGAGCAGGGCGGTGTGGAGGCCAACGGCGAGAAGGTCACCGATGTGGCCCAGAGCTACACCCCCGCTGACTTCCAGGGCGACGGCCTGATGCTCAAAAAGGGCAAGAAGGTCTTCCATCGGGTGCAGATGTAATTTTGTTTTTGGCTTTCAATCTATGAAAGTGCCCCCGGTTCCGGCAGTTTTTGCGGAACCGGGGGCATTTTTATTCTCAAATGGGTATCTCAATAAGCCTTCCCCCTGGGGGGAAGGTGCCCCAGTGCGCACACTGGGGCGGATGAGGGGGCAGATTTTGGATTGGGTTCGTTATATGCAGAGGGAATTTCGCCGCCTGCGGGCGGCGAGTTACTTTGCCCGCGGCGGCAAAGTAACCAAAACGCCGCCGGGGACGGCTCCAGATGAGCACTTTGTGCTCATAGTCGCCTACCCTACCCCCTCTGCCGCTTCGCGACATCTCCCCCTGACAGGGGAAGTCGGCCCCGGTCCCCGTTGACAGGGGTTATCCCTTTGGCTAGGCAAAAAATTTCCGGCGCGCAAAATCTGAGTGGCCATCTAAATTCCTGCCGCCCCACTGGGGGCTGGCTAAGAGGAAAATTAAAGCCGGTGCGATTTCATTGCTGCGCCTGGCTTTGCCAAGCAGGTGTTTGCTGTCGCTGGGCGTAGGGGCGGCACACCGAGGGCCGCCCAATTTCGATATGAAATTAGACCAATTGCGCGTAGGGGCCGATGTCCCCATCGGCCCGTCGCTGGGTGTGCTACCGGGGAGATGGGATCGTTTTTGAGTGCACCGTGGGGGTGTTTTCCGCCTCTTTCGTTCATCGATACACCCGTTCCAGCCGCGCTCCCAGGCGGGAGAGCAGCTCGTTGGTGATGGTGCCGCACCGGACGGCCAGCTCCTCCGCCCGCAGCTCGTTGGAGCCGTCCCGGCCGATGAGGGTGACCACGTCCCCCGGCGCGGCCTCGGGCAGGTCGGTCACATCCACCAGCAGCTGGTCCATGCACATCCGCCCCACCATGGGGCAGAAGGTCCCCCGGATGAGCACCCGGCCGCCCTTCTGGGACAAGTTCCGGGGCAGGCCGTCGGCGTAGCCGATGGTGATCGCGGCCAGCCGGGTCTCTCGCCGGGCCTGAAAGGCCAGGCCGTAGCCCGCCCCCTGTCCGGGCTGAATGGTGCGCACCGAGGCCACCCGGGCCCGGAGGGACAGGACCGGCTTCAGGGGCAGGCGGCGCTGGGTGGGGGAGAGGTCGCTGTACACCCCGTACAGGGCGATCCCCGCCCGGGCATAGCCGCAGGGCTGGGGCGGCAGGTTGAGCATCCCGTAGCTGGCCTGGATATGGACCGCCCCCGGGTTCAGGCCCTGCTCCTGCATCCAGTCCAGTGTGCCGTAAAAGCGGGCGAGCTGTTTTTGGGTGAAATCCACCTGGTCCGGCTTCAGGGAGTCGGACACGCACAGGTGGGAGAAGGTGCCGGTGATGCGCAGATGTTTCAGCCGGTATAGCCGCTGGATGGCCGCCCAGTCCTCCGCCGGAACCCCCAGCCGGTGCATCCCCGTGTCCAGGGCCAGGTGGACCTGGACCGGCTTCCCCTGGGCGGTCAGGGCCCGACCGTGGGTTTCGTCGGCCACCGTCTGAGTGAGCCGCCACCGCCGGAGCAGGGGCACCTCCCGGGGCGGGGTGTAGCCCAGGATAAGGATGGTCCCCCGGACCCCGTGCTTCCGCAGGAAAATGCCCTCGGATAGGGAGGCCACGGCGAAGGCCCGCACCCCCTCCCTCCAAAGCCGCCGGGCCGTTGGAACCGCCCCGTGGCCGTAGCCATCCGCCTTTACCACCGCCATGAGGCGGCACTCCGGGGCGAGGGTACTCTTTAGGGTACGGGCGTTGCGGGCCATGGCCTCCAGGTCCACCTCCGCCCAGGCCCGGCTTCTGGGATCGGGCCGAATGGGCCGCAGTCCGTCCAGCATCAGCGCCATTCCGGCGGTGAGGGCCAGCACGGCGCAGAAGTGACCCAGGCTGTTTTGCACGAAAATGCCCTCCAGGCCCGCTGCCTCGGCGCCTCCCCGCACCAGCACAATGGACCAGGGGTGGAGGAGGTAGACCAGCAGGGACACCCGCCGGGCCCGCTTGTCCTCGCCCCGGTTCTCTCCCAAAAGCAGGGAGAACAAAAAGACCATGCACAGGGGGAGGAGCAGGTACATGCTGTCGTGGCGGGGACAGTCGAGGCCCCGGAGCCAGAGTGCCTCCAGGCTCATGCCCAGGAGGGACAGGGCAAAGCCCACAGCGGAGGTCCGGCGGCTCCACCGAGGCCCCGCCGCCCCCAACAGGAGAAAGAGGGGGGCGAAGAACAGGCCGTTCCGGGTATAGGAGAACACCAAAAAAACACCGTCGTACAGGGTTTTCAGCGCCGGGACAACGGCTGTAAAGCCATAATAGCTGTCACCACCCACGCCCACTAGATAGAGGAGGCCGGCCAGGGCCAGGGCTGCGGGGGCTGGGAGCCGGGCCAGATTCCGTGCGATCACCACCCCCAGGAGGACCGCCGGGAAATACCACAGGTGGTACAGCGTGCCGTCCAGCAGCAGCTTCTGGAGCCACTGGAGGGGGGAGGCAAAGCCCCCGTTGTACCAGTTCAGGGGCAGGTAGAGGACCACCGCCAGGGCGTACACCAGGGCGGTCTTTTTCAGAAATTTCCCCATGTTCGCCCAATTTTTTTGGGAGAGAAAATACCCGCTGACCATGAAGAAGAAGGGGACGGCCACCCGGGCCAGCACCCGGGTGAGCCAGAAGTCCGCCCCCGGCGCGAAGGAGTCCAGGGGGGAGGTGTGGTTGCACACCACCAAAAAAGCGGCCAGCAGGCGGAACCAATCCAGGGCGGGGGAGAGCCGTTTTCCGCTCATAGCCCGCCCTCCTACAGGGTGAGGATAAACCCGCCCTGGTTATCCCCGGAGACCTGCCAGCAGCCCTCGGGGACCTCCGTCTGAATCTCCTCCCCGGGACAGGGGAGCCAGGACACCCGGGCGGTGCGCCCATTGGACAGGCGGCATACCTTTACACCGCTTTGCAGGAAGGGGACGTACTCCTCCAGGCACAGGCGGTTCTCCTCCATGAGCAGGGCGTGGGGCACCCCCACATACCGGAAGTGCCAGGGCTCCTCGGCGATGTGGGTGACCGCCTCCTTCTCACGGCGGTAGCGTTGAATAAAGCCGTATTGGGCGGCCAGACGGCGGAAGGTCCCGCAGGGCCCTTCGTCGGGAAAGTCGGGGCGGATGAAGTCGATGCTGGGGGCGGCCTTGGCCAGGTCCATGGCCAGGCCGGTCTGGTGCTCACTGCACCCGGGGAAGGCCACGTACTGCCGGGTGAAGGCCTCCCCCTCTTTTGCCCAGGTGTCGTCCCAGATGGCCTGCTGTTCCCCAAAGCTGCGCCAGCCGGACACGGGGACGATGGTCCCCCGGCCACCGGCGGCCTGGATGCAGGCGGACAGCAGTTTTCCCGCCCGGCGCTCCATGCGGATATCCGGATAGGCGGTGTCCAGGGGGATGAGCTCGGGCATTTTGGCCTCCTGGAGGGGGTGGTCCCGGTTTACCAGGATCAGGGGCCCGCGAAAGCTCTGGGACCGATAGAGGGTAAGGCGTTTCATCCTGTCACCCCCAGGGTGATGATCCGGTCCACCAGGGCGGAGAAGTCCAGGCCGATCCCCTTCATCATGGTGGGGTAGCGGCTGTGGGAGGTGAAGCCGGGGATGGTGTTCACCTCGTTAAAGACGATCTTCCCCTCCGGGGTGAGGAACAGGTCCACCCGGGCGAACACCCGGCAGTCCAGGGCCCGGTAGATGACCTTGGCCGCCGCCTGAACCTCCGCCGCCTTTTCCTGGGAAATCCGGGCGGGGCAGTGGATGGCGGAGGTTTTCAGGGTGTACTTCTCCTCAAAATTGAAGAAGCCGCCGGACAGCTCGATCTCGTCTACCAGCCCCACAGTGAGCTCCTCATTGCCCAGCACGGCGCAGCCCACCTCAAAGCCAGGGACGGCCTCCTCCAATAAAACCTCCCGGTCGTGGCGGAAGGCCTCCTCCACGGCGGGGATGAGGCCCTCCGGCCCCTCCAGCCGGGTCACTCCGAAGGAGGAACCCGCCCGCACCGGCTTGACGAACAGGGGGTAGCCGATGGATCGGGCGGCCTCGGCCAGGGCTTCCGGGGCATAGGGGTGGGTGACCACCGACCCCTTTGGGACGGCTGCGCCAGCCAAGGCGGCCAGCTGGTGGGAGCGGACCTTGTCCATGCATAGGGCGCTGGACAGGGCACCGCAGCCGATGACCGGCACCCCAGCCAGCTCAAAGAGTCCCTGGACGGTGCCGTCCTCCCCGTTCTTCCCGTGGAGCACCGGGAAAACAGCTGTAAAGGAAATCTCCTGTTCGGTTCCGTCTAACAGCAGCAGAGCGCAGTTTCCCCGGTCCAGCCGCAAGGTGCAGGGGACGCAGGCCGAGTTCTGTTGCCATCGGTCCTGGGGGATGGCCTCCAGGGGGCCGGGGTACCAGTACCAGGCCCCGTCTCGGGTGATGCCCACCGGGATGGGGCGGTATTTTTCCGGGTCCATGTGGGAGAGGACGGCGTGGGCGGACTCCAGAGACACGCCATATTCGGTGGAGCACCCGCCGAACAGGACCAAAATATCCATGGGTTTCATAGAAAAGACCTCCTAAAACGGCAAAACGCCTTGCTTGGATGATCCAATCGTACCAGAGCAAGTCGTTTTTTGTTTGAAGGTTTTCCCATGGGGAGCTTGTGATTTTCCCGAAAAATTATTGCGAATTTCTTACGGAGACAGAAAAATTCCAGCCGCCGGCTGTGCCGGCGGCTGGACAGGCATGCTGTTCGGTTACAGGGAAGTCTTGATGCGCTCCACGGCCTGGCGGGTGGCCTCCGCGTCGCCGAAGGCGGTGAGGCGGATGTACCCCTCGCCGCTGGGACCGAAGCCCGCGCCGGGGGTGGTGGCCACGTTGGCCTGATCCAGCAGCAGGTCGAAGAACTCCCAGGAGCCCATGCCGTTGGGGGTCTTGAGCCAGATGTAGGGGGCGTTCACACCGCCGAAGCAGGTGAGACCGGCGGCGGTGAGGCCCTCCCGGATGACCTTGGCGTTGTTCTGGTAGTAGGCGATAGACGCCCGGGTCTGCTCCTTGCCCTCGGGGGTGTAGATGGCGGCCGCGCCCCGCTGGACCACATAGGGCACACCGTTGAACTTGGTGCACTGGCGGCGATTCCACAGGGCGTTGAGCTTGGCCCCGTCCCGCTCCAGCTCCATGGGTACCACGGTGTAGGCGCAGCGGTTGCCGGTGAAGCCGGCGGTCTTGGAGTAGGACCGGAACTCGATGGCGCAGGTGCGGGCGCCCTCCACCTCATAGATGGTGTGGGGGATGTTGTCCTCGGTGATGAAGGCCTCGTAGGCGGAGTCGTACAGGATGACCGCGCCGTTCTCATTGGCGTAGTCCACCCAGACCTTCAGCTGCTCCTTGGTGGCCACCGCGCCGGTGGGGTTGTTGGGGAAGCACAGGTAGATGATGTCCACCTTCTCCTTGGGAGGCTGGGGGGTAAAGCCGTTCTCCTCCACACAGGGCATGTAGACCAGCTTGGACCAGCGGCCCAGCTCGGCCTGGTACTCGCCCGCCCGGCCGGCCATGGCGTTGGTGTCCACGTACACGGGGTACACCGGGTCGCACACGGCCACCACGTTGTCCACCCCGAAGATGTCGCCGATGTTGCCGCAGTCGCTCTTGGCGCCGTCGGAGACGAAGATCTCCTCGGGCTTCATGTCCACGCCCCGGGCGGCGTAGTCGTGCTGGGCGATGGCCTCCCGCAGGAAGTCGTAGCCCTGCTCGGGGCCGTAGCCGTGGAAGCCCTCAAAGGTGCCCATCTCGGTGACGGCCTGGTGCATGGCCTCGATGACCGCGGGGGCCAGGGGGCGGGTCACGTCGCCGATGGACAGCTTGATGATCTTGGCCTCCGGATGGGCGGCGGAGTAGACGGAGATCCGCCGGGCCACCTCGGAAAACAGATAGCTGCCGGGGAGCTTCAGGAAGTTCTGATTTACCTTTGTCATATGCTGCACTCCTTTTTCAGGCAGGATTTGTGTGCCATGTCTGTTATTATCCCCGATGGAAGGGCCCTTGTCAACGGTTATTTCCCCGGTTTCTGGGGCCTAAAGGGCCAATTTCTCGGCTTCCCATTCCCGTAAAAGTGTGATACAATAAACTGATTTCTTGTGTGCAGAGACTTGCGGGGAGGTCGGCATGATCGTATTGGGCATCGACCCCGGGGTGGCCACCATCGGCTTTGGGGTCATCCGGGCGGAGCGGCAGAAGAATACCTTGATCCAGTACGGGGTGATCACCACCCCGCCGGGCATCCCCCTGTCCAACCGGCTTTTGCAGATCTCCAACGACATGGAGGAGCTGATCCGCACCTTTCACCCGGATGAGATGGCGGTGGAGGAGCTCTTTTTCACCAAAAACATCACCACCGGCATCGCCGTGGCCCACGGCCGGGGGGTCATTCTCCTGGCGGCGGAGAAGCTGGGGGTCCCCATCTTTGAGTACACCCCCATGCAGGTGAAGCAGGCGGTGGTGGGCTACGGGGGCGCGGACAAGCGGCAGGTGATGCTCATGACCCAGCGGCTGCTGGGCATGAAGCAGATCCCCCGGCCCGACGACGCCGCCGACGCTCTGGCCATCGCCATCTGCCACGGCCGGTCGGCCACCAGCCTGCTGAACACCGAGCGGGCCTTTGACCCCAGCAAATATGATACGAGATAGGAGTGATGAGATAGGAATTGTGGTGCCGCCTGGCGGCGGCGTTTTCAAATTTGCCCGGCGGAGCCGGACTCCATAACTCCTATCTCCTAATTCCTATCTCCTATCTGAAACGAGGTTTTGATATTATGTTCTACTATCTCAGCGGCACCGTGGCCCATGTGGAGCCCTATCTGGCCGTCATCGACTGCGGCGGGGTGGGCTACGCCTGCCGCACCACCAGCTATACCCTGTCCGCCCTGAAAAAGGGGGAGAAGGGAAAGCTCTTCACCTATCTGAGCATCCGCCAGGACGGAGTGGACCTGTTCGGCTTTGCCACTCAGGAGGAGCTGAACCTGTTCCAGCAGCTCACCTCCGTGTCCGGGGTGGGCCCCAAGGCAGCGCTGTCCATTTTGTCCGCCAGCACCCCGGCCAATCTGGCCCTGAGTATCATCACCGGGGACGAGAAGGCCCTCACCGTAGCCCAGGGCATCGGCAAGAAGATCGCCCAGCGCATCATCCTGGAGCTGAAGGACAAGCTGGCCAAGGGCCAGACCGCCTCCATCCAGGGAGAGAGCTACGGCGGCTCCGGCATCACCGTCATCCCGGAAAACAAGCTGTCCGAGGCCTCCGCCGCCCTGGCGGTGCTGGGCTACTCCCAGGGGGAGATCAACCTGGCCCTGAAGGGCGTCGACCTGGACGTCCTCACTCTGGAGCAGGTCATCAAAGAGGCCTTGAAGAAGATGATGAAAGGGTAAGGGACAATGCAGAATGCAGGAATGCAGAATGCAGAATGAGTGTGAAAGAGCATGGGGAGGGAGGTAGCATGGGACTGCTGCTTGCGGAACTGGCGGTGACAGCTCTGTTTGTCGGGCTGGGTGTCCTGTTCTCCAAGGGGAAGGGGGCCTTTCTCATCGCCGGATACAACACCATGTCCAAGGAGAAAAAGGCCCGGTACGATAAGAATGCCCTGTGCCGGTTCATGGGGAAGCTCATGTTCGCTCTGGCGGCCTGCTGGGTCCCCGTGGCCCTGGGGACCGCGCTGGGACTGGGCTGGCTGTACGGGGCGGGCATCGCCGCCTACCTCCTGGTCATCGGGGGAGGACTGATTTACGCCAACACCGGACACCGGTTCCAGACGGACCGGAAGGAATAAGATGAAGCGGCTGATTTTGGTGGGCGGGCCCATGGGCGTGGGCAAGAGCGCTGTGTGCCGGGCACTGATGGAGCGCCTCTCCCGCTGCCTCTATCTGGACGGGGACTGGTGCTGGAACATGCGCCCATTTTCCGTGACCAAAGAGACCCGAGCACTGGTGCTGGACAACATCTGCTCCGTGCTGGCCCGGGATCTGAGGTGTCCGGAGCTGGACCACGTGATATTTGGATGGGTGCTGCACCAGCAGGAGACCATTGATACGATTTTGTCCCGCCTGCCTCTGGAGGGGGTGGAGATAATAAATATCTCCCTCCTGGCCTCGCCGGAGGCCCTGCGCACCCGGCTGGAGCGGGACATGGCGGACGGCCGCCGGCCCCGGGACGGGGTGGTGGAGCGGAGCTTGGCCTATCTGCCTTTGTATGAAAAGCTGAGCACCTGGAAGCTGGACACCACCCGTCTGACTCCGGAGGAGGCGGCCACGCAGATCAGCCGGCTTTTGGGGCAGTGTTAGGAGGTGCGCCAATGGCCCAATTTGAATGCACATTTCCCAGTGCCTATTCATTTGACGATATTTTGCAGTATTTCCATGCCCATCTCACCAAAAACCACGGGGAATACACCGGGGGCAGCGACTATGCCTCCGGCCGCGTCCGGGTCGCCGTCCGGGTGTATGAACGGTACAGTGTGATGGGGGACAACTATCTGAGCCTGACAGTGACGCTGGTCAACGACGGCGGGGATACCTTCGCCTCCGCCATCTCCGCCGCCGGGCGGGGAAACGGCCTGGGGGTCGTTTTCAACTGGGGCGAGGACAAATTTTTGGAGATTTTTTCCGACGGCGCAAACATGTTTGAGGGAATGAAGGTCCTGAAAAAGGGTTAGAAGGAGTTGAGACCCAATGGCCAAGTATGAAAAGCATTTCCGTGGTGATTTTACCCAGGTTCTGTCCCAGATCGATCGGGCGGTGATGGAGGGCAGCTCCTCCGCCTCTCTGGAGGACAGCAGCGATATGTACTGCGGGGATGCCCGCTGCGCCGTCCGGGTGTACGAGCGGTACAGCTGGAGCGGCGGCAACCGGGTGAGCCTGAGCGTGACCCTGTTCGGAGTGGGGGACGAGCTGATGCTGTCCGCCATCACCGCTGGGGGCAGTCAGGCCATGTTCTTTAAAGTGAACACCTGGGGGGAGGAGGCCTTCCTGGATTCCATCCGGGAGACGCTGGAGCGGCTGTGAGCTTCTCCGCCTTTTATTGACCTACAGACAGGAAGTGAACCCATGGCAATCGATTTTTCCAACACAGACTTTGAGCCGGAGGCGCTGGACGAGCCCCTGGTGACCACCTCCCTCACCCGGGAGGACGAGGGGGAGTACTCCCTCCGGCCCAAGACCCTGCGGGAGTACATCGGCCAGGAGAAGGCCAAGGGCAATCTGGAGGTGTTCATCCAGGCGGCCAAAATGCGCCATGAGCCCCTGGACCACGTGCTCCTCCACGGCCCCCCGGGGCTGGGCAAAACCACCCTCAGCGGCATCATCGCCAACGAGATGGGGGTGAACATCCGCATCACCTCCGGACCGGCCATCGAGAAGGCGGGGGACCTGGCCGCCCTGCTCACCAATCTGAATGAGAACGACATTCTCTTTGTGGACGAGATCCACCGCCTGAACCGGTCGGTGGAGGAGGTCCTGTACCCGGCCATGGAGGACTACGCCATCGATATCATCATCGGCAAGGGGCCGTCCGCCAACTCCATCCGGCTGGACCTGCCCAAGTTTACCCTCATCGGGGCCACCACCCGGGCGGGCCAGCTGTCCGCCCCCCTCCGGGACCGGTTCGGGGTGACGTTAAGGCTGGAGCTTTACACCCCGGAGGAGCTCTCCCTCATCGTCACCCGGTCCGCCGGCATTCTGGAGGTGCCCATCGAGCCCGACGGGGCCATGGAGATCGCCAAGCGCTCCCGGGGCACGCCGCGCATCGCCAACCGGATGCTCCGGCGGGTGCGGGACTTCGCCCAGGTGAAGGCGGGGGGCGTCATCACCAAGAAGGTGGCCGACGAGGCCCTCACCGCCCTGGAGATCGACCACCTGGGGCTGGACGCCATTGACCACCGGATGCTCCGAAGCATTATTGAGAATTACCGGGGCGGGCCGGTGGGCCTGGAGACCCTGGCCGCCACCATCAACGAGGAGGCGGTCACCCTGGAGGACGTGTACGAGCCCTACCTCATGCAGCTGGGCTTCCTCACCCGCACCCCACGGGGCCGGTGCGTCACCCCCAAGGCCTATCAGCACCTGGGCCTGTCCGTGCCCGGAGGGGAGACCCCCGGAGGCCTGGACCAGCTGAGTTTCTAAAGCAGGGAGGGAGAGCAGTATGGCTTTTTGGCTGTTTCTCACCGCCATGGACCTGCTGATCCCGGCCATCATGGTGGGCTTTGGGAGACGGTTTCTCAAGCATCCCCCCAAAACGATCAACGCGCTCTACGGCTACCGCACCGCCCGGTCCATGAAAAATCAGGAGACCTGGAACTTTGCCCACGAGACCTGTGGACGGTTGTGGGTGCGCCTGGGAAAGCTGTCTTTTCTCCCCGCCCTGCTGGCGGCCGTGCTGACCTTCGGGCGCGGCATTGAGACCGTCAGCGTGGCCAGCATTGTGGTGGTGACCGTTCAGACGCTTGTCCTGATCGGCAGCATCTTCCCGGTGGAGCGGGCCCTGAAACGGAACTTTGATGATTCTGGAAGAAAGAGATCATGACAGAGCGGGAAGCGGTTTAAAACCGCCGGCATCCGCAGCGCAGCCGGCAACGAACCGGGGCCGTTGGCTCGGCAAACTCAGGCGCGGTGGTTGAATGGAAAAACCTGAAATTTTTGCATACGCAGGGCCCCAGTGGGCCCGGATTGAATTGGTGAAAGTCACTCAGATTTTGCGCGCCGGAAGGCCTGCACAACCTATCAGGAGGTCGTCCCCCGTAAAGGGGTCCGGGGAAAGCGGTCCTATGGACTTAGGCGGAGCAGAGCGGAGCCGTAGTCCATCGGCCGCGTCCCCGGCGATCCTTTGGGTACTTTCCCATCGCTGGGAAAGTACCTCGCCGCCGTAGCGGCGAAACCCCTCTTTAAAAACCACTATAAAAAATAGAATCGTGTGGCGTGAAGATGAATTTCTATATTAAGTCGAATGCAAAAGAAGAGATAAATCAAATTGTTGCAAGGCTCTCAAGTGCAACGATTTTTGAGTTTTCAAACTTATCTGGGCCATCTGCATTACCAGCAGAAAAAGGGGTCTATATAATATTTGACAAATTTACAAAAGAAGTTTTATATGTGGGGAAAACAACGAATCTTAGGCAAAGGCTATATAGTAACCACCTAATGGGGCCGCTTGCAAATGCCCGGCTCAAGAAATACCTGATAGATGATGCTGAATATCCGGACATTAAAGATCTGAGCTCTGCAAAAGATCATATCAGGAAAAAATGTGCATTTTTATATCTGCTGGAAGAGGATTATCGAAAACGCGGTCACTTGGAAGGACTGCTCAGTTTCTTATGTGACTGCCGCTATGTGGATTTGGAACACTGATTCATTCAACAGAAAGAGGGATGGGTAAAATGGGTAAACTATTCGGAACCGACGGCATTCGCGGCGTAGTCAACGCCGGACTGGACGCGGACCTGGCCTACAAGGTGGGCCTGGCCGCGGCCCAGGTCCTGGCCAAGGGCAAGAAGCCGGGAGAAAAACCCCTGGTGACCATCGGCAAGGACACCCGCATCTCCGGCGACCTGCTGAAGGGGTCCCTGATTGCGGGATTGTGCACGGCGGGAGCGGACGTGCTGGACCTGGGCACTCTGCCCACTCCCGGCGTGGCCTGGGTGACGGTGGACGAGAAGGCGGACGCCGGCATCGTCATCTCCGCCAGCCACAACCCCTTTGAGCACAACGGCATTAAAATCTTCAACGGCCAGGGCTACAAGCTCTCCGACGAGCTGGAGGAGAAGATCGAGGACGTGGTCCTCTTCGGCCACAACGACGTGGGCCGGAAGACCGGCGGAGAGATCGGCAAGGTGAGCTATGTGGCCGAGAAGGCCGTCCTGGACTACATCGACCACCTGGAGTCCACCATCACCAGCGACCTGGCCGGTCTGCGCATCCTGGTGGACTGCGCCAACGGGGCCTCCTACACCACCGCCGCCCGGCTGTTCGACCGCTTCCCCAAGCTCCAGACCGACGTGATCAACGCCGACCCGGACGGGGTGAACATCAACGACAAGTGCGGCTCCACCCACATCGACAGCCTGGCCGCCATGGTGAAGGCGGGGGGCTACGACATCGGCATCGCCTTCGACGGGGATGCGGATCGCTGTCTGGCGGTGGACGAGAACGGCGTGCTCATTGACGGCGACCAGATCATGGCCGCCTGCGGCCTGGACCGGAAGGGGAGAGGGGCGCTGCCCGGAGACACCGTGGTGGCCACCGTCATGTCCAACCTGGGGCTCCATGTCTTTGCCAAGGAGCACGGCCTGAAGCTGGAGATTACCGACGTGGGCGACCGGAACGTGCTGGAGCGGATGCTGGAGCAGGGCTACGTCCTGGGCGGCGAGCAGTCGGGGCACATGATCTTCACCGACTACGCCACCACCGGCGACGGCCAGCTCACCGCTCTGCAGGTGCTCTCTCTGCTGAAGGAGAGCGGCAAGAAGGCCTCCGAGCTCTTTGGGGCCTGCGCCCGGTACCCCCAGGTGCTCATCAATGTGCCGGTGGCCGACAACGATGTGAAAAAGGCCGTTATGGCCAGTCAGGCCCTTTGGGACGCGGTGAAGGCGGAGGAGGAGCAGCTCGCCGGAAGCGGCCGCATCCTGGTGCGCCCCTCGGGCACCGAGGCCCTCATGCGGGTGATGGTGGAGGCCAAGACCGAGGACGTTGCCCGCCAGACGGCCCAGCGGCTGGCACAGATGATTCCCAGTCTCGCAAAGGAATAAAACTGGAAAAATCGGGAAAGTATATGGAAATATGAACAAAATATTTCCGGATACCCCTTGACAAAACCAGTCATTTTGTTTATGATGGATAGCAACCGGAATAAAAATGAGCCAATACCGGATTTCCAGTCCTTACCGGACGAGGAAATATGCCTTCTGGCAGGGGCGGGGAACGCCGCCGCTGAGGAGGAGCTGGTCCGCCGCTACGGCCGCCTGGTGCGCGCCTGCGCCCGCCCGCTGTTTCTGGCGGGAGGGGACAGCGAGGACCTGTTCCAGGAGGGCATGCTGGGACTGCTCACCGCCATCCGCGGCTTTGAGGGCGGGAGGGACGCATCCTTCCGCACCTTTGCAGAGATCTGCATCCGAAGCCGGCTGTACAGCGCGGTGCGCGCCGCCCAGGGCAGCAAACATTCCCCTTTAAATCACAGCGTCTCATTCGAACCCCCTCTTTTTGACGGAACCAATGCGTACCTGTTTTCCAGCGAAGAGAGCCCGGAAGATGTCATCATTGGCAGGGAGGAACTGAGAGAGCGTCTGGACGCTCTGAAGGGCCAGTTATCTGAGTTCGAAGCAAGCATCCTGTCCCCCTATTTAAGCGGCCTCTCCTGCGGAGAGATCGCCCGGCGGGTGGGCCGGTCCCCCAAGGCGGTGGACAACGCGGTCCAGCGAATCCGCCGGAAGGTGGCCCGGAACTTTTCTTCCAGCGGATCCAGCGAGAGCTGATCGCAATATTACACCACCCATGCACAACGCCTCTGGGTAACGAGTCAAAGAGAGGGAAACCAAATGTACGAAGACAAGATCCTGGTATGCAAAGAGTGCGGTAACGAGTTCACCTTTACCGCCGGTGAGCAGGAGTTCTACGCCGAGCGCGGCTTCCAGAACGAGCCCCAGCGCTGCAAGGCCTGCCGTGACGCCCGCAAGAATGCCGCCCGCGGCCCCCGTGAGTATTTCACCGCTGTGTGCGCTGCCTGCGGCGGCGAGGCTCGGGTGCCTTTCGAGCCCAAGTCCGACCGTCCCGTCTACTGCAGCGAGTGCTTCGCCAAGATGCGCGAGCAGCAGGGCTGATTGCCAGTTGATCCAAAGGGCGCCCCAAGCGGGCGCCCTTTTTGTCTGCCTTCGCGGCACGATTGGAAAAAGGAGGGGCGCAACCGCCGGTTGCGCAGATTCCAGCCCGGGCTGGTGGCTGCGCAACCGCCCATCTGGTAGCATAAACAGCAGAAAGGAGGGAAGCGGACCATGACCATCGGAGAAACCATTCAGCGCCTGCGGACAAAGCGCCGCCTCTCCCAGGAGCAGCTGGCTGAGCTGGTGGGGGTGTCCCGCCAGGCGGTGAGCAAGTGGGAGCTGAATGCCGCCCTGCCTGACACGGACAAATTGGTCCCCCTGGCCCGGGCCCTGGGGGTGTCCGTTGATGAGCTGTTGGGCAATGTCTCAGAAAACGGGGTGAGCGCAACTCCCTCTCCGGAGCGGCCCCCCAGACAGCCCGACTGGCTTGCCACCCACTGGTATTGGCTGGGGTTGGTTCTCATGGCTGTTGGGCTCTATCAGCTGATACAGCTGCTCCCTGGAATTTCCTCCATCGCCGCTGTTGGGGGCGTGAGAGTTATGTTCGGCTTTTTGTTGATGCTGGGACTGGCACCCATGGCTGCGGTGATCGCGGGCCTGCTGATTTTCTTTCTGGGGCGGCGGCACGTGCGGAAAAAATACGGGCGTGAGCCTTAGCCTTGGGTAGGAGGGGACAGGCATGCTGGGAGAAACCATTCAGGCTCTGCGGAGACAGAAAAATCTGACGCAGGAGCAGCTGGCCGAGCTGGTGGGGGTGTCCCGCCAGGCGGTGAGCAAGTGGGAGCTGAATAATGCCCTGCCTGACACGGATAAATTGGCCCCTCTGGCCCGGGCCCTGGGGGTGTCGGCGGAGGAGCTGCTGGGAAACGCCGGCAGACTGGAGAACGACAGGGCTGTGCCCCAGGAGCCCTCCGCCCGGCAGTCCGTCCGTTGGTACTGGCTGGGGATAGTGCCGATTCTGGGCGGTTTGGGCTATCTGATTGTCAGGACCGTCTCCGTTCTGCGGTTGTATCAGAGCATCAAGACGGTGACGCCACTGTTTCAAATGGGGTTTTCCATCCCTCCACTGGTGGAGGAGCTCTACGGTCCCTATTTGAATGAGGACGGGGAGATCGACCTCTGGCAGCTGTTCTCGCCCATGGTACAGGCCGGTCTGATCTTTCTGCTCGCCCTCGCGGCCGGACTTTTGATCTTCTTCCTGGGCCGGCGGAAATACGGTGGGAAATAATATTTTTTACAATTTCCCATTGAAAAAGCAGGAAGGTTCGGCTATACTACTCTCGTAACCCAAGAAGAATGGAGGAGATTCCCATGACCATTACAAAGGACACCATCATTGGTGATATTCTGACCATTGCCCCCCAGACCGCGCCCCTGTTCATGAACATCGGCATGCACTGCCTGGGCTGCCCCGCCTCCCGGGGTGAGACCGTGGAGCAGGCCTGCATGGTCCACGGCGTGGAAGTGGACGACCTGCTGGCCAAGGTCAACGAGATGATCGCCGCCGGCGAGTAAGACCGAGAACGGGCCGGGGCGGAGAAATCCGCCCCGGCCCAGTTTGCAGAAAACCCTCTGTTAAGACGAATCTGCCCGAGTTTTGGCGGGGGAGCTCGAGGGGGCGGCAGCCCGCCTCGAGTGGGATCGAATGCCCTGAATGCCTTGCTTGGCAAGGCGTTCAGAGAGCGCAGCGAGGACTTTTCCGCCGCTGGGCGGCGGGAAAGTAACGACATTTTTCAGGCTGGCGGGAAAGTCCCTGGACTTTTTCGACAGCCTGAGCCGGGGCGGAGAAATCCGCCCCGGTTTTTTATCTTCCGCCTGGAAAGACGGTGAACAGACTATGAGACATACCCTTGAACTGACCCCGCGCCTGCGCACGGCGGCGGACCTGGTGCCCGCCGGGGCCCGGCTGGCGGACATCGGCACCGACCACGCCTATCTGCCTGCCGCCCTGCTGCTGGAGGGAAAAATTCCATACGCCATCGCCGCCGACCTGCGCCACGGGCCCCTGCTCCGTGCCAAAGAGACGGCGGCGGAGTACGGCTGCCGGGACAAGATGGGCTTCCGCCTGTGCGACGGCCTGAAGGGCATCCGCCCGGAGGAGACCGAAGCCATTGTCATCGCCGGCATGGGGGGCGAGACCATCGCCCAGATTTTAGCGGCCGCCCCCTGGGTGCGGGAGCGGAACGTGCCCCTGGTGCTCCAGCCCATGAGCTCCCTGCCCGACCTGAGGGAGTGGCTCCAGAAAAACGGCTATGCTATCCGGGAGGAGCGCCTGGCCCGGGAGGAGGACGCCATCTATGTGGTGATGTCCGTCCAGGCGGGGGAGATGGCCCCCCTCACCCCGGCGGAGCTGTGGGCGGGGCGGCAGAGCCGGGACGCGCTGCGGGGCCCCTATCTGGAGGGCCTCATCCGCAAGCTGGACCGGGCCATCGCCGGACTGTCCCTGGCCCGGGAGGGCAGGGGAGAGGCCCGGAAGCAGGAGCTGGAGCAGGTGCGGGACGGCCTGCAGGACATGAAAAAGGAGTGGGACGGATGGCAACGGTAAGAGACATTTTTGCACAGATGGACCAGTGGGCCCCCTTTGAGACCCAGATGGACTTTGACAACGCCGGATTCCTGGTGGGCCGGGGGGAGCGGGAGGTCCGGAAGATCCTGGTCTCCCTGGACATCACAGAGCAGGTGGCGGACGAGGCGGCGGAGTGGGGAGCCGACCTGATCGTGGCCCACCACCCGGTGATCTTCCACCCGGTGAAGCGCCTCACCGACGAGACCCCCACCGGCCGGACCCTGCTGGCCCTGGCGGAGCGGGGCATCGCCGCCATCTGCGCCCACACCAACCTGGACGCCGCCCAGGGGGGCGTGAACGTGTGCCTGGCCCAGGCCCTGGAGCTCACCGACCTGGAGCAGCTTCACCAGGACGGCGTGGACCGCAGCGGCCAGCCCTACGGCATCGGCCGGGTGGGGAACGTCTCCGCCAACAACAGCCTGTCCGCCGGGGAGTATGCCGCCTTTGTGAAGGAGAAGCTCCACGCCGCCGGGGTGCGCTTTGCCGACGGCGGGAAGCCGGTGCGGCGGGTGGCCGTGGGGGGAGGCTCCTGCGGCTCCATGTTGTCTGACGCGGTTGCCGCCGGGTGCGACACCTTCGTCACCGCCGACGTGAAGTATGACCAGTTCCTGGAGGCTAAGGCCCTGGGCATCACCCTCATGGACGCGGGGCACTACGCCACGGAAAACGTGGTCTGCCCCAAGATCGTTCAGTATCTGTCCCTGAAGTTCCCGGGCATCCCGGTAAAAATTTCTCAGACCCACCAGGAGGCCTACGGGTGCGTATAATGCGCCGAACCCCATCCGCGGTCAGCGGATGGGGTTCGTTTTTGCTCAAAAGTCTGCTCAGGGGCGCTGCGCCGCCTCCCCGGGCTCTGCCAGGGCGATGGTGATGGGTTGGGCCCCCTCATAGAGGCACTTGCGGCCCAGCCGGTACAGGCGGTCCAGGCCGCCGGTGATGGTGAGAAAATGGTTCCCCGCCAGCTGT
This sequence comes from Pseudoflavonifractor capillosus, assembly GCF_016899775.1. Lineage (GTDB taxonomy): Bacteria > Bacillota > Clostridia > Oscillospirales > Oscillospiraceae > Lawsonibacter. Next base: position 73,407 of record NZ_JACJJE010000011.1, read on the forward strand.
CCCACCTTGCTGGCAAATCGGACGCTGCCATAGGCCAGGATCATCTCCATCTCGCTGATGCCGCCGGGGTAGAGGAGCATCTCTCCCTTGCTGGGGAAGCTGGTGTGGTTTTCATAGGTGAGACCCTCCCAGCGGGTGTCCCCCATGGGAATCCACATGCCCTCGCCGCTCCAGCGGACGTGGATCATCTGATTTTGAATGGGGAGCATGGACTTGAAGATGGCGCAGGTCTTGGGGGCGAGTTCCTCCTCCAGAACGGCGGAAAATACTTCGCCGCCGCAGGTGATGGTTACCTCTGTCATACTGCGGTCCCTCCTATGGTTTGCTTTGCTCCGGAGGCCCCTCCAGGTCCAGCCGTTTGTTCAGGTACCCGTCGGCGCAGTAAATGGCGGCGACCGGGTTGTTGCCGGTGACCCGGTCCTTGGCCACCAGGGTGGTGACCAGGGCCTTGGAATATTTGTAGAACAGGGAGTCGTGGCCCACGCACAGCCCCAGGCACACGTTGAACTGGGTTCCCTCCCGGTTCAGAAGCTCCGCCTGGGCGATGGGGTTGCACATGGCCTCGTAGGTGCCGGGGCGCACCCGGAACTGCTGGGGCACCTCCGCCTTGTCCTTGGGGATGGAGCCCGTCTTGCAGATGACGGACACCACCTCAAAGCCGTTTTTCCGGAAAATCCGGTCCACCACGGCGGCCTCCTTGTGGAGCCCGGCGCAGAAGGCCAGCCCCAGCTTGGTGTAGCCCATGCGGCGGGCGAATTCCATCACCTCCCGCAGGCGGGGCCACTGTCCGTAGCCGAGGGCCTCCACCGCGGCGCTGGCCACGAAAAAGTTGTGGTTCTCCGGCTTGAAATACTCCTCCAGGACCTGCTCAAAGAAGGCCGAGTCGTGCATGGGACAGTTTTTGGGCATCTGGTCCAGCTTCCCGGACCGGCAGGCCTCGATGGCGCACTGGGCGCAGGTGAACATGGAAATCCCTCCTCATCAGAACTGGAATGGAGCTGGGCCGTTACCCCTGGTCCCGGCTGGCCAGATAGGCGGCGGGGCCGCTCTCGTACAAATCTCCCCCGTGGGAGTCCAGAATGACGGTGAGGGGGAAGTCCTCCACCTCCAGCTTCCGCACCGCCTCACAGCCCAGGTCTTCCCAGCAGATGACCTCCAGCTCCTTCACGCTGGCGGCCATCAGGGCCCCCGCGCCGCCAAGGGCGGCCAGGTAGACCCCGCCATTGCGGACCACCGCGTCCTTCACCGCCTGGTTCCGCTTGCCCTTGCCGATCATAATGAGCTGGCCCAAATCCAGCAGTCTGGGGGAGTAGGCGTCCATCCGGCCGCTGGTGGTGGGACCGGCGGAGCCGATGACCTCGCCCGGCCGCTCCGGGGTGGGGCCCACGTAGTACACGGCGGAGCCCTCCACCGGGAAGGGGAGGGGCTCTCCCGCGTCCAGCCGCTCCATCATCCGCTTGTGGGCGGCGTCCCGGGCGGTGTACACCGTGCCCGAGAGCAGAACGGTGTCCCCGGCCTTCAGCGGGGCCAGGTCCTCCCGGGTGACGGGGGTTTTCAGCTTATATTGCATGGTGATTCCTCCCTCTCTTCAAAGCTCCGCCGTGGCCCGGCGGGTCACGTGGCAGCTCACATTCACCGCCACCGGCAGGCCGGCCACATGGGTGGGGGCGGTCTCGATGGACAGCCCCAGGCAGGTGGTCTGTCCGCCGAAGCCCTGGGGGCCGATGCCCAGGGCGTTGATTTCGTCCAAAAGCTCCCGCTCCAGATCGGCGTAGAAGGGGTCGGGATTTCTCTGGTCGATGGGCCGGAGCAGGGCGTGCTTGGCCAGATAGGCCACCTTGTCGAAGGAGCCCCCGATGCCGATGCCCAGCACGATGGGGGGGCAGGGGTTGGAGCCGGCCAGCTTCACCGTCTCCACCACAAATTTCTTCACGCCTTCCACGCCGTCGGCGGGCTTGAGCATGCCCAGGCGGCTCATGTTCTCCGAACCGAAGCCCTTGGGGGCCACGGTGACCTTGCACCCGTCCCCGGGCACCAGCCGGACGGTGATGGCGGCGGGGGTGTTGTCCTCGGTGTTCACCCGGCGCAGGGGGTCGCCCACAATGGATTTACGCAGGTAACCCTCGCCGTAGCCCTTCCGGACACCCTCGTGGATGGCCTCCTCGAAATTCCCCTCAATATGTACGTCCTGGCCCAGCTCCACAAACACGCAGGCCATGCCCGTGTCCTGGCAGACGGGCAGGTTTTTCTCCTCCGCCAGCTCCATGTTTTCCCACAGGAGCCCCAGGGTCTCCTTGGCCAGCGGCCAGGGTTCGTTCTGCCGGGTGGCGTCCAAGGCGGCCACAATGTCCGCGGGCAGGTGGGTGTTGGCCTGGATGCACAGCTTGGCCACCGCGTCGGTGAGGGCGGCAGCTTGGATGGTACGCATCATCAATCCCTCTTTCTTCTTGGATTTTCTTTATTGTAGCAAATTTCCCGGAGAAGGGAAAGGGAAAGCGCAAAAAAACTCCCCGCCGCGTGGCGGGGAGCGTAAAGGGATGTGTTCAGGGCGGAACCAGTTCGTACACGCCGCCGAAGGTCTGGGTCACGCCGTCGCGGGGAATGGAGCTGCTGGCGAGCAGCTGCGGGAAGGAGTAGTAGGGGTAGTGCAGCCAGGAGACCTGGTGGCGGTAGAAAAGGAGAGATAGATAATACAGGGTTCCAGCATCGTCGCTGCGGTCCTGCCGGTCGTTGAGGTCTTGGCTCCAGGCCATCCAGCCCCAGCGGTTTTCGCTGTCTGCCGGGAAGGAGAACTGGCACCAGGGGATATAGGCCAGATGTCCCAGATTCTCCAGCTCATAGTCGTACCACTCCAGGGCCCAGTCGGGCAGCTCCTCCGGCGTCTCGCCGCCCCCGAGGTGGACGGTGGGGGCGGCAGACCAGGTCTGGCCGTCCTGATCCCAGAGAATGCGGGCGGAGAAGTCGTAGCTGGGGTCGTAGGAGGACGGGTCTCCGGTGAGACCGTCCCGGATGTTGTACTCCGGATTTTGCAGCCACCGGAAGGTGAGGTAGTAGCGGACCTGGTCATCGGGCAGCTGAACCGCCCAGGAGCGGAGGGTCACATACTCCACATCGGCCCGGCCTGTCTCGTCCTCCCGGTTGTAAGTGTGTTCTCCGTAGGCGTGGGTGAGGGGCAGGTCGTAGACGGCCAGGGCGTCCCGGCACCGCTCCAGCTCCGTCTCGTCCAAACTATTGGCTAGGTCGGCGTCCATGCCCAGGTCCACCAGATGCGCCCGCACCGAGGAATATTCCTCCGCATGAACGGCGGACAAGGGCTGGGCCTCCAGCGCGGGAGCCCGGCTGGACAGCCACAGAGCGGCGGTGACCGACCCGGCCAGGACCAGGATCACCAGCCCCAGAAAGACGGGAGCGGGCAGCCGGGCGGGGGCCGTGCGGACGGCATAGCCAAAGCCGGTAAGGGTGGAGCGCTGCTTCCCGATGCACACCAGGACCAGAATGAACAACGCCGCCGTGGCGATGATCCGGGCGTAATACAGGGGTTCGTTGGTGATCTCCGGGCCGAAGGAGATAGGGCCCTCTGGCTGGGCGGTGAGGGGAACCAGGGTGGACCACACCGCGATGCCAAGAGCGGCCAAATAGGACAGGAACGCCCGGCCGATCCAGTCCTTGGGCCTGCGCTCCGCCGCGGTAAAGGAAGCACGGATGCCCTGACGCAGGGCGGCCAGCAGAGCCAGGTGGAGCAGGCTGGACAGCACGCCAAGCCCCACATTCAGGACGGGGACGGCGGTGATTTGGGCCATGAGCGGGGTGGCGTTCAGGGTGTATGTCCCCCCGCAGAAGAGGAGATAGAAGCCGGACAGCCCCCAGCACAGCCGGAACCAGCGGTTCTCCCGCCGCAGGGTCCGGTAGCCCAGGTACAGCAGGACGGCTCCCAGCAGGGGGAGGAGATACTCCAGGTAGAAGAAATGGAATCGGAACGTAATCAGCCCCATGCCCCATAAAATTTTGGTCATGGCGGAGCGCCAGGGGGTGTAGTCCCACACCTCGCCGGGGGCGGGGGGGAGCTGGGACAGGTCCTCCATCAGAGAGCGGTCAAATTCGTTGGGACTCACAGGACTTCACCTCCCAACTGCTTCTGGAGCTTTCTTCGGATGCGGTACAGCTTTCCCTCCACCGCCCGCTCGGTCAGGCCCAGCTCGGCGGCCATCCGGGCGGTGGACTGGAGGTAGTAGTATTTCCGGTAGACCAGATTCCGGTCCCGGGCGGATAAGGTGTTCAGCGCCCGCTCCAGGGCCTGAATCCGCTCCTTTTGGAGCAGCTGCTCCTCCGGGCCGGGGGCGGGGTCCGGGTGGGTCTCGGGGAGCTCCCCGGTATTCTGCCGCCTGGCCTTCCGCAGGCGGTCCACAGCGGCGCTGCGGCACAGGGCGGTGAGCCAGGTGGCCGGGCTGGAGCGCTCCGGGTCATATTGGCCCCGGCTCTCCCACAGCTTCAGGCGCACCTGGGCCAGGCAGTCCTCCCGGTCCTGGGGAGCTTCCAGAATGCCGCCGGCGATGTAACGGAGCATGCCGTCGTAGTGGGTCAGCAGCTTTTCCAGGGCCTCCTCGTCCCCCTGCTGGAGCAGGGCCATCCATTGGGCTGGGTCCACGCCGGTCACCTCCCTTGTTCTCGTCTCTGCCATTATATACGATGCCGGGGGAGAAAACCCACGGGGATCTTTCTTTTTTCGGGGAATTTTTTCCGCCCGGGGGGCCGTATGGAGAAACTCCCGCCATTTTTCCAGCCGTGGGGTTGTCAAACCCCGGCGCGAGTGATATAATATTGGCGCTTTTGATCCGAAATTCACAGAAGGGAAGATAACCATGTCCGGACATTCCAAGTGGCACAACATACAAAAGACCAAGGGCGCGGCCGACGCCAAGCGCTCCCAGATTTTCACCAAGATCGCCCGTGAGATGATCGTGGCCGTCAAGACCGGCGGCAGCGGCGATCCCGCCAACAACTCCCGCCTGGCCACCGTCATCGCCAAGGCCAAGGCGGCCAACATGCCCAACGACAACATCAAGCGCACCATCGACAAGGCTCTGGGCGCGGGCAACACCGACAGCTTCGAGAGCGTGGTGTACGAGGGCTACGGCCCCAACGGCGTGGCCATCATCGTGGAAGCCCTCACCGACAACCGCAACCGCACCGCGCCGGAGGTCCGCCACCTGCTGGACAAGTACGGCAAGGGCCTGGGCGCCACCGGCTGCGTGTCCTGGTCCTTTGACAAGAAGGGCGTCATCGTCCTGGACGCCGAGGATCTGGACGAGGACACCGTGATGATGGACGCTCTGGAGTGTGGCGCCGACGACATGCAGGCCGACGACGATGTGTTTGAGATCTACACTGACCCCGACGCCTTCAACGACGTGGTGGCCGGCCTGGAGGGGAAGGGCTACACCTTCCTGGAGGCCTCCGTCCAGATGGTCCCCCAGAACTACGTGAAGCTCACCAGCGAAGAGGACATCAAGAACATGGAGAAGCTCCTGGAGTTCCTGGAGGACAACGACGATGTTCAAAATGTCTACCACAACTGGGAGCAGGACTAATCTACATCCATAGCGAGATATTAAGAGGCCGCCGGAGGACCGGCGGCCTCCTCAGCTTCTCAAAAAAGCCCTCCTGCAAGGAGTTCCGTCGTCATCTCCGCGCTAAGAGCCGCCGCTGTGCGGCGGTTGCGCTCCGAAACGCGCCTGCGGGCGCAGGCAGACGACGGAATAAAATTTAATTCGGTCATTTCCGAGGACACACCCCAGGGTGGCTTCTCTTGGCCTTCGGCCAATTCACCTTCTGTGCCTCGGAAATGACACTTCTCGCGAAATTTCGACCGACAATTTCGTAAGAAATCGAGGCCGAAATTTCGTGCAGCCTAATTCGAAAAAGTGGCTTTGCCACTTTTTCGACAGAAGGAGCGTCCCATGAAAGCCAAGACCATTTTTTACTGTACCGAGTGCGGCAACGAGACCCCCAAGTGGCAGGGGAGGTGCCCCGCCTGCGGGGCATGGAACACCATGGTGGAGCGCCCGGCGGAGAAGGCCCCCAAGAAGGCCCCGTCCGCCAGCCGGGGGAGCGCCCTGGGAGTGGTCCTGAACCGCCCCAAGGCCATGGCGGAGGTGGAGACCACCGACGAGCTGCGCTTCCCCACCGGCATGGGGGAGCTGGACCGGGTGCTGGGGGGCGGAGCGGTGCGGGGCTCCCTGGTGCTGGTGGGGGGCGCGCCGGGCATCGGCAAGTCCACCCTCATGCTCCAGATCTGCGACCACCTGTGCCGCACCGCCAAGGTCCTCTATGTCTCCGGCGAGGAGTCGGAGCGGCAGATCAAGCTGCGGGCCGAGCGGCTCCAGGTGAGGGGGGAGGGGCTGTCCCTCCTGTCCGAGACCAATCTGGAGAACGTCATTGACGCGGTGCACGCCGTCTCTCCCGACGTGCTCATCGTGGACTCCATCCAGACCCTGTACCACGGGGATGTGACCGCCGCCCCCGGGAGCATCAGCCAGGTGAAGGAGTGCACCATGGCCCTGATGCAGCTGGCGAAAGGGGAGGGGCTCACCATCTTCGTCATCGGCCACGTGAACAAGGAGGGCTCCATCGCCGGGCCCAAGGTGCTGGAGCACATGGTGGACTGCGTCCTCTACTTCGAGGGGGAGCGGCACATGGCCTACCGCATCCTCCGGGCGGCCAAGAACCGCTTCGGGGCCACCAACGAGATCGGCGTGTTCGAGATGGAGGACGGCGGCCTGGCTGAGGTGCCCAACCCCTCCGAGGCCATGCTGGCCGGCCGGCCGGAGAACGCCCCTGGCACCTGCGTGGCCTGCGTCATGGAGGGGGTGCGGCCGGTGCTGGCGGAGGTCCAGGCCCTGGTGGTGCCCAGCGCCTTCGGCAACCCCAGGCGGATGAGCAACGGCTTTGACTACAACCGGGCGGTCCTCCTGCTGGCGGTGCTGGAGAAGCGGGGCGGGCTGCTGCTGGGCAGCTGCGACGCCTATTTAAACGTCATCGGCGGCCTGTCCCTGGACGAGCCCGCCGCCGACCTGGCCGCCATCCTGGCCATGGCCTCCAGCTTCCGGGACCGCCCCGTCCCCGCCGACCTCACCGCCATCGGGGAGGTGGGCCTCACCGGGGAGCTGCGGTCGGTGAGCGCCCTGGGCCAGCGGCTGTCCGAGGTGCGGCGGCTGGGCTTCACCAAGTGCCTGATTCCCAAGCGCACCCAGGGCAAGCTGGCGGTCCCCGAGGGGCTGGAGCTCATCCGGGTGGGCAACATCCGGGAGGCCTTGGCCGCCCTGCTGTGAGCGGGAAACCGCCGGAACAAAGTTGAGGCACCCGTGGGGGTTGCGGGGGCCGGGAGAGGCCGCCCGCACCAGGGTGCACTGGCCCTCCTGCTGGTAGATGCAGGGGGCGCTGCAAAAAATCAAGCTCAACCTGGACCGCCTCCTTCTGCCCTAGCATCTGCGGACCGGGGCGGGGTTATGCGAAGAGATAAGCCGCCCCGGCCCGATTGAACTGCCCCAAATTGTACGGACATCACAAAAAGCGCCTGCGGATGTAAGAATAAGGAGTTTTAGTATGAGAGGCGTCGCGCCAGCGGCGCCTCTCCAGTTTTTAGTTGGATGCGCTCATGGTTGTAGAAGTGAATA
>NZ_JACJJE010000120.1 GCF_016899775.1 Pseudoflavonifractor capillosus
AACTATCCTCTGCGTGGGCCGCGTCATTTGTTTATATGAGACTGGGGGGGCGGGGGTACGGCGGGCGGGTCTGGGACCCGCCCCTACGGCGTATCCGAAGGTGCGTTTGATCTTTCGTAGGGCCCGATGCCCCCATCGGGCCGTTTCCGGGCGGCCCGGTGTGCCGCCCCTACGAGTGGGAGGAATCCTCTGGGGCGGGCGGGTGAGGGCACCCGTCCCTGCGAGATGGGGGAATCTTCCGGTTTTGCCGTAGGGGCCGACGACCTCGGCGGCCCGCGGGCGCACACTGTGCGCCCCTACGGTTGAAACGGGCCGCTCTCATAACTAGGGCCGTTTCCCTCATCCGTCTGGCCTTCGGCCAGCCACCCTCCCCTAAAGGGGAAGGCTATCGGGCGACCGCAGGGTCGCCCCTACGGCGAAAACCGCACCGTGGACGTTGGCTCGGCAGAGCCAGGCGCAGTTGTGAAGCCGCAACAGCGACAATTTTTGCATACCCAGGGCCCAGTGGCCCGGCGGGAATTTAGACCGCCACTCAGATTTTGCGCGCCGGAAATTTTTATCTGGCCAAAGGGGTAACCACCGTAATGGGGTCCGGGGAAAGCAGTCCTATGGACCTAGGCGAAGCGAAGCGGAGCCGTAGTCCATCGGCTGCGTCCCCCGGCGATCCTTTGGTTTCTTTCCCATCGCTGGGAAAGAAACCCGCCCCGCAGGGCGAAACCCTGTGAGGCGGCGCGCCGGGTCGTCGCGCCCTACAGAAAAATCGAAACCAGGTGGGGCGGCGGGGGCAAGCCCCCGCTCTACAGGTTTCTTCTAATGATGGCTGTTCCTTAGACTACCCCCTCATCCGCCCCAGTGTGCGCACTGGGGCACCTTCCCCCCTGGGGGAAGGCTTTTTGGGGGGAGACGCCCCCTCACCCGCCCCGCAGGGCGGAACCCTGCAAAATAGGGCGGCGGCAAAAATCCCTCCCCAAGGAAAACCTTTCGCCTTTTTCCCCAAGCTGTGCTATAATAATAGTAAGATGCCAGACTATGCTCTCATTTGGAGGTATCCATGCCCAACATACAAGTATTAGACCCCCATGTGGCCGATCTGATCGCCGCCGGCGAGGTGGTGGAGCGCCCCGCCTCCGTGGCCAAGGAGCTTATGGAGAACGCCATTGACGCGGGGGCCTCCGCCGTGACGGTGGAGATCGCCCACGGGGGGATGACCTTTCTGCGGGTGACCGACGACGGCTGCGGCATCCCGGCTTCCGAGCTGAAGACCGCCTTTCTCCGCCACGCCACCAGCAAGCTGCGCACCGAGTACGACCTGGAGGCCATCGGCACCCTGGGGTTCCGGGGGGAGGCCCTGGCGGCCATCTCTGCCGTCTCCCGGGTGGAGGTGATGAGCCGCACCCAGGACAGCCCTCTGGGGGCCTCCCTGTCCCTGGAGGGGGGCGTGCCCGGACCGGTGGAGGAGGCGGGCTGCCCCCTGGGCACCACCATGGTGGTGCGGGACCTGTTCTACAACACCCCGGCGAGGCTGAAATTTATGAAGAAGGACGCGGCCGAGGGGGCCGCCGTCTTTGCCGTGGTCCAGCGGGTGGCCCTGTCCCACCCGGAGGTGAGCGTGAAGTTCCTCCGGGACGGGAAGCAGGAGCTGCTCACCCCCGGGGACGGGCAGCTCCAGTCGGCGGTGTACGCCGTCCTGGGCCGGGAGCTGGCCCTGGGTTTCACCCAGGTCAGCGGTTCCGGAGAGGACATGGCGGTCACCGGCTATGTGTCCCAGCCCGCCTGCTGCCGGGCCAGCCGGAACTGGCAGTTCTTCTTCGTCAACGGCCGGCAGGTGAAGTCCCGGCTGATGATGGCCGCCCTGGAGGAGGCGTACAAAAACCAGAAGATGGTGGGTAAGTTCCCCGCCTGCGTCCTCCACCTGGAGCTGAAGCGCAGCGCGGTGGATGTAAACGTCCACCCGGCCAAGACCGAGGTGAAGTTCGGCAATGAGCGCTCGGTGTTCGGGGCGGTGTACCACGCCGTCCTCTCCGCCCTGGAGCGGGACCACACCCGCCCGGCGGCGGTGCTGGAGAAGCCCAAGCCCCACGACACAGTGACGCCCCGCCAGACTGCCTTTCAGACCATGCCGGCCCAGCAGTTCCGGACCACCCTGGCGGTGTCCGACTCCTGTCTCTTATACACATCT
>NZ_JACJJE010000121.1 GCF_016899775.1 Pseudoflavonifractor capillosus
ATTGAAGATGAGAGCGACCGTGACTTTATGGAGCAGGTGTACCGGCAATACCATCGACTGATGTATCATACAATCTATCAGCTCACAGATGATCCCTGGCTGGCAGATGATGTTCTCCAAATCACATTGGTAAAATTAATTGATAACATACCGACCCTCCGTTCTCTTTCCGACACAAAAAGGATCAACTACATTATCTCTGCAGTAAAAAACTCCACTTACACTCAATTACGAAAAACAAAGAACCATCCAGAAATTGATATAGAGGAGTGGATGATGAAAAATACTCTCACTGCAGAGGACGATCCAGAATTATTAGCCATTCACAAGGAAGAGATACAAGCATTTAGCCAAATATGGCCCAAACTGGATGATAAGAATCGGCTTTTGCTAGAAGGCCGCTTTATTTTAGGAAAGTCTTACGAAGAATTAGCTGTTGATCTTGGCATGAATCCAAACAGCGTCCGTATGGCGGTAACGCGGGCCAAACGGTTGGCCTACCAAAAGTGGCGTAAATATATGAAGGAGTAGTTTATCGTTAAAACAGCGCAGTGTTCCATTGGCGGAGCACTGCGCTGTTTCACCTTAGTATTTGAGTATGGATTAGATGCGTAGCCTCTGTTCTGATAATGGAAAGATCAACCAGTTGCTGGGATACTAACTCTCCAGCGTGCGGATGAGGCTGACACGGGATAGACATAGATCACTGCATTCGGTACGGAGGGATGGAGAACGATATCCCCCGGGGACAGTGGCCTATTCTGCGATCTAAGCGTGGAATATTTTGATAGATCCCACTGGGAGCATAAGATCCTGAGCTAAATTTTGGTTGGGAGTCAGTGCTTTAATCCATTGCCGTCTATAATATAAAAATCATGGCCCACCTCAGAGATCTGTGGTGGGTAGGGTTGTTATGCCCTGGTGGAGATTAGTTTTTTTAAATGAAATTTAAATATTCCACAAATGATGATATGTAACAAGTCATATGTATATATTTTAGCAATGAACCAAACTAAAGTAGACATGATCAAATCGTCAAGTGGAATACATAAGGATGCTTAATTAATTGTGTTGCGTTTGGGACTTTCGGCAGTCTTCTTAAATGAAGTTAACTTCAAAAGAATAAAAAGGGGAGTGATTCCAGTGCAGAATATTGTGTAGATATTTCGGAAGAAAACAAGTACGACCAATAAAGACAAGAGAGGGTGTAAAAAATGAAAAAATGTATTGCAGCACTGAGTTTGACAATGTGTCTTGCTTCTATGAACGTATCAGTCTGCGCCTCTGAAATTGTTCCTTACGCTGTTACGAAACCAACTGCATTTGCACCTACATCTTGGTATGATACTTGGCACAACTGGTCAGCCAAGAACTATACATATTCGAAATATTATTTCACAAAAAATAGCAATACCGTGATTACCTGTGAAAAAGAGTTTTCTGTTGAGTTCTACAGTCCTGATGGCGATTTAATTTATGAAGAAGTAGCTGGATGGAATGTTGAATGGGACAGCTATTATGTGAACACTGGATTCCCTGAAGACTATTACTTTGTAATTTACAATGAATCTGACTCCTCAATCACCACAGCTGACGCAAGTTATATTGTGTGGAAATAAAGAATTCTGTTGAAAATGAAGAAAACCAGAATTCTTTGGTCGAGAATGCTGCAGCACTCAACCTCAAAAAAGAAAGCTACACTAGCATTTGTTGGAGGGATAACTACAATTCTCTTGGGAGGATACATAGTTTTATGCGCTTGGGTCGATAGTTCTCCTAAGATCCTACTGGGGGTTTCTGCAGCCGGTGTGCCGGTGGGCGGGATGACCCAGGAGCAGGCGCTCTCGGCGCTGGAGGAAAATCTGGGGCAGGTGTCCAATGTGGCACTACCTCTGGAGTACGGCCCCTGGGAGGGGGAGATCACCGCCGCCGCCGTACGGGTGGACGACCAGGCCACCGTGGCCCAGGCGTGGCAGACCGGGCGGGAAAACTTCCTGCTGCAGGGCGGCTCCTACCTGGCGCACCTGCTGGGGGCGGAGAATGAGATCGACCTGACCCTGGCCTGGACCGATTCCGGCAAGTCGGAACTGAAGGCGAAGATGGACGAGGCCGACCTCCAGGTGGGGGGCGCCCTCACCAACGCCACCTATGCCATGGAGGGAGATAAGCTCCTGCTCACCAAGGGGGT
>NZ_JACJJE010000122.1 GCF_016899775.1 Pseudoflavonifractor capillosus
ATATAACCTCCGGGTTTGGGCCCATTTTAGGCCCAAAAACGCCCGGAAAGCGTTGAACCGCAGCAGATGGACAAACCTACAGCAGCTCATAACCCGGAGGTCGGAGGTTCAAGTCCTCCTCCCGCAACCAGAAATCCGCTGGAATCGCCTGATTCCAGCGGATTATTTTTGTTTTCGGCAACTTTTTCGCGAGGCTTATTTTTGGCTTTCAAATCTGACCCGGATTCTGACCCATTCGGGGAAAAAGTGAGGCCCAGGCGCGGCTTTCTGCGCCTGGGCCTCGCTGCTTTTCCGGAGTGATTTTTTGCGGTTCAGAGGGCCACCGTCAGCACCCGTTCCATGGCCCTGGCCGCCTCCTTTTGCGCCGCCGTGGTCACGTGGGCGTAGGTGTCCAGGGTAAATCCAGCGCTGTAGTGCCCCAATATCCCGGACACCGTTTTCACGTCTACCCCGTTCTGCAGGGCCAGGGTAGCGAATGTGTGACGCAGATCGTGGAACCGAACTTGAGGCAACCCTGCCCGTTTCAGTACCCGGTGGAGCATGTGGAGCACGCTGTCCGGGGACATGGGGCCGCCTGTTGGACCGGGAAACACCCAGGGACAGCTTCCCACTTTCTTCTTCTGCTGATTCAGAATGTCTACCGTATCCTTTGCCAGGGGCAGGGTACGATAGGCGTTTTTTGTTTTCAGGGGAGCCTCCACTACCTTACCGTTGATTCTTGCTATTTGCCGTTTAACCCGGAGGCTGCCCCGTTCCAAATCAAGGTCCTCCCACTTGAGACCGAGCAATTCACCTCTCCGCAGGCCGGTGGCCAGCTCCACGTAGTACAGCTCGAACACACCGCTCTCTTTGGCTTCCCGGAGGAAGGAAGCCAGCTGTTCCACCGGGAGTGTTTTCATCTCTTTGTGTTCCAGCTTGGGCAGGGCGCAGCCCTCAGTGGGGTCTGTGGCGATGAGCTTCTGTTCTTTGGCCAGCTTCATGGCCGAGGCAATGATCTGGTGCAGGTTCCTCACCGTCTTGGGGCTCAGGCCCTTGCTCTGTTTCTTGCTCTCGATCCGCTCCACTCTGCCGCTGCTGAGCAGCTTTCTGTAGAATTTCTGTAAATCCAGAGAGGTGAGTTCACCCAGTGGGATCTTTCCGATGTTGGGCTTGATGTGGTTGTCGATGTACCCCCGGTAGGTCTGGTGGGAGGAGGGCCGAACCTTTACCTTGGCGTAGTTCTCGAACCAGACGTCCATCCACTCCCCCACTGTGTACTGCTTTGCCTTTACCGGGTCGACATGCTTTGCTTCCTCAATGGCCTGCTTCAGTTTGGCTCTGGCCTCTGCTTGAGTCCGACCCAGGACATTCCGGTAGATGGCCTTTCCAGTTTCCGGGTCGCGACCGGCGGTATACCGGCCCTCCCAGCGGCCGTCCTTCCGTTTTCGAAGGTTGCCCTCCCCGTTGGCTCTGCGTTTTGCCATGTTGTGCCGCCTCCTTTGCAACGACACAACATACCACAGAAAACAGAAATAGCCAGGGGCACGGCGCAGAGTTATCAAACAATTCACACTTTTCCGCTGGGAGCTCTCTTTGTCAACACCGTCACATTTTCCAGTTCCGGAGCGGCTTTCATTCTTTGTTTAGGCGGCGCAATTTTTGAGATGCCCGACATATTGCTGTGCACAGTGTCGGTGAAAAAGCTGGGAACCTTTTGGAACCTCTGGATTTTCTCAAATCTCCGACCACCTAAAATTCAAAAAGCGGCTTCAGCGACCACCTGGCACGGCGCTGAGGCGAAATTCCGCAATCCCTTGACACGCCCCGCTCTGCGGGGCGTTGTGACCGGGAGGTGGGCGCTTTGCGACCACTTCCCTTTATCCTCGTTCTAAAATCGAACGCCCCTGGTTCCAGCGAAACAGCCATAACCAAGGACGGAAGAATCATGTTCAGAGAGAAAAAATCCGGCGCTGAAGTGGAAAATATGGCAGCCCTTTGGACATCCGTTTTCTGGTCTTGTCCTTCGCCTGCAAGGGCCCCTCAACGGCGACATCCTGGTTTGCTGGGACCCACCGGTGCCCTGTATCCAATCGTCTCACACAGGGCGGCACAGGGGCAGCACGGCGGGATTCCTTTTCTTGGTGTGTAAAGGCACCGCAGCATTTTCTTTCTCTGCAGATAAAGTGGGTCCGGGCTTCCGCCCGGAAAT
>NZ_JACJJE010000123.1 GCF_016899775.1 Pseudoflavonifractor capillosus
TCTGTATCCGCCCGGCCGGCGATATGGATGTTCCACTCCCGGTCCCCCTCGGGGATGGTAAAACTCACCCGCTCCCCATCATAGGAGAGGCTTTCCTCCAGCGCCTCTAACGCCTCCATGTCGGTCATGGCCGGCCGCCCCTCACAGGCCACCAGCCCGCCTACCAAGGCCAGCACCGCCAGGGCGGCGCAGGCCAGCAGGCGGCCCCGCTTCTTTTTCACAAACAGATTGGTCAGCCGGTCCTTCATGGCCTGCTTGCTCCCGCCGAAGCGGCTGGACAGGGTGGGACCGGGTTTCTCCTCCGCCGTGGACAGGAGGAGCTCCCCGTATTTCCGGCGGAAGGCGGCGTCCCGGCCTGCCGCCACGTCGTCGTCACAGCACAGCTCCAGGTTTTCGCTGGCCGCCCGGCTCATCCACCACACCAGGGGGTTGAACCAGTGGAGCCAGCAGGCGGCCACCAGCAGGGCCTTGTAGGCCAGATCCAGCCGCTTCAGGTGGGTGAGCTCGTGGCACAGCACCACCTCGTCCACCGCCTGGCCCTCCGGCAGCAGGAGCACCGGGCGAAGGAGGCCCAGCACCATGGGGGTGCGGACCTGCCTGCTCCGGCGGACCAGGACCGCCCGCTTCAAGCCCAGGCTGGCTGCCGTCTGCCCTGCCTGCGCCTCCGCCTCCAAGTCAGGCCGGGCGTCTCGCAGCAGCCGCCGGCGGGCCAGCAGATACCCGCCTCCCTGCACCAGGGCCGCCGCCAGCGCGCCAAAGAGCCACAGGGCGGACAGCAGAGCGGTGACGGGAATGGTTCGGACCGCCGAAGCCGCCGCAGGGGCCGTCTGGCCGACCACAGCCGATGGCTCCTCTATTTGGGCTCCAGCGGGCAGATTGGCGGATGGCGTACGAGCTGGGAGGGCCACTTGATAGCTGGGGGCCTCTACCGTCACCGCCGGCTCGGGCAGGGAGAGGTCCACCGGGACCACCAGCCGCAGGGCCAGAATGAGCCAGACCACATACAGGGCCTTGGCCCGCACATGCTGCCGCAGCCAGCCCTTTCCCACCAGCAGGGGAACCAGCACCGCCGAGCAGGTCAGAGAGATCCAGACCACACGCAGAAACAGCGCTTCCATTTACTGTCCCTCCTTTCCCTCCAGCTCCTCCAGATAGGCCCGCAGCTCCTCCACATCCGACTTGTCCAGCGCGCCCCCGTCGTGGAGGGCGGCGGCAAATCGTTTCAGGGAGCCCTCGTACAGCTTGCCCAGAATGGTCTTTCCCTCCTGGCGCTGGTATTCCTCCCGGCTCACCAGGGGGGTGTACCGGTTGGTCTTGCCCTCCTTGGTGCAGGTGAGGTAGCCTTTGTCCTCCAGCCGTTTCAGATAGCTGTGCAGCGCGCTGGCGGTGAGGGGGCGCTCCAGCCGCTCCAGAATGGCCGGAGCGGCGGCCTGGTCCCCCAGGTCCCAGATGACCAGCATGATGTCCAGCTCCGATTCGGGCAGGCGGGGGTGGTCCTTCATAGCAGTCGCCTCCAAATTTTTGCATTTGCAGAACTTCTAAGAATAGTCTACATTTGCAGAAGTTAGTTGTCAAGAGCAGGTTTGTGATTTGATGAAAAGAAAAGCACAGCCGCCCGGTTAGGCGGCTGTGCGCAGGCCCTACGAGATATGTGGGACCTTTTGAGAACGCGGTAGGGGAGGGGCTTGCCCCTCCCGCCGGTAATGGGAAATCTCCCGTGAACAGGCGGGCTGCTGAGAGGAAATACACGAGGGGCTCCGGTATGCCGTAGGGGCGGATGTCCTCATCCGCCCGCCGATGACGAGAGATTTCCATAAATGTGCGGGGTCGGCCCCTGCGGAATACACGAGGGGTTCTGGTATGCCGTAGGGGCGGCACACTGGGCCGCCCGTCACTGGCGCTGTGTGAAAGGACAGGAAAAAGCAAAGCCGCCCCAATGGGCGGCTTTGCTCAGTCTGTCAAAGAACTCCTGTTTTCAAGAGATGAAAACAGGGATTTTGTAAGAAAAAGGGAAAAGAAAAGTGAAGG
>NZ_JACJJE010000124.1 GCF_016899775.1 Pseudoflavonifractor capillosus
CAGGCGGCACAGGAGTACACATCGGTAAACGGCCCCTGGCGGCTTCTCCGGATGTACTGCTCCTTGGGGGCGTAGCCTACTTTTAGGATGACGTCTAAGCTCTTGGACTTGTCGCCGATACTGTACCGGGCGGAGCCAAAGTCCAGCAGCTTCACCATGCCGTCCTTGGTGATGTAGATGTTGTCCGGGGTCACGTCCCGGTGGATGAAGCCCTCTTGATGGACCGCAGTCAAAGCCCGGAGCACCGGGATCATCACGTTCAGGGTATCCTCTACACTCACCTTTCCGCCGTGGTTGGCGATGTAGGTTTTAAAGGAGATACCCTCGATGTAGTCCATGACGAAGTACGAGGTGTCGTTCTCGTCAAAGTAGCTGGTCACCGCCGCAATGTTGGGGTTGCCGATGAACTTGGCCAGGGTCCGGGCCTCCTCCTGGAACCGCTCGGAGCCGTACGTAAAATCCTCGGAACGGTCGGCGGAGAGGACGGAGACGGTGGTGCCCTCCACACGGGTGGCCAGCTCCCCGGGCATGAACTCCTTGATGGCCACCTTAGCCTCCAGCTGGGTGTCCCAGGCCAGATAGGTGATGCCGAAGCCGCCCTGGCCCAGCACCCGGCCCACGATGTACCGGTCATTCAGAACGGTCCCAGCCCGCAGGGCCACCGGGTACTTCTTCTCATTCTCCGCCAGATCGAAGCCGCAGTGGGGGCACGGGCCATCTAAACTGTCCCGCTCCTGAAAACAGTTATAGCAACGAAATGTCTGTCTTGTTTCCATAAGATCAATTCCTTATGTTTTTACTTAATCCAGATTCAGAATCGGGACGTGATCAAGGCTTGAATAGTCAAGCTGTTCCGAATGCCCATAGATCGTTAACGTCTGTAAATTGGGGAGTTCGCTCAAGGGTGACAGGTCGGTCATTAAATAGCCATTGTACAACGTGAGGCTCCTGATATTTTTTAAGCTGCGGAACGGCGACAAATCGGAGACGTCCCCGTCCAGCCGAGCCTCCTGTAAATTGGGAAATTGGGCGACGACATCCAGACTGCACCAGTCCTGCTGGTTTGCCGAGGCCAGACGCCGGGGCAGGACCAGCACTCGCAGCTTTGTCAAATTCCGCAGCGGCTCCAAGCTGTCATAGCTGGCTTCAAACCCATAGATATCAAGTTCTTCCAATTCCGTCAGATTGGCCAGAGGGGCCAAGTCTTCCAGACCATCCATGTTGAAATGGATCTCTTTTAAGTGGTGCAGATTTTCCAGCGCGTTCAGATCGGTCCCCAGATAAGCATTTGCCTCATTACTGGGCAGCTCTAAGATCTCCAAATTGCTCATTCCGGACAAGGGGGAGAGATCAGATATAGAAATCGCCCCAAACAGGCGGAGTTCCCTCAGATTTGTCAGACCGGACAGCGAAGACAGATCGTTTAGAGAACGGACTGCCAGGGTTAGAGATTCCAACTGGGACAACTCAGACAGCGGAGAAATATCTTCGATCAAGCTGAGGCTCTCTCCCAGGCCGCTGGACATATTGAGCGACCGTAATTGCTGCATTCCGGCCAGAGGGGACAGATCGGAAATTTCCGCATTCGCCGGCAATGTCAGATTGACTAACTCCACCATTCCGGAAAGAGGGGATAGATCGGTGACGGCTCCATTTTCCCCTAAGCTCAGGGACTGCAGTTGGGTCAGTCCGGCCAAAGCAGTCAGATCAGAAAGCTGATTCCCATCTAAATTGAGTTTTTTTAGATTGGTCATCTCCGATAATCCCTGAATGTCGGAATCCGTCAAATCCTGGTAGCTGAGATCCAATTCTTCCAGAGCTGTGCTGTACTCCTCCCCGCCGATGGTCACCGTGGGGGCCAGGGCTTCCGCAATGGGGTTCCCGTCGCCTTTCTCCCCTCCGGAACCGCTGGAGTTCCCGCCGATGGCGATCCCAAAGCCCACGGCCACCGCAATCACCGCC
>NZ_JACJJE010000126.1 GCF_016899775.1 Pseudoflavonifractor capillosus
GGGCCCGTCGCAGAATTGAAAAATTCTGCGGCGGGTTTTCTTGCGTCTAAGGAGGGCAGAAGAATGGAAATTGCCATGAAATTTGCAGGAACTCCCCCCAAAATGGGTATGGTAAACCAAACGCAAGCGATTTTCTTGCGCCTGTGTGGAGAATTTTTTGGTTTTTGAGGGACTACGAGATCATTTTTATGGACGCCCGGGACTGGAGTCTGCCCTGTTTCCGTTTCATCCACAGCTTTTTCAAGTCAAAGGCTAAAGCCAAGAAAAAAAGTTCGGTGCGGATGTTGGCCTTTCCCCAGGTCAAGAAGCGGCGGAATCCAAAGTCGTTTTTGAGCAGAGCAAACGCGCCCTCCACCTGGATGGAACGGCAAAGACGCAGATGGATTCCGCGTTCGGTCATAATGTTTCTGGCTGCCAGCTCCCGTTTTTCCCAGAAGGTTTTTTTGAGGATGATCTCCTTGGGCTTATCCGGTGCCTTGGCCCGGCAGCATTGTGTCCGGTGTGGGCACCCACTGCAATCTTCACACCGGTACCAGGCGGTGGACACAAACTGTCCGTTCTGTACTTCTGTAGTCTCCCGTCTCAGGTGCAAGTTCCTGCCCTGTACACAGGTAAAACAGTCTTCTTCGGGGTCATATTCCATGTTCTCGATGCGGCCCACCTGCTTGCGAAACTTGCTTGTCTTCTTTTGGTCATAGTTGGTGGGCTTTATGAAGCACATCTGGCCATTCTGCTCCAGGTATAGATAATTCTCCAGGCTTTCATAACCCGCGTCCGCCACAACTTCCTCGTAGCGCACCTTGTGCCACCGGGACAACGTGTTCAGCATGGGACGCAGCGTTTTCACATCCGAACGGTCTGAGAATACCTCTAAACCGGTGATATATTCGCTGTTTACAGCAATCTGGGCATTATATCCCGGCTTTAGCTGGCCATTTCTCATGTGGTCTTCCTTCATCCGCATGAAGGTTGCATCTGTGTCGGTCTTGGAGTAGCTGTTACGCCCCTGGCCCATGATGGAAAGCATTTCTTCGTACCTCTCCCACCGCTCCAGAAGCGCCTTTTTCGTCTCCCATTCCCGCTGAGCCTGTCCTTTACGCCGGCCCTTGCCGCTGACAAACGCGATCTTCCCGGCTTCCTCCTCCAGCATGAAGCGTACAGCCGCAAGGTTGCTCGATCCGGTCATGGATTTTAGCTTATCCTTCACTTGGCCAAGGCGCTTTTCTACTGTTTTCCGCCATACAAAGGTATACCGCCCTGCACGGCTTTCCAGCTTTGTGCCGTCTATGAACACCGCTTTGTGGTCTGTTTCGCCCTCTTCCTCCAGCTTGCGGACAAACTGGTAGAACAGATCCTCCACCGCTTCCTTGCAGCGTCCAGTTCGAAACCGCGCCAGGGTGCTGTGATCCGGCGCCTTCCGCTCCTCCAGCAGCCATCTAAAGTCAATGCGGTACTGACAAGCCTCCTCCAACTTCCGGCTGGAGTAGATCCCGCACAGATACCCGTGTACCAATACTTTGAACAACACCCGTGGTTCCGCCGCCGATTTTCTCCCTTTGGAAGAATACGCTTCGTACAGTTTCCCATACTCCAGTTCCTCAAGCTGGGCGTTTAGCAGACGGACAGGTGCCTCCTCCGGTATCATCATTTCTGAATTTAGTGCAAGTACCAGTTGACCATTCCGCTCATATACGGTACACTGGTTTTGCTTTTTCTTTGTCTT
>NZ_JACJJE010000127.1 GCF_016899775.1 Pseudoflavonifractor capillosus
TTTCTGAACGGTCAAAACTCTGGCAGTGGCGCCAGTACAGTAACCACCTCTACCGGGTATACCAAAGTCACCAGCGACCTCTACTACTCCGGCGGTTACCTGGGCACGCTGAAAATCCCCTCCATTGATTTGTCCGTGAAGGTGTACCAGGGCACCGACAGCTCTACCCTGATGAAAGGTGCTGGGCACTTCAAAGATACCAGTATCTGGGACGGAAATGTGTGCATCGCCGGCCATAACCGGGGCGTCCGGGATGACTTTGGGGACCTGCACACTTTGGACCCAGGGGATACCATTACCTGGACCACCAAGCTGGGGACGCGGACCTATGAAGTCACCAGTGTCCAGAAGGTAAAAGAGACTGACACCAGCGGCACCGCCGCCACTACGGACAACCGCCTGACCCTGTTCACCTGCGTCCGGGACCAGCGGGCCTACCGCTGGCAGGTGCAGGCGGTAGAAATTTGAGAGGAGGAGCGCAAACTATGCTGAAACAGTTAAAGCATCATTGGAAACGGACAGTCTCCGGTCTCATGGCCCTGGTCATGGCGGTGGGATTGCTGCCTGGCACATCCCTTGCGGCTGAGACAGCGGCCACCCCCGAAATCCAAGCAGAAGCGGCCTATGCCCCCACGGGAAACTTTGAACTGGCCCCGGCCGGAACCACCGCCTGGAACGGCGGGGCGGAGCCCATGACCGTCTACTCCAGCCAGGCTGGGACCACCCAGGAGGCAGAGATCCCAGCCGGAGAGCTCTTTGCCCTGCTGGAAGATGGAGACAGCCGCCTGAAGATCGGTTATTCCGAAGGCGGCTGGACCGGCGGTACTCTGGAGGATGCCGGCTGGGTGGACAAGGACTGCATCCTGGTTAACCTCCCCGATCTGATTCCCAGCATCGCCTATGTCCGGGAGGATGCGGAAGCACAGTTCAATTCCCGTCTAACCCGGTTCGAGTATGTCATCCCCTGTCCCTACGGGGAGGCGGAGCGCCTGGCCCAGCTCCAGGCCGAGGCCATGGAGGACGGCGAGACCCTGGTAATCCGTATGGACGGCCAGACCGTGACTGTCAGTCGGGCCGTGGGCGACCCCGCCAGTCTGGAGGAGTACACCTTGGACGGGGAGACCTACCGGAAATACGAAAAGTGGACGGAAGTATCTCCAGCAGAAAGCGGCATTTTCGCCTACCAGGTGCCCTATGAAATTTCCACGGCTCACAGCGCGGACCCCAGCTTCACGCTGGGGATGTTCACGCCCCAGACATCCCAGCCCAGCCGGGCTCCGTCTAATGTCACACCCACCGGAGATGTGGGTGCCTACAACCCCGGCAGCCCCGGCGGACAGAAACCCCACACCTCCAACGTGGCCTGGGCCATTGACCCGGAGCGGACATTTTTACGCTTTACTCTGGTGGAATTTCCGGGCGGCGTGGTTACCGACCTGAACACCATGGACTGGAATACCTGGCATGTGGTAGGCACGCCCCTGAACGTAGTATGGAGCAACGGCTGGTCGGCGGACCAGTGCCGCAGCGACGTCACCTGGTACAACTCCAGCGCCATGTACTATAACGGCATGGGCTCCAACGCCCCGCAGCTTATGGCCGGTACTTCGGTGAGCAACGGTGTCTACTCCTATGAC
>NZ_JACJJE010000128.1 GCF_016899775.1 Pseudoflavonifractor capillosus
TTTCTGAACGGTCAAAACTCTGGCAGTGGCGCCAGTACAGTAACCACCTCTACCGGGTATACCAAAGTCACCAGCGATCTCTACTACTCCGGCGGCTACCTGGGCACGCTGAAAATCCCCTCTATTGATTTGTCCGTGAAGGTGTATCAGGGCACCGACAGCTCTACCCTGATGAAAGGTGCTGGGCACTTCAAAGATACCAGCATCTGGGACGGAAATGTGTGCATCGCCGGCCATAACCGGGGTGTCCGGGATGACTTTGGCGATCTCCACACCCTGGAGCCGGGCGATACCATCACCTGGACCACCAAGCTGGGGACAAGAACGTATGAGGTCACCAGCGTTCAGAAGGTGAAGGAGACAGACACCAGCGGCACCACCGCCACCACGGACAACCGTCTGACCCTGTTCACCTGCGTCCGGGACCAGCGTGCCTACCGCTGGCAGGTGCAGGCGGTAGAAGTCTGAAAGGAGGAAGAATTTACATGTTGAAACACCTGAAACATCACTGGAAACGGGCGGCCTCCGGTCTCATAGCCCTGGTCATGGCGGCGGGATTGCTGCCTGGCACATCCCTTGCGGCTGAGACAGCGGCCATCCCCGACATTCAAGCAGAAGCGGCCTATGCCCCCACGGGAAACTTTGAATTGGCCCCGGCCGGAACTACCGCCTGGAACGGCAGGGAGCAGCCCATGACTGTCTACTCCAGCCAGGCTGGGACCACTCAGGAGACAGAGATTCCAGCCGGAGAGCCCTTTGCCCTGCTGGAAGATGGAGACAGCCGCTTGAAGATCGGCTATTCCGAGGGCGGCTGGACCGGCGGTACTCTGGAGGATGCCGGCTGGGTGGACAAGGACAGCATCCTGGTCAACCTGCCCGACCTGATCCCCAGCATCGCCTATGTCCGGGAGGATGCGGAAGCACAGTTCAATTCCCGCCTGACCCGGTTTGAGTATGTCATCCCCTGTCCCTACGGGGAGGCGGAGCGCCTGGCCCAGCTCCAGGCCGAGGCCATGGAGGACGGCGAGACCCTGGTACTGCGCATGGAGGGTCAGACCGTGACCGTCAGCCGGGCCACGGGCGACCCCGCCAGCCTGGAGGAGTACACCTTGGACGGGGAGACCTACCAGAAATACGGCCAGTGGACGGAAGTCTCTCCAGCAGAAAGCGGCATTTTTGCCTACCAGCTGCCCTATGAAATTTCTACGGTTTACAGTGCGGACCCAAGCTTCACGCTGGGTATGTTCGCGCCCCAGACATACCAGCCCAACCGGGCTCCGTCCAATGTCACACCTACCGGAGACGTGGGCGCTTACAACCCCGGCAGCCCCGGCGGACAGAAGCCCCACACCTCCAATGTGGCCTGGGCCATCGACCCGGAGCGGACATTTTTGCGCTTCACCCTGGTGGAATTTCCGGGCGGCGTGGTCACCGACCTGAACACCATGGACTGGAATACCTGGCATGTGGTGGGCACGCCCCTGAACGTGGTGTGGAGCAACGGGTGGTCCGCGGACCAGTGCCGCAGCGACGTCACCTGGTACAACTCCAGCGCTATGCACTATAACGGCATGGGCTCCAACGCCCCGCAGCTTATGGCCGGTACTTCGGTGAGCAACGGCGTCTACTCCTATGAC
>NZ_JACJJE010000129.1 GCF_016899775.1 Pseudoflavonifractor capillosus
GTAGCTCCATAAGGGGTACCGCTCTATTGTAGGGGTGGCAAAATAACATTGGACGTGGGCTGCAAAAGAATTGCCGATACGATGGGTACAATAATGTAGCCATCCGTTTACTTGCGGTCCAAGTTTATAGCCCGTTTTTTAAATGGCCCTTCCCTAGGTGCCGCTCACCTCCAGCTTCTGAGATTTGTAATTTCATTTTCAAATTTCAGAAGAAACGGAGGTTATCTTGTGGCAAGGCGGTATTTTAGAAAAAAAGATCCGGCAGCTCAGGAGTCGAATCCAGAATGGATTGAGATGAGCGGCCAGGAATTCTATCGATTTATTACTTCCCCCGAAGGCCGGGGGTGTTTTTTTATTGATATGGAAGACGTTGTGATTGAGGCCCCCAAGGAAACCTATGAGGAATGGCGAAGAGAGCAATCACGGAAGAACTACCGTCAGAATCAGGCGGCGAAGATCGGAGTCAAGGTTTTGTCTCTGAACAGCGACGAGATTTCAGAAAGGGGAAGTGGAGTAGATGTGATTCCAGACGAAACGGTCCATGTGGAAGAAGATGCAATTCTGTCCTCGGAAATCCATGATCTTCACGCTGCATTATCCCAACTGGATCCCGTCAGTTATGGGCTTATCCATTCTTACTATTTAGCTGAAGACCATAAAACAGAAAGCCAGATTGCGGAGGAACTTGGGGTTTCTCAGTCTGCGGTACATAAGCAGAAAAAGAAAATACTGAAAAATTTAAAAAAGTGGTTATTAAATTACTCGAAATTCCGCAATAGAAAGTGAGGGGCGAAAAATGTTCTGCCGCTCGACGGTACTTTGAAAACTGAATATCCGGCAACGGGATACGTTAGTTGACGGGCCCCGAGGAGGGGACAGCGAAGCCGAAAATGCGCCAGGACCCGCCTGTGGAGTAAAGCTCCATAAAAAGACGGCTAAATAAGGCGGCGAGCGTGAATCCATTTTCGGCCTTCGAGTCTGGCAACTCGAAGTGCGATGACCCCGTCAACCTATCATGATACTCCTGCCCAGCCACAGCCCCGAGTGGAATCGGGATCACGCAATGGGGGCAGCTCGGAGAGATCCTCGGAGGGGTGAGATTCCCGTGACGTGCGCCAGCACGGTCCGTCAGTTGCCGCCCAGGGCTCGGGAAGTAGTGTCAAATAGAGCCGGTAGAATCAACAAGATGACAGCAAGATATGTTCCGCATCTGGCTATTTTAGAATAGAAACGCAACTGATTTGCGGAGCTGTCTTGTGTCAACGGAACGAGAGGGGCGGAGGGATCATACTTTCCGCCCCTCTCACACATACTCAAGAATGGAGGATGCTCCATGAAAGAAAATATCAACTACTTAGGAATGGTAAATCTGCTCCGGTCACTCCAGGCCGCCGGCCTGGTGAGCCGGAAGGAGGCCCGACAGATTGCTGCTCGTCTCAAAGCGGAGACTGGCGCGGACGTCATTGTTTCTCTCTGATTTTTGTGTCCTTTGGATATAGATATTTTAAACGGTTTCTGGTATTGTGTGTTGCAAAA
>NZ_JACJJE010000012.1 GCF_016899775.1 Pseudoflavonifractor capillosus
CCGAACACGGAAGTTAAGCTCGCTTCTGCCGAAAATACTTGCCTGGAGACGGGCCGGAAAGATAGGTAGTGCCAACACAAAAGGTCTGATTTTAAATCGGACCTTTACATGCCTCCTTAGCTCAGTCGGTAGAGCATGCGGCTGTTAACCGCAGGGTCGTTGGTTCGAGTCCAACAGGTGGCGCCAAAACGCGGCTTGCCGCCAAGTTGTTTGACGGCAAGCCACGTTCTTTCCGAACGTAACGTGTGACGGCTTATGGGCCTTTAGCTCAGTTGGTTAGAGCAGCCGGCTCATAACCGGCCGGTCCACGGTTCGAGCCCGTGAAGGCCCACCAATGTAGGGGTATAGCTCAGCTGGTAGAGCAGCGGTCTCCAAAACCGCGTGCCGAGGGTTCGATTCCTTCTGCCCCTGCCAGAGTATTACAGAGCAATCTGTTTTCATAGTTACTTGTTTTAAATGGCTCGGTAGTTCAGTTGGTTAGAACGCCGGCCTGTCACGCCGGAGGTCGAGGGTTCAAGTCCCTTCCGAGTCGCCATTTAAATGTTCCAGCCGCTTGGCTGTTTGGATAAGCCACCGGGGTTTTACCCCCGGGCCAGGAAGATTCCAGGCTTGGCCTGTTCCAAATAGTTCCCATTTGGGAACACATTTGCTGCTATAGCTCAGTCGGTAGAGCGCATCCTTGGTAAGGATGAGGTCCCCAGTTCAAATCTGGGTAGCAGCTCCACGAAAACCCTTGAGCCGCAATGGTTCAAGGGTTTTTCTTTTTCCCTTATCTTGGAGACAATTCTGGTTTTAGCGTCCATTTAGCGTCCATTTTGACAAGGCGATACCACAGAGCACAAAAGCAGCGGCCGGAGATCTATTCCCCGGCCGCTTTTTTCTTGTTCTCTAATTCCGCCGGATCGACGGCTGTCTGCCCTGCTACAACATCGTTGAACCGGTCAAAGGTCTGCATGGCCCTGGCCTGGGCAGAGGCGATAGCATGGGCATATATGTTGGCTGTGGTGGATGTCTGTGCGTGGCCGAGCTGACGGGAGACGACCACCAGCGGCGTGCCGTCCGCGATCATCAACGAGGCGTAGGTGTGCCGCAGGCTGTGGACAGTCACCTTTGGGAGTCCGCTGCGGGCCACGAAAGTGCTGAACCACTGCGTCACACTGTCTGGGAAAATAGGGGCGCCCATATCAGTGGTGAACACCCGGCCGTCCCGATCCTCCCAGGCGTCTCCAAGTTTCTCCCGTTGGGTGTTCTGCCAGTGCTTATACTCCAATAGTATCATCACTGCAGCGGTGGAAATTGGCAGAGGCCGGACGGAGGAGTCGGTTTTTGGAGCGCCTATATAGACACCCATCCCCGACAAATAGTTTGAGGTCTGCCGAACGGTGATGGTGTGGGCATCCAAATCCACATCCTGCCATCGGAGCCCCAGCAGCTCCGCCCGGCGCAGGCCGGAGAGCAGGTCGAAAGTGATGACCGCCCGCCAGCGGATGGGCTCCTTCTGCAGCAGTTCCAGGAGCCGCCGGGCGTCGGACTCCTCCAAATAAGCGGCCTCCCGGCGGCCAAGGGCGGGCTTCTCCGCCGCGTCCGCCGGATTACTCTGGATATATCCCCATTTGACTGCCCGTGAGAGGATGGAGGATAGGGTACGGTGATAGGAGATCACGCTGGCCGGGGCCAGCGCCTCCCTGTGGGTGGTCACGGTGAATGCTTTGTTGAGGGGCATTCCCAGAGCCGCCGCGATAGCTTCGGCGGACTTCTTATTCACTGGCTTCCCCGCTATGGCTTGGTTGATAGTGGCCCGGCTGACGCCGGCCTTGCGGGAGAAGGCGGCCAGAGCGCCGCGCTGGGTGCCGATCTGGGGGCGAAGATCCAGCTTGCAGACAGCGGTGACACGGTTCCGGACGCCGCTCTCCTGGAGGTTGCGGTAAAAGCTGTTGACATGCGCTGTGCGGAGATCGCAGAGCCGGATGTGGCCCATAGCCTGGTTGATCCGCACCAGGTTCTCTGTGTAGGTGCGGACGGTCTTGGGCTTCAGGTAGAGCTTGGCATACTCGGCCATATACTTGGCTGCGAAGTCAGCGAAGCGGATGTTGGCGTTGGCGGAGCTCCCGGTCTTAACCTGCTCCTCGAACAGCACGGCCTGCCGCTCCAGCTCCTTTTTGACCTGCCGCTCCGTCATACCCGGCTCTGGAACCCAGGTCATGTACTGCCGGATGCGCTTGCCATTGTAGTCATAGCCTTGGGAGACGGTAATTTTATAGCCCTTCCCCTGTTTTTGAATGGTCGCCATGGGTATTTTGCTCCTTTCGCTTGCCCACAGCACCCTTCTATGATACAATAAAAGAGCGCTGTGGGTGGGCCTTTATCTGGCCCATGGTAATTCTGCTTTCGTAGTGGTTGGTGGGATTATATACATATGCGCTGCCGTCCTTGGTGCTGGTGACACCGGGGGCGGCTTTTTTTATTGTTGCTTTTGGCGGTAGGCGGTTGGCCTCTCCATCCCGGAGGGGACTTCTTGCCCCCTCCAGCAAGAGGGGGTGGTGCACATGGTTACATACTCAGACCTGTTTCAGTTCTGTCTTGTGGTCATTGGCATTGTCGGTCTGGTTATCCAGATTACAAAAAAGAAGTAACCGCCCTTCAGCTCCCCAGCTTAGCGGTTACTTCTGTGACCTAGCATAAGAGGGGCTGACCGTCTGCCGGCAGCGCCTTTTATGCTTTCTTTTGTACATTCAGTATAACCGCCCATATCTGAATTGTCAAGCCTCTGCCTGGCGCTAGCGTGCTGGGTGGGGGCTATTTATTTTATTGATAATAGTGCATCCAGCATCTGAGTAGTAGCAGCAAGTTTGTTAGTTGGGATGGAAAATACCTTATCGATCAAAGACCACATAGTCTCTTTGACTTGATCTGGGCAAGTGTATTTCTTAGATTTTCCATCTGACCCAATGATAAGAAAATCAGGGTAGAGGGTTTGACCTGGTCCTAAAGTACGAACCTGGGGAACAACAAAGGGAAAATTCGTGCGAAACATAGCAGCATCGGTACCCGGCTCCTCATCGTCGATTAAATAGGATACAGGGACATCAAATAACTGTGCTAAGGCTTTAATTTTGCTTGCTGGTATATCATCAACTCGACCGCACTCCCATTTGCTGACTGCGTTTTTCTTTACACCCAGTCTATCTCCTAGCTCTGTTTGTGTCATCTTTCGGCTTTTTCGGAGGGCTCGAATTTTATTTCCAGTCGTCATAGGAGAATCCTCCTCTTAGAAATTGGTATCTTTATAATACCACAAATTTTCTAAAAAATCAATATTAGTATCTTGACGGCGAGAAAAAATAGGTGTATAGTAACAGTATCCTGAAAAGGTGACTTTTGAGTGTTACATACGAAAGGAGGGGGTACACCATGGAAACGAATGGCCTCAAAGCCAAAATGGTTGAGTATGGCGATACCCAGGCCAAACTTGCTGAAGCCGTCGGAATCAGCCTGTCTAGACTGAATGCGAAGTTAAACGGAACCGATGGCGCGGAATTCACATTAGGCGAAATCAAGAAAATCAAAAAGAGATACGGCCTGGATGCAACTCAAATTGAGCGTATGTTCTTCTGAAAAAAGTATCTTAAAAGGGTGCTTTTTGATTGCGGTTATTGAAGGGAGGTGAGGAAGTTGGATGACAAAGATCCCCTTTATAGGTGGCGTTTCCTGATCTGGTTTATCGTCGGCTGCTTTGCGGGAGTGTTCATTTTGAAAGCCATTCTAGGATAAGACCGCCGATGACAGTAACGGCGACGCCAGAGACGAAGCCGAAAATGCGCTCCTTCCAGCGCTCTATCGCGGTCAACCGCCGGAACTCTTTGTAGTGAAGCCCCTCGTGTTTTAGGGTAAAGGCGATATTGACACGGCCCTTGCTGGAGTTGAGGCCCCAGTAACGGGCGACGCCCTTGGTCACAAGGTAGTCAACCGCCGCCAAGATTTCGCCCTTACCGGCTTCCACGGAGGAGCAGAGCTCTGAGAGCGGGATGTCTGCGTAGCTGTCCCAATCCTCAGAAATAGAGCACCGAGTTTCCGCCCCCTTGGGGGCCATGAATTTTAAGATTCTTTTTGTCAGTTTATCAGGCATTGCAACCACTCCCTTCACGCCCATTGTACCACCGGGGAGGAGAGGGGACAACCCACCAACCACCACTACCGAAGGAGGTATCACCATGTCAGACAAATCCATCCCGCGCATGCGGACTGCGGCCAAAATTGTAGCCGAGCTCAAAGCCCTGGACCCCGGCTGCGAGGTCACGGAGTACTACATCCGCCAGCTAATCCGCGAGGGCACCCTGCCCGTCGTATGGGCCGGCCACAAAGCCCTGGTCAACCTGGACGATGTGATCGACCTGCTCCAGCGGGGGACGCAGCGGCCGGAGGAGGAGCTGGAGACCGTGGGTGAAATCCGGCGGCTCAAGGCAATCTAATTGCTGCAGCACGGCCAACTGCTCCCCGCATGCCTAGATTGGACCGTGAAAAATCGGCCCTTATAGGAGCTGCGATCGGCCGGCCTCTGGCCATGGCCCGTCAGGATACCCGTCGGAAACCGCCGGAAACCGTGCCGCCTACTACACCCACCAACCACTACATCGATAAGGAGATCTGCACTATGGATAGCATTACCCCGTGGGAGAACCCCACCAAGATATCAGACCCGACTATGTATCACTGGCGCTGTGAACGCCTCTGGGCTGCGCGAGATCGCCGCCTGGATCGCCTGGTGCTGCGATGCCTGCGTACTTCTGCCGGTCTGCTGGCCGCGGCGATCTGCCTGGCCTTGCTGGTCGGATGATGTTGGACAACCCCCTGTCCTCCGCCGGGCGTCTGCTCATCGCCCGACACACAACCCTTCTTTGACTGCTGGGCGCCCGCTAAGTAACGGGCGTCCGGCGGAAGGCAGGGGAAACAGCTACAGCCCGTCTGATGATGGCCGCTGCCTGACGGGGCAGGGCCGAAACGCTCCGTAACTGGAGCGTCACGGGATCCCGTCGGCTCCAGGGGAGATCGCCGCCCTGATGATATATACCGTACCTTGGCAATGACATACATCCTATTCCCTGCCGGGCGCTCTGCGGTACAACCCCATTACACACATCGACCGTCCGACTATTCACCCACCCCAACTGCGGAGCGCCCGGCAGAGGGTAGGATACTCTCTTAATGCTGAAAGGAGTTGTTAATTATGATTGAAATCAAGATCACCGGCGCCACGCCCACCGAAGCACTGATTTCTCTGGCCGCCATGGGCCTGCACTGTCAGGCAGATCCCCTGATCGATACCGCTGCCCGCCAGCTGCTGGCGTCCGGCGGTGGGAGCGCGGAAGCTGTCGTGTCCAAGGTGCCCAAGAACCCGTCCATCCCTGCCGCTCCCGCTGCCCCTGCTTCTGCGTTGGCCCCAGCCCCCGTAGCTGCCCCGGTTGTCCCCGCTCCTGCCCCTGCTGCTCCGGCTGCCCCGGTAGCTCCTGGCCCGACTGCGGCCCCTGGTAGTATGCCTGCTGCAGCCACGCCGGCTCCCGCCTACACCCAGGAGCAACTGTCCAAGGCCGGCGTTGAGCTGGTGTCAACAGACCCCGCCAAGATGACTGCACTGTCCTCTCTGCTGGCGCAGTACGGTGTGCAGGCCATCACCCAGCTGGCCCCGGCCCAGTACGGCGCCTTTGCCACTGCTTTGAGGGGATTGGGGGCGCGGATCTGATGAGCACCCGTGCTACTTACTGCCTGGACGCAGCGCGCAAGGGCTGCATCTGCGCCCGGTGCGCCAGGGCAGCGGCGGAACCCGCCGGCTGCTGCGTACGCCACCCTGATGTCTACTGCCCGCCCGGTCTCGCGCCGGGCGGGACCCGACAGAGCTGCCCGGACTTCGTGGCAGCCAAGAGAGGAGGCGGCGACCATGCCCCCCAGTAATCACGCCCTACTTGGGGCCAGTAGCTCTAAACGCTGGCTCAACTGTCCGCCCTCCGCTCGGCTGGGTGAGGGGCTCCCGGACACGCCCAGCGACTATGCCGCCGCCGGCACCTTGGCCCACGCCATCGCCGAGCTGAAGGTGCGCAAGTACATTGAGCCCATGAGCACCCGGTCTTACAACAGCCAGATGAAGAAGCTGAAGGCAGACCCGCACTACGACAAGGGCATGGACGCCGCCACTGATTCCTACCTGGAGCACATCAAGGCCCTGGCCATGTCCTACGGCGCTGTCCAGCCCTTCATCGCGCTGGAGACTCAGGTGGACTTCTCCGACTTTGTGCCGGGGGGCTTTGGTACCGCCGACTGCATTGTGGTCGCACCACCCAGGATGTGCGTAGTGGACTACAAAAATGGCGCCGGCGTGCTGGTGGAGGCGGAGGACAACTCCCAGATGATGCTCTACGCCCTGGGTGCCCTCAAAACCTACTACCCCATTTACGGCGACTCTATCCGGGAGATCCATCTCTCTATCGTTCAGCCCAACGCCGGTGGAATCCGGGAGTGGGACACCACTGTGGAGGCCCTGCGTGAGTGGGGTGAGACGGTGGTGAAGCCGGCGGCGGCCCTGGCCTGGGAGGGCAAGGGGAACTTCGCCGCCGGAGACTGGTGCCGGTTCTGCAGGGCCCGAGCCCAGTGCTCCGCTCGTGCCAAGCAGATGCTGGAGCTGGGCGGGGCTCCCGGAGCTGGGCAGCCCATCGATGGCGCGCTCTACACCGACGAGCAGCTGGGCGACATTCTCACCCGCGGCCGAGCCCTGGCGGCCTGGATCAAGGATGTGGAGACTTACGCCCTGTCCGCTGCCCTCTCCGGACGGCAGATCGGCGGCTATAAGGTGGTAGCGGGCCGGGGCTCCAGGGACTGGGCCGGCGGCACTGACGCCGCCTTCGCCCAGCTGCAGAGCCGCGGAGTTGCCGAGGCGATGCTATATGAGCGCGAGCCGGTATCTGTGGCCGCCCTGGAGAAAGCAATGGGCAAGAAGACCTTTTCCGACACTGCCGGCGACCTGGTCGTCAAGCGGCCCGGCAAACCTGCCCTCGTCCCGGAGAACGATCCCCGCGAGCCATACACTCCTGCAGAGACGGCTTTTGAGGCGGTGACACCGGATGGCTGAAACCGTGTACACCCCGGACGGAAAGCTGCACACCCTGTTGGGCAGCTGTACCATCCAGGAGATCGTCCGTGAGTATGCGGGCGAGGACGCGGCCAAGTTGGTCGAAAACCTTGTCAGCAAAAACGCCCGCGCGGAGGCCATCGTTGAAACAGATCTCCTCAGCTATGAGCAAGATCTCGACCATTGGCACCGCATAGCCCAGGATTGGGCGGACGAGCTGGAGGCCATCTCCAAAAAGCTCGACGGGGACAAAGCGTTCCACAGGGCAGACGCCGCCCAGAGAATCCGTCTGCTCAAAAAACAAATTGAATCTGAATTATGAGAAGGAGGACATATCACTATGCCTATCACGATCTCTGGAGTTCGTTTTTCCTATTGTAATTTGTTCCAGCCCAAGCCGCCCTTCAATAACCCCGCGGGCGAGCCCAAGTACGGTTGCACGATCCTGGTTCCCAAGAGCAACACGGCAGCCAAGGCGGCCATCGACCAGGCCGTGGCCCAGGCCATTGAGGCGGGGGTCGCCACCAAGTGGAACGGCGTGCGGCCGCCCCAGCCCGCTATCTGCGTCCACGATGGCGACGGTCCCCGGCCCAGTGACGGCTCCGCTTTCGGTGAGGAGTGCAAGGGCTGCTGGGTGTTCACGGCCTCCAGCAAGCAGGCGCCTTTTGTGGTCGATAGCCAGGTGCAGCCCATCATCGACCCCACCCAGGTCTACAGCGGCATGTGGGGCAATGTCAATGTCAACTTCTTCGCCTATAACCAGGCTGGAAAGAAGGGGATCGGGTGCGGCCTGAACGGTGTCCAAAAGACTGCGGACGGAGACCCGCTGGGCAGCCACATCACTGCCCAGGACGCTTTCCAGGCGGTGGCTCCTGCCGCTCCTGCGTACCCAGGCTACCCCTCGGTCAACCCCATCACCGGTCTGCCCTGGTAGGAGGTGCGATCTATGAACGCTGTACGGCACCTCTCCATCGACATTGAGACCTACAGCGATGTGGACCTCGGAAAGGCCGGGCTCTATGCGTATGCCCAGAGCCCGGCCTTTTCCATCCTCCTGTTCGCCTACAGTCTTGATGATAGCCCTGTCCAGGTGGTAGACCTGGCGCAGGGAGAGCGGATACCCCAAGAGATTATGGCGCGAATGTTTGACCCTGCTACTATCAAACACGCCTACAATGCCGCCTTTGAGTGGTACTGCCTAAGTCGTCATTTTCGGCTCCACGAGAACATTAGCTATCCGCCAGAAGCCTGGCTCCCCCAGTGGCGATGCACCATGCTCCACGGGATGTATGGGGGATACCCTGCCGGATTGGAGGCCGTTGGCAAGGCCCTGGGGCTCCCGGAGGACCGCCAGAAGCTCTCCACCGGCCGGGCGCTGATCCGCTACTTCTGCGTGCCCTGCACGCCCACCAAGGCCAACGGCGGCCGCACCCGCAACCTTCCCCATCACGACCCAGCCAAGTGGGAGCTGTTCAAAAGCTACAACGCCCAGGATGTAGTGACAGAGATGGAGGTGGAGCGCCGGCTCTCCAGCGTCCCTGTACCTGACCAAGTGCAGGCCCAGTGGGTTACCGACCAGATCATCAACCTGCGGGGCGTGGCGGTAGACTGGCAGCTGGTGGATGGCGCTCTGGAGCTGGACGCCGCCGCCCGCTCCCAATACCTTCAGGAGGCGGTGGAGATCTCCGGACTGGATAACCCCAACAGCGTGGCCCAGCTGACCAAGTGGCTGCAGAAGGAGACCGGAGAGAAAATCACCGATTTGAAGAAGGCCACGGTCAGCAATCTGCTGGCCAAGGATCTGCCCGGTGACGCCGCCCGGCGTATGCTGGAGATCCGCAAGGAGCTGGGCAAGACCAGCAACAAAAAGTACGCCGCCCTGCAGGCCGCGGCCTGCTCCGACGGCCGGGTGCGGGGGCTGCTCCAGTTCTACGGGGCCTCCCGGACCGGGCGCTGGGCCGGCCGGATTGTCCAACCACAGAACCTGCCCCGTACCTATATCGATGGGGCGCTGCTGCCCCTGGCCCGCGACCTGGTCAAGGGGTGTCAGATGGATGCCCTGAAGATCGTGTTCGGCTCTGTGCCGGATACCCTGTCCCAGCTGATCCGCACCGCCTTCGTCGCTGCGCCCGGCTGCACCCTGGTGGATGCTGACTTTAGCGCCATCGAGGCCCGCGTGATTGCTTGGCTGGCCGGCGAGGAGTGGGTGCTGGAGGTGTTCCGCACCCACGGGAAGATCTACGAGGCCACGGCCTCCCAGATGTTCGGGATTCCCTTGGAAAAGATCCAGAAGGGCAGCCCAGAATACAGCTACCGCCAGAAGGGCAAGGTGGCCACACTGGCCCTGGGCTACCAGGGCGGCACCGGCTCCCTGATCAGCATGGGTGCTCTGGACAATGGGCTGACAGAGGAAGAGCTCCCCGACATTGTTTCCCGGTGGCGCAGCACCAACCCCGCTATTGTCCAGTTTTGGTACACCGTGGAGGCAGCGGCCAAGGAAGCGGTCAACAGCGGCCGGCGCATTGAGATCCAGAGCGGCCGCCTGGCTTTTGCCCGAGAGTGCGATCCTGCCAACGGCCTGGACGCTCTGACCATCCAGCTCCCCAACGGCCGGAAGCTCTACTATACACATCCACACATGGGTACCAACCGCTTCGGCCAGGCGGCCCTGTGCTACTACGGCCAGGATCAGACCACAAAGAAGTGGAAGTCCCTGGAGACCTACGGGGGCAAGCTGGCCGAGAACATCACCCAGGCCGTAGCGCGGGATGTGCTGGCCGAGGCCATCGAACGCCTGGAGGCTGTCGGATACCGCGTGGTGTTTCATATCCACGATGAAGTGGTCATTGAGGTGCCAGGCGGCACGAAGCAGGACCTGGAGCGGGTGGTCGAGATCATGAGTCTGGTGCCCGCCTGGGCCGAGGGGCTGCCGCTCACCGCTGACGGGTGGGTGAATCCCTTTTTCAAAAAGGACTGACCGGAGGATCTATGCCTAAGTTTATCCCCAAGGAGCACCAGAAACCCTTTGTGAAGATCTTCGAGCAACTTTGCCGGAGCCGACAGCCATGGCAGGTGTGGGCGGACTTCGTTACGATGTTCGCTATCGCCATCAGCAACAGCCTGGACAGGGATCGAGCGGAGCAGCGGGAGCGGCGGTACCTGGAACTCGCCGCTGGCTACCAGCCGAAGGAGCAGCAGTTGATCACCCAGCTGGTGACCGCCACGGTGGAGGCCCTGGATACGAACCAGGAGCAGGACTTCCTGGGCAACCTGTACATGGGCCTGGGAATGGGGAACCATTGGCGCGGTCAGTTCTTTACCCCGTACCACCTGTGCCAGGCCATGGCGGAGATGTCTCTGGCAGACGCAGACGAGCAGATCCGCCAGCAGGGCTGGATGTCCATCCTGGACCCTGCATGCGGTGCAGGCGCCACCCTGATCGCCACGGCCAACACCCTGCGCAGAGCAGGGATCAACTACCAGGAGCGCGCATTGTTCGTCGGACAGGACATCGACCCCGTGGTGGCCATGATGTGCTACATCCAGCTCTCCCTCCTGGGGTGCCCCGGATATGTTGCAGTTGGGAACTCGTTGACCAACCCTCTGACAGGGCACCCTCTGATTCCAGAGAGCCAATCAGGAGTGGATATTTGGATCACGCCAGTCTTTTTTACAACGAAATGGGCTATGAGGCGGGCGTCTGTCGCCACAGAAGCTGGGGCGTAGTGCTCTGAGTCCCCATGCCCGATGACAGATAGAAAAGGGGGTCCAGTACCCAATGAGCAGATACCCTAATTGGTCCGCTACAGAAGAAGAATATCTGGCTGAAAACTGGGGACGAACCTCAATTCCATCTCTCAGCAAACACCTTGGCCGTAGCCAGAACGCGGTTATTGTACGCGCCCAAAGGATGGGGCTGGGGGCCTTTCTGGAAAGCGGCGACTATGTTACTTACAACCAACTCCTGCTTGCAGTCACCAGAACCACAGCAGGAAGCGGCTATAAGCTCAAGAGCTGGGTAGAGAAGCGGGGCCTTCCGATCCACTACAAGCGTGTTGGGAAAAACCGCTGGAGAGTCGTGTACCTGGATGAATTTTGGGCATGGGCTGAGAAAAACAAGGCATTCATTGACTGGACAAAAATGGAACGCTATGCGCTGGGCGAAGAACCCGCCTGGGTAGAGGAGCAGCGGCGCCACTGTGCCAATTCATTCGCCAACCAGCGCAAGGACCCCTGGACCGGGTTCGAGGACAGCCGGCTGAAGGCGTTGCTGAAGCTGCACCGCTACGGATACGCGGAGCTGTCCAAGGAACTGCAGCGGAGTGTTGGGGCTATTCAGCGGCGTATCCAGGATCTTGGTCTGAAAGAGCGGCCCATCAGAGCAGATAACCACAACCCTTGGATGGCCGCGGAGTTTCAAATCCTGGCGGATGGTATCCGAGAGGGCCGAGGCTATTCGGAGATTGCGGATCAGGTTGGGCGCTCTGAAAAGGCGGTCCGCGGCCGTGTGTTCCAGGTATACAAGACCGAGAACTTGGATAAGGTCCGGGCTATGCTGGGGGCGGGGCCCTGGGGAACTGGCGCCCCAACCCCAACGGCCTGGCAAGATCGTTTCCACAAAGGAACCAGACGGCTGGTGAGCCAGCTGGCCGGACTTTTGGCATACCATCGGAACGAACTCGGATATGAGCCGTACTGGCAAAGGCACATGTGCCAGCATTGGAACCCGGTAAAGGGCTGTACTGCCGGCGAGGAAAACTGCGACACTTGTACTTCTTTCCAGCGGATCCGACCGCAATACTGCAAGCGGTGCGGCGGAGAGTTCCTGGAGCGGCAAGTTCACGACTTCTGCTCCAGATGCCGGGCAGCGCGGAAGAAACAGGCCCAGAAGAAATACGCCGTGCTCCAAGCCAGAAGCCGGCTTTGACACCCACTAACCACTACGAAAGAAGGTAATTGCTTATGTTTGCCCCACAGTTTGAAGTGAAAGTTTCCCTCTACTTCCGCATCCATGATTCGGTCCTGTATGGAGGACCCGGATCGGAAGGTTATGCGGAGTATTCTATGTATGTGAATCCATCTGGCACCGCCAAGCTGGAGGATCTGACCGATCCTTTCGCGGACAAAATCAGGATGGAAATGGCCGAGTTTTGCGGAGTGTCCCCCGACCAAGTGGAGTACATCACCCGTGAGGTATACGAGCAGGAGACCGAGGAGGATGATGACCTCTCGTGCGGTGGGTCGCAATGAAGATCCTATCCTGCGGCGCCGGGATGCAGTCGAGCGCCCTGCATCTGATGTCCTGCGAGAATGTTCTGGCCGCAAAGCGGGGAGAACCGCCTGTGTGGCCCCAGGTGCCGATTTATGACATCTCCATTTTCTGCGACCTCGGCTTTGAGCCTCCATGGGTTGCTCGACAGGTAAAGTTTCTGGAAGATGCCGGCCATTCCTGCGGGGTGCCCCTGGTGATCCTGCGTTCTCCGCTCTACTCCGACTTTATGGAGAATTTCGGGGAGCGAAGAACCATCAGCATCCCCTGGTGGACGCTGAAGCAGGACGGTCACAAAAGCAAGATGCCGCGCAACTGCACCATCGACTACAAGGTGGAGCTGATCTCCAAATATGTCCGCTGGGAGTTGCTGGGCTACCGGAAAGGTCAGAGGCTCCGGGAGGAGGACAAGAAAGCCCATGAGATGCACATGGGCTTTAGTGCGGAGGAGTCCCGCCGGTGCAAAGAGAGCCCGAACCCGATGTTTGTGAACCGATTTCCATTGGTCGATATGGGCCTCACCCGGGCGGACAACTACGCCTACATCAAGGATGTGTGGGGGCTGGAGACTAAGGCGAGTGCCTGTACCTTTTGCCCCTTTCACAAAAATTATTTTTTCCTATATCTGAAAGAACATGAGCCGGAGCAGTATGCCCAGCTGGTGGAATTGGACGAGCTGTTGCGGGATAAAACGCCAAAGCCGCCTATGGACAGCGACTTATTCATCTCGAGAAGCAGGAAGCGCCTCGCTGACCTCACCCCGGAGGACTGTTGCGATGCTGAATGCTTTGAATACTGTGGAAAGCAAATTTGGAATGGCTTTTAGAAGGAGACGATGAAGAAATGTGTAAAATCAGAACCGTGCGTTGCGCGAACTACACGGCCAACCTTGGAGAGACCTTCCGTTTTTCTCTTCTTCGGAACGATGGTCGCCCGCGGCTGTTGGTTCAGACAGGGACGGTGCAGCGGATCCACAGGGCCGGAGGAAAAATGGCCATTGATATGCGCATTCCGGCACTGAACTGCACCCACAGCTACTTTGCTTCGGAGATCTATTACCGGGGCCTGCCAAAGGAGGAGTAACTGCCATGCATGTGATCTATAAAGCGCCTGAGTGTCCGCCGGAGCCGCGGGACATCCCCAACACCCTGGAGGAGCTGCAGGCCACTGTGGGCGGATATATTGAGACCGTCACCCTGGCCGCAGACGCGGCCATCATCTGCAACGAGGAGGGCCGGCTCCTGGGGCTCCCGTATAACTGCCGCTTTTTAGGTGTCGATTTTGTAGGGCCGATCCTGGTGGTCGGCGTAGCTGGAGACAAATTTACCGACCTAGACCCAACGGCTATGGGTATGCTGCTGCATGACCTATCGGAGGTTTCAAAGGCATGATCAATACACATCCAACCCGCTGTAATATCTGCGGCGGGCCTGTAGTTTTTTGCTCAAATGCCCGTGTATATGGCCGGGAATATGGGAGTGGCTATTGCTACCTCTGTCAGTCCTGCGGGGCTTATGTGGGGACACACAGACCCCGACCACGAGAGGCACTAGGCATCCTGGCGGATGAGCCAATGAGGGCAGGGAAAAAGATGTGTCACGCACTCTTTGACCCTCTCTGGAAGGGAAAGCCGAACGCACACAAAAAGCGGAATGATCTGTATGCCTGGCTGGCCGAACAGATGGGTATTCCTGTAGAGAACTGCCACTTTGGCTATTTTGATGTAGCCCAGCTTCGGCAGGCGTATAGCATCCTGTGCAGTATACAAGGCTGTCAAATGAGATACGACAACTGCGGGAAGCTCCACTTTGAGCTTGGCCGATGAAGCAGAGAGAAATTGACTATAATGAATCACCGCCGTACAGCCTGCCGGGATTTGGTCCTTATCCCCCATCCCGGCGGGCCCACGGCCCCATACGCCCATCAGCGGCCGCGCGAGGCCGCCCAGGGCCCAAAGAGAACGCTGCCGCTTTAGGAGGCACCGACTATGACAAATGACAGACTAATCACCATTACTGTAGGGGCCAGCCGCCGGGCCATCCAGTGGAACCCACAGACCCTGCTGATTTCAGAGTTGTACGAGAAGCTGCGCCTGCCGGCCCGCAGCACAGAAACCATGGCCCAGTACCTGGCCCTCTCCAAAGGGCAGCAGGACGACCTGAAGGATGTGGGCGGCTTTGTGGCCGGCACCCTGAATGGCCCCCGCCGCAAGGCCAGCGCAGTCACTGGGCGGGATGTGCTGACTCTGGATCTGGACAATATCCCCGCGGGGGATACAGAGTCTGTATGCGCCAGGGTGGCGGCACTGGGATATGGCTACTGTATCTACTCCACCCGTAAACACCGCCCGGACGCCCCCCGGCTGCGTGTGCTGCTCCCACTGGATCGCGCCTGTACCGCTGACGAGTACGAGCCCATTGCGCGCAAAGTAGCCTGGTACATCGACTCGACCATGGCGCTGTTTGATCCAACGACTTTTGAACCCAGTCGGCTGATGTACTGGCCCAGCTGCTGCGCGGATGGTCAGTATGTCTACTACTGGGACGATAAGCCGATGCTGTCTGCAGACCGCCTGCTGGGGGACTATGCGGACTGGCGCGATACTACCGCCTGGCCGACCATACCGGGGGCTGTGAGCCCCGCCAGGCTGGCGGCCAAGCAGGGGGACCCACTGGCCAAACATGGCATTGTAGGGGCATTCTGCCGCACCTACGATGTGCCAGCGGCCATGGACAAGTTCTTGCCCGGCCTCTATGAGCCGACGGTCATACCGGGCCGCTACACCTACACCGGCGGCTCCACTACCGGCGGCGCGGTGCTCTACGACAACGGCAAATTCTTATACTCCCACCACGCCACAGATCCCTGCAGCGGGAAGCTGGTCAACTCCTTTGACCTGGTGCGGCTCCACTGCTTTGGGGGCAAGGACGACGAGGCCCAGCCCGATACCCCCACCAACCGCCTGCCCAGCTACACGGCCATGTGCGAGCTGGCCGCCCAGGATCAGCAGGTCTCTGGCCTGCTGCTGGACGAGCGTTGGCGGAATGCGCAGGCGGCCTTTGGCCCGGCCGGCGCGCCCGATCCGGCGGACGATGGCAGCTGGAGGCGGCCTCCCATCATGGAGGTGGACGCCCAGGGGAAGCCCGTCAAGTCCATGAAGAACCTGCGCACGGTGCTGGAGAATGACCCAAATCTGAAGGGGAAGCTGCAGCTGAATCTGTTCTCCGGCCGCATTGATGTGACCGGGGAGCTGCCCTGGAGGCGGCCGGGAAATGTACAGACCTTTGGGGACGAAGACGCGGCCCAGCTCCGTATTTACTTGGAGCCTTTCTTTGGCAAGGTGGCCAAAAACGATGTTCTGGACGCAGTGGCCGCCTGCGCCAGTGATCAGGCGTATCATCCGGTGCGTGACTACCTGAACAGCCTCCAGTGGGATGGTGTGCCACGACTGGATATGCTGCTTGTGGACTACATGGGCGCTGAAAATACTCCGTACATCCAGGCGGTGACCAGGAAGGCCTTCACCGCGGCCGTGGCCCGCGTTATGACGCCCGGCTGTAAGTACGACACCATGCTGGTGCTGATCGGGGGCCAGGGGCGGTATAAGTCCACGCTGTTCAGGGTGATGGGCGGCTCTTGGTTCAGCGACAGCCTGCGCACCTTTGGCGACAAGGACTCCATGGAGACCATTCAGGGCACCTGGATCAACGAAGTGGCCGAGATGCAGGCGCTGGCCAAGTCAGAGATCAACGCGGTAAAAATGTTCCTGTCAAAGAGCAGCGACTACTACCGGGCGGCCTATGGCCGATACACCGCAGACCGGCCCCGGCAGTGCGTTTTCTTCGGCACCTCGAACACCAAAGAGTGCCTGACCGATACGACCGGAAACCGCCGGTTCTGGCCGGTGGACATCGACCAGCAGACGAGGAAAAAAGATGTCTGGTCTGAGCTGGCGACGGAGCGGGATCAGCTCTGGGCCGAGGCCATGGTGCGCTGGCGCCTGGGCGAGTCGCTGTCTCTGCCCCCGGCGCTGGAGAGAGAGGCCCTGGCCGCGCAGGAGGCTCACCGGGAGCGGCACCCTTGGGAGGGCATTATCGCGGACTTTTTGGAGGAAGAGATCCCCGTGGACTGGCCGAAGTGGGACATTGCCAAACGGCAGATGTGGCGGGCCGGCGGGATGAAGTACACTGGCCCGACGGCACCCAGGAGCCGGGTGTGCGCCGCAGAGATCTGGTGCGAGGCCCTGGGGAAGCCGAAGGGAGATATGCGCCAGCGGGAGGCGCGGGAGATCAACGGCCTGCTGGCACGGGCGCCCGGATGGACTTCGATGGGCCCAGCAGGAGCGGGAAAGCCCTATGGAGTACAGCGGTGCTTTGAACGCGAATAGCCACCAGCGCAATGTTTACACCTGCAAAAAAGTTTACACTTTGGATTTTACAGATTAACAGGAGTAAAACGCGGGTGTAAAGGCGTGAGTAAAGGCTGAAACCATTGTGCCGCAAGGGATAGAACGCAAAATTTACACATTTACAGATTTATATATAGAGAAAATAGAATTAGGTAATTAGAGGGGTATATATGCGCCTACACGCCTAATGCGCACGCGTATATAGGAAATCTGCGAATCTGTAAATACCGGCTTCAAGGACAAAAGGAGGACATAACGATGAAAAAGGCAACAGAATACTTGTGGGCTGGTCTGGATCTGGGGCGCTTTGCGGTGGTGGCCATCTGGCCCCAGAATGCGCGGGACGCTGTGGTGCTGATGCGCAGCCGAAAGACCGGCGATCCCCAGCCCTGGTGCCTGGAGTATCGGGGCAGCGGTTACTACTTCGGGACTGCGGGGGAGGCCATGGAGTACTGCGAGCGCCGCGGCTTCAAGATGGAGGCCGCGTTGTGAAAGAGTCAGAGCTGGAGCTCCGCTTAGTGCGAGGGGTGAGCCGGCTGGGCGGCCGGGCGTACAAGTTTGTGAGCCCCGGCAATGTCGGGGTGCCGGACCGTCTGGTGGTTCTGCCGGGCGGGATAGTGCTTTTCGCAGAGCTGAAGGCCGATGGCGGCCGGCTGCGCAAAATGCAGTTGTACCAGATCGCCCAGCTGCGCCAGCTGGGGGCAGTGGTGCAGGAAGTGAGAGGCGAAGCAGGGGTACAGAGTTTTCTTCTGCTGTGCCAGGAGTACATGAGAGGGGCGGATATTCCGTGATTTTTAACCCGCATAACTATCAGCGATATGCCATTGACCGGATCATCGCCGATCCGTATCTGGGCCTCTTCCTGGATATGGGACTTGGCAAGACGGTGATCACTCTGACGGCCATCAACGAGCTGCGGTACAACCGCTGGGCAGTGGCCCGGTGCCTGGTGGTGGCACCGAAGAAGGTGGCCGAGGCCACTTGGGCGGCGGAGGCTGCCAAGTGGGAGCACCTGAAGCACCTGCGGATCGTCCCAGTACTGGGCAGCGCCGCGAAGCGGCTGCGGGCCCTGAACACGCCGGGAGATATCTGGGTGATCAACCGCGAGAACATACCGTGGCTGGTGGACTACTACCGCAACGCCTGGCCCTTTGACATGGTGGTGCTGGACGAGTCCTCCAGCTTCAAAAATCCCCAGAGCAAGCGCTTCAAGGCCTTAAAGCTGGTACGGCCTCGGATCAGCCGCCTGGTGGAGCTGACCGGTACGCCGGCGCCCAACGGCCTGGAGGATCTGTGGGCGCAGATCTATCTGCTGGACGGCGGGGCCCGGCTGGGGCGGACGATCTCCAGTTACCGGGAGGCGTTTTTCACCGAGGACCGGGCTTATCCAGGACAGCAGTACCGCACATACAGCCCGCAGGCAGGGGCGGACGGCAGAATCCGTGAGGCCATATCCGACATCTGCGTCAGCATGAAGGCAGAGGACTATTTGACCTTGCCCGACTACATCGAGGACATCGTGCCGGTGTCCTTGGACGACAAGGCCAAGAAGGCCTACAAAAAGCTGGAGCGGGATATGCTGCTGCAGGTAGATGATCAGACGGTCACCGCCGGAACCGCGGCCGTGTTGAACGGGAAGCTGCTGCAGCTGTGCAGCGGAGCCGTCTATGACGGGAACGGCGTAGCGGCCGAGGTGCACAACTGCAAGATCGAGGCCTTCATGGAAGTCGTGGAGCAGCTGCACGGGGAGCACGCACTGGTGTTCTACTGGTTCCAGCATGAGCGTGACCGCCTGCTGGCCGCGTTGGAGAAGTCTGGCCTCCGGGTGAGGGTATATCAGGGAGCCGCCGATGAACAGGCATGGAACGCCGGAGAGGTGGACCTGCTGCTGGCCCATCCGGCGTCTTGTGGGTACGGGTTGAACCTTCAGGCCGGCGGACACCACATCGTCTGGTATGGGTATCCCAACTGGGCGCTGGAGATCTACCAGCAGGCCAATAAGCGCCTGCACCGGCAGGGACAGCAGTATCCGGTCATTGCCCACCACCTGGTGGTCCAGGGCGGTATGGATGAGGCCGTGGTGGCTGTACTGCATGACAAAGGGGACTGTCAGGAGGCACTGATGCAGGCACTGAAGGCCAGGATCCGGAAAGCGAGGGAGGCAGCATGAGAGATTCTTTTTCCTACCGCCTGCGTCAGCTGCGGGAGAAAAATCACCTGACCCAGAAGGCATTGGGGGAGCGGTGCGGTTTGAGTAAAAACATCATTGGCCAGTACGAAAAAGGGGAGAAAATACCGTCCCTTGTAACCCTGATTGAACTGGCAGACATTTTCGATGTCTCACTCGACTACCTCGTGGGCCGAAAAAATTATTTTTGAGCGTCCCACCAGTGGTGGGAAACTTGGCGCCGAAGTGTGTTATCGTAAAAATAAGCGAGGGCGTTTCGTATGAAGCCGTTTGCCAAACAGTTTTACAAATCCAAGGCCTGGCAGAGGTGTCGGGCCGCGTACATCGCCCAGCGGCGATTGGTGGATGGCGGCCTGTGTGAGAGCTGCAGGCGAGAGCCTGGGTACATCGTCCACCACAAGATCGTCCTGACTCCGGAGAACATCCACAATCCGGAGGTGGCCCTGAATCACCGGTATCTGGCCTATGAGTGCAAGGCCTGCCATGATTTCCATGAAGGGCATGGGGTGGGGAGGAGTAAACCGCTGTGTGTCTTTGATGAA
Source organism: Pseudoflavonifractor capillosus (assembly GCF_016899775.1). Lineage (GTDB taxonomy): Bacteria > Bacillota > Clostridia > Oscillospirales > Oscillospiraceae > Lawsonibacter. Next base: position 19,525 of record NZ_JACJJE010000012.1, read on the forward strand.
CATGGTGAGCCGGTGGATCTCCGCCGGAGCTGACCGGGGTACTCCCCCCTATCCCAAAACCGGGAAGGCCCCCCTAAGGGACCGGAGAGGGTGAGGTATTTAACAGCGGGCGCGACGCGGGAAGGGGGTGTAGTTATGGCCAAGAAAGTTACGAAAAAAGAGCTGGGGCGCTTTGCAGATCCCTATTTCGCTGCGGCGCCGGATAAGCAGTCCATGTGCTTGCAGCTGATCACCAACGCAGTGTTCATGGAGGAGCAGCTCACCAAGCTGCAGGCCGACATCCGGGCCAACGGAGTGGTGTCTGAATACAAGAATGGCGAAAACCAGTATGGGCTTCGGAAGTCCCCGGAGGTGGATGTGTACAACTCCATGATCAAGAACTACACATCCGTCATCAAGCAGATCAACGACATCCTGCCGGACGCGCCGGCTCCGGACGATGAGCTCACCGCATTTCTGAAAGGCAAGGGCGTCGGTCGCGGATGACCGATCTGGAGCGCTATTTCACCGCACTCCTGGACGAAAAGATCCCAGCCTGCCGGCGGATGAAACAGGTGGCCGAGCGGCTCCTGACTGCCCTGGCCTGCCCCGGGGAGTTCCACTTTGACCCGGACATTGCCCAGCGGCACATCGAGTTCATCCAGCGTTTCTGCCGGGTGCCCTCCGGCCGGCTGGGGGAGCCCCTGCGTCTGGAGCTGTTTCAGCGGGCCCGGCTTCAGGCCGTCTTCGGCTTTGTGGACGACAACGACCTGCGCCAGTACAACGAAGTTCTCATCGTGGAGGGCCGGAAGAACGGCAAGACCACCGAGACCGCCGCCGTGGAGGTGGATTTGCTGGTGAACGACGGCGAGGGCGCGCCCCAGATCTACAACCTGGCCACCAAACTGGAGCAGGCCAAGCTGGGATACGACGCGGTCAAGAAGATGGTCCACCAGTCGCCCATGCTCTCCCGGCACCTGCGCCGCCGGGTGGCGGACATCTACAACCCCATGAATCTGGGCTTTATCAAAGCCATGGCCTCCAACACCTCCAGCCTGGACGGCCTGGATGTCCACGGGGCCACCATCGACGAGCTGGCCGCCATCAAGAACCGGGACATCTACGACCTGATCAAGCAGGCCATGGGCGCCCGGAGCCAGCCGCTGCTGTTCACCATCACCACCAACGGTTTCATCCGGGGCGGGATCTTTGACGCCCAGTACCAGTACGCCTGCGACATCCTGGATGGGAAGGCGGACAACCCCAGGTTCCTACCCTTCCTGTACGAACTGGACGACCGGGACGAGTGGGACAAGCCGGAGTGCTGGGAGAAAGCAAACCCCGGCCTGGGCACTATCAAGAGCCGGGGTTACCTGGCCCAGATGGTGCAGAAGGCCAAGGACGACCCCAGCTTCAAGCCCACCGTGATGGTCAAGGACTTCAACATGCCCCAAACCTCGGCCAGCGCCTGGCTGCGGTATGAGGAGCTGAACAACGAGGTGGTCTGGACAAAAGATCCGGAGCTGCGCTTTGACTACGCCATCGGTGGCTTCGACGCGGCGGACACCACCGACCTGAACGCGGCCAAGGCCATCTGTATGCGGCCGGACGACCCGCACATCTATGTGCGTTCCATGTACTGGATCCCCCAGGCTGTGCTGGACAAGCAGGAGGCGGAGGGAAACCGCCGGGAGCGGGACAATGTGCCCTACTCCCTGTGGATTCAGCAGGGCTATATGCGTACCTGTCCCGGGAACAAGTGCGACAAGCGGATCTTCCTGGAGTGGTTCAAGGAGCTGCGGGACACCGAGGACCTGTATACCCTGTTCATCGGGTACGACCCGTGGCACATCGACGACACTCTGCTGCGGGAGTTCCAGGCGGAGTTCGGCGCCAACAGCATGATCCCCGTACGCCAGGGGGCCATCACCCTGTCCCAGCCCATGAAGGATCTGCGGGCGGACTTTCAGGCCCATCTGGTGGTTTACGACAACAATCCGGTGGACAAGTGGTGTCTGATCAACACCGAGGAGAAGGTGGACATTAACGGCAACTGTCAGCCGGTGAAGTCCCTGGACCCCCGCCGGCGGATCGACGGGACGGTGGCGCTGCTGTGCGCTTATACGGTGCTCCGGGACAAGAAAGACCAGTATATCAATCTGAACTGAGGTGAGCGCGTGGGGCTGTTTGAAAAGCTGTTTCCCAGAAAAGTATCGGAGGCGGCTGTCTATACCTATTTTCGTACTCTGGGCGGTTACATGCCGGTCTACACCTCCTTCGACGGGGGCGTGTACGAGATGGCCCTGACCCGGGCCTGCATCCACACCTTTGCCACCCATGTGAGCAAGCTGCGGCCAGTGGTATCAGGGCCGGGGAGCACTCGGCTGGATCGGACGCTGACCTACCGGCCCAACCCCTGGATGGACACTAAGAAGTACCTGTACCGGTTGGCCACCATCTACAAGACGGAGAATACTGCCTTCATCGTGCCGGTCTACGCCGACGAGCTCATGCTCCGGCTGGAGGGCTTCTATCCCGTTCTACCCAGCGAGGCGGCCATTGTGGAGCGCTCCGGCGTGCCATATGTGCGCTTCCGCTTCCCTGGGGCCGGCACGGCGGCGGTGGAACTGGATCACACCGGGATTTTAAGCCAGATGCAGTACCGGGACGACTTCTTCGGGGAGGACAACCGGGCCCTGCATCCCACCCTGGAACTGGTGAACGCCCAGAACCAAAGCATTGTCAACGGGGTGAAGGCCTCTGCCTCCGTCCGCTTCCTGGCCAAGTTGGCCCAGACCCTGAAGCCGGCGGCCATCAATGAGGAGCGGGATCGTCTGGTGCGGGACAACCTGGACCCGGCCAACGCCGGGGGCGTGATGATGTTCGACGCCAAGTATGCCGATGTGAAGGAGATCACCACCAAGCCCTATATTGTGGACGATAAGCAGTCGGCCATGATCCGGGAGAGCGTCTTTGACTACTTCGGCATGAACGACGCGATTCTCCAGAGCAAATATACTCCGGACGAGTGGGCGGCCTACTACGAGGGGCAGATCGAGCCCTTTGCCATTGAAGCGTCCCTGGTGCATACCAACATGGCCTACACCCCGGCAGAGGTGGCCAGGGGGAAGCAGATTGACTTTACCGTGAACCGGCTGCAGCACATGACCATGGCGGACAAGCTGAACACGGTGACCCAGCTCTTCGACCGGGGAATGATGACCATCGACGAGGGCCGGGAAGTGTTCCAGATGCCCGTTCTGGGTACGCCGGAGGCCCAGCGGTACTACATCCGCCGGGAGTATGCGGAAGTAAACGCCCTGAACCGTCAGGACGGAGTGACAGAAGGGAGTGAGGGAATTGCCGGTGGTAATCAATCGGGAGTACCGAACGATGCCGTTGCTGGCACCGGCGGCGGCCAATAAACGGTTTGACACTGACTTCTATGTGGAGGGGTACGCCACCACATTCGACGATCCCTATGTGCTCTATGAGTGCGACGGGATCCAGTACAAGGAGATCATCGACCGGCATGCCCTGGACGGGGCGGATCTGTCCGATGTGATCATGCAGTACGACCACGGCGGCCGGGTGTTTGCCAGAACCGGGAGGAGCAATACCCTCCTGGTAGTGCCAGACGACCACGGCCTGTTTATGGCGGCAGACCTGTCCAAAACGGAGCAGGCCCGGTCCATGCACGAGGATATTTCCGCCGGGCTGATTACCAAGATGTCCTGGGCGTTTACCGTCCGGGAGGACAGCTATGACCGGGAGACACACACCCGGCGTATTTTATCCATTCAGAAGGTCTACGATGTGTCCGCGGTGTCTATGCCCGCGAACCCAGCGACCGAGATCTCTGCGCGTTCCTGGCTCGACGGAGTGATCGAGGCGGAGCAGCAGGAGCGGCTGGCGGCCCAGACCGCAGCGCGGAGAAAGCAGCAAATCATCCGAATTTTATTGGAGGCAAGACGATGAATCAGAGAAACGATGTGACTATGATCGGCCGGACCCTGGAGGCCGGCCACACCCGCCGCCACCCCGGCAAGCTGTCCGGGATCGGCCTGCAGTTCTTCGCTGCTCCGGCGGATCGGCTCTCGGAGATTGAGGCCCGGCTGGCGGCCATCCCCGCCGAGCTGGAACAGGAGGGGGCTGACCTGGACGCTCTGGAGAAGGAAGTAAAGGAGCTCCAGGAGGAGCGCAAGCAGATCACCGGCGCCGCTGAGCGGCGGGCCGCTATCCTGAAGGAGATCGGCACCGGTGTCAGCGGCCGGGTGACCCGCACCTTCCAGACCAGTGCCCAGGAGCAGCGCACCTTCGGGGTGGATACCCCAGAGTATCGATCCGCCTGGCTGAAGAACCTGCAGGGCAAGACCTTGGACGCGGAGGAGCGGGCGGCGGTGACTGCCAGCGCGGCCATCCCCACCCAGACCATGAATCGGATTATCCACCGCCTGGAGCTGACCCCCATGATCGCAGCGGTGGATGTGACCTACATCCCCGGTAATGTGACCTTCCCCATTGAGGGCACCGTCAACGCCGCCAGCTGGGTGGCCATGGGAACCGCCGCCACCGACAGCGCCGACACCATCACCTCCATCACCCTGGGGGCCTATAAGCTCATCAAGACGGTGGAGATCACCGCCGATGTGATGGCCATGGCCATCGACGCCTTCGAGACCTGGCTGGTGGAGCGGCTGGCCAACAAGCTGTCTGTGGCGGTGGACGCCGCCATCTTCACCGGAACCGGCAGCAGCCAGGCCACCGGCCTGCTGAAGGAGGGGGAGATCACCCAGAAGGGCACCTTCACCAAGGCGGCCATGACCTACAAGGACCTGCTGACCATCATCTCCACTCTGCCCACCCAGTACCTGACCAACGCCTCCTTCGCCATGCCCAGAGCCCTGTTCTACAAAGAGGTGCTGGGAATCACCGACACCAACGGCCGCCCCGTGGTGGTGGCAGACCCTCAGGCGCCGGCCAAGTTCAACATCCTGGGCTACCCCGTCATCGTAGACGACAACTGCACGGCGGACAACCTGCTGTTCGGCGACTTCAAGGAGGCCTACAAGTTCAACTTCGCCCAGGCCCCCGCGGTGGAGAGCGACAAGTCGGTGGCATTCCGCTCCGGTTCCACAGTTTACCGGGTGATGGCCCTGGCCGACGGCAAGCCCGCGGAGAAGAAGGCCGTGTGCCTGTTTACCCGCGCCTCAGCCTAAGCGCTGCTGAAACATAGAAGGGCGGCCTTCGGGTCGCCCTTCCAGAGAGGAGGGAACCCCTGTGCTGACAGTTCAGGAACTCCGGTCGTACCTGCGCCTGACCAGCGAGAAGCTGGACAGCGAGATCCAGGGTACTATGGATGCCGCCAAGCTGGATTTATCCACATCCGGCATGGGTGATGTGGATAATGCGTTGACCGATATGGCTGTAAAGCTGTACGCCCGTTGGAAGTTCAATTACGCGGACAAGGGGGACCAGTACCGCCGGGACTACCTGGAGCTGAAGACCGCCCTTGCTCTGGTGTATCCCCAGAAGGAGGAGCAAGATGTGTGACTTCGACACGCCGGTGACGCTGATCGCCGTCAAGGTTACTGGCCGGGACGACATCGGCAACCCCATTCGGGTCGAAAAATCCTCGGAGGCCTGGGCGGAGCTGAAAAGCGTCACCCGGGCGGAGTTCCAGGCCGCCGGCGCCATGGGCCTGAAGCCCTCCTTCCTGGTAGTAATTCCTGATGTGGACTATCACGGAGAGACGCTGGTGGAACTGAAGGGGGATCGATACTCCGTGTACCGCACCTTCTTGAACGGCGAGAATCGGGAGTTGTATGTCATGAGGAAGGGGGGCGAGGCAGATGGCGGTGACGGTGGATAAGCTGGGGGACGCCATTGCCGAGGCCCTGGAGGAATACGCCGGGCAGGTCACCGATGTGGTCAAACAGGCGGTGGACCAGGTAACCGACGAGTGTCTGCAGGAGATCCGCCAGAACTCCCCCAAGGACACTGGGGACTACCAGAAGGGCTGGCGGAAGAAGAAAGTCTATGAGAATACCACCCAGCTGCGCAATGTGGTCCACAATGCCACTGACTACCAGCTGACCCACCTGCTGGAAGATGGTCACGCCAAAGACGGCGGTGGCCGGGTAGAGGGAATCCCCCACATCGGCCCGGCAGAGGCACATGCAGAGAAGTCCCTGGAGGAGAAAATTAGGAGAGGGGTGCCCGGAGGATGACGCTGCAGCAGCTGAAAGCTGTGCTGGACGGCACCGGCCTCCCCTGGGCCTACCGCCAGTGGGAGGAGGGGGAGGCCCCGGCCCTGCCCTATGGGGTCTTCTTCGCTGGGCGCAGCAACCCCTTCGGGGCGGACGGCGTAGTCTACTCCTCCAGCCAAAGGTACACCTTGGAGCTCTACTCCAGGGACAAGGACCCGGAGTCCGAGGCGGTCGTGGAGGGAGCCCTCACAACTGCCGGGATCTTTTACACCAAGGACGAGGCCTATATTTCCAGCGAACGCATGAACGAAGTGATCTATGAGATCGAGGTGTGAACCATGAGTAAGAACAAGGTAAAATACAACATCAAAAATGTCCACTACGCCCCCATGACTGCGGAGGGGACGGACACCAGCTGGCCCACCTATTCCACCCCGGTACCCTGGCCTGGCGCAAGATCTATCTCCCTGGAGCAGCAGGGCAGCATCAGCAAGTTTTACGCAGACGGCATTGTCTATTGGCAGTCGGCGAAGAACAACGGTTATGAGGGGGATTTTGAGTCCGCCATGGTGCCCGACTCCTTCCGACAGGACTGCCTGGGGGAGGAGCTGAATGAGACCGATAAGGTCTATCTGGAAAAATCCACCGCCGCGAGCAAAGCCTTCGCGCTGCTGTTTGAGTTTGAGGGGGACGCTTCCGGCGTCAAGCATGTGCTCTATAACTGTACGGCCACCCGGCCCAACATTGAGAGCGAGACCTCCGAGGACGAGATCGAGCCCAGCACGGAGACCCTAACTATCTCCGCTGCATCTCTGCCCAACGGCTATGTGAAGGCCAAGACCGGAGATGAGACGACTCCCGCCGTGGCCAGCGCCTGGTACGACGAGGTCTATACGCCCACTGCGGCCGCGGGATAAGGAGGAGCTATGGTAAAGACGCTGACCATTGACGGCCGGCCGGTGACCTTCCGGGCCACCGCCGCCGTCCCCCGGCTCTATCGGATCAAGTTCCGCCGGGACATCATGCAGGACATGGGGGAGATCCAGAAGGCCCTGAAGCAGGCAGAGGAGAGCGACAGTCCGGAGAGCAATATCCCGCCCCGCCTGCTGGAGATGTTCGAGGATGTGGCCTTCATCATGGCCCGCCATGGAGATCCGGAGAACACACCGGCCACCCCGGAGGAGTGGCTGGATCAGTTCAACACCTTCTCCGTCTATGAGATCTTCCCGCAGATTCTGGAGCTGTGGGATCTGAATCTGGAGACCCAGGCAAATCCTAAAAAAAAATAAGACCCATCGACCGGGAGCTGTCCACGCCCATCTTCCTCCTGCGGTGCGTCCAGCTAGGAATCAGTCTGCGGGATCTGGAGCTCCTAACTGTAGGTATGGTCAACGACATGTATACGGAACAGCAAAATGATGAGTATAAGTATCCACAGTTGGCCACGCAGGAGGATTTTGACCGCTTTTAGGAGGTGTTTCTATGCCTGACCGTATCAAAGGCATTACCGTGGAGATCGGCGGCGAGACCACCGGTTTGAAAAAAGCCCTCCAGGGCGTCAATAAGGAGATCAACAGCACCCAGTCCCAGCTGAAGGATGTGGAGCGGCTTTTAAAACTGGACCCCACCAACACCAACCTGCTGGAGCAGCGGCAGCGGCTCCTGGCCCAGGCGGTGGAGAGCACCAGCAGCAAGCTGGAGGCCCTGAAGGACGCTGAGGCCCAGGTTCAGCAGCAGTTCCAACGGGGCGAGGTCTCCAGGGAGCAGTACGAGGCACTCCAGCGGGAGATCGTAGCCACCGAGCAGAAACTGGAGAGCTTGCAGGCGGCAGCCTCCAAGAGCAGCGTGTCCCTGCAGAAGATGGGGCAGCACGCTTTGACGGTCTCTGAGGGGGCGGACAAGGTGGCCTCGGCTACCGCCCCCCTGACCAAGGGTATTCTGGGCCTGGGGGCCGCTGCTGTGGCCACTGTCCCGGCCACCGAGGAGCTGCGCTCTGACCTGTCCAAGCTGGACAACAACGCCCGGCAGGCGGGGGTGGGTGTCGACGCGGCCCGGGAGGCGTTCAGCGCCTTCAATGTGGTGTCCGACGAGACGGACAGCAGCGTGGAGGCCACGGCCAACCTGCTTCAGGCCGGTTTTACCGAAAGCAACCTGCAAAAGGCGGTAGAAGGGCTGGCTGGAGCTTACTTGGCCTTCCCGGACACCATGAAGATCGAAAGCCTGGCGGACAGCCTGCAGGAGACCCTGGCCACCAGCACCGCCACGGGACAGTTCGGGGAGTTGCTGGATCGCCTGGGCATTGGAGCGGACAACTTCTCCGCCGCTTTGGCTGAGTGCTCCACCGAGGCAGAAAAGCAGCAGCTGGCCCTCCAGACCCTGGCGGACGCCGGTCTGATGGACTCGTACAACGCCTGGAAGGAGAACAATGCCGCCCTGGTAGAGGGAAAAGAGGCCTCGGCAGATCTGCAGCAGGAGATGGCGGCCCTGGCGGAGGCCATTCAGCCGGTGGTGACCTCGGTGACCCGGCTGGCAGCCCAGTTCCTGGCCTGGTTCAACAGCCTGTCCACCGGACAAAAGACCGCCATCGCGGCACTGCTGGCTCTGGTAGCGGCCATCAGCCCGGTGGCTACCGCCATTGGTACTGTGTCGTCCGCTCTGGCCATTTTCAGCGGGGCAGCTACTACCGGCTCGGCGGCCGCTACCGGTTTGGCCAGTGTGATGACCTTCCTTACTGGTCCGGCCGGAGTTGTAGTGGCCGCCATCGCTGGAATCACCGCAGCCATTGTACTGCTCTGGAATAACTGCGAGGCTTTCCGGGATGCGGTAACCGCCGCTTGGGCGGTGATTCAATCCGCGTTCCAGGTATTCCTGGAGTGGTTGCAGGAGACATTCTCCCCGGTCTGGACAACCATCATCACCACCATGCAGTTGCTGTTTCAGACCTTCCAGGAGGCCCTGGCCATTGCCTGGGAATCTATCACGATGATCTTCCAGACCTTCCTCACCTTCCTGCAGGAGGTCTTTGGCGTCAGCTGGACAGATATCTTCACCATGCTGCAGACGGTGGTCTCCGTGTTCGCCACTGCCATCCAGACGGCGATCCAGGTGGTGACCACCGTGTTTCAGACCCTGCTCACCTTCCTGACTACGGTGTTTCTCACCGGCTGGCAGTCCCACTGGACGAACATCCAAAACCTGTTTTCGGCGTTTACCACCAGTATCTCCAACCTGGTGGACAGCATCAAGCAGATCTTCCAGGGGATCATCGACTTTGTGGCCGGCGTCTTTACCGCCGACTGGGAGCGGGCCTGGCAGGGCGTCCAGGATGTGTTTGCCGGAATCTTCAACGCCCTAGTGGAGATCGTGAAGGTGCCTTTGAACGGGATCATCAGCATGCTGAACAAGGCCATCGGGTTTATCAACAGTCTGATTTCCGGGATCAATGAGATGATCGCGGTGCTGAATATGCTGGGTGCCGGGCTTCCCATGATCCCCACGATTCCGGAGATCCCCCTGCTGGCCAAGGGCGGTATCCTGGAGGCCGGCAGCGCCATTGTGGGCGAGGCAGGGCCGGAGCTGCTGTCCCTGGTGAACGGAAAAGCGCGTGTGACGCCGCTGAACGCGGCCAGCTCGTCCGAGGGAGGAAGCACGGCAAGCGGCGGGGCCGCCGGATACCAGCAGACCCTAAATTTCTACACGGCGGCCATGACGCCGGCTGAGGTGGCCCGGCAGACCCGGAACGCAACCAGGAAAATGCTTGCGGGGGCGAGAACATGAGAATCGTATGTGAGCGCGGCAGCCGAACCATCACCTTTGCCCACACCCGGCCCTACTGGCTCTCCTCGGCGGAGGGCCTGGGTGAGGCGGACTTCGATGTGAGCAGCCGGCAGGCCGCCGGCATGGACGGGGAGCTCTACCAGGGCTCCACCGCCAACAAGCGGAATATTGTGATCAAGGCCACGGTGATTCCTCCGGAGGGGACAACCCACGACCAGATCCGGGAGGAGTTCTTCGCTTTCTTTGTTCCAAGGGAGACGGGAACCCTTTACTTCTATGACGGCGACAGGGCCCGGAAGATCGACTATAAGACGGAGAACTGCGAGTTCGACCTGGACGGGATTTTTCGGGATGTAACGATCTCGCTGATCTGTCCTGATCCGGTGTTCCGGGACGCCCAGGACGAGCGCACCGATGTGGCGGAGATCGAGGGCCTGATTGAGTGGCCGGTGGAGCTGGAAGCGGAATTTGAGGTGGCCATCAAGCATGACACCAAAATGGCTACTGTTCACAACCCCAGCAGCGTCAGCCGGGGGCTGACGGTCACCTTTACTGCCACTGGTGAGGCGTCCAACCCAAAGCTCATCGAGGTCAACCGGCAGCAGTCCTTCCGGATTTTGACCACGCTCCACAACGGGGATGTGCTGGTGGTGACCACCGGCCCCGGCAGCAAGCGGGTGAAGCTGATCCGGGACAATGTGGAGAGCAACATCAATTACTGCTGGGAATTCGGCGGCACCTGGCTGCAGGTGGAGCCGGGAGAAAACCTGTTTACCTATGAGGCGGACAGCGGATCAGGGGCCCTGTCTGTGACCCTGGCCTCTACGCCGCTGTACTGGGGGGTGTAGCCTGTGGAGCTGTATGTGTATGACCGCACCGACGGCCTGGTGGATGTGCTGGAGCGCACCACCAGCGTCCGGTGGCGGAGGAAATACTTTGAGCCCGGAGAGGTGGAGATCCATGTGCCCGCCACCCTGGAAAACCGGGAGCTGCTGGCCGAGGGGCGGATCATCCGGCGCACCGACCGGGAGGAGTCTGCCATCATCGAGGAGATCGACATCGACGAGGACGATCTGGCCGTCACCGGGAGAATGTTGTCCTCTCTACTGGAACGGGCCATCTTATCCCAGCGCTATACCCTGCATATGCCCCCAGAGCAAGCCATGCTGGCCCTGATCCCGGAGGGAACCCGTGTAGTACCTGAGCTCTCCGCCGCCGGGGCCGCCGGCGTGGGCAGCCCGGACAACATTGAGACGCAGGTCACCTACAAGAATCTGTTGACAGCGGAGGAGCGGCTGGCCCGGGCCTCCGGCTTGGGCTTCCGGGTGCTGTTCCAGCCTGGGGCGATGATCTTCCAGGTTTATGAGGGAGTAGACCGGACAGTTCTGCAATCCCAGCGGCCCTTTGTTCTGTTCTCTGACGAGTTCGGCAACCTGGCGTCCCCGCGGTACACCAAGACCTCCAAGAACTACAAAAACCGGGCCTATGTGGCCGGGGCTGGGGAAGGGGACGACCGCGTGGTGGTAGTCGTGGATCTTTCCCAGGGCGAGGAGGTGCGGGAGCTCTATGTGGACGCCAGAGACATCCAGCAGGACGCGGACACATCCCTGGAGGAGTACCAGGCCCTCCTGCGCCAGCGGGGCTTGGAACAGCTTGCCTCCTGCGTCAAGGTGGAGTCCTTTGAGGGGGACGGCGAAGATGTGGAAAACTTCCGTTATCGGGTGGACTGGGATCTGGGCGACCTGGTCTCCGTCCAGTACACCCGCCTGGGAATCACCATGCACGAGCGGATCACGGAGGTGGAGGAGGTCTACGAGAAGGGCGTGTTTACCTTCACTCCCACCTTTGGCTCCCCGCTCCCGGAAAAATTGGATTTGGGAGATGATACCGAATGAGCGAGAGCAGCGGCTTTTTTGTATCCCAGGGCGGCGACCGCAAGTATACGCCGGACTGGCTGGCCAAGTACATCAAGGCGCTGGTGACCACAGGTGTCTATAAGGACGAATGCGGGGTAAGCGCCGGGACTGGAATGACGGTCTCTGTGGCCGCTGGCCGGGCCTGGATCGAGGGCTATCTATATCTACTGGATACGGCGAAAACTCTGACCGTTGCCAACGCGGACGCCAGCAACGAACGCCGGGACATTGTGGTGCTGCGTCTGAATCTGACCGCCCGCACCATCACCGTCCAGGTAGTAACCGGCACGCCGGCGGCGCAGCCCGTCGCTCCGGCCATCACCCGGAACGCGGATGTCTACGAGCTGGAGCTGGCGGAGATTTCTGTACCCGCCGGCACCTCGTCCATTACCCAGGCGCTGATCACGGACAAGCGGCTGGACGACACTGTGTGCGGGATCACGGTGAGCGCGGTGCAGCATATTCCCACCGCTTCTTACCTGGAGCAGATGCTGGCGGCGTTCAACGACTGGTTCGACGGAGTGCGGGATATTCTGGGGGAGGACGAGGCGGGAAACCTCCTGCTGATGATCCAGACCTTGTCCTATACCACCCGATTCACCGCTTCGGACTGGGTAGCGGGAGAGGGCGAGTGTACCCTTACCATCCCCGCAGCGACTCACAAAATGACCGGGAATGTGGTTACCTGCAGGGCCTTTTCCTCCGTCTCCGGTGTGTACCGCCCTGGAAGCTGGGCTGCTTTGGAGACCTATGCCACTGCAGCGGAGAACGGGGACATTGTGCTCCACTACCCGGACACTTCCGGCTATGACGGGCAGGCGGTACTGTCCATGTATACCGCCCCGGATACCCCCAGCGGATGACCCAGCTGGAGGAGTTTCGGGCCCAGATGGACAAACTGAAGGCCCGGCGGGAGGAGTACAAGGGGCGGCTGCGCTCCGCCGGCTCCGCCTCGGAGCGGGAGGCCCTGCGGCAGAAGCTGCGCACCTACGGCACCATGATCCGGGAGCTCCAGGAGCAGATCGACCACCTGGACCCGCCTAAGGAGCGCAAGGCCCGCGCCCGGAAGAACAGGAGATTGGACATTGGTGCCATGTCCTTCGATTTCTTCGAGCGCTCCGGTGCCTGCTGGAGCGACCTGGAGGGCCACTCTTGGGAACAGGTGGAGGCAGGCGACCCGGTGGAGCTGGGAGCCAGTATGGAGCAACTGCAGCAGTGGATGGCTGAGGGGAGTGAACGGCTCACCGACCGGCAGAGGCTTTACCTGGACGCCTACTACAATCAGGGCCTCTCCCTGGAGCGGATCGCCCAGGAGTATTGTGTGACCAAGTCCACGGTGAGCCGCTGCGTAAAGCGGGGCCTGGACCGGATGCAGGCCTGGGTGGACTCCAAGCGGCTCATTGCCGACTGTGCCGACGGCCGGGGCGGGTTTGATTGGACAAAGTACCTCTCCAAGGTTCCTGTGCTCACTGACCGACAGCGTCAGCTGATGCTGCTGGTGCTGTCCAAGTGGCCGAAGACCCAGGAGGAGCTGGCAGACAAGCTGGAGCTGGAGAAGAGCACCGTCAGCCGCACCTTGACACGGGCGGGAAAGACTGTCCAGCAGCTGGGGGCCAGGGGCGAGGCCACCACCCGGCCGGAGATCCGCAACTGGGAGGGGGCGGACAAATTTTCTCTGTGCATTCAGACTGGTATGCGTCTGTATTTCTATTACCGATTTTGCTTCCGGGGCGAAAAAATCGGGGGTCTAAGCCGGTACAACTACGAGCTGGCCCGCCGGCGAGAGGCGGGGGACAGTGTGGACCAGGTGGCCCAGGAGCTGGGCCTGAAGCCCCAGACCGTGCGTGCGGCCTATTGCCGGCTGAAGCGGCTGGGCGTCCAGGTGGGGCAGCTCCCAGCGCCGGAGGGGGACACCATCGGGGCCCGGCTGGACCCGGAGACCTATGTCCGGCTGCAAAGGTTGGTGACGGCCCATGTTGATCCATAAACAGACCATGGGGGTGCTGCAGACATACTGGACAGGAGCCCACCGGGTCGTGCCAGGCAGCGCGGTTCCGGAACCGGTGATGAAGGAGTACACCTTCCGGGCCGCTCCGGAGTTGTCCCCGGAGGAGTGGTGGGAGGTGCCGATGTCCAGCAAGCTGGGCCGAAAGATCCGGATGTATTATCCGTGGATTACTCCGGTGGTGGATGAGCTCGGAGAGCTGACTGATGTGGAGATCCAGCGGGAGGTCCCAGACGGAGAAGCGGAGGCCAGAAGGATCGCCTTGAAAGAGGAAGCCGCCCGGCGGGGTTACCGGACGGCGGGGCGCGTGAGGCCCAGAAACATGATGCCGTTTTTGGCAAAATGAAAGGAGTCAGCTGTATGAGCTTATACGGAGACAAGTTCAAGATCGGTAGCCTGTCCTGCGGCCTGGTGCTGCGGGGCGGGGCCAACGGGGAGTACCGAGTGGTATTCGAGCGGGAGTTCGCCTCCTTAGAGCAGATCGAGGCCCTGAACTGGGACCCCCCCACCATCGAGGGGGAGTGTATCCTGCCCGCAGGCTACGGCTTCACGGTCAAGGACATCCAGTACAGCGCCTCCACCCGCAGCTACCATGTGGTGCTTCAGGTGGGAACGCAGTACCTGGGGGATGTAACCGGCTACCAGGCCCAGGTGACGGAGCTGCAGGGCACCATCCAGGAGCAGGCGGGCACCATTCAGACCCAGCAGAATACCATTGCGGAGAAAAACAGCACCATCGCCCAGCAGGAGGAGACCATCCAGAGCCAGACGGCCACCATTGACAGCCAGGCGGCCGCCATCGAGGAGCTGGAGGCAGCGGGCACTGCTGAGACAGTCAAGGCCGAGCTGAGCGCGGCATACACGGAAGGGGTGGAGAGCAATGGCTGATATTGTGACCATGGCCAAGGCCGAGCTGAAGGCCCGCGGCAAGGCGGACGCTGCGGCTCTGGCGGCCAGGGCGGTCTCTGGAGAGGCGGACGACCAGGAGCTGCTGGACAACCAGAGCATGATTCCCACCTGGCGGGCCAGAGATTTTACCGGCGTTCCCGTGGGCACTCCCTACCAGTGGGAGGGGACGATCTACAAGCTGGTGCAGGCTCACGACGCTACCGGCAATGAAGGCTGGACGCCCCCGGAAGTGCCGGCCCTGTGGGCGGCGGTGTCCAAGCCCGGGGAGACCGGCACACAGGACAATCCCATCACCGCCGCCCGTGGGATGGAGTACACTTATGGCCTCTACTACCGAGATCCGGAGGACGGGAAGCTCTACCAGTGCAGCCGAAACGGTGAGTCGGAGGGCGGAAAGATCACCCTTCAGTATCTGCCCCATGAGCTGGTTGGACAGTATTTCACGGAGGTACAGAGCTGATGGACTGGACAACCTTGGCCGTGGCCGGAATGTCCCTGATCGGTACCCTGGCCGGTACTTTCGGGGGAATCCTGGTGTCCAATAAATTAACCACCTACCGGATCGAGCAGTTGGAGAAAAAGGTCGCTGCCCACAACAGCCTGGTGGAGCGAACCTATAAGCTGGAGGGGCAGATGACCGAGGTTCAGCACGACATCCGGGATTTGAAAGCGGAGAGGGGGTGAGAGCGTGGAGCAGATGTACAAGCGCCTGGCCAATCTGCTGAGCATCAAGAGCTTGGTCACTCTGGTACTCACGGCGGTGTTTGCCTACCTGACCTGTTCGGGCGGCGTCACTGCGGACCAGTTCCTCACGGTGTTCACCGTGGTTATTGCGTTCTACTTCGGTACCCAGGCTGAGAAGAACGCCAATAAACCAAGTACCTAATTGACAAAAACACCCCTATTTTGATAATTGAAAGGAGAACCTACTATGAAAGCAAGCGAATATCTGTGGAAGTACATCGACCTGCAGAACCATCTGGAGGGGGAGGCCCCTGAACAGGCGCAGGGAGAGCTGCGGCTGGCCATGACCCAGGCCGGGGATACGGAGATCGTCTCCGACACCACCGGGGAGACCTTGACCGAACGGGAGGCCATGTCTGTGCTGGGCCGCAACGAGCGGGATCTGCGGGAGGCCTACAAGCTGGGCAATCGGGCCATCTTTGAGAAGATCTGCATGGATCAGCAGATCAGTGACGATGAATGGCATGCGGCCAAGGAGGAGGCCGGAGCTGAGGGCGACGGCGACGCCGGTGAGGACGAGGCCAGCGGCGAGACTGAGACCGAATGAGTAACAGTCCGCTGGTGACCTGTACCAGGATCAGCCCCAACCGTACCAGCCCCCGGAACCACGCCATCGACCGCATCACCATCCACTGCTATGTGGGCCAGGTGACAGCGGAGCGGGGGTGCTCCGGAGCCAGGTTCACTACCTATGACCCCGTTGGCGGGGCCTCCTGCAATTATGTGGTAGGCTGTGACGGGAGTATCGGGCTGTGTGTTCCGGAGAGTGACCGGAGCTGGTGCTCCTCCAACCGGGCCAACGACCACCGGGCGGTCACCATTGAGACGGCCAGCGACACTGTCCACCCCTACGCGGTGACAGAGGCGGCTTACGGCGCCCTGCTGGATCTGGTGACCGACATCTGCCGGCGCAACGGCAAGCGCAAGCTGTTGTGGATGGAGGACAAGGCCAAAGCCCTGGCCTATATGCCGGCGGCCGACGAGATGGTGCTGACCGTCCACAGGTGGTTTGCGGCCAAGGCCTGCCCAGGGAAGTACCTGCTGGACCGGCACGGAGAGATCGCCGCCGAGGTTACCCGGCGGCTTCAAGAGGGGGTGTATGACATGACCGAGGATCAGATCCGGCAGATCGTCCGGGACGAGTTGGCCAAGCTGGAAGCAGAGCGGGCCGCGCTGCCGGCGAGCGGCTGGGCGAAAGAGCTGCTCCAGGAGGCTGTGGAGATGGGCATCACCGACGGGAGCCGGCCCCAGGCCGGCGCCACCAGAGAGGAGACGGCCGTTATGGTCCGGGCCGCTGTGAGGGCGGCCAAGGGGTGAGTAAACAGCCCTTTATCCTAGCGCCCATTTAGCGTCCGTTTAGCGTCCATGGACGCTAAAACAAGCAAAATTTATGAAGCGTTACAAAAATTAAAAAGCCCGTATCCCTTGCGGCGCAAAGGCTACGGGGAAATGGTGAAAGCCGCAAAACAGGCCAAAACCAATTGGTAAGGATGAGGTCCCCAGTTCGAATCTGGGTAGCAGCTCCAAAAATCCCCGAAAACTTCGGTTTTTGGGGATTTTTTGTTGCAAAAAGTTGCTTTGTGGGTTGGTCAAAAATTTCTGACCCACACCGTGACCCACACGCGGAAATGAAACAACGGAACCAATGGACATAAGAGCGCCGGACAGGAAGAAGGGCTTCCTGTCCGGCGTATTTTTCTTTCTGTCTTTATCGGACCTGCTCCATGAAGCTGCCCATGGCGGTGGCCGCCTCGTCCTGCTTTTGACGCGTGGCGTGGGTGTAGGTCCGCAGGGTGAACCCGGCGTCGAAGTGGCCCAGCATAGAGGATACTGTTTTCACATCCACACCGTTCTGCAGGGCCGTGGTGGCGAAGGTGTGACGGAGATCATGGAATCTGAGGTGCTCCAGCCCAGCGTCCATCAAGATCTTCTTGTGGAGGTTCACCACTGAGTCGGGATGGTACATCTCTCCGGTGAGGGGCGAGGGGAACATGTAGGGGCTGTCCGGGTGCTTGGAGTGCTCTTGGATCAGCAGGTCTACCGCCGTCTGCGGAATGGACACCAGCCGTACGGAGTTCTCCGTCTTGGGTCGGGTCAGTTCCAGGGAGCCGTCCGGGTTGCGGACGTACTGCTTGCTCACGGAAATCGTCCGCTGCTGGATGTCCAGGTCATCCCACCGCAGGGCTACCAGTTCTCCCTTCCGTAGGCCGCTGACCAGTTCCAGGTAGAACATTGGGAGCAGTCCTCTGGCCTCTGCCGCCTCCAGGTAGGCTTTTATATGCTCCGGAGGCAGGATCTTCATCTCCAGTTTCCTGGGCTTGGGTACGATACAGTCCTCACAGGGATTTCGGGGGATGAGCCGCTCCTTCACCGCACGGTCCAGGGCACAGTGGAGCATTAAGTGAACGCTGTGGACGGTGGTGGAGCTCAGCCCCTTATCCTGGTTCTTTCCGACATGTATTCTGCCGCTCTCCAATAACTCTTTGTAGAGCTTCTGCAGGTGCCGGGTGGTCAGTTTCTTCAGTTTAATGTGTCCAATACGGGGGATGGTGTAGGTCTCGATGATCAGCTCATACCGGTTGGCCGTGGCGGTGCGGACATTGGGCTTGGCATAGAGCTCGTACCAGGTGCGCAGCCAGCTTGTCACGGTATACTCATCCGCCGCCTTGCTGACATCTAAACCGTTGGTTTCTTCGAGTGCTTTCTTTAGCTTTTCTTTGACCTCTGCCTGTGTTTTGCCCAGCACATTTTTGATGATCCGTTTCCCGGTCTTGGAATCGTATCCGGCGGTATACCGGCCCTCCCACCGGCCGTCCTTCCGCTTGCGGATGTTACCTTCTCCGTTGGCCCGTTTCTTTGCCATGCTGCTCGCCTCCTTTGCAGCAACACAACATACCACACCTTCTCGTGGATAGCCATATCAAAAGCTCAGAGTTATCAATTTATTATCAATTTGTCTGCGACCTTTCTTTGCCAACGGCGTATTACCTTCCGTTTCGAGAGGAGGTTCTTCTCTTTGTTTTATAGCGGCGCAAGATCTGAGGGGGTGGCTGAAAAGGGCCAGGCCCCGCACTGGCTTTTGGCGTGGGGCCTGGCTGCCTGTCAACCCATCTGCTGTCCCTCCTCGTGGTCATCGGCCTTGTGGCCCATAGCGATCTTCTTTGCCTGCTCCTTGGCCAGGGCCTTTCGGTCGCCGTGCCGGGGACGGGCAGTGGCGTCTATAACTTCCGCTTCAGTGCTGTCCTCCAGCCTGGCCAGCAGATGAACGATCTGCTCCGTCACAGAAGCAGCCGCCACATCAGGACGCTGACCGCCGCTGACAGGATGCCCGATGCCAGGAGTGTCAGGAGGATCTTGCCCTGGAAGCGGGCCGAGGCCTCGTCCCAGTTCCTGCGGAACTGCTCCTCCAGCTCGGAGAGCCGCCTCATAAATTCTTCGCGCCGCTTCCCAGCCTGTCTCCCCTCCTCCTTCATCTCGGAGACCGTCTGCCGCAGATCCTGGCAGATCTCCTGATGGATCTTGTCGGCCCGCGCCAGCCAGTCCGCCAGCTGCTCCTCCGTGGCCAGCGGCTCCAGACTTTTTTTGGTAGCCAGAGTATCCATCCCGGTCCGGATAGTCTCCTGGAGCGCCAGGGTGCTCCGCAGGACCTGCTCCAACCGCTCCACTGTCTGGAGCGGCATGGTGTAGAGGATGTTGGCCTGCTGGCCCGTCAGGGTTGGCATGGTTTGTGACACCTTCTGCCTCTGCTTCAGGGCGTCCAGTGCGCTGTTGCGCTGCTCGCTGCCGGATTCGAAATTCATGCTCCATCTGCTCCTTTCTGAATTTCAGTTCGTGCAATTTGTCATCTCTGCACTTTTTCCCCGTGGGGGTGGTGTAGGTGATGCTCTTTCGCCCCTCCTCCCAGCGCACCTGATAGCCCTGCTGGTTCATTTCACGCAGGAACTCTTCCCGCGTCCCGGCCCGCTTCATGACTTCCTCGATGGCGATGATCAGCTGGAACTTCCAGCTCTCTCCCCGGCTGGCCGCCTGGTATTCCCCTGCCATCAGGCCTTGGGTGCGCCGATCCTGTTGGTATGGCTTCAAGGTGCTGAGGCTGTGCTCCTCGCAGAGCTGGTCGCTGACCTTCCGCATCTGCTCCAGAGTGTTGGGTGTGAAGTGCAGCTTTTTCCCGGTGTCCGGGTGAACCGAGTTGACGATCAGGTGGGAGTGCAGGTGTTCCGCGTCGATGTGTGTGGCCACCAGAACCTCGCAGCCTGGGAAGAACCGCTCCGCCAGCTCTTGGGCGATTTGGTGCGCTTCCGCAGGCGTGACTTCCTCTTTGGGAGAGAAGGACTGGACGTACTGGTAGAAGAAGGTTCCGTTGGCCTTTCCGTAGAGGTTCTTGGTCGCCAGGAAACTTTTCTGTGCCAGCTCCGGCGTGCAGTTGATACCGGAGAGATGGCGGCGGCCGGTTTCATCCATCGTCTTTTTCTCCTGTGACACATAGCGGATCACCCGCCCCATGGCGCCCGCCGTCTGCGTCCGCTCTTTGATGTAGCTACAGGTCGCCAGAGGAGATCACCGGTCCTTTCTCTGTGAGCAGACCGTTCAGCGCCTCATAGGTCTTGCCCAGCGCTTCTGTCAGTTCGTTCAGATACACCGTCTGGATATGACCCGTGTGAGCCAAGACGGTGAGCTGGTTCAGGTTTCTTCCCCAGGCGCGCAGCTCCGTCAGGATGGGCTTGAGTTCGTGGATCACAAGAATCGGTTGTTCCAGCGCGGCTCGGAGCAGGTACTCCTGCTGGCTCAGGCCGGATCGGCGCACCTTCTCACGGATCTTCCTTGCCTCTGCCGGAGTGACCCGGAAGGCGATCACCTGGTTTCTGGTTCGGACTGCCATGTTCCATCACCTCCGCATAAAAATTTGGTATGCCGCCGCTCCCATTCCGGGAACGACAACATACCAAAAATTTTTGTGGATAGCCATACCAAACGGACGGAGTTATCAGAAAGTTATCAATTGGCCCCGCGGGGCAGAAAAAGTGGGCGCGGGCTTCTGCCCGAAAAAGGCGTTTGGCAGCCGCTCGCGGCAAGCCAAACGCTCTGCTTGCCCCACCCGAGGGTGGGTAAAATCCGCTCCCCGGCCGTGCAAGTACTGGCGGCACAAGCGCTCTCCGCACTGCGAGGAGATGTGGTATGGTTTTTCCCGCACTTTTTTCGACCGTCCATTTCTCCCTCATCGGCGGGGCAAATCGCTCCGGGCTTGTGGCACAAACCGGTCGCGGATGGGAACCAGGGCAACGGGCCAGCGCCGGGCACACGGCCCCCACACGCCCCTGTTCCGCTCCGCCGGGGTTACGGATGCCATCCTGTCTCCAGGGAGGCACACAGGAGCGCACAGGGGGAAGTAGGAGACGCATCGGTGTTTCCGATAGCAGAGGAGCAGAGCCGTTTTCTTTGTATTGCATATCAAAATCTGACCGGCCAGGGCGTTTCTGGCAAACGGTTCCGCCTACAGAATTTACCGCAGATATTTGTCTGCTCCCCCGGAAAAATTCCTTTGGAATTTTTAAAATTACCGGTATAATGGACATACAATTGGGGAGGAGGGAGACAGATGCCGGACACCACAAGCGAACTGTTTCACAGACTGAAAAGCTGGGAGAGCGGAAGGAAACTCCTGAATCAGGAGGAGACGGTCTCCACCTGTTCACAGGTACTGCTGGAACTGCTGGAGAAAGCGGGCCTGAGCGCCCCGGAGTGGATGACTGCGGCTGACGTGAGCAAATCCTACGGCTATCAGATCTTGCGGGGGGAACGGGTTCCGGGGCGGGATATCCTGCTGCGCACCGCCCTGGCCCTGGGCCTGTCGCTGAAGGAGACCCAGCGCCTTCTGGCGGTGGGTGGATGCGGGGCACTCTATCCCCGCGTGCGCCGGGACGCCGCCGTGATCTTCGCGCTGAACCAGAAGATGAGCCTGCTGCAGGCGGAGGAGCTGCTCTCCTCCCTGCCGGAGCGGAGCCTCTATGCCGGGGAGCACTGACATGGGAGAGCGGGAACAGTTTTTGAAAGAGTACCAGGAGCAGGTGCTGGACACCCTGACTCTGCCCCCGGAGTGGAGTGTGCGGTACACGGTCCAGTCCTGTCTGAAGGATGGGGAGCGGCAGGTGTATCTGCTTCGGGATCAGGCTGGCCGGCAGGCGGTGCTGAAGACACAGCCGGCGGGGCGGGAGGACACCCTGCGCCGGGAGTATGACCTGCTGCGGGAGCTCCATCACCGCCAGATTCCTCGCCCACTGGACTATCTGGAGTGGGAGGGGAGGGAGTACCTGGTCCGGGAATATGTAGAAGGAATTAGCCTGGCGGAGTGGGTGGACACCCGGGGGCCGCGTCCTCCCAGGCAGGTGCGGGAGACGGCCCTGTCCCTGTGCCGGGTTCTGGAAGATCTCCACAGCCAGAATCCGCCGGTGATCTGCCGGGATGTGAAGCCCCAGAATGTGATCCGGGACGGGGCGGGCCGCTGTCATCTCATTGACCTGGGAACGGCCCGCCGCTACCGGGCGGAGCGGCGGGCGGACACGGTGTTCCTGGGCACCCAGGCTACCGCGCCGCCGGAGCAGTTCGGCTACCAGCAGACGGACCAGCGCTCCGATGTGTACAGCCTGGGGATGCTGATGCGCTTTTTGCTCACCGGCGGCTATGATCTCCTGCCCCGGCTGCCGGGGCGGGGCGCACTTGCCCGGATCATCCGTCGGTGTACGGCCTTTGATCCCCAGGATCGCTACCCCTCGGCCCAGGCCGTGTCCCGGGCGCTGCAGGGCCGCTGGCGGCGACGGACGGCCGGAGTGGCCGTTTGCGGCGTGTGTGCGGCGCTGCTGTTCCTTCTGTTGGGGCCCTCCGCCCATGAGGATGAAGTGCAGGTCTCCTCTCCCCTGCTGGAAGCGGCCCTGTGCCAGGAGCTGGGGCTGGAAGCCGGGGAGCCCATCCCGGCGGAGCGGCTGGGGGAGGTGGAGCAGCTGCTGGTGTGCGGCCAGCAGCGGATGAGCACCCTTCAGGAGCACGAGGCCCATGCGGAAGAAGCCCACGACTTCTATGTGGTGCAGACGCCCCACGGGGACATCGGCGATGAGGATCTGGAGCTGTTGGCGCGATGCAGCGGCCTGCGGGTGCTGATTTTGGACTACCAACAGATCTCCGATCTGTCTCCCTTGGCGGAACTGCCCCTGGAATATCTCAGCCTGACAGGAAACCAGGTGTCCGATCTCAGCCCGCTGGCTGGTCTGACGAAGCTGCAGGTACTGAATCTGGGCGAGAATCCGGTGCGGACAGCGGAGGGGGTGGCCCAGCTGTCGATGCTTCGGGAGGTAATACTGGAGGCTACCGGTGTCACCTCCGTGGCGGCCTTTGCCGGTAGCGACATCCAGTATTTGAACGTGCGCACCACCTGGGTGACGGACTACACGCCCCTGGAGACGTGCCCCAGCCTCACCCGGCTGGTCACCGGCAGTATGCCAGAGGGGGCCGCGGAGACCATGGCGGGGCTGACGGGGCTGGAGGAACTGCGGCTGTACTCCACCGATGGGCTGGATCTGTCTCTTTTTCAGGCGCTTCAGCGCCTCCGGGAGGTGGACTTCTCCGGCAGCGCCGTCTCCCACCTGGAGGCTTTGACAACACTTTCCTCTCTGCAGTATGTCAATCTGACGGAGACCGGGACGCGGGACCTGGCATTCGCCGCATCCATTCCAGCCTTGACGGAGCTGGATCTGCGGGATAACCATCTCACCGACCTGACGCCCCTGCTGGATTGCCCCTGGCTTACGCGGCTGGTGCTCAGCTCCCGCCACCAGGGGCTGGCCCGGGAGCAGCTGGCCCAGGCGCCCTTTGAGATCGTGTATCAGGGATAAGTGCGCAGCCTGCGCACCACTTTTGACCTCCTGTATGGTATGCTGGAGGCAAACCGGCGAAAGCGGAATTGCAAGGAGGTCAACAGCATGAACAGAAGGAAATGGATCGCCCTCTGCCTGGCGGGGTGCCTGTTGCTGGCGCTGAGCGCCTGCGGAAATCCGGGAGCGGACGCGGAGAACTCCGGCGGAACGGAGGAGCCCACTCAGACCGAGGAACCTGCCCAGGCCGAGGAACCCACCCAGCAGGAGACGCTGGTGGAGTATGCCGTGGAGGGACTTGGCACCTTTACGCTGCCCGAGGGCTTCACCCAGGAGGCGGGAGAGATCGCTGAGCCTCTGCCCACCACCTACGCCACCTTTGAGAAGGACGGCTATTACATCCAGGCCAACCGCTTTGGCACGGATGCCTATGAGATGGCGGGGGTGCCCCTGCCCGCCGACCTGGAGGACTACTCCACCCGCAGCGGCGTCCAGGACTCTGTACCGGAGGGGACGGTATTCGACTATGACGACTACGGCAATTACGCCGCCCAGTTCATCCAGGAGGACGGTCAGCTGTGCTACTATGTGCTGCTCCAGGGGGAGGAGTCCTTTGGCAGTATCTACCTCACCGCCCCGAAGGATCAGTTTGACGCGGACACGGTCGCCCAGTGGTTGAGCGGCTCAGTGCTGGAGTGAGGCTATGAAAAAAAGAGTTCTGGCGCTTGCGCTGCTGGTCGCCGTGCTGACGGGCTGCGCAGGGCAGGACGCCTCATCCCCGGTGACAGGCGGCGCGGCATGGAGTTTCCCGGAGGGACCCGCTCCGGCTGAGGAGTACGAACGCTTTTTCTGGTATGGCTTCGGGGAGGAGAACCCTGATCGCGACCCCAGCGCCGCAGCGACAGAGAAGGAGATGGCTGACATGCTGGCCGCTGTCATCGAGGCGGCCGGCGGGGACGTGGAGGGCTGGCGGGAGCTGACTGCCCACGCCTCGGACGAGGGGATCTATCGCGACTACTGCGCGATGTTTCTGCTCTACGCCGCCGAGCACATGGACGCCACGGAGTTTACGATGGGCTTCGCGCCCTATCTCCTGGGCGGTCGGACGGATGAGAACTGGGACGCCTTCGGTACGGACATCCGGGGCGGTTACCGGCTCTTTGAAGAGTTCGGTGAAAACTGGGATCGCGTCTGCGTCTCGGTGTCCAGCCAGATGGAGGACAGGCAGGAGATGAATTACCTGAACGCCAGCCAGAACTTCGTTGTCAGCCGCCTGTCGCTCATCACCGGCGAGCCGCTACTGGACTTTGACTACGGGACTTTCACCATGCATCTCACGGAGCCCCTGACCTATGAGGACGCCGCCGTGGCCGCAGTGCGGCTGTTTGAGAGCTTGCCCGAGACTGCCGAACGCTTCCCGGAGGATCAGGCGGTCACTGCCCGGGTGGAGGAGCTGCTCCAGGCTGGCCGGGACCGGCGGGACGCCGTTTTGGCCTCTGAGACCGCCATTGCGAAAGGCGACACATTTGTGCCCGGTGAGACCTATACCGGGACAGCCTACTATGTCTCCAACAGCGGGGACGATGCCAATGACGGTCTCAGCCCGGAGACCGCCTGGGCGACCATCGACCGCCTGAATGCCCAGCCGCTGCAATACGGTGATGCAGTGTTCTTTGAGCGGGGCGGCGTCTGGCGGGCGGCGCAGGTATACACTAAGCCAGGCGTCACCTACTCCGCCTACGGTGAGGGAAACAAACCGGGGCTGTACGGCTCCGTGGAAAACGGCGGCGGCGCGGAGAAGTGGACGCTTTGGCACGAGGGCGAGGACGGCAGCAAGATCTGGGTCTACGACCGCCCCATGCTGGACTGCGGCTCCATCGCACTGACTGACACGCTCGGGGCTGTAAAAGTCCAGGGCTTCTGGAACGGGGAGTGCTTCCAGCCGGTGAGCGAGCTGTGGAGCACTGACCGGACGGAGGAGGCGATGGCGGAGCAGGCCGCAATGCCGGAATTTGACCCGGCGGAGCAACTGACCGAAAATCTCACCTTCTTCTGCGAGGCCGGCAGCGGCCTCCCTGACTCGCTGCCCATCTACCTGAGCGGCTGGGTGGATACCGGGGAGCGGGAGCAGTACTGCCTTACCGCCGATGGGCCGCTGTATCTGCGCTGCGACGGGGGCAACCCCGGCGAGCTATACCCGGACATGGAGTTTCTCTCCCCCTACGCGCCCTTCGACGGTGTGGCGGACGACGTGGTGATCGACAATCTCGCCGTACTCTACACGGGGCGGAACATTCTCTCCGTCTCGCCGGAGTGTGAGGGCGTCTTGGTGCAGAACTGTGAGCTGGGCTGGGGCGGCGGCTGTGCCGCGTCGTACGCGCTGGACACCATCACCGGCTACGCCGCGGGCGTGCAGCGCAACGGCGGCGTGGGCGGAGCCAGCTCCAGCCGCAACACCTTCCGCAACAACTACGTCCATGAGACCTATCAGGAAGGGCTGGGACTGGAGACCGCCATCGAGTTCAGCGGCCAGGTCTTTGATGTGACGGATGTGACCATCGAGGGCAATGTGTTCTACCACTGCGGCTCGGCGCTCATCTATTTCAACTGGGACGAGGAGGCGAATCCCGACCACCAGTTCAGGCGCGTCAGCTTCCGCGGCAACCTGGTCTTTTACAGCACCATGAGCGACTGGGTGGACACCGGCGAGGACGTAGACGGCTTTACGACGGGGGCATTTACCATCGATGGCGGCCCCAATATGCAGGACGGCACCGTGGAGGTTCGGGACAACGTGTTCTTTGCCGCCCGGGAGTGCCTGGTGTATATCAGAACCTATGTGCCGGAGTACCTGCCGGACTTTGAGGGCAACATCTACGCGCAGTTTTCCGACGGTGTGTTCCTCTCCAGCGTCTCCGCCCCCAACTATTGGAGCGCCAACGCCGCCGAAGGCGTCCGCGAAACACTGTTCGATGAGAGCGGAGAGGCTCTGAGCCTCTCCCGGAGCCGGTGGGGTGAGGCGGACTGGTAACAGTCCGGTTGCGCCGGAGGAGCAATGGCTGGCTCGCGGCGGCCTTTGACCCACACTGTGACCCACACGGGGAAACGAGCGGACGGAGACAATGGACACAAGAGCTCCGGAAAGGATGGCACCCCGGAGTGAAGAGGGTGCAAAAGGGTCTGAAAGCAGCAAACCCTATCCTCCCAATCAGTTGGTAAGGATGAGGTCCCCAGTTCGAATCTGGGTAGCAGCTCCAGAAATCCTCGAAAACCTCGGTTTTCGGGGATTTTTTGTTGCAAAAAGTGATGAAACGGTGTGGGTCAAAATGTGGGTCAGCGAGTTGACCCACACCGTGACCCACACGCGGAAATGACTTAACGGAAACAAGAGCGCCGGACAGGAAGGTGGACTTCCTGTCCGGCTTTTCTCTCTGCCTTACATGACCTGTTCCATGAAATTTCCCATAGTGGCTGCCGCTTCGTCCTGCTTCTGCCGGGTGGCGTGGGTGTAGGTGCGCAGGGTGAACCCGGCGTCGAAGTGTCCCAGCATGGAGGACACGGTTTTCACGTCTACCCCGTTTTGAAGGGCGGTGGTGGCGAAGGTGTGCCGGAGATCGTGGAACCTGAGATGCTCCAATCCGGCATCTTTTAGGATCTTCTTGTGAAGATTCACCACGCTGTCCGGGTGGTACATCTCTCCGGTGAGGGGTGAGGGGAACAGGTAGGGGCTGTCCGGGTGCTTGGCGTGCTCTTGGACCAGCAGGTCCACCGCCGTCTGCGGAATGGATACCAGCCGCACGGAGTTCTCTGTCTTGGGCCGGGTCAGTTCCAGGGAGCCGTCCGGGTTGCGGACGTATTGTTTGCTCACGGAGATTGTCCTCTGTTGAATATCAAGGTCGTCCCACCGCAGGGCCACCAGTTCTCCCTTTCGTAAGCCGCTGACCAATTCCAGATAAAACATAGGGAGCAGGCCCCGCCGCTCCGCCGCCTCCAGGTAGGCTTTCATGTGCTCCGGCGGGAGAATCTTCATGTCCAGCTTCCGGGGCTTGGGTACGATGCAGTCCTCACAGGGGTTCCGGGGGATGAGCCGCTCCTTCACCGCCCGATCCAGGGCGCAGTGGAGCATCAGATGGACGCTGTGGACGGTGGTGGAGCTTAGTCCCTTATTCTGGTTCTTTCCGATGTGTATTCTCCCACTCTCCAACAACTCTTTGTAGAGCTTCTGCAGATGCCGGGTGGTCAGCTTCTTCAGCTTAATGTTCCCAATGCGGGGGATTGTGTACTGCTCGATAATCAGTTCATAGCGGTTGGCCGTGGCGGTGCGGACATTGGGCTTGGCATAGAGCTCGTACCAGGTGCGCAGCCAGGTGGCTACCGTGTGTTCTTCGCTGCGGCTCACATCCAAGCCCTGACATTCCTCCAGAGCGATCTTCAGTTTTTCTTTGACCTCTGCCTGTGTTTTGCCCAGCACATTTTTGATGATCCGCTTGCCGGTCTTGGAGTCGTACCCGGCGGTGTACCGCCCCTCCCAGCGGCCGTCCTTGCGCTTTCGGATGTTACCCTCGCCGTTGGCCCGCTTCTTTGCCATTGCAGCTGCCTCCTTCCTCATGCGCCATAGTCAAGCTGCCATCGTTCTCGTCCAGGGCCTCAATGGCGATCCTCATCCCCAGCCGGAACCCCAGAATAAAATTCTCCAGAGCCATGGTGCTGCTGATCTCATTCTCCGCGTTGAGGAGCCGGAGCAGCAGGGTTTTCTCCTCGCCCTCCAGCAGGGTGGTGAGCTTTTCTTCACACTGTTCCGCCCGGTCCATTGCGTCTGCTAGAACAGAGCCCGGGGTGATATCTTGCTCATTTGGAGTGATGTTTCCGAAGTACAGATTCTCCAGGGTGTCTCTCATATGTGCCGCCTCCTTTTCAACGACACAACATACCACAGAAAACAAAAATATCCAGTGATACAGCGCACAATTATCAAACTATTATCATTTAGACACTCCGGCCTGTCGGAGTATTCATTGTTAACGGCATCGCAGTTTTAAAATATAGGGATCTTTCTTTGTATCTGCAACACAGATCTTGACAGGCCTACCACCCCTTCATAGTGATACCCTGACTTTGTTCCTCCTCGTGGTCATCCGGTTTGTGGCCCATAGCAATTTTCTTTGCCTGGATTTTTCTTCTCAGTTTGCTGTCCACCTGCAGACTGGTGCTGGACTGGGGCAGGGAGTGGTCCTGGAAGATCCGGCTCATGTGGTAGAGCAGCTGAGTGACCGCCAGCATGACAGAGGGTGGACGGAGGTCATTCAGCCGTTCCAGGAAGAACTGCGCGTACTGGTTTCCCTGGGCGGCGGAACGGCTGAACCACACCATCGCTTGGACCTGATCCTGGGCCACTCCCTGTCCAGTCAGGTATAACTTGCCCAACATGTACTGGGCATGCTGATTGCCCGCCTCCGCCGACCGGGTGAACCACTCCGCCGCTTTGGTGGTATCCTTAGTCATCGCCAGACCGGTAAGATACTCTTTCCCCAGCCGGTAGGCGGCAAAGTGGCTTCCATTTTCCACCGCCTGCCTCAGCCAGCGGATGCCCTCGTCCAGATCCCGCACCTCCCAATCGTCGGAGAGAAGCAGTTTTCCCAGGGCGTACTGTGCTTCCGTCAAACCCTGTATCGCCGCCTGAGCAAGCCAGTGCTTTGCCTTGCGGTTGTCCGGAATCAGCAGAGGGCCGTCCCGATAGAGCTGCCCCATTAGGTACTGGGCATGGGTGTCTCCTCGCTCTGCCAACTGCGCCAACTCATCCGCCGCGCCATCCCGTTCCTCCAGCGGAAGCCTTTCATCCCGGATGATTTGCCGCAGTTCCCAGCAGGCATAGGACTCGCCCTGCACTTGTTCCGGTTCGTCGTAGCCGGTCAGGTCAGCGTCCTCGAAGGTGATTTCTCCCAACCGTATCCGCTCCGCCTCCCGGATGACAGCGTTCTTGATCTGCCGGAACTCTTTCTCCTGGGACAGCTTTTTCTTCTCTCTGAGGTTGTCGTGGTAGTAGCTCTCCACCTCACCCTGGAGCCTGCACCACTGGTCGTAGCACGCGCGGACCATCGGCAGCTCCTCCAGCTTATCCACCACCTCATCCACGGTTTTTTTCACCGGCTTGGACAGGTAGCCGTAGGACTTCTTACCCTTAACCGTTTCCAATTGTGCAGAGAGCGTTTGCATCAACTCTTCCACGTCTGGATGAGTGCAGACGCTCCGTGCCATCTCCTGGGTGAGTTTTCGGATGGCCCTGCGTGCCTCCCGCACCAACTCATCCCGCGACTGGGACTTCTGCTCGTAGGTGTGGAGCATCTCCTGGCGGAAGATTTGGTTGGTCAGCTTCGATTTGATATTTCGGATACCCTCCCGTGTCAGGTAAGCTTCCTCTGGCTCCGTTGACCACGCCATCATGTGGACATGGGGATGCTCCTCCTCATCGTGGAAAGCGGCGTACCAGCGGAAGTGATTGGGCGGGATGTTCATGGCGGCGGCGAGGTCATTGCGGTTGGCCCGGAGCAGGTTCCGCCACGCCTTGGCGTTGTCATAGCCAAGGCGGGCGGCATCCTCCCGTTTCAGGGAGATGATGTGGGTCCACACGTTGCCGGTGTAGTGGTCCAGCTCGTCCATAGCGTTTGCCAAGTCCACGCCCTCCTCGTCCCCAAAGAGGCCGTGATCCCCCAGCCGTTCCGCCCTGGGCCGGGTAGCGATGTACTTCAGGTAGCCGTCCGACTGCTGCACCACCGACCAGTTTTCCTCCAGCGCCCTGGTAATGAACGCAGAGGCGTTTGCTTTTGTGGGCTTGGCTTTGTAGTCAGAATACTCGTCCAATTCTTTTGCCTTCGGAAAGTCTTTTGTCAGTTTTCTGACCAGCTGCTCCTGCTTTCTAGTGGGTGGACGGTCATCCGGGAGCAGTTCTACTCGCTCTCTGGTCCCGATGTACCGCAGGTAGCCGCTGGCAGAATTACTCCTGCCGCATTTGAGGTACGGGCTTTTGACGATCAATCCTGCCACGCATTGTCCTCCTCCCAGGCTTCCCGTACCCGCTGCTCCAGCGAGATGCGGCCGTTGGTTTTCTTCACGTTGTTGACACTCTCAGCCCGACGCCGTCGCAAATCATCTCTGCTGAACTGAAACGCATCCGCCAGGATACCAGCTACCATGTCCTGTTCCACCGCCTGCCGGAAAGCCAGGGAGGACAGCCGAGCCTCCAGTTGTCCCAACCGTCCATCCAGACAGGACTTGACAGAGGTGGGAAGGAACAGCCCAGCGTTGTTGGCGCTGAGGTAGTCCAGGTAGAAGTCCACGGCGTTTTCGATGAAGGCGGTGAGACTGCGGCTTCCATCCTCTCTGTAACGCCGTTCCAGAAGCGCTTTTTTCTCCGGTGTTAGATAGAGAGCAAATTTCTCTTTTTTGCTCAAAATAGCCTCCATTCCGGGGTATGACCCCTGATTTTCTCTTGCAGCAGTAAGGATTCGGGGAATACGACCGCAAGAGGAAATTTCCCTTCTGGATTTGACCCCAATTCCGACCATCTGGGAAACGCCCAGAGCTGCCCGCACTGCGGGCAGATGTGACTGGGCAGAGCGGCGGTCTTGACGCCTGCCCTTTATCCTGCTTTATCTTTCGTCCTCCGCCGAGTCCTCGAAAGCGCCCTAAATCCGGCTCAAAACCGCTGGGATGGGCAGGGACTCTGCCCATCCCATGATCGGGGCACACAGCGGTTTACAGGCGGTCATGCAGGGGATTTTGGTTCTTGCAGGCGCTTCGCCATGCGCTCTCCACATCCTCTTTCAGGCGATTCATTGCCTGTTGATAAAACGCGTCCGTCGCCTGCTGAATAGGCAGGATGGTGTAGCAGTTGTTGCCGGTCCACTTCATACCTTTGTCATCCATGTAGCTGGTGTGTTCCATTGTGATGAGCTGTTTATCCACCAGTGTGGCGATGTGCTTCATCACAGTGTTGACGGACAGGCCGGTGGCATCTGTGATGGTGTTGTAGCTGGGATGGCACTGGTGCGTGCGGCGGTCCTCACAGCAGAGCAGATAGGCATAGACCGTGATTGGTCCGTGACCGAGGTTCAGATAAAAGAGTTCATCCGGTAGAGTGAAAAAGTTTCCGCTTTTCGGCGGTGACCAGGTTGGGAGCAGGCTGCATGTCACGAATCCCCGGTCTACCAGAACGTCCACTTGTCGCTCTGCCATTTGGATACTCATTTTTGCGCGCATGGCCAGCTCCCGGATAGCAGGCACGCCGTGGATCTTCCGGCAGGACCGGTACTGGAGATAGGCCAGGATGGCGAAGGCGGCGGGCTTGAGGTTCCACTGCCAGATCTCATTCGGGAGTGGGAACCGGTACGTACTTGGATGGCGCCGTATGGCGAGCGGACTCATTGGCAGTCACCTCCTTGTATGTGAGCAGACACCCACTGTACGAATTGTTCCTTGGGGGCTACCATGCGGCTGCCGATGCGCAGAGTGGGAAAGCTAGGTTCGTGCATCAACTCGTAAGCGCTGGAGGATGACACACCCAGTACCTTCCCTACTGTTTCAGCGTTGAGGAACAGCGGCAGGTCGTCGTAGCTTTTGTAGACGGATGTTTTCAAGGATACCTCGCCTTTCTTGTTGGTTGGATGGATTCTTTTTCTACCAATCAGTTTCGTTTTCCCTCTTGACAGTACGGCCATTTCAGATTAGACTAATGAAAAATAAAATTATTAAAATTAGTCCTTTTTCAATGTAACAGATTATCACACCCATGTCAAGTCTAAAATAAAAATAAATATAATACTTGGTCTAATTTGAGGTGACATGTATGAATCGATTCTCGTTCAAATCATATCTTCTGGACAACCAGGAGTACTATCAGTACACCTATGATCTGAAAGAACCTGAGATGCGGGCGGTGCAGGATATCCCGTTTCCCGAAAGCTTGACTTCTTTTACCTATCTGGAGGAGGAGCGCTATCGCCCCATTTTGGAACGATTAGACGGAGCCCTGTCTGTACTCAGTGAACAGAGAACAGACGCAGCGGCGGAAACAGCATCAGAGCTTTTGATGAAGCTGGGGAAGGTACACATCTATTTTGAACTGTTTCGCTTGGAGTGGCAGGAGCGTCTGATGGACGCCGTAGAGAACGGATTTGCGGACGTGGTGACGCGGCTTCCTCGTGCGGAGCTGGCCGCTCTCCCGGTAGAGATC
The DNA here is from genome assembly GCF_016899775.1 of Pseudoflavonifractor capillosus. Taxonomy (GTDB): domain Bacteria; phylum Bacillota; class Clostridia; order Oscillospirales; family Oscillospiraceae; genus Lawsonibacter. The sequence continues at coordinate 52,155 of NZ_JACJJE010000012.1, forward strand.
CAGAGCTGGCAGCAAAAGCTGCGGAGTATTTTTGACGATGAGTTGGACATGGATGCTGTGCCGAAGAAAAAACCTGTACGCATCACCCTCAGTGAGGGATGCAAGCCGATCCCGTGGTTTCCCGTTCAGCCTCTGACTGTCACCTTTGAGCAGACCGCCAATGGACAATACGTGGACGTACTGCTGCCGAAGCGCATGTTTGACCTGGTAGACTACCATCTGCGGGAGTGCCTGAAACAAAAGGTGCGGATGCGGGTATGCCGGAGCTGCGGAAAGTATTTTGCGGTGATGGGGCACTCCACGGCGGAGTACTGCAATCATCCCTTCGATGCCAAGGGACGCACTTGCCGCCAGGTGGCGTCCATTTTGCAGTGGAACCGGAACCGGGCGACGGACGAGGTATTCAAATCCTACCGCCGGGAGTACAAGAAGCGCTTTGCCCGGATGAAGGCCGGGACCATGGTAGCAGACGACTTTTACGCCTGGAGCGAGAAGGCCAGAGAGAAAAAGGCGGAGTGCGACGCGGGGCAGCTGACACGGGAAGAGTTTGAATGCTGGCTAAAAAACTCATAAAATAAAACTGCGCCGACAGAGCAAGTACCCTGTCAGCGCAGTTTTTCAAATTGACTTGGTTTTGAGATGAGCTGCACTGGTTATTAAGAGACTGGAAAATCAATATGCTCTGGTCATTCCACCGTCCAAAAGAATGGTCTGCCCGGAGATATAGGTGTTGGCCTCAGAGCACAGGAACGCTGCCAGACGACCATATTCTGTAGGCGTGCCATAGCGTCCCAGGGGGAAGGACTTCAGGTCCTCTTTTTCGTACTCCTCCACGGAGATACCTGCTTTTTCCGCCCGCATAGCATTCAGACTGGTAATTCGGGCAGTGCCGATGCGGCCAGGACCGATGACATTGATGAGAATGTTGTCCTTGCCCAGCTCGGAGGACAGAGTCTTGCTCATGCCCACCACGCCCATGCGCATGGTGTTGGACAGGATTAGGTTGTCCAGGCAGTCTTTGACAGAAGAACTGGTGGAATTCACGATGCGGCCGCCACCCAGCTTCCGCATGGAGGGCAGGCAGGCACGGATGGTGCGTACATAGGACAGCAGGCACAAATTGAAGGCGTTCTCCCAGTCGGCATCCTGGAAGGAGTCGAAGGGACCGGGCTTGGGACCGGGGCACATATTGACCAGTGCCCAGATGTCGCCCAGAGTAGCCACAGTGTGATCCACGAGTTTTTGAATATCATCGGCCTTGTTTACGTCGGCCAGAAAAGCTTCTGGCCGATTGCCAGTCTCTTGTTCGATTTCATCCTGAGCCGCATAAAGCTGATCTTTAAAGGGTTCAGCTGTGCAGATCATTACCTTGGCTCCTTCACGGGCCAGCTCGGTGGCGATACCCTTGCCCAATCCAGCGGCAGAAGCCATAACTAACGCAACTTTTCCGTTTAAACCGAATTCCATATTGCGATTCTCCTTCTATTTTTTGCCATTGTTATTCAGAAAATACTGTTGAAAATACGCTGTTTTGAATTTTCAATACCCCATCTCTGGGTGGAGCTTCAGGTCGGCCACCGGGTTCACCAGGGGCTCCATGGCGAAGCCGCCGGGGCCCACGATGCGGCACTCGGCCACGTCCCCGTCCTGGATGTGGAAGGCCCGGGGGGTGCCGGTGGCCAGGATGTCCCCGGCGTACCAGCCCTGGATCTGGCTGTGGAGGGACACCAGCCGGTCGGGGGTGTGGGTCATATGGTCCACGGTGTTCTGGGCGTGGATCTGCCCGTTGTGCACCGACTGGACCTCCAGCTTCAGCACGTCGGGCACCTCGTCGGGGGTGACCAGCTGGGGGCCGAAGGAGATGAAGGTGGGGAAGTTCTTCACGATGCACAGATAGCGGGGGTTGCCGCTGAGGTAGTCGTTGCCCTTCAGGATGGACTCCTCCGTCATGTCCAGGATGGTGGTGTAGCCGGCAATGGCGCTCTGCCAGTCCTCCTGGGACACGTCCCGGCAGTCCCGGCCCATGATGATGCCCAGCTCCGCCTCGGCGGTGGTCTTCTGGGCCTCCTTCAGCCGGGGCAGCTTGATGGTGTCCCCGGGGCCGATGAGGGTCTCGGGCATTTTGAAGAAGCTGCCCGGAAAGCCGGTGGGGGGCGCGTTGCCGATGTCTCCGGCGTGCTCGGCGTAGTTCAGGCCGATGCCGAAGATGCGCTTGGGATGGCGGTACAGGGGGGCGTACACCACCTGCTCCGCGGGGACCAGGCCGGGAATGGTCTCCAGCTCGTCTTTGCCGCCTTCGTTGTACCACTGGGTCAGGCCGGGTACCTGGCCCGCCTGGATCAGCTCCAGCATCTCCTCCTTCCAGGCGGTGCCCTTGGCCGCGTTCAGGGCGTGGATGGGCAGGATGCCGCCCTTGGCCACGATGCCGGCGATCTCAGCGCCGTTCAGCTTAATGGTTGCCAGTCTCATACTGAAATGCTCCTTTGCTTTTAAAAATCAAATTCATTCTTATACTTTACTTTGTGCCTTTGGCTCCTCCACGAACATGTTCTCACTGCGGGCTACTACCAGAGTGGTCACCACGTCGCCGGTGCAGTTGAAAGTAGTATTGGCCATATCAATCAGACGGAAAATGCCGGCAATCAGGCCCACCACTTCCAAAGGCATACCCATATTGGTCAGCAGGATGGTCGTCATAATGATAGCGCCGCCGGGGACACCGGGACAGCCCATCGCAACTAGAACTGTGGAAATGACAATGTTAATCAGCGCTGCAGGGGACAGGTCAATCTGATACATCTGGGCGGTGAGGACGATGGCTGCTGCATAGTAGATACACCCGCCATTCATATTGATGGTGGCGCCCAGGGGCAGGGAGAAAGCAGACAGTTCCGGGGACACCTTAAAGTCCTCGTTGGTGATGGAGGTCGTCACTGGCAGAGAACCGCTGCTGCTGGTGGTACTAGCTGTTACCACCCACAGCCGCCAGATATTTCGGAAGAAGACCCCCAGAGGGAACCGGGCCAGGATAGCCACCATGGGCACATACATCAGCAGCACCAGAATCACGTCAGAGGCATAGACTGTCAGGATCAACTTGCCCAGAGGGCCAAAGATAGACAGACCATAGGCGCCCACAGACTCCGCCAGCAGAGCCGCCACGCCGATGGGGGAGAACTTCATCACGATGCCGGTGATCTTGTACATGGCCTCTGTCAAATCCTGAATAGCAGTGACCAGACGAGCTCCGCGCTCTTCCAAAATGATCAGAGACACACCCAGGAATACGGAAAATACAATGATCTGGAGCATGTTGGCCTCAGTAAAGGCCACAAAGATGTTGGAAGGGAACATCCCCACTAAGGTGTCGATGATGCTGGGCATTTCCTGGGCCTCGTACTCAGTGCCGCCGGAGAGCAGGCTCATGTCAAAGCCCGCTCCTGGGTCGATGAGGTTGGCCATCACCAGGCCAATGCACACCGACAGCGCGGAGGTGATAGCGTAGATACCCACCACCTTCACACCGATATTCCGCAGCTTCCGCAGGTCGCCCAAACTGGCCACACCGGCGGTGATAGACAGGAAAACCATAGGCACCACGATCATCTGAATCATGTTCAGGAAGATGTCCCCCAAGGGGGCCAGAATTGTGGCTTTCTCCCCGAACACCAGACCGATCACGATACCGATGCCAAAGCCGATAAAGGTCTTGGCTGCTAAGCTCAGTTTTTTTCTCTCCTTTTTGTCCTCCACAGTGTCCGCCCCCCTTTAATTCACACTTCGCAGGGCGGCCACGGCCTCCTTCAGCCGCCGGCAGCCCTCCACAATGCTTTCATAGCTGGCGGCGAAGGACATGCGCAGATAGCCCTCCCCGCCGGGGCCGAACACGTCCCCGGGCACCAGGGCGATCTTGGCCTCCTCCAGGAAATACTGGGACAGTTCCGCCGAGGACTTGCCCAGCTCCCTGCAGTTGATGAAGATGTAGAAGGCGCCCTTGGGGCACAGGCAGTGGATGCCGTCGATGGCGTTGATGGCCTGCACCGCATAGTCCCGGCGGCGCTGGTACTCCTGTACCATCTCCTTCACCTCGTCCCCCTCCTGGGTGAGGGCGGCGATGGCGGCCGCCTGGACAAAGCTGGGGGCGCAGGTGGTGTTGTGCTGGTGGAACTTGTTCATCACGGTGATGTACTCCTCCGGGGCGGCCACATAGCCCAGCCGCCAGCCGTCCATGGCATAGGCCTTGGACATGCCGTTCAGGGTGAAGGTGCGCTCCTTCATGCCAGGGAGGGAGGCGATGCTTACATGCTCGGCCCCGTCGTACACCAGGCGCTCATAAATTTCATCCGCAATGACCATCAGGCCGTGCTCCTTCACGATTTCGGCCAGCTCCTCCAGCACCCCCCGCTCCAGCACGCCGCCGGTGGGGTTGTTGGGGGTGACGATGACCACGGCCCGGGTCTTGGGGGTGATCTTCTCCCGCACCTCGTCCAGGTCCATCTGGTAGCCGTTCTCCTCCTTCAGGCTGTAGGTGACGGCCTTGGCCCCCAGCAGGTTGGGCACGTTGATGTAGTTGAGCCACACCGGGTCGGGCACCAGGATCTCGTCCCCCTCGTCCAGCAGGGCGGCCAGCACGGCGAACACCGCCTCGGACAATCCCACGGTGACCAGCACCTCGCTGGCCTGATAGTCGATGTGGTTCTCCCGCTTGAGCTTGCCGGCGATGGCCTGGCGCAGCTCCATCAGGCCGAAGTTGGAGGTGTAGTGGACCTTCCCCTGGGCCAGGGCCTGATTGGCCGCCTCTTTGATGTACTCCGGGGTGTCGAAGTCGGGGCGGCCGATCTCAAAGTGGAGGACCTTCTCTCCCGCCCGCTCCATAGCCAGGGCCTTCTCGTTCACCTTCCGGATGCCCGAGGGGGCCATCCGGTCCATCCGGGCCGCAATGTGATAGTTCATGATGTATCGTCCTTTCAATTTTGGTTTTTCCGTCGGTGGAAAGGGACCGATTCCGTGCCGCTGTTCTACAGCGCCTTGCTTGAGTACAGCATAAACCGTACTGTCTTTTTTGTAAAATTTGAATTACTTTAAAACGATATAAGGAAATTCGTATGGAAAAACACGGCGTAATGCCTCTTTTCCGGAGAGAGGCACATTGCAGTAGATTCAAATTTTTGATATAATCCGTATGAATTTTCGGGTCTGCCGTTCAAACATTCACAGAGCGAGGCAGGGGGAGATTTAATGTTAAACTATAAGGAGTACATCTACGCCATCTACCAGGAGCGCAGCTTCTCCAAGGCGGCCCAGAAGCTGTTCGTCTCCCAGCCCTGGCTGAGCTCGGTGGTGAAAAAGGTGGAGCAGGAGATCAAGACCCCTCTCTTTGACCGGAGCACCAACCCCATCTCCCTGACCCCCGCCGGGGAGTACTATATCCGGCAGGTGGAGAAGGTCATGGCCATAGAGGAGGACATGCGGGAGCACTTCGCCGCCCTCAATGGGCCTGGGACCCAACTGCGCGTGGGCAGCTCCATGTTTTTCTGCACCTATGTTCTGCCTCAGCTGTTTCAGGACTTCCGGGAACAGAACCCTCAGATTACCCTTACCCTCACTGAGGGGCGGGCTTCCGACATGTTCCAGGCATTAGCAGAGCGAAAGCTGGATTTTTTCCTGGAGGCGGAGTCCATTCAGGATCCCAAAATCCAGTCGGTGGCCTGGTGCAGCGAGGAGATCGTTTTAGCTGTTCCTGCCCGCTTCTCCATTAACAAAGAGCTGGCCCAGCACTGCTATACCTTTGACGAACTGCTCAAGCGCAACGAGCCCGGCTGCAAAAAGCCCCCGGTCCCCCTCCAGGCCTTCCGGGACGAGCCCTTTCTGCTGCTCCAGCAGGGGAACGATATCTATGACCGGAGCATGGAGCTGTGCCGGAACGCCGGCTTCCTCCCCCGGGTTTCCGTCTACCTGACCCAGATGATGACCGCCTACTACCTGGTGTGTGAGGGACAGGGGGTGTCCTTCCTGCGCTCCACCATCCCCGAGTACGTGGCCCCCACCGACAGCGTGGTGTTTTACCAGCTGGACAGCCCCGCCGCTGTCCGTCCCATCTATTTGTCCTGTCTGAAGTACAAGGCCAGTCCAGTGCAAAAGAAGCTCAATGACTTTATGTGGAGCAAAAGCTTATTAACGCATCACTCAGAGATATTATAATCGTTATATGTATTTTCTTATAATGGGATATTCTTTTTCCAATTAGACATGATACCTCCTTGACGCTATAATGGGGCTATCTCAAATTTGAAAGTTGAGAGCGGAAAACTTTCAAAAACGAGGAGCTTTGTGCATGTGAGCAAGGAGGTATTTCTATGTCAACCTACTATTTTCTTCCCACCCGAAACGTGTTCGGAATAGGTGCGTCCAAGGAAGCGGGGCAGCTGATGCGCAGCCTGGGCGGCACCAAGACCATGATCGTCACCGACGCCTTCCTGGCCAAGAGCGGTATGGCCGGACAACTCCAGGAGATCCTGGCTCAGGCGGGGGTGGACTCTATTGTCTTTGACGGGGCCGAGCCCAACCCCACTGACAAGAACGTGGCTTCCGGCGTGGCGGTGTTTCAGGAGAACGGTTGCGACTCCATTCTCTCCTTGGGCGGCGGCTCCTCCCACGACTGCGCCAAGGGCATCGGTATGGTGGCCGCCAACGGAGGAACCATCCACGACTATGAGGGCATTGACAAGTCCGGCCGCCCCCTGATGCCCCTGATGGCGGTGAACACCACCGCCGGTACCGCCTCGGAGATCACCCGGTTCTGCATCATCACCGACACCAGCCGGAAGGTGAAGATGGCCATTGTGGACTGGCGGGTCACCCCTCAAATCGCCATCAATGACCCGGAGCTGATGCGCGGGATGCCCCCCGCCCTCACTGCTGCCACCGGCATGGACGCCCTCACCCACGCCATTGAGGCCTATGTGTCCACCAACGCCAACCCCCTCACCGACGCGGCGGCCACCATGGCCATCCAGATGATTACCCACTACCTGCCCAAGGCGGTGGCCAACGGCAATTACATGAAGGCCCGGGACAAGATGGCCTACGCCCAGTATTTGGCGGGCATCGCCTTCAACAACGCCTCCCTGGGCTACGTCCACGCCATGGCCCACCAACTGGGCGGCTTCTACAATCTGCCCCACGGGGTGTGCAACGCGGTGCTGCTGCCCCATGTAATGAAGTTCAACCTCATCGGCAACATGACCCGCTTCAAAGAGATCGCCATTGCCATGGGGGTGCGGGGCGAGGGCATGTCCTGCTCCTCCGCCGCCGAGGAGGGCATTGCCGCCGTCAAGCGCATGAGCCAGCGACTGGGTATCCCCGCCAACCTGAAGGTGCTGGGCGTAAAGCCCGAGGACTTCGCCGTCATGGCCGAGAACGCCATGAAGGACGTGTGCAGCCTCACCAACCCCCGCACCGCCACCAAGGAGCAAATCATTGAGGTATACCGCCAGGCCTATGAGGGCGAATAACATACCATTTCTTCCTTCCCTATATTCGGAGCGCCGCCGTCCTTTTTTGAGGACGGCGGCGCTCCATTTTTATTTTTCGGTCAGTCACAAAAAGGGCAGGACCGGGACTTTTGTCCCGGCCCTGCCCGCAAAGGGAGGTCTTGCTCGTTTCCCGTATTACTGATACCCAATTTGGACAGCAACGAACAGGAAGATACAGGCTATGACAATAAGAACCGCAATCAGGGGAAGGATAAACCGCTCCCATTTGGAAAAGGGGATCTTGCCCATGGACAGAGCCAGCATCAGGACTCCCATAAGAGGCGTACACATATTAGTGATGCCGTCGCCGAACTGATAGGCCAATACGGCTGTTTGAGCTGTGATCCCCATAATATCCGCGATGGGCAGCACAATGGGCATAACAATGGCGGCTTTACCGGAGGCAGATGGGATAAACAGATTGATGAACATAATCGCCACAAAAATACCGATGACAGAAACTTGCGCAGGGAGCGACGCCAAAGGCTGAGAGATATAGTAGACGATGGTGTCCAAAACGCTGGCTTCGCTGAGCAGCCAGGCAATGCCATAAGAGATGCCCAATACCAGACAAGAGCTTACCATGCCGCTTACGCCCTTGGTGAAGGTGTTGATAATTTCATCTGCGGACAGGCCGCCTGCAATTCCGCCGACGATGGCCACAATAAAGAACAATGCGCCCATCTCCAGAAAAGCCCATCCCCAGTTCATCGAGCCAATCACAAACAGGACCAGGGCTCCCGCCAGTGCCAGAAGGCTGACGGCATGGCCGACTGTAAAGGGTTTGTCTTTCAATTCGCCAAGGTCAAAGGAGAATTCAGAGGTGTCCATCCCGGCCACCAAGCTCCTGGCAGGATTCTTTTTGACCCGCCGGGCGTACATCAGAATATAGATTAAAGCGATGGCAGGGACAACAACAAAAATGATCAGGCGCATGCCGATGCCAGAGAAAAGCTCCAGTCCGGCAATCGTTTGGGCGAGGCCCACGTTTGTGGGACTGGTGGCCCCGCTGATAAAGCCGGAGACTGCGCCGACCAAAGAAATCCCGACGCCTACCATAGAGTCATATCCCAGCCCCACAGATACCGCGATGGCGATTGGCATGAACGGAATGGCCCCCTCTACAAAACCAAGGAACGCACCCATAGCGGCGAACAGATAAAACATCAGGACGAGAATAATGTCGCCCCGGTTCACCCCCACTTTTTGGATGACGCGGGCGATCCCAACATTGATTGCTCCTGTACGCTGAAGGACCTCAATCGCGCCGCCGGTAATCATAAACGCGACAATCAGCAGAGAGGCATTGCTCATACCATAGGGAAGCGCACGGAACAAGTCAAAAATACTGGTGGGACTTCCCTCAATAAACTGGAAGGTAGAGGGATCTACGACCTGACGTCCGGCTTCCTCGATCCGTTCATAGCTGCCCGCTGGGATAAGCCAAGTCAATACAGCAATCACAACGGTGAGGATCAACAGGACAAGAATGGAGTTTAACGGTTTCTTTTCTTTTTTCTGTTTCCCGTCTTTATTTGACATTGTAATCGTTCCTCCTATTTGCTTCTTTCATGGCCGCCAATATCGGTCCGCCAGCTTATCGATTAAGGTATGTGAGCGCGGTCGAAACATGAACGCTGACACCGATCGGCAGGGCCGCGGGGTCTACGCAGAACGCGGGATTGTGGAGGGCTGGCGGATTTTCTCCTACGCCGGTCCCCAGCCAAAGGATGCAGCCGGGCGCCAGGCGGAAGAATTCTCCAACATCTTCCGCGGTCATATTAGGCTCGTCGCTGTAAATGACCTTATCAGCATCCAGAACTTTGCGGCAGCTCTCTGCCACCAGAGCAGACATGTCCTCATCGTTGATGGTGGGGCGGTATCCGATGCCGTGTACAATCGAGGAGGTGCACTGATGGGCCGCGGCAATGTGGGGCACCAACTCCTCGATCCGTTTGGTAAACAGGGCACGGGTTTCGTCATTAAAAGCTCGGTAACCAAAGTGGATCACTGCCTTGTCAGCTACAGCGCTGGCAATGGAGCCGGGGGTCTCTACTGCGCCGATATGGAACACCCACTTTTCCGCACCGCTGGCGACTCGGGTGGGGAGGATATACAGGGCCTGGATCATCTCGGCCAAAGCGGGGACGGGATCAATGGCATTTTGAGGCATGGACCCGTGCCCCCCTTTGCCCTGGATCGTCACATCCATAAAGTCTGTGGAGGCACAGGCTTCTTTCTTGGCGATGTAGACACTTCCAAGAGGCACATTGGGCTGGACATGGATCGCAAAGCAGGCGTCCACGCCATCCATCACTCCATCCTGGATCATGCAGCCGGCGCCGCCCAGCCCCGCGTCTGGAGATAGCCAGCGGTAGCCTTTATCTAAAACCATGGCTCGGATGGGGTGGTCGTCTAAGTAGTTCTCCTCATTGGGCTGAAAAACAAATTTGATCTTTCCAGAAAAAGCTTCTTTATGTTGGGAAAGGACCTTAGCTGCCCCCAGAAGCATGGCGGTGTGAGCATCGTGGCCGCAGGCATGGGCCAATCCTTCATTAACGGAGCGATACGGCAGATTGCTCTCCTCGGGGATGCCCAGACAATCCATGTCTGCCCGGATCAGCAGAGTTTTCCCCGGTTTTCCGGAGTCCAGCAGCCCTACCACACCGGTGATGCCTACCTCGGTCTGTACCTCCAGACCGCACTCCCGCAGATAGTCGGCAACGATTTTTCCGGTGCGGAACTCTGTATGTCCCCGCTCAGGGTGCATATGCAGATCTTTGTAGATCTCAAACAGTTCTCCGCTTAGAGACTGGATTTCTTGCTCAAATTCAAACATAACCGTGCTCCTCTCCTTTTTTGACTAAATGGTACTTAAGTGGTTTTAGCTGCAATCATCTGATAAAAATGGCGAAAAACCGGCATGGGATCAGAGGTGTCCGGCAGAGGGACGCTTACCATCATCTCCGGGTGCCACTGCACTGCCATCACCGGGAGGATTTTATGGTGAAAGCTCTCGATCAAGAAAGCTTCTTCCTCGGGGCGGCCCAGAAGAGTCCCTTCTCCCGTCTGTTTTGCCCCAAATGGGCAGGGCCAGGGCAAAAGTCCTGGCCCTGCCCGCGGTAGAAATGGGGGATTAGAAAATAGTTGCTACATATAAGAAAGGCTGTTAATTCAACTTGTCTTTCCTGCTGCGGAAGAAATCGAGGGTTAGTTCCCGCAGCTTCTTGACAAAGAACATCGTGCCGCCAACATTGACTGTGATGATGACCATATTCAGCACATCCACGTAGGGAAGAGCCGCATCTACACCGATCAGACCTCCCACCACACAGCCGCCCACTACCAGGACCTGGATAATCCATTTGGCGGCATTGCCAAACATACCATAGGCGGAGACGCCGGAGGCTGTGGCGATGGATAGGGCGGAGGATGCGGCGAAGAGAATCAAGCTGATGGCCGCGATAACATGGCCCACGGGGCCAATAGTTCCGAATGCGTTGATGGCCAGGACCGATCCAGGGGCGCCGCTCTGCCACTCGCCGGTACACAGCACCACTAATGCGGTGAAGGAGCAGATCACCAGCGTGCAGGCAAACACTTCAAAGATACCGTACATGCCCTGTTCCACGGGGTGATCTACATCGGCCTGGGCATGAAGAATGCTGGAAACGCCGTTGCCGCCATCGTTGGAATAGATCCCTCGAGCGCAGCCGATAGAGATAGCTGTACTCAGGGTGGAACCGGCAAAGCCGCCCACGGCCGCCGTCCCGGTGAAAGCATTGGTGAAGATACTGACCAAAGTGGGAATCAGATTGTCGATGTTCAGAATGATAACCAGCAGCCCGGCCAGCACATAGATCACCGCCATGATGGGGACCAGCTTATCAGTCACCTTGACCAGCATTTTCACGCCGCCCAGGATGACAAAGACCACAATGATGGCGAATACAACAGTTGAGGCAATGGTAGGAATGTGGAAGGTCTCCGCGGAGTCCACGATAGCGGCCGCATGTGTTCCACAGGCAATGGGTGAGCTGATCACAAAGAAAAAGCCCCAGATCAGGCCCAGGGGTTTCCACACCTGGGACAGATAGCGGTTAGCGCCGCCCTGCCAGTTTCCGTCTTGGTCCTTGGTGCGGGTAGCAACCGCTAGAGTGGCCTCGGCATATTTCAGGGCCATGGCCACAAATCCAATCACCCACATCCAGAACACGGAGCCCGGACCGCCGATGGCAATGGCGCTGCCCACGCCCACGATATTGCCGGTGCCGATGGTATTGGCCAGAGTGGCCACCATTGCCTGGACGCCGGAGATACTGCCTTCTTTTCCGCTATTCCCCTTCCGGGCGCTGCCAAAGGTCTTTTACAGCATAAAGCCAAAGTGCTTGAACTGTACGAAATCACAGGCCACTGTAATGATCAGACCGCCGCCCATCAGGATAATCAACAGCGGAAGGCTCCACATCCAGGAGGTGAACCCCATAATCCCGTTATAAATGGCAGTTAAAATTTCCATGGTACACCTCCCATTCAGCTCTTGCTGTGATCCATCAGACTATAGAAATACCGGACGACCTTTGTCAGGTCCAGGTGCTTGCACAGCATATCTCCCCCCATCTCTGGGTGCCACTGGAGACCTACAATGGGAAGACTTTCATGATAGACAGCCTCAATGATACATTCGCTGCTGCCCTCCCGGAGCTTTCCGCTTTGGGCTAACTGGATGTAATCGGCCTCCTTAGTTTCGTCAGCGCACCAGATTTGAGAGACGCGGAAGCCATCAGCCAGGCGCTTCAGCGCCTGGTGGTGACCGCTGTTGATCTTCATCTTTTCTCCATACATCTCATACATAAATGCTCATGTACGGTAAGGAAGCAAGCAACCGAAAACAAGAGATAGACCGCCAGCACTACACTATTCCGAACCAAAGACCAAAAGATAAGCATTGTGGGAAAATCTAAACTTTTGGATTTTCCTACAATGCCAACTACGGCGGAATCCCTCCCACTCCTTATATCTTTCTGTATACATTGAATTTGTATTTAGTAAAATGCAGACAACACCACGGATCGGCTTTTGGTTGGACAATTCCAACCAAACACCACAGCAGACAGCAGAAAACATTCTGAACGCTAGGAAGCCGGTATGATTGTTACATATAAGGGGAAGAAAAATTTCTTTTAGGTACTTGCTTTCCTAAAACTGATGTGATACAATGATTTAATCCAGAAAAGGAGTAAAAAATATGCGGCAAGGTATTCTTAAATAAAACTATAATCAAATAGTGGGAACAAAGGATTATGATAGCTCCTTTTGTAGGGGCTTAGTTTTTTGTACCCAATTTAAGAATACTTTTGCCTTATCAATTTTGACATATCCCCAAAAACAGCAATCACAAACAGGTGTATGCTGTATATGTGTATGTCCGCAACTTATAATCCCCAGTGGTAAAAGTATTTTACTGCTGGGGATTTTTATGCCCTTTGGGGCTGTAAAGGGAGGACAATCACATGAAAATAATCAATATTGGAATTCTTGCCCATGTAGACGCTGGAAAGACGACCTTGACGGAGAGCCTGCTATATGCCAGCGGAGCCATTTCAGAACCGGGGAGCGTCGAAAAAGGGACAACGAGGACGGACACCATGTTTTTGGAGCGGCAGCGTGGGATTACCATTCAAGCGGCAGTCACTTCCTTCCAGTGGCACAGATGTAAAGTTAACATTGTGGATACGCCCGGCCACATGGATTTTTTGGCGGAGGTGTACCGCTCTTTGGCTGTTTTAGATGGGGCCATCTTGGTGATCTCCGCTAAAGATGGCGTGCAGGCCCAGACCCGTATTCTGTTCCATGCCCTGCGGAAAATGAACATTCCCACCGTTATCTTTATCAACAAGATCGACCAGGCTGGCGTTGATTTGCAGAGCGTGGTTCAGTCTGTTCGGGATAAGCTCTCCGCCGATATTATCATCAAGCAGACGGTGTCGCTGTCCCCGGAAATAGTCCTGGAGGAAAATACCGACATAGAAGCATGGGATGCGGTCATCGAAAATAACGATGAATTATTGGAAAAGTATATCGCAGGAGAACCAATCAGCCGGGAAAAACTTGCGCGGGAGGAACAGCAGCGGGTTCAAGACGCCTCCCTGTTCCCAGTCTATCATGGCAGCGCCAAAAATGGCCTTGGCATTCAACCGTTGATGGATGCGGTGACAGGGCTGTTCCAACCGATTGGGGAACAGGGGGGCGCCGCCCTATGCGGCAGCGTTTTCAAGGTTGAGTACACCGATTGCGGCCAGCGGCGTGTCTATCTACGGTTATACAGCGGAACGCTGCGCCTGCGGGATACGGTGGCCCTGGCCGGGAGAGAAAAGCTGAAAATCACAGAGATGCGTATTCCATCCAAAGGGGAAATTGTTCGGACAGACACCGCTTATCAGGGTGAAATTGTTATCCTTCCCAGCGACAGCGTGAGGTTAAACGATGTATTAGGGGACCAAACCCGGCTCCCTCGTAAAAGGTGGCGCGAGGACCCCCTCCCCATGCTGCGGACGACGATTGCGCCGAAAACGGCAGCGCAAAGAGAACGGCTGCTGGACGCTCTTACGCAACTTGCGGATACTGACCCGCTTTTGCGTTGCGAAGTGGATTCCATCACCCATGAGATCATTCTTTCTTTTTTGGGCCGGGTGCAGTTGGAGGTTGTTTCCGCTTTGCTGTCGGAAAAATACAAGCTTGAAACAGTGGTAAAGGAACCCTCCGTCATTTATATGGAGCGGCCGCTCAAAGCAGCCAGCCACACCATCCATATCGAGGTGCCGCCCAACCCGTTTTGGGCATCCATAGGACTGTCTGTTACACCACTCTCGCTTGGCTCCGGTGTACAATACGAGAGCCGGGTTTCGCTGGGATACTTGAACCAGAGTTTTCAAAACGCTGTCAGGGATGGTATCCGTTACGGGCTGGAGCAGGGCTTGTTCGGCTGGAACGTAACGGACTGTAAGATTTGCTTTGAATACGGGCTTTATTACAGTCCGGTCAGCACGCCGGCGGACTTCCGCTCATTGGCCCCGATTGTATTGGAACAGGCATTGAAGGAATCGGGGACGCAGCTGCTGGAACCTTATCTCTCCTTCATCCTCTATGCGCCCCAGGAATACCTTTCCAGGGCTTATCATGATGCACCGAAATACTGTGCCACCATCGAAACGGCCCAGGTAAAAAAGGATGAAGTTGTCTTTACTGGCGAGATTCCCGCCCGCTGTATACAGGCATACCGTACTGATCTGGCCTTTTACACCAACGGGCGGAGCGTATGCCTTACAGAGCTGAAAGGATATCAGGCCGCTGTCGGTCAGCCGGTCATCCAGCCCCGCCGTCCAAACAGCCGCCTGGACAAGGTGCGCCATATGTTTCAGAAGGTAATGTAAAGATACATAATCGTCAAGACGGCAACAATCAGAAGTTATGGAGGGTAACAATGGAATATAGTAAGGAAGATTTAATGGAAGCAAAAAAGCAAATTTGGGGAGTGGGAGAGAACATGGGAACAGAGGAAAGTAAAAAAATCTGGGAGGAGAACGCACAATTTTGGGATAATGCAATGGGTGACGAATCTAATGAATTTCACAGAGAGGTAGTGCGTCCCAAAGTAACGGAACTTCTATCTCCTAATCCTGCGGATTACATTTTGGATATTGCGTGTGGCAATGGAAATTATTCTTCGTATCTTGCACAAAGAGGCGCTTCGGTTGTCGCTTTTGATTACAGCAAAAAAATGATAGAATTGGCTAAAAGACGGCAATCACAATATGCAAAACAAATTGAATTTTGTGTGGCGGATGCGACCGATAGAAAAAGTATATTAGAATTAAAAAGAAATCGAGCCTTTACGAAAGCAGTTTCTAATATGGCAATTATGGATATTACGGATATTGAACCACTTCTTATGGCTGTTTATGAACTGTTGCAGGAAAGCGGAATTTTTGTCTTTGCAACGCAACACCCTTGTTTTGTCACGTTGACTGAAAAATATATGACACCGCACAGTTACTATGATATAGCGATTGAAGGGCAACCGAAAGAGCAGATTTATTATCATCGTTCCATACAAGATATTTTTAACCTTTGTTTTAGAGCTGGATTTGTCATTGATGGATTTTATGAAGAATGTTTTAAAACCAACAAAGAAATTCCTATGGTAATGATAGTAAGGCTTAAGAAGGTAAAACGTGATAGCTTAAAATAAATTCAAGTTTGTCGGGTAAATAGCAAACCCAGCCGAGCCAGTCAACGGTCAAGATGAACGGCGCATATGCGCAGCCGTTGACAGCCCCGCCCGCCTTTGCTGGTAGGCAATCAAGGGGCGACAGCAAGAAGTGCCACCGCCCCGCACTATTATTCAGAAAGGGGAATTTCCATGACCGACCAGATAGCCTATCAAGAATATATCCAGCGCAGGTACAACGCCTTTTGCAAGACTGTTATCCGCTGTGCCGCCTTGGACAAGATTTTGAAGCTTAAACGGCAATGGGAACGGCAAGTTTCCCTTGACTATCTGATGAACGAGAAGTTTGTCCAGTTTGCCGCGTCGGAGCCGGACGAGGAATACCCATTTACCGTCTGCGGTCAGACCGTCCTGCTCTGCAACGCCGCCCTTGCCGACGCGATCTCTGTTTTGCCGGAGCAGACGCGGGAAGAAATCCTGCGCTATTACTTTCTGCGCCAGCCGCAGCGCGTGATCGGCGCGTGTATTGGCCGGTCACGCAGCACAGCGGGGCGGCATATCCAGCTTGCCTTGCAGCGGCTACGCGAAGAAATGGGGGTGAGCCGGTATGAGTAGACTTCTCCCCTATGAAACAATCCTCAAAGCCCGTGAGGGCGACCCAGAAGCCGTGAACGCTGTCCTGCTCCACTACGCCGGATATATCCGCTATTTCTCAAAAGTGAACGGGCAGGTCAACGCCGAGGTGGAGGACTATGTAAAGCAGCGGTTAATTGACTGTCAATTCAAGTTCCGGCTTGACGAACCACCGGACAAGTCATAAAAACTGAATACCAGCCGCCACCGACGCGGCCAGCGAAAGCAGTAAGTCTTGAAAAAGATTTACTGCTTTTTTTGTTGTCCGGCTCCGCTCCCGGCCATTTTGCCCCCTGCCGGTTGTAGTAGTAAGCGAGGAGGGAATTTTTCTGCCCTGGTGTTTGGCATTTGGAGCATTTACCCGTAGTAGAGGGCAAAGAGAAAGGATTTCTCCAACACCGGGTAGAAACCACTGCGTCCGGTGTCATTTTAGCGAAAGCGGGCAGGAATGCCCTTTACAGGATTAGTAGTAGCAGAAAAAGAGAAACAAACTTTTGTGGTTGCAGTTTTCCAAAAAAGTGGCGGACGGAAGTGAGAGAAAGTTTGCAGTCACGGAGAGCAAGTTTCTACCACGGTGCCAAAATCCGCAATTCTGCAGTTTTGCCCCTCGCGGGAAACTTGTTGGGGAGTGCCTTCCCCAAACCCTGCTCATGCGCCCTTACGGGCGAGAAAGGAGGTCACACCATGCGAAAGAAATACAACACGCCCCACCGCAGCCGCGTTGTGAAAACCCGGCTGTCCGAAGATGAGTATGCCGACTTCACAGCGCGGCTTGCGCCCTATGGTATCAGCCAGTCCGAATTTCTCCGGCAGGCGATACGGCGGGCGACCATACGCCCGGTTGTCCATGTGTCGTCGGTCAATGACGAGTTGCTTTCCGCTGTCGGGAAGCTGACAGCCGAGTACGGCAGGATCGGCGGCAACCTCAATCAGATTGCCCGGTATCTGAACGAATACGGCGTACCCTACAACACCCTTTCCGGCGAGGTACGCGCCGCCATATCCGACCTTGCCGTCCTCAAGTATGAAGTCCTCAAGAAAGTAGGTGACGCGGTTGGCAACACTCAAGCATATCAACTCTAAAAACGCCGACTACGGAGCCGCCGAACAATATCTGCTCTTTGAGCATGACGAGTTTACCATGAAGCCCGTCCTTGATGAAACCGGCAGGCTTATCCCCCGCGAGGACTACCGGCTGTCCACGCTGAACTGCGACGGGGAGGATTTTGCCGTTGCGTGTATGCGGGCCAATCTCCGCTATCAGAAAAACCAGCGGCGGGAAGATGTGAAAAGCCACCACTACATCATCAGCTTTGACCCGCGGGACGGGCCGGACAACGGCCTGACCGTAGACCGGGCGCAGGCGTTGGGGGAACAATTCTGTAAAGAGCATTTTCCCGGCCACCAGGCCCTTGTCTGCACCCACCCGGACGGGCATAACCACAGCGGCAACATTCATGTGCATATCGTCATAAACAGCCTGCGGATTGAGGAAGTGCCGTTCCTGCCCTACATGGACAGGCCGGCCGATACGAAAGTCGGCTGCAAGCACCGATGTACCGACGCTGCCCTGCGCTACTTCAAATCCGAAGTCATGGAGATGTGCCACCGGGAGGGGCTTTATCAAATCGACCTCTTGAACGGCAGCAAGAACCGCGTCACCGACCGGGAGTATTGGGCGCAGAAAAAGGGACAGGCCGCGCTGGACAAGCAGAACGCCCCCATGATTGCCGATAGTATCACGCCCCGGCAGACCAAGTTTGAAACGAACAAGGAGAAGCTGCGGCAGACCCTACGGAAAGCCCTTGCCACCGCCGCCAGCTTTGACGAGTTTTCCTCTCTGTTGCTGCAGGAGGGTGTGACCGTCAAGGAGAGCCGGGGGCGGCTTTCCTACCTCACGCCGGACAGGACAAAGCCAATTACCGCCCGGAAGCTGGGCGACGATTTTGACCGCGCCGCTGTCTTTGCCGTTTTAGAGCAAAACGCCGCCAGAGCAGCCGAAGCGCCAGCCAGATCCCCCGATCCCCCACGCACCATAAAAGACCGCTTGCAGGTTGCCAGAGCCGAGATAGCCGCCCCGAAACAGGACGGAGTGCAGCGGCTTGTGGACATTGAGCAGAAAATGGCCGAGGGCAAAGGCCGGGGCTATGAACGCTGGGCGAAGATACACAATCTGAAGCAGGCCGCCAAAACGCTGTCCGTCTACCAGCAATACGGCTTTACTTCCCCGGAGCAGTTAGAAGCCGCCGTTGACACCGCCTATCAGAAAATGCGCCAGACCAGCGGCGAACTGAAAGCACTGGAAACGAAGCTGCAAGGGAAAAAGAAGTTGCAGCGGCAGGTGTTGGCCTACGCCCAGACCAAGGCCGCCCGCGACGGGCTGCGGGCACAGAAATCCGAGAAAGCCCGCGCCGCATACCGGCAGGCCCATGAGAGCGATTTTATCATAGCCGACGCAGCAGCCCGGTATTTCAAGGCGCATGGCATTACCAAGCTGCCCGCCCGGAAAGCGTTGCAGGCCGAGATCGAGCAGCTTATCTCCGAGAAAGACGGCCTGTATAACACCTATCACGAACAGAAACAGCGGTTCAAGGAGTTGCAGACCGTCAAGCGGAACATCGACCAGATTTTGCGCCGGGACGAGCCGCACCGCAGAAAGGAGCAGAGCCATGAGCGATAACCTGCCCCACATGGACTACCGCCAGCACCGGCGGGCGCGGCGGCTGGTACATGAGTGCTGTAACTACGATGAGGGGAACTGCCTGCTATTGGACGACGGGGAGCCTTGCGTGTGCGTCCAGAGCATTTCCTTTTCCCTCATGTGCCACTGGTTCCGTGTGGCTGTCCTGCCCCTTGACGGGGAGCTGGCCGCAGCCCTCTTGTGCCGGGGAAGCCGGAAACGGTGTGCCGTCTGCGGGGCGGCCTTTGTCCCCAAATCCAACCGGGGAAAATACTGCCCCGACTGCGCCGGGCGCATGAAGAAAATCAAAGCCGCCGAGAGAAAGCGGAAACAAAGGCAGAGATGTCACGCTTTAGAGCCTTTCAAACCCGCATAAATCAAGGCTTTTTTCGTGGGTGTCAAAGGGTACGCGATACATTTATCCTTTTCCCCCGGAAACGGCGTTTTAATGCGTGACAATACGCCAAAATCAACCCGAACACAGGGAGGTGATCCTATCGCTGATTATATCAGGGCAGACACGCGGCTGCCCGCCTATCTGCCGTATCCCCGTTTCCTGCTGAAAATGGAGATTTCACAGACCGCCAAGCTGCTGTATTCGCTGCTGTTAGACCGTTCCACCCTCTCCCAGAAAAACAAGTGGCTGGACGACGAGGGCAGGATTTATATTATCTATCCCATCGCGGAGATAGCAGAAATACTGGATAAAGGCAGCACCACCATCAAGGGGGCGCTTAATGAACTGGACACGGCGGGGCTGTTGGAACGGGAACGGGGCGGCTTCTCCGCACCGAACCGGCTTTATGTCAAAGTACCGCCAGTGCCACAGGTACAGTTTTCAGACCAACTGATGGCCGGAAGTCCGCCCCTCATAGAGCCGGAAAACCGTCCTACTGATGGTCAGAAAACCGACCTTATGATGGTCGGAAAACCGTCCCCTAACCAAACTACTATAAACAACCTTACAGAGAGCCAAACAAAGGGAGTGAGTGGGGGGCCGTCCGCGCCCTATGGCCGATATGGAAATATTTTTCTGTCACAGACCGAATACGACGAGTTGCAGGCAGAGTACCCTGACAGGCTGGAACGGTTCATCGAGGAAATGAGCCGCTACCTTGCCGCCAACGGGAAAAGCTACCAGAACTATGCCGCCGCCCTGCGGATATGGGCGGGGAACGACAAAAAGGAAGCCCCTAAAAAGGGCATACCAGACTACTCATGCAAGGAGGGCGAGAGTTTATGAAGAATGAAATCAACGCGGTTTTGGAGAATATGACGACCACCATCCCGGAGCCGGAGGACTACACCGGCGAGGACGGTTTACTGTACTGCGGCAAGTGCCGCAAGCCGAAAGAAGCCTATTTTGCGCCGGATAAGGCCGCTATCTTCGGGCGCGACCGCCACCCGGCAGAGTGCGACTGCCAGAGAACCGCCCGCGAGGAACGGGAAGCCGCCGAAAAGCGGCGCAGACACCTTGACACCGTGGAAGAACTGAAACGCCGGGGCTTTACCGACCCCACCATGCGGGACTGGACTTTCGAGAACGACAACGGCAGGAACCCGCAGACCGGGCTTGCCCGCCGGTATGTGGAGCATTGGGAAGATATGCGGACAGACAATATCGGCTGCCTGTTCTGGGGCGGCGTAGGCACCGGCAAAAGCTACCTTGCAGGCTGTATCGCAAACGCCCTCATGGAGAAAGAAATCCCCGTCCGCATGACGAACTTTGCTCTTATCCTCAATGACCTTGCCGCCAGCTTTGAGGGGCGCAACGAGTACATTTCCCGCCTTTGTCGTTATCCGCTGCTGATCCTTGACGACTTCGGCATGGAACGCGGGACGGAATACGGGCTGGAACAGGTGTTCAATGTGATTGACAGCCGTTACCGCAGCGGCAAGCCGCTGATCGTCACGACCAACCTTACGCTGGACGACCTGCACAACCCGGAGGACACCGCCCATTCCCGGATTTATGACCGCCTGCTTTCCATGTGCGTCCCGGTACGCTTTACCGGCGACAACTTCCGGCAGGAAACCGCCAAGCGGAAAATGGAGAGCATGAAGAAACTGATTACCGACTGAAAGGAGTATTGCCTATGGCAGATAACAAGCAGCACGACACCCGCACCACCCGCCGCCCTGACTGTGTGACGGAAATCCGCATGGGCAATTCCGTCCTTGTCGTGTCCGGCTATTTCAAGAAAGACACCACAACCACAGCCGCCGACAAAATGGCGCGGGTACTGGAAGCGGAAGCCGCTGCTACACAGGAGCCGACTTATCCGGCGTGAACCGGGGCATGGAAAAGCGGCCATGCCAGGGAGCATGACCGCTGGAACGAAAATCGGAAGTGCTTTAGCAATTCTTAATCTCATTCTCTATAAAATAATTTGCAATTTCAAAGGCTTTTATTCTTCTCTTTGCCAATGTGATTTGTGATTTATAACGCTCGGAATTATCCTTTGATTCAAATGTTTTTACTGTTTCTCTTAGCTTGTGCAGAGTTGAATCAATTTGCCTTTTGGCCGCGGTTAATTCATCTATTGTATACTTCATGTTTTCTCCTTTAACTTCTGATTTTTTTGTTAAATCAGAGTATACCACGGAGTTATGAACTTTTCTACTGCAAATATGGGACGACAACCCATACCATAAAAATCGGAAAATTGAAAAGCTGTAAAGAAGCAAATTTAACGCTTTTGCCGCTGTACAGCCCCCGCCGTTCCGTGGTACAATGAAACCACGGAATAGTGGGGCTGGCTGTCGGAAACGGAGGATTTTATGTTAAGACAAGCCACCCAAAACCTCATTACCGCCCT
>NZ_JACJJE010000130.1 GCF_016899775.1 Pseudoflavonifractor capillosus
TAGGCGTTTTTTGTTTTCAGGGGAGCCTCCGCCACCTCGCCGTTGATTCTTGCTATTTGCCGTTTAACCCGGAGGTCGCCCCGCTCCAAATCAAGGTCCTCCCACTTCAGGCCTAACAGTTCCCCTCGCCGCAGGCCGGTGGCCAGCTCCACGTAGTAGAGCTCGAATACACCGCTCTCTTTCGCCTCCCGCAGGAAGGAAGTCAGCTGTTCCACTGGGAGGGTTTTCATCTCCCTGTGCTCCACCTTGGGCAGGGCGCATCCGTCCGTGGGGTCTGTGACGATGAGCTTCTGTTCTTTGGCCAGCTTCATGGCCGAGGCAATGATCTGGTGCAGGTTCCGCACCGTCTTGGGGCTCAGGCCCTTGCTCTGTTTCTTGCTCTCGATCCGCTCCACTCTGCCGCTGCTGAGCAGCTTCTTGTAGAATTTCTGTAAATCCAGAGAGGATAACTTTCCGAGGGGGATTTTCCCGATATTCGGCTTGATGTGGTTGTCGATGTACCCCCGGTAGGTCTGGTGGGAGGAAGGCCGAACCTTTACCTTGGCGTAGTTCTCGAACCAGATGTCCATCCACTCGCCTATTGTGTACTGCTTCGATCTTACCGGGTCGACATGCTTTGCCTCCTCAATAGCCTGCTTCAGCTTGGCCCTGGCCTCCGCCTGGGTTCTTCCCAGAACGTTCCGGTAAATGGCCTTCCCCGTCTCCGGGTCGTGACCGGCGGTATACCGGCCCTCCCAGCGGCCGTCCTTCCGTTTCCGAAGATTGCCCTCCCCGTTGGCTCTGCGTTTTGCCATGTTGTGCCGCCTCCTTTGCAACGACACACAATACCACAGAAATGGGAAATAGCCAGGGCTGTGGAGCAGAGTTATCAAACAATTCACACTTTTTGCGGCGTTTTTTCCTTGTCTACGGCATTTCAGTTTCCAGCTCTGGGCGAAATTTTCTCTCTTTGTTTAGGCGGCGCAATTTTTGAGATACCCGAGGTATCGCTGTGTACAGCGCCGGTAAAAAAGCCGGGAACTCTTTGGAACCGCTGGATTTTTTCAAACCTTCGACCACCTAAAATTCAAAAAACGGTTGCAGCGACCACCTGGCACGGCGCTGAGGCGAAATCCCGCAATCCCTTGACACGCCCCGCTCTGCGGGGCGTTGTGACCGGGAGGTGGGCGCTTTGCGACCACCTCCCTTTATCCTCGTACTAAATTCGAACGCCCCTGGTCCCAGCGAAACAGCCATAACCAAGGGCGGAAGAATCATGTTCAGAGAGAAAAAATCCGGCGCTGAAATGGAAAATATGGCAGCCCTTTGGACATCCGTTTTCTGGTCTCGTCCTTCGCCTGCAAGGGCCCCTCAGCGGCGACATCCTGGTTTGCTGGGACCACCGGTGCCCTGTATCCAATCGTCTCACACAGGGCGGCACAGGGGCAGCACGGCGGGATTTCTTTTCTTGGTGTGTAAAGGCACCGCAGCATTTTCTTTCTCTGCAGATAAAGTGGGTCCGGGCTTCCGCCCGGAAAT
>NZ_JACJJE010000131.1 GCF_016899775.1 Pseudoflavonifractor capillosus
GGCGGTGATTGCGGTGGCCGTGGGCTTTGGGATCGCCATCGGCGGGAACTCCAGCGGTTCCGGAGGGGAGAAAGGCGGCGGGAACCCCATCGCGGAAGCCCTGGCCCCCACGGTGACCATCGGCGGGGAGGAGTACAGCACGGCCCTGACAGAACTGGACCTGTCGGACAGAGGCCTGACTAACGAGGACATTCAAGGTCTGGAAAAGATGACCAACCTCACCCGGCTTTCGTTGGATGGGAACCGGGATATCACAGATTTGTCGCCTTTGTCCCAGCTCACCAATTTGAAAGATTTGAATCTTTCAAATACAGGCGCGACAGACCTATCTCCTCTGGCCGGTTTAACGAACCTGACAAAACTGAATATTGCCAATCCAGATATCTCCGATTTGTCTCCACTCTCAAATCTGACAAATCTGACCACGCTCTATTTAGACGACGGAAGCCTGACCAGCAGTAAAATCCTCGATCTCTCGCCTCTGTCCAGCTTGGTGAATATGGAGCAGCTGTATATCCCGCCGACCCCCAACTATACGGACTTCTCGCCCCTTTCCAGTATGACCAAGCTTCGGGAATTGACCATGATGGGGACACGGCATACAGGGAGCAACAGCATAACAAGTCTTTCCTTTTTAACGAATATGTCCCAATTGGAGCGGCTTGGAATCGTAGTAGAGAGTGCGGACCTGTCTCCGATCGCCGGGCTGACCCAGCTGCGGGAAGTGGAGCTGAATGGCGCACTTTATGCCGAAGATACCAGTATTTTTCGGGACCTCACCAATATGGAATCGTTAGAACTGCACACGTCTAACGAGAGTCCATTCAACGCGAAAGATATGTCTGATTTTTCCGGAATGAAGCATCTGCGCCGCCTTGAGATCTCGATCAATGAGCTGACCAGTCTGACCGGACTGGAAGGGTTGACTGAGATGGAAACGCTTAGGATCTACACACGCACAAATACCAAAACAGAAACCATTACTACACTGGAGCCGTTGTCCGGCATGTCAAAGCTGCGGGAATTGACCTTGTGGGCCGGTACGACCGCAAATATTCAAAGTCCGCCCCTTGATCTAAGCACCCTGCGCAATTTGACGTCTTTGGAATACGTCCATTTGTTCCCCTCTACTCGGGTCCGAGACCAATCGTCCCTGTCCCATGTGCCCACAGTCGAGTTCGACTGAGGGGAAGCATGACTAAGAGTTGAACGGAGGAAGTGTATCGTGTCAATCACAAATAGAATTTTTTGTTATAACTGCTTCCAGGAGCGAGACAGCCTGGACGACCCGTGTCCCCACTGCGGCTTCGACCTGGCGGAGAATGAGAAGAAGTACCCGGTGGCCCTGCGGGCCGGGACCGTTCTGAATGACCGGTACATCGTGGGTCGGGTGCTGGGTCAGGGCGGCTTCGGCATCACATACCTGGCCTG
>NZ_JACJJE010000132.1 GCF_016899775.1 Pseudoflavonifractor capillosus
TGAACTGAACCCGTAAAAGCGGACAATAGACAAAACGCCCCCTGATGTAGGAAAATGGAAGTACTACATCAGGGGGTATTGTTATGGCCAGGAAATATGAAAAAGTGAAGGCACTTCTTCCGGCAGTCGAGCAACTGCAGGCGGAAGGGAAAACGCGGAAAGAGATAGCAAAGGAATTGGGGTTGCAAAGTGAAAGAACAGTAAAAGATTTGCTCTACCGTGCACGACACAAGCAGGAGAAGGCCATTCCCAAACAGCGAGGGAGAAAGCCTGCCAAGACATTGGCGGAGTATAAATATGAGAACAAAAGGCTAAAGATGGAGAACAAACTGTTGCGGGATTTTCTGCAATCTATCGAAAGGAAGTGAGGCCCAAACTCAAATACCAGGTAATATACCGGCATCGAGCAGAATATTCAGTATCCGTCATGTGCAGATTCTTTGGTGTATCCCGCAGCGGCTATTATGATTTTGTTCACCGTGCAGGCAGGCCTGAGAAAGATAAAGAACTGGCTGATCTCATTGCCTGGCAGCGTAAGCGATGTTGGGGCACTTATGGTTATCGCCGGATGTGGATGTGGCTAAAAAGGCAAAACATCCACAAAAATCCCAAAACCATCCTTCGTATCATGAGAAAGTACAATTTACTGTCCGAAATACGGCGGCACAGGAAATGGCAGCAGATGGGGCAGCAGGCGCACAAGTACAAGAATCTGCTGAACAGGAAGTTTCATGCAGACAGGCCCAACAGAAAATGGGTCACGGACATCTCCTACATCCACACCAAGCAAGGCGTACTGTATCTGTCCATGATCCGCGATCTCTACGACAATTGCATTGTGGCTTACAAAACCGGAACGGAACAAACAGTGAATCTGGTTCTGGATACCATTCGTCTTGCTATGAAGCAAGTAAAAAAGAAGGCCGCTGAGGAGCTGCAACTCCACAGCGACCAGGGTGCTCAATACGCCTCACAAGCATATTTTGAGCTGACTCAAACATACGGCATTACGCCCTCTATGTCAAGACGAGGAAACCCATATGACAATGCAATGGCAGAAAATTTCTTCTCTATTCTCAAAACAGAATGTATCTACCGCCGCAAACCAGCTACCTTCTCTGAGGCCAACGAGATGGTTGACCGCTATATTCACTTCTACAACCATGAGCGCATCCAACTAAAAACTGGAGAGGCGCCGCTGGCGCGACGCCTCTCATACTAAA
>NZ_JACJJE010000133.1 GCF_016899775.1 Pseudoflavonifractor capillosus
CCTTTATCCTCGTACTAAAATCGAACGCCCCCAATCCCGGGGAAATTTGCGGAAATCTGCCCAACAGGGCCTCCTATCCGCCGGGGGTATCCCAGCCCGGTCTCCCTGGACAACAGGGCACACGGAGGCGGACGCGGCCAAAAAGGGGGCTCCTTTCTCACGGCTGTTCTCCGTCCTGCCCCTGGCCAGCAGTGGCAGGTGCTGCCGCGCTCTTGGTCTGCGCACTCCGTGCTGGACGCTTTGGCCTGGGCCGTGCAGCAACCGGCCGACACTTGCTGTCCAGGTAGGCGCGGGTGTCCGCGGGGACATAGGTCTCATACAGCTCCTCCAGGGCTCTCTCCAGTTCCTTCTGGGGCGAGCCCTTCTGCTGCTTCTGCAGAAAATACCGGAGAGCGTCCAGCCGCTCTGGCTCCATTGACACTTTCAGTTCAATCTTCTCCATCTCGGCCTCCTTCAGAATGTGTGGAACTCCATCCAGAACGCGTTTTCCAGTTCCTCCGGGCGGAAGGTCTCTGGCTGAGCGAAGCGCTGGGAGAACTGGTTCAGCTGTTTCTGGGTGAGGGAACAGAACTCACCGTAGTCCGTATCCCCCGCCAGGAAAAACGTACCGGAGATGATGTCGCGCCCTACCCGGCGATTGCCCTCCAGACCCATGAGCTTGCCCTCCTCATTGCACACCAGACAGACGCCGTCCAGGTAGACGATCTCAATGAGGCCGCCCACCATCTGCTGCATGGCCTCCAGTGTGTTTGGGATGGTCACCTCCTCCGGTGCCTTACCAGGTTTCACTTTTAGGACCGTGATCTCCGGCTCCTTTTGGAGCGCTGTTTCTTCCATATACTCCATGTTCGTTTCCTCCTCCAATCATGTGGGCAGATAGTATCGCGGGTTCGTGCGTTCTCCGTTGACACGCACCTCAAAGTGCAGGTGGGGACCGGTGGAGCGGCCAGTGGAACCAGACAGAGATACAATGTCTCCCGCCTCCACCGTCTGTCCCACTTGGACCAGCAGCTTGGAGTTGTGGGCGTACAAAGTGGACAGTCCGCTGCCGTGGTCCACCACCACGTAGTAGCCGTAGCTGCTGTTGTACTGGGCCACAGTGACTGTGCCGGGCAGAGCCGCCCGGATAGGGGTGTCGGTAGGTACGGACAGGTCCATGCCGGTGTGCCCTCTTGTCTCCCCGGTGAACGGATCGCTGCGGTAGCCGAACTCGGAGGTGAC
>NZ_JACJJE010000134.1 GCF_016899775.1 Pseudoflavonifractor capillosus
AGCAGGATGTGTTTCTGGTCCACCGAGCGGTTGTCATGGAAGTGTCCAAAGAACCAGTATTCGTATTCCAGTCGCCGGTCTACCATCTCCAAAAATTCCGTGAGATGGTCTGCCTCGTTGTGACGGTTCATAGACAGGGCGATGCTGGTGGAGGCGCAGTGGGTGATCACATAGTCCACATGCCAATTTGTTCGCTCCAGCGTTTTCAATGCGGTATAGTATTCTCCATCGGAGGGCAGCTCCTCCGGCCACCAGGATCGGCCTAGTACCCGGAACCTGTTCCTACCGCTGCGCTTTAGGGCGCTCTGCTGGGCACGGAAGTTCGGATCTGCTGGATCCAGGATGCCGTCCTCCACATCGTGGCTCTTGGCCCCGCCCATAGTGAAGAAGGTCTTTCCCATGATTTCATAGAGCTGACCGCGCATCAGATGGAGCACATGGAGCCGGATCTGGTGGACGGAGCCTCCGCGCCAGGTGCGGACCGGGAATGTATCCAGCCGGCGGAAATTTTCATGATTTCCATCCACGAACAAGGTTGTGAAGGGCCGCTGCTCCAGCCAGTCCAGCCAGTAGTTTTCCTCCGGCGTGTCGGCCCATACCCCTCCGAAATCGCCCGCCACTATTATGTAGTCATCCCGATCCATAGCTTCCTGCTCTGGGAAGTACCTGCGGCCGAACCGCCGGAAGTTTCCGTGGCAATCGCCTGTTATAAATACCATGTATCTAATCCTCCTTTATGTTTTGCTCTATCTCCAAGCCACTCCGGAAGGTCACTCGGATTCTGTCCTTAGATAGGACCGTGACCTTTTCCAGCAGCTGATAGACCGTGCTCTCGTCCCACTCCGTGATATCGGCGGAAGCTCCTTCCAATGCGGCAGAGATCGCCTGGAGCCGTTGGGATGCCTTCTCATTTTCCTGATAGATTGCTTTGAGGCGCTCTCTCCGGTTCTTCAATTCGGCCATGGAGGTAGATACCGCACGGAAGCGCTCGGTATATTCCTCTTGACGTTCAGGAGATGCGGCCTCTTTCAGAAGACTATCAAACTGTCCCCCCAGATCCTCCAGAGCCCGTTCCACATCGGCCAGGCTCATGGTTTCTCCGGCGACGGGCAGCAATTCCTGTTCCATAACCGCCGTGATTCGGCTTTCCAGCACGGTTCGGTTGTCCATAGATGCATTGATGGCTCCCAGAATTGCCT
>NZ_JACJJE010000135.1 GCF_016899775.1 Pseudoflavonifractor capillosus
TTTCAATGTGATTGACAGCCGTTACCGCAGCGGCAAGCCGCTGATCGTCACGACCAACCTCACGCTGGACGACCTGCACAACCCGGAGGACACCGCCCATTCCCGGATTTATGACCGCCTGCTTTCCATGTGCGTCCCGGTACGCTTTACCGGCGACAATTTCCGGCAGGAAGCCGCGCAGCGGAAAATGGAGAGCATGAAGAAACTGATTACCGACTGAAAGGAGTATTGCCTATGACAGATAACAAGCAGCACGACACCCGCACCACACGCCGCCCCGACTGCGTGACGGAAATCCGCATGGGCAATTCCGTCCTTGTCGTGTCCGGCTATTTCAAGAAAGATACCACGACCACCGCCGCCGACAAAATGGCGCGGGTACTGGAAGCGGAAGCCGCTGCTACACAGGAGCCGACTTGTCCGGCGTGAGCCGGGGCATGGAAAAAGCGGCCATGCCGGAGAGCGTGGCCGCTGAAACTGGAAAAGCTGAAATCAGGACTCTTTTTTCTTGACATCGCTAATTCCAAAGAGTGCAAACACCAGAGCCAATACAATCAGCGAAATTGTATTTGCAGATACAGAGGACATGAAATAATCAACAATATAGAAGCCGCAAAATGTAGTGACAGTATCTAACAACACATACATACAGACGGCCATTTCCCTTGTTATTCTGTCGAGATTAAGCAATGCTTTTGGTAATGCGCCCGCTACTAAATTCATGGGATACGAAACAACCGACGCGATTATAAAATACAGGATAAAGCCGCCGACGCTCTCATACTCAAAGCCGAGCAGACGCATAATTGCACCGCTGAATATAGCGATTATGGACAGGACAGCGATTATTAGAACAGCCCCCAAAATGAATGTGATTATTTTTTCCCGCTTTTTGTTGCTGTTATTATCCAAGCGTTTCACTCCCTTATGTCTTAATTTGGTTTTGAAGATGATATGATTATATCACAGAAGCATGAACTTTTCTACTGAACCATTGAACACAGAACGCTACACAAAAATCAGCAATTTGACAAATCATAAAGAAGCAGATTTTACACTTTTGCCGCTATACAGCCCCCGCTATTCCGTGGTACAATAAAGCTACGGAATAGTGGGGCTGGCTGTCGGAAACGGAGGATTTTATGTTAAGACAAGCCACCCAAAACCTCATTACCGCCCT
>NZ_JACJJE010000136.1 GCF_016899775.1 Pseudoflavonifractor capillosus
CAGGCGGCGCAGGAGTAGACGTCCGTAAAGGGGCCCTGGCGGCTTCTCCGGATGTACTGCTCCTTGGGGGCGTAGCCCACCTTCAGGATGACGTCCAAACTCTTGGACTTGTCCCCGATGGAGTACCGGGCCGAGCCGAAGTCCAGCAGCTTTACCATGCCGTCCTTGGTAATGTAAATGTTGTCCGGCGTCACGTCCCGGTGGATGAAGCCCTCGGCGTGGACCGCGGTGAGGGCCCGCAGCACCGGGATCATCACGTTCAGGGTGTCCTCCACGCTCACCTTTCCGCCGTGGTTGGCGATGTAGGTTTTAAAGGAGATACCCTCGATGTAGTCCATGACGAAGTACGAGGTGTCGTTCTCGTCAAAGTAGCTGGTCACCGCCGCAATGTTGGGGTTGCCGATGAACTTGGCCAGGGTCCGGGCCTCTTCCTGGAACCGCTCGGAGCCGTACGTAAAATCCTCGGAACGGTCGGCGGAGAGGACGGAGACGGTGGTGCCGTCCACGCGGGTGGCCAGTTCCCCGGGCATAAATTCCTTGATGGCCACCTTGGCCTCCAGCTGGGTGTCCCAGGCCAGGTATGTGATGCCGAAGCCGCCCTGACCCAGCACCCGGCCCACGATGTACCGGTTATTCAGAACGGTCCCAGCCCGCAGGGCCACCGGGTACTTCTTCTCATTTTCCGCCAGGTCGAAGCCGCAGTGGGGGCACGGGCCATCTAAACTGTCCCGCTCCTGAAAACAGTTATAGCAAAAATTCTCTCCAACCATATAAGTCCTCCACATGCGTACAGATATTTGCTGGATAAAATCATTTTAGTCCATATACAGTAAGATTACAACTATGCTGTTTGCATAGTATAAGCGGGCTGTTTTCGCGTCAGGAGGGGAAAAACAAGGACAAATCATGGATATTTGGAAAGAGTTGCACAAAGACACTTAATAGGCATAAATTTCCACTCAAGATGGAAGCCGCGCCCCGGTGGAGTGGGGTGCCGGATTATTATGAGGGGTGGCTTTCAGTATTTTCCTTCCATATGGGTAAAATAAGAACCACTTCGAGCATTGGAGGGAAATACTATGGAGACACGA
>NZ_JACJJE010000137.1 GCF_016899775.1 Pseudoflavonifractor capillosus
GGTTTGTCCATCTGCTGCGGTTCAACGCTTTCCGGGCGTTTTTGGGCCTAAAATGGGCCCAAACCCGGAGGTTATATTCTCTCTGTTCCGACCCAGTTTTTCCGGTTCTGGGTCAGATTTTGGGTCAGGCGCGCATGGAGTAAAAACTCTTTTCTGCCATACGGATTACAAAATCCCGCTCATCCTCATCTGCTGTTGCAAAGTCGATATTGTAGCGTTTACAGATTTTCTGAAAATGCAGAATATATGCCAGATCCGTCTGGCTGGGAGGTGTGACAAAAGAATCCGGCCCCGCCAAATCGTCCAGCTTTGCGTAGTTTTCAGATAGCATCACAACTCCTCCTTCATGAATTGAAATAGCAGGTTTCGGGCAGCCTCTCCGTCAATCAGCAGCAGAAAGGGCTCCCTATGGCTGAATGGTATTGCTCCGAAATCACGAATATAGTGTTCCCGTATCTCTGAGGTTTTTGCCTTCAGATAAATCGTACCGCCGTAACCAGAGTCGATCGATAACTGGACTCCGTAAGCCAAAAGCGCAGCCCCAATGCCGCGATATTTGCGATTTTTCGATAAAGTTGGGTTGCTGTGAGGCGCACTTTCTATGTACTCAATATATACCAAAAATCCCTCCGGCATATTTCGATAGGCGCCGAGTCCTACAAGCTCGCCTGTGGCTGCAATTTTCAATGCGTATTTCTGGAGAAATGGCTCCTGAAGATACTTGGACATCCAACTGGTCTGCCAACAATCCTGCACGGTGAGGCGAAAGTCAGACTCGGTGGCCGGAAGGATTTCTGCTGGGACTTCCTGGCTGCAGGAGAGGTCAAATACATGATATGCAGGGTACATAGGTACACCTCCATCGTAAATTCAGTGTACCATGGAAAAGAAGAAAAAACAAGCGCACAAAAAGGGCTCCTATAAGTAAAACAAGGTGGAACAAGAGATTTTACCCACCCGCGGGTGGGGCAAGCAGAGCGTCTGGCTTGCCGCGAGCGGCAGCCGACACGATTTCCGGGCGGAAGCCCGGACCCACTTTATCTGCAGAGAAAGAAAATGCTGCGGTGCCTTTACACACCAAGAAAAG
>NZ_JACJJE010000138.1 GCF_016899775.1 Pseudoflavonifractor capillosus
TGGAAATTTCTTATTACACCATTGACGATCTGAGACAGCCCCCCAAGCGGCTGTTTCGGAAGGGCTGTTCCATCCGGCATTTTGATACGGTGAAGGCGGCCATCTCCCACTATCAGACACTGCCCGCCACCGGTGAGAAATCCCTGGGGATCACAGATGGATTCCATGTGCTGGAACTGGTGAAGTGTCTGCCCCTCTATCCAGACGACACAGAGGGAGAAACCGTATGGGCGTCGGACTACCAGGCCCTGACGCTGTGGCGGGAGCGGTCTGAGTCCGCGGATGCGGCTGCCGCCTGCGAGGCAGCCTTCCATCCCAGATACCGGCTGGACGGGGCTGTGCTGGTTCCCGTCTCTCAGCCCAAAACACTTCCAAAGCGCCTGCGGGACAAGTACCTGTGGCTGAACGTCCGGGAGGACGAACACTCCGCCATCCGGTGGGTGTACACCGCGGGGAAAGGCTGGGTGCCGCCCAGTATTCTGTACCGCCGTACCAGCCGCCCCGTCCTGGTCCTCAAGTACCAGGCGGACGGCCTTACGGACCAGGGGGCCTACATTCCTTTGGATGTGGCCCCCTGGGAATATAAACTGCTGCTCCAGCGCACCCTGGAGCGGTACAAACTGAGAGGAGCTGTAGACGATGAATCAGCAGAAAAACACGCTGTACCCCAGTGAGGTACACAGTCCCATGGAGATCGAGGTGAAGATCTACCGGCCCAGTCCCAAAGGACCGATCCTGGCGGACGCCTCGGTCACTCTGAATGGCTGCTTCGCCATCCGAGGGATCCAGATCCGGGAGGGGAAAAACGGCCCCTTCGTCTCCATGCCCAGCCGTCAGGTTAAGGGCGAGTACCGGGACGTCTGCTTCCCCTGTACCAAGGAATTCAAGCAGGCCTTTGACCAGACGGTGCTGGAGGCCTACCGAATGGAGCTGCGGCAAAAGGAAGAACCCGTCCAGTCCGGCCCGGTAATGGGCGGCATGAGCATGTAGAGGAGGGATGTCTGCATGAAACGAAAGAT
>NZ_JACJJE010000139.1 GCF_016899775.1 Pseudoflavonifractor capillosus
TCTAAATTGACCAGCCGGTCCTTCTCCTCCTGCCACATCTTTAAGTAATCAATAGAGGTATTTCGTACTGTAGATACGATGTAGCTGGCAAGAACGGGCCGCTGAAAGCGCCGAAGACGCGGTGTTTTTTCAATCAGCTTCCGAAGGCTCTCCTGGACGATGTCCTCTTGTTGTTTTTGATTTGCCACATATTTTTGAGCCGTATAGAACATGAGACGGTAGAACTCCTGATATAGCCATAAGATGAATTCTTGGTCTGTGTCATTCTGCCCTACGTTTTCTGTCTCTATCCGCATGACATCAACTCCCATAGCATACCTCTACGCCGTATGAGACCTGGTTTCTCTGGTTCTGCAACAACACGTATTTTTAGCTCCTTTACTATTCTTATTACAGATTTTAGTTTATCTAAAATTATACCATAAAATTTCCTAATATCAATTCTTTTTCTAAAATATCGCCATAAAATTCCGCAGAAAATATATAATGATAACATTCTAAACTGCGGGAGGATTTTACGTGGCGCAATTGGGTGAAATTCTGGCTGAACTGCGCCAAGAGCGTGGTATGACACAAAAAGCACTTGGACACGTCCTCTGCGTCTCAGCTGGGACCATATCAAATTATGAGAAAGGCGTCCATCTTCCGGATGCCGATAAGCTTATCATTCTCGCAGACTATTTCCACGTTTCCACCGACTATCTATTGGGACGTACCAGAATTCGGGAGACACAGACTGATTTTCAAAAGAAGATTTTAGAAAATAAAATGACATTTACTGCGTTCAACACATTCTTGAATCTTCCGAAAGATTTGCAGCAGTCCTTTGCGCATATCCTGTCTTCTTTAGAGCTTAACGTAATGATTGACCAGTACCGGAAAAAGGACGGTTCCTAATGCTTATTATTCCATCTGTCATCCTAGCAATCGAGGATGAGAGCGACCGTGACTTTATGGAGCAGGTGTACCGGCAATACCATCGACTGATGTATCATACAATCTA
>NZ_JACJJE010000013.1 GCF_016899775.1 Pseudoflavonifractor capillosus
CCTTCACTTTTCTTTTCCCTTTTTCTTACAAAATCCCTGTTTTCATCTCTTGAAAACAGGAGTTCTTTGACAGACTGAGAAACCGGCCCGCCGATTCGGCGGGCCGGTTTCTGTGTTAAGCCTAATACAAATTCAGAAGATATGCCTGATAGGGGGTGCGCAGCCGGTACCCCAGCTTCTCCGCCAGGGCGACCGAGGGCAGATTGTGGGCGTCCCAGCTGGGGACGAGCCCCCGGTCCAGACAGTCCAGAATCAGCCGCGCCCCGCAGGAGAGGGCCAGCCTCTTCCGCCGCTGGTCGGGCCGGGTGTCGATCTCAATTTCGACGCCCCCGTCGTGGATGGTATAGGAGGAGGCTCCGGCCACCGGAATCCCATCTTGCAGGGCGATTACCCCCAGCCCCCGGCGGACAAAGTCGTCCCCGTCCCGGAAGTTGCCGCACAGGTCCTTGGACCACGCCTGTCCCATGAGAACGGGGTAGTGCTGAGGCAGGATAGGGGAGAGGGCGTACCCCTCCGGCAGGGCGGCGGCGTATGCGGCCAGCCGCTCCCGGTCAAACTCCCCCGGCCCATCCATGGCATAGCGGGTAAAGGGAGACACCTTTTCACCAAAAACAGACCGGAGCACAGGCTCCCAGTCCGGGGTGCGGGGGACCAGGATGGGGCGGTCGGCCTGGCGGGCCAGCTCCGGGTCGGGCTTCCCAGCCAGAAAACAGAAGTCCCCCACCGCGCACAGGGCGCTCTCCGGGGGCGTGCGCCCGTCGGTGGCCACCGAGCCCATATGGCCCTGGAGGCAGGTCCACACCATGGTCTCCCTCCACCCGGCGAACAGGGGGGCGGCGCTATCCATGGAAATCCCCCTCCCGTCCCGCCTTGGGCAGGGTGACCTGGAACTCCACCTGGTTGTCCCAGCTCCGGGCGGAGATGGTCCCCCCGTGGAGCTCCACGATCTCCTTGGCGATGGCCAAGCCAAGGCCCGCGCCCCCCGTGCGGGTGGCGCGGGAGCTGTCCAGGCGGAAGAACTGGTCGAAGATGCGCTCCAGCTTCTCCGGGGGGATGGTCCTCCCCTCGTTGTGGAAGGTGAGAACGATAGATGTGTCGGTTTCCGCCCCGGAGATCTGAACCTCCGTCCCCGGCGTGCTGTAGTGACAGGCGTTGCGCAGCAGGTTGTCAAACACCCTTGCCAGCTTGTCCGGGTCGCAGGGGTAGTCCATCCGGGCCGGCAGGTCCAGGGTGCAGGTGAGCTGTTCCTCCGCGAGCATGGGTTCAAACTCGCTGACCACCTGCTGGAGCATCCGGCTTAAATCCACCGTCTGCTTCTCCAGCTCCAGGTGGCTCAGGTTGAAGCGAGTGATGTCGAAAAATTCGTTGATCAGGTCCTCCAGCCGCTCCGCCTTGTCCAGGGCGATGCCGGTGTACCGCGCCCGCAGCTCCGGGGAGATCTGAGGCTCGTCCCGCAGGAGGGTCAGATAGCCGATGACGCTGGTGAGGGGCGTTTTCAGGTCGTGGGCCAGATAGACCACCAGATCGTTTTTCCGCTGCTCCGCCTCCCGGGCGGTCCGCTGGGCATGGAGGGCCTCCTCCCGGGCCAGATTCAGCTGGTCCTCCACGCTCTTCATGGCAGGAGGGAGGCGGATGGGCTCCTCCGTCGGCTGGGAGAGCTGACCAGAGGCCTCAATGAGGGCCTGGAGCTGCTGGTTGGGCCGGGCGATGAAGTAGTAGCTGATGACCACCCACCCCACCAGAATGACAAAGGCAAACACAAAGAAGTAATAGTCCCGCACCCAGTTGAGCAGATGGTAGAGGGGGTTGGTCTCGTACCAGATCAGGCTGCGGCAGATAATAAAGCCCAGCACGCTGACCACCAGCACAATGGTCACCCAGGCCGTCAGGGCCAGCAGGTAGTAGCCCCAGGCCTGGAGGGTGGAGCGGCGGAAGCGCCTCTGGCCGCCGCCCATTTGTCTTTGCTTACTCAATGGTATACCCCACCCCCCAAACGGTCTTGATGAATTTCGGCTTCCGGCTGGGCTCGTGCATCTTCTCCCGCAGCCGGGCGATGTGGCTCATCACGGTGTTGTTGCTCTCAAAGTACCGCTCCCCCCACACCGCCTCAAAGAGGGATTCGCTGGACACCACCTGCCCCCGGTGCTGACACAGGTACCAGAGGATGGAGAACTCCAGCGGGGTGAGGGAGAGCTCCTCCCCAAAGAGGACGCACTTGTGGGTTGGTTTGGAAATTTGAAGCCCCCGGAAGTCATACTCCTGGGGATCACCCCTCTCAGCGGGGGCGGAGGGGTTGTAGCGGGTGTACCGCCGCAGCTGAGTTTTCACCCGGGCCACCAGCTCCAGGGGGTTGAAGGGCTTTGTGAGGTAGTCGTCCGCCCCCAGGGTCAGCCCCATGATCTTGTCCATGTCCTCCATCTTGGCGGTGAGCATGAGGATGGGGAACAGGTGGTCCTCCCGGATCTTCTGGCACAGGGTGAACCCGTCCACGTCCGGGAGCATCACGTCCAGAATGGCCAGGTCCAGGTGGGTGCTCTCCACACAGGAGAGGGCCTCCTTTCCAGTATAGAACTTGTGGACGGTGTAGCCCTCGTTTTTCAGGCAGATCTCCACCAGGTCGGCGATGGCCGCCTCGTCGTCTACTACTAAAATGTCGGTGCTCATAGCTGCTCCTCTGGGGTTTCCAGGGACGGCAAGCGGTGTTCGCCGCCCCAGGCGCACATTCCCTCCAGAATGGGAATGAGAGACTTTCCGCGCTCCGTCAGGCTGTACTCCACCTTGGGCGGAATCTGGGGATACTCTTCCCGGTGGACCAGCTGGTCAGCCTCCAGCTCCTTCAATGTGGTGCTGAGCGTTTTATAGGAAATGGTGCCGATATACCGCTTGATTTCATTGAAGCGCACCGTCCCATAGTTCATCAAGGTATAGAGCACCGGCATCTTGTATTTGCCGTTGATGAGGGAGAGAGTATAACTAAATCCAGTGGTCCCTAGGTATGCGCCGGAAATACAGGGATTGTCCATAAGCTTTCCTCCAGGTAAGTATTGTACCTAAATGTGCGTACTTGTATTTTGATTTTATCCTGATTATGATTATAGTGATGACGGGAAGAAAGTCAATCGCCATCTTAATCCGCAAGGGAGGACTTTTTATGAGTAAGAAAATTGTAGTGATTACCGGCAGTCCCCGGAAAAACGGCAACAGCTTCGCTATGGTGGACGCCTTTATCCAGGCTGCCAAAGCCAAAGGACACACCGTCACCCGCTTTGACGCGGCGGACAAGAAGCTCGCCGGCTGCCATGCCTGCGAGACCTGCTTCAAGACCGGGAAGGCCTGCTCCTTTGACGATGACTTCAACACCATCGCCCCGGCCATTCTGGAGGCCGACGCGGTGGTTTTCGCCACGCCGGTGTACTGGTACTCCATCCCGTCCCAGATCAAGGCGGTGATCGACAAGCTGTACTCCCTGGTGGTGGGCGGCATGGATTATGCCGGCAAGGAGTGCGCCCTCATCGCCTGCTGTGAGGAGGAGGATATGACCGTGCTGGACGGGGTCCGGGTGCCCATGGAGCGCACCGCCGCCCTCTTAAAGTGGAACATGGTAGGGGAGGTGCTGGTCCCCGGCGTGCTGGAGGCGGGGGCCATCGACAAGACCGACGGCTGTAAGCAGGCGGCGGCCCTGGCGGAGAAAATTTAAATCTTCAGGTGCGGTACATAGCCGGGGGAAGGATGAGAGGTCCTTTCCCCGGGTTGCTGTCCCGGAGCGAATTCTGTCCGGTCAGCGGGCCGAACTGGCCAAGTTGCAGATGCGGACGGAGGACCGCCGTTTGGCATAGTCCACCAGCTCCCGGGCGCTGCTGGCCGGATGCCAGGCATAGGCGATGAGAAAGTCGCAGTGGTCCGCCATGTACCGGTTGGCCCGGACGATGGCCGCCCGCTTGGGCACACGCTCCATGCCGGGGGGATAAAAGGTGCCGTCGAAGCCCTCTGGGGCGGGGGTGGGCCGGCCGGCGGGATGGTAGGGGAGAAGCAGAAAGAGCGTCACCTGCGGGTGGCGCTCTTTTGCTTGTAAAACCGCCCGGGCGGCCAGACGGTCAAAATTCCCGTAGTGTCCCACCACAAACTCGGTTACCCCATACTCGGCGATGTGCCGCTCCACCGCCTGAACCAGGGCGGGGAAGATGGAATCGCGGGTCTCCCGGTGGCCGATGAAAAAGCAGGTGTGTCCCATTAAAAGTCCCCCTAACTCTCTCGTGCATACAAGAAGAATATCTAATTATATCATTATATTGCTGTAAATAACAATATAAATCCATAAATATTTTGACAAGTACATGCTAACCTTTAACACAAAGAGGTGTGTGCATGGAAACGCAGTATTACGAGCAATATATTCGTTTTGGTCTTAAAATCCAATATTATCGAAAACTGCGTGGCATGACGCAGGAGGATTTTGCGGATAGAATCGGGAAATCCTGGTCCTTTGTAGCCAAGATTGAAAGTCCGACCCGGGCTTTCGGGGTTTCTATGGAGACTTTGTTTAAAATGGCTGAGGTTTTGGAGGTACCGGTGTCCAAACTATTTGAGGATTGAAATTTGTAGGGACGGACCTGTGGGTCCGTCCTCTTTCATTATGGAGCTGGCGGGTATATGTCCCCTCATCCGCCCCAGTGTGCGCACTGGGGCACCTTCCCCTAAAGGGGAAGGCTTTTGAAAATGCGTATCCCCGGCCTTCCCCTTTAGGGGAAGGTGGCACGGCCAAAGGCCGTGACGGATGAGGTGCGGGCGGCCCAGGTGTGCCGCCCCTACGGGTGGAACGGCTTCTCCCACAGTGGGCGACCGCAAGGGTCGCCCCTACGGCGTTTCTCGGCGGCGATTCAGAACGGCGCGTCCGGGAGGCCGCGCCCTACAAAGGGAGAATCCCTCCAGAGCGGGCGGGTGAGGACACCCGCCCCTACTGCGGATGCGGAAGCATCCTGTCCTTTCGTAGGGGCCGGACACTGGCCGGCCCGCGGGAGGGATTTTGCTATTTCGGAACCCACCCTCATCCGCCTCGCATGCGCTCGGCACCTTCTCCCTGGGAGGGAGAAGGCTTTCGGGTAGGCCGGTGTGCCGCCCCTACAAGCGAGGGCGAGGAGACCTTTCCCCTCATCCGTCTGGCCTTCGGCCAGCCACCTTCCCCCAGGGGAAGGCTAGTTTTACCGGCGTTAGCTAGGCAAAGCCAGGCGCGGAACGAGAACCGAACTGACTACAATTTTGGAACAGTCAGGCCCCAGTGGGCCGGGAGGATACGCAAACCGCCACTCAGATTTTGCGCGCCGGAAATGCTCCTGAGACTGTCAAGTACGCGTCCCCCGTAATGGGGTCCGGGGAAAGGCGACTATGAGCACGAAGTGCTCATCGGAGCCGTCCCCGGTGGCGTTTTGGTTACTTTGCCGCCATGGGCAAAGTAACTCGCCGCCCGCAGGCGGCGAAACTCCCCTGCGAACGAAACAAGGGCGGCGGGGATGCGAAAAGACGAGGCAGAGGCAAAATCCCCCCTGAAACATAAAACAAAAAGACGGAGCGCCGCAGCGCTCCGTCTTTTGCAATCGAGGGAGAAAATTACATCTCGGTGGTGAGAACCTTCTTCAGCCGGGCAAACCGGGGCAGGCCGTTCTCCTTGGGGGCGTCGGTCTCGCCCTGGATGAGGGGCAGGACGTAGTCGATGAACTCCTGCTTCACGCCGTTGCCGGCCTCGTTGATCCACTCGCGGGGGACCTTCTTCTCGAAGTTGGCCACGATGTCCAGGGGCTCCAGGGTGGTCTCGCAGGTGTAGCCGCCCTCGCGGGTGCACTTGAAGGCCACCATCTTGTCGGTGACGCCCTCCACGGCGGCGTTGACGGCGGCGGCGCCGGCCTGCCAGGCCTCCTTCACATCGGTCTTGGAAGCCAGGTGAGAGCCGCAGCGCTGGAGCAGGGAGAGCTCGATGCCGCGGACCTTGGCGCCGGTGGCCTGCTTCACGGTCTCAGCCAGGTGAGCGGCCAGGCCGCCCAGCTGGGCGTGGCCGAAGCCGTCGGTGGCGGAGGTCTTGGCCTCGGACACGAAGGTGCCGTCGGCGTAGTGGATGCCCTCGGACACGGCCACCATGCACTTGCCGGTCTTATCATAGACGGCCTTCACGTCGGAGAGGAACTTGTCCATGTCGAAGTCGGTCTCGGGCAGATACACCAGGTCGGGGCCGCAGCCGGTGAGGGAGGCCAGGGCGGCGGAACCGGCCAGCCAGCCGGCGTGGCGGCCCATGATCTCGATAATGGTGATCATGCCGGTGTCGTATACGTGGGCATCCTGCCAGACCTCGGCGCAGGAGGTGGCGATATACTTGGCGGCAGAGGCGAAGCCGGGGCAGTGGTCGGTGCCGTTCAGGTCGTTGTCGATGGTCTTGGGCACGCCCATGATGCGGCACTCATAGCCCACCTTCTGCATATACTTGGAGATCTTGTTGCAGGTGTCCATGGAGTCGTTGCCGCCGTTGTAGAAGAAGTAGCGCACATTGTACTTCTCAAAAATCTCCAGAATGCGCTTATAATCGGTATCGTCCACATCGGGGTCGGCCAGCTTATAGCGGCAGGAGCCCAGGGCGGAGGAGGGGGTGTACTGGAGCAGGTCCAGCTCCGCGGGGTCCTCCTGGGACATGTCGTACAGCTTGTCCTCCAGAACGCCCTTGATGCCGTGGGCGGCGCCCAGCACCCGGGTGATGCAGTCCGCCTTCAAAGCGGTCTGGATGACGCCCTGAGCGCTGGCGTTAATGACGGCAGTGGGGCCTCCGGACTGGCCAATGATGCATGCGCCGGTGAGTTTTTCCATGTTTAGTTCCTCCTAAAGTGTTGTTGAGATACCCAAAATTAGTTTTACCTAAATTTCTCTTACAAATCATACCACGTACCCTTGTATTTTTCAATCCACAATGGTACAATATGAGACGTAAAAAACTTACAAGGAGATGGTCACTATGCCATTAGTTACCTCCACTGAAATGTTCAAGAAGGCCTATGACGGCGGCTACGCCATCGGCGCCTTCAACGTCAACAATATGGAGATCGTCCAGGGCATCACCGAGGCCGCCCGGGACCTGAATGCTCCCCTGATCCTTCAGGTGTCCAAGGGCGCCCGTGCCTACGCCAACCACACCTACCTGGTGAAGCTGGTGGAGGCCGCTGCCATCGAGTGCCCCAACATCCCCATCGTGCTGCATCTGGACCACGGCCCCGACTTTGAGACCTGCAAGTCCTGCATTGACGGCGGCTTTACCTCCGTCATGATCGACGCCTCCTCCAAGCCCTTCCAGGAGAACATCGAGATCACCAAGAAGGTTGTGGAGTACGCCCACGACCACGGCGTGGTGGTAGAGGCCGAGCTGGGCGCTCTGGCCGGCATCGAGGACGACGTGAAGGTCTCCGCCGAGGAGTCCCACTACACCCACCCCGAGGAGGTGGAGGAGTTCGTGTCCAAGACCGGCTGCGACTCTCTGGCCATCGCCATCGGCACCAGCCACGGCGCCTACAAGTTCACCGCCGATCAGTGCACCCGCAATGAGAAGGGCGAGCTGGTTCCCCCTCCGCTGCGCTTCGACATCCTGGAGGAGGTCACCAAGCGCCTGCCCGGCTTCCCCATCGTGCTCCACGGCTCCTCCTCCGTGCCTCAGAACTTCGTGAAGATGATCAACGAGAACGGCGGCAAGATGCCCGACGCCGTGGGCATCCCCGAGGAGCAGCTGCGTCAGGCCGCCCGGAGCGCGGTGTGTAAGATCAACATCGACTCCGACCTGCGTCTGGCCATGACCGGCACCATCCGTCAGTTCTTCAACGACCACCCCGACAAGTTCGACCCCCGCGAGTACCTCAAGCCCGCCCGGGCCGCCATTAAGGAGCTGGTCGCCCACAAGATCGTGGACGTGCTGGGCTGCGACGGCAAGGCATAATTTTATCCAGTATGACTTTCAAGGAGCGCCTTCGGGCGCTCCTTTCAGCTTGTCGAAAAGCCCTCCTGCAAGGAGTTTCGTCGTCCGCAGACGACGGAATAAGATGAAATCCTGTCATTTCCGAGGACATGCGCCTCGGAAATGACACCTTTCACGAAATTTTTGCCGACAATTTCGTAAGAAATCGAGGTAAAAATTTCGTGCAGCCTAACTCGAAAAAGTGGCTCTGCCACTTTTTCGACGGCCTTCAAGGAGCGCCCTCGGGCGCTCCTTTTTTGTGGGAAAAGCAGATTCCACTTCTGGTTGCGGCAGTTCCACCTCTGTGTGGTGGCCAAGTTTCCGCTTTTCGGCTAAAATGTGAGGACAAGGAGGCGATGAGCCATGACATTTGGAGAAAAGCTGTACCGGCTGCGAAAGGAGCGGGGGATGAGCCAGGAGGCCCTGGCCCAGGAACTGGGGGTGTCCCGGCAGGCCATCTCCCGCTGGGAGCTGGAAGAGGTGGCGCCGGATACCGGGAACGTGCTGGCGGCCAGCCGCCTGTTCGGGGTGTCCACCGACTATCTGCTCCGGGACGAGTGTGAACAGGAGGCGGATACCCCGGCGGTACGCCGGGCGGAGCGGAGCCTGCAGGAGCGGCAGGCGGCGGTGGGGAAGGGAGTCCTGTGCCGGGTGCTCTGGCTGACGCTGTTTGCCCTGTTCCACCAGTACCGCCTGGAGCAGCTGGAGACCGGCGGGTCTACGGTGCCGATACCGTGGCTGCTGGTCCCGGCGCTGGCTCTGGCGGTCTGGACCTGGAGATTGAATTGGCGTTACATCCAGGAGGGAGGAGAGAGACGGGCTCTGCTGGAATCCGACCTGCTGGTGATGGCCTGCGCTTTTGCACTGCCCTACCTCCTTGCGTGGGTCCCCGGAGGGTGGGAAATCTTGCTGGGGCTGCTGGCCGCGGTGGTATGTATGGTGAAAAGCGTTAAGACTTTACGCCTTCACTACGGCCTGCCCTGGGGAAAACGGCCCTAAGACCGCGCCGCCTTGCCATGGGGGAAAAATCATGCTACAATTTTACCGTCCGACCTGCCGGGGCGGGCGGTTTTGATCCCCATGATATTTCCATGATTTGTTCTGTAAGGAGGCGCTTTCCCTTGTCGAAAACCCCTATGGTGAGCATCATCATCCCTGTCTATAACGCATCTAAAACCCTCCGCCGCTGTGTGGACAGCGTTCTGAAGCAGGAGTATGCCGATTTTGAGCTGTTTTTAGTGGACGACGGCAGCCAGGACGACTCCGGGACCATCTGTGACGAGTACGCCGGGAAGGACCCGCGGGTCCGCGTGATCCACAAGGCCAACGCCGGAGTCTCCGCCGCCCGCAACGATGCGCTGGATCAGGCGCGGGGGGAATACCTTCAGTTTTTGGACAGCGACGACTGGCTCAGCCCGGACGCCACCCGGCTGCTGGTCCGCACCGCCCAGGAGACCCAGTGCGACCTGGTGATTGCGGATTTTTACCGGGTGTCCGGGGAACGGGTCTCCCACAAGGGGGAGATTGACGAGGAGGGGGTCATGTCCCGGGAGACCTTTGCCTCCTATATGATGGAAAACCCCGCCGACTACTACTATGGGGTGCTGTGGAATAAGCTCTTCCGCCGGAAAATCGTGGAGGAGTACCGTCTCCGCATGAATGAGGACCTGCGCTGGTGTGAGGATTTCCTGTTCAATCTGGAGTATATTCTCCACGCCGAGACCTTTGCGGCCCTCCGCGCCCCCATCTATTACTATGTGAAAACCAAGGGGTCCCTGGTGTCCCAGAGCATGAACCTGCCCAACGTCATCCGCATGAAGCTGAGGGTGTTTGAATACTACAACGACTTCTACAAGCATGTACTGGACGAGAGGGATTATGAGAAAAACCGGCTGAAGGTGTACCGCTTTCTGGTGGATGCGGCGGGGGACGAGAGCCTGCTGCCCAGCCTGAAGAAGCTGGGGGACGAGCGGCCCACCGTCTGCGCCCGGGCGGTGTCCGCCCAGGGGGCGGCAGCCGATGCCTACCGGAGCCGGAAGCTGCTGGAGCACTATCTGGAGCCGGCGGCTCAAAAGCACGATCTCACCGGAGTGGAGGTGCGGGTGCTGCTGTGCCTCTGGTGCGCGGGGGAGATGAACAGCCGGAAGGAACTGGCCGACTTTGCCGGTGTGAACCGGGTGGGTCTGATTCTGCCGCTTCAGAAGCTGGCGCTCCGGGGCCTGATCCAGGCGGAGGGGAGCGTAGAGGGGGAGGATGACTCCGGAAAGGGGAAGCGGCTGAGGGTCTCCCTGCTCCCCGCTGCCCAGCCCATTCTGGATGACATTGCCCAGGGGCTGGAGGACTACGACCAGGCCCGCTTCGCCGGCTTCAGCCGGGAGGATCTGGAGCGGTACTCCGACCTGTCCGGAAAGATCCAGGAAAACATGCGGCGGGTCCTGCAATAAGAAGCGCCAGTGAGCTGGCGGCTATCCGCCCAGGGTCACATCCTGCTTCTGGTACCACTGAAGGGCCTGGAAGAAATCCTCCGGCTGAAAATCGGGCCAGAGCCGGTCCACCACAAAGAAATCTGCGTAGACCGACTGTACCGGCAGAAAGCCGGACAGGCGCCGCATTCCACCCCAGCGGATCACCAGATCCACCCGGGAGATATCCCGGGAATTGAGCTGGGCACAGATGGTTCCGCGGCGGACGCCGGGGTTGTTCAGACGGGCCAGGTCCCACTCCCAGCCGTAGTTGACCAGAAAATTGACCCGAATGCCCCCGCCGTTCAAATCCCGCCGGGTTGTGTAGGGGAGCAGCGCCTGGGGAAACGCGGGCACGTCCCGGTTGCCGGTCACCAGAAGGGAGACCGGCTCCGACGCGATCTGCTCCACCGCCTGGACGCACGCCCGGGAGAAGGCCTGGACCTGCTCCGGGGGCCGCCCGCAGTTGTCGGTGGTGAATCCATAAAACGTGAGCTCCTGGACTCCTGCGTCTCTGGCCAGCCGCAGCAGC
Organism: Pseudoflavonifractor capillosus; assembly: GCF_016899775.1. Taxonomy (GTDB): domain Bacteria; phylum Bacillota; class Clostridia; order Oscillospirales; family Oscillospiraceae; genus Lawsonibacter. Next base: position 10,973 of record NZ_JACJJE010000013.1, read on the forward strand.
TCCAGCCCCGGCTCCAGGCCGTGTGCGTAGCCGTCCTGCTTGGGCAGCCCGGCCCGCCTGGCCCAGCGCCGGTTTCCGTCCGGGATAATTCCGATGTGCTTTGGAATCCGCATCGTATCACCTTCCTGCCTGCTAGGATTTTCTTTTGCCCCCAGAATTATGCAGGGAACATGACGATAAGAGCGGGAACCCCAGGCACTTGCTCAGCCGGTGCCGATAAAAAGCCGGAGATGCTTAGGCCTGCGGAAAAAACAGCCGGGATACTTGAAATAAAATTCTAAAAACTGAACTGCCGATAGAATGCCCCCGAACGTGGAAGCTGAGAAGGACCGCGTTTGGGGGCGCCATTTTATCCCAAAGGCGGCGTGTACACCTCAAGTTCTGTTGATACAGAAGGTGGACTGGCATAGGAGAGCGGGGAGGTCCGGAGTGTTCCTGCCCTCCGGCGGCAAAGCTTAAAAATACAAAAAGTGCATGTTTTTCCATCCAACATAGGTATTGGACATTTTAAATAGCCAGTTATTAAAATATAGGTATTCCGGAGCACACATTTTATCTGCACGCCCGTGCCGCATCCCGGCGGGACGGTAGGCATACAATCGCTCCCGCCGGAACCAGAGGGGGCCGAATGGCGACGGAATGCAGGAGAAACAAGAGACAGGGACAGAAGGAGTGATTTTCATGGATACCATTCAGTTGAACCATGGAGCCGCAATTCCTCAGCAGGGACTGGGTGTATTCCAGGTAACCGACCCGGCCATCTGCAGAGAGTGCGTTCTGACCGCTCTGCAGATCGGGTACCGGCTGATCGACACGGCGGCCTGCTATGGAAATGAGGCGGCTGTGGGAGCGGCCGTTCAGGAGAGCGGAATCGTCCGGGAGGATCTATTCCTCACCTCCAAGGTTTGGATTCAGGACGCGGGGTATGACAAAACTCTGCGTTCGTTTGACCGAACACTGAAGAATCTGGGAACGGATTACCTGGATCTCTACCTGATCCACATGCCCTACGGAGACTACCACGGCAGCTGGCGGGCCATGGAGGAACTTTTTCGTGCTGGAAGAGTCAGGGCCATCGGGGTGTGTAACTTCCTGCCCGACCGGCTCTGCGATTTGATCCTCAGCCACGAAATCCTGCCGGCGGTGAACCAGATCGAACTGCACCCCTTCTGTCAGCAGAGGGCGCTTCGGAATCTTATGGGACAGTATCACATCCAGCCCATGGCCTGGGCGCCCTTTGCAGAGGGACGGAACAATATCTTTCAGCATCCGGTTCTATTGGCCATCGGGGCGCAGTACGGCAAGACGCCCGCTCAGGTTGTCCTTAGATGGCTGCGGCAAGAGGGGATCATAGCCATTCCAAAGTCAATCCACGCCCAGCGCATCCAGGAAAATTTTGCAGTGGACGGGTTCCAGCTCTCCCCGGCGGACATGGTGCAGATCCAGGCTCTGGACCTGGGGCACAGCCTCATTCTGGACGTACCTAGTGTCCATGAGATCTACCGGCTGCACGGAATCAAATTTGAACAATAGAAAGGAGGCGGTGAGTATGCCGCATGTAGCAATCACGATGATCCCGGGACGGGACGAGGAGACCAAACTGGCCCTGGCCAAGAAGACGCAGGAATTTCTGGTGGGCGAGCTGGGGATCGACCCCAAGTTTGTGTCGGTATCCATCCAGGACATCCCCATGGAGGACTAGCAGAAGTCCATGGAGCAGTTCCCGGATGACATTATGTATGTAAAACCCGGCGTGTGACCGGAGAGAGGCGGTATCTGTTATGAAGAAGAATATCGGACCGGTGCTTGCCCTGTACCCCACGCCCCTTGTGGTTGTGGGAGCTATGGTGGACGGCAAACCCAACTGGACCCTGGTGGGCCACCTGGGGATCATCGGGCATGACCGGGTGATGGTCAGTATGGCGGCTCCCCATTACAGCAACAGAGGCATTCGGGAGAACAAGGCGCTGTCCATCAATATCGTGGATGAGGCCATGCTGAAAAAGGCCGACCATGTGGGCTGTGTCAGCGGAAATAAAGAGGACAAGAGCCAGGTATTTGCCTGCTCCATCGGGGCGGGCGGCGCACCCATCATCGGCGAGGCCCCGGTAGCCATGGCCTGTACGGTGGAGGATACCTATGAGACCCCTGGGTTTGAGAGCTTCATCTGTAAAATTACCGCAACCTATGCCGATGAGAGCGTGCTGACAGAGGACGGCAGAATCAACTATTGGGCTCTCAAGCCGGTGCTGTTTGAGATGCCCACCTATGAATATCTCAGAACCGGCGAGGTTCTGGGCAGATGTATGAAGCTCAGTGAGAGTTAAACACCCGCATTTTATTTTCGCCCTGATTTTGATCAAACGAAAGGGAATGGTGCACCCATGAAAAAACTGAGACGAATGGCCGCATTTCTGACGGCCCTGATTCTATGCCTGGGGCTGTCTGTGACGGCCCTTGCCGCTGAGTCGGACACCGGCTTTTCCGATGTAGACGCCGGAGACTGGTATGCCGAGGCTGCCGCCTACTGCCGGGACAACGGTCTGATGTCCGGCACCGGCGGGAGCACGTTCTCTCCCGATACCCCCATGACCCGCGGGATGCTGGTCACGGTGCTCTACCGCCTGGCCGGGTCCCCCTCTCTGGAGAATGAAAACCTGGGCTATCCCTTCGCGGATGTATCCGGGGACAGCTGGTACGCCGACGGGGTCTACTGGGCCCGGCTGAACGGCGTGGTCAGCGGATACAGCGACAGTGCCTTTGGTCCCAACGATCCTCTCACACGGGAGCAGCTGGCCGCCATCCTGTGGCGCTATGCGGGGAGCCCTGCCGTCGCAGGCAGCGCCAGTTTTGCCGACGAGAGCGACATTGCGTCCTGGGCGGCCTCCGCTGTGAATTGGGCCCAGGAGAGCGGCTATATCAGCGGGGTGGGCGGAAATCGCTTTGATCCGGACGGTACGGCCACCCGCGCCCAGGTGGCCGTGATCCTCATGCGCTATGACCAGGCCCAGACAGAGGAGCCGTCGCCGGAACCTGCTCCCGAACCCACCCCCGAGGCGGGCACAGATGTGCTGGTGGCCTATTTCTCAGCCACTGGCAATACAGAGAACATCGCGGAGCATCTGACCAGCATTCTGGACGCTGACCTCTATGAGATCGTACCCGAAGTACCCTATACCTCCGAAGATCTGGATTACAGCAATTCGGATTGCCGCGCCAATCAGGAGCAGAATGATCCCGCGGCCCGCCCGGCCATCTCCGGCGGCGTGGAGAATATGGAGGATTACGAGGTGGTCTTCCTGGGCTACCCCATCTGGTGGGGTGACGCGCCCAAAATTATCTCCACCTTCCTGGAGACCTACGACTTCGACGGCAAGACCATCGTGCCCTTCTGCACCTCCGGCAGCAGTTCCATCGGTGGGAGCGTGTCCGACCTGGAGGCCCTGACAGATGGGGCAACCTGGCTGGAGGGTCAGCGGTTCAGCGGAACTGCCTCCCAGGAGACTATCTCTCAGTGGGTGGACTCCCTGGGCCTTGATCTCGGACGGGCTGCCTGATTGGGACAGAGGAGGCCGCCTGTGGGAAATAAGACAGCTGTGCGCCACATGGTGGACCTGCTGATGACCGTGGTACTGATCTTGCTGATGGCCTACTTCCTCACGGAACAGGAAATCCACGAGTGGCTGGGGGCGGGGATGCTGGTGCTGTTCGTCATTCACCACATTCTAAACTTCAAATGGCTCAAGGCCCTGAACCGTGGGAAGTACACGCCCTACCGGGTCTTGCAGACCGCCCTCGCTCCGCTGGTCCTTCTGTGTATGCTGGGCTCCATGCTCAGCGGGATCTGGATGAGCCAGTATGTATTCGACTTCCTTCCCACACAGGGTCATATGGGGCTGGCCAGGACAGCGCACCTGCTGTGCGCCTATTGGGGATTTCTCCTGCTGTCGGCCCACCTGGGCCTCCACTGGGGGATCATGCTGGGCGCGGCGCGGAAGGCGGTCGGGAACAGGAAGCCCTCTGCCCTCCGCACTGCGGTCCTCCGGGTGCTGGCCGCCGTGATCTCCGGTTATGGTGTGTACGCCTTCTTCAAGCATCAAATTGCCGACTATCTCTTTTTAAGAAGCCATTTTGTATTCTTTGACTACGAGCAGCCGCCCGTCCTGTACTTCCTGGATCTGCTGGCCATGACGGGCCTTTGGATCGCATTGTCTTACTACTTGGGCAAAGCACTTCGGAGCCGGACGGGACACACCTCTCACCAAAGTCAAATCTCGGAGGAGGATAAGCCATGAAACGCCCCGTTGCACTGCTGGTGCTTCTTACTTTGCTCTGCTCCCTAACAGCCTGCGGCGGAAATCCCACAACACAGAGCATCTCTGATGTGCCGGAGAGCAGTCAAAATGCGGAGGAGATAACGGATACTCCTCTGGATACCGATCCGTCGGCGTCCCAATCTCCTGGGGAAACTGGAAACAGCAATATTTTGATTGCTTATTTCACCTGGGCGGACAACACCGTGGTGGAAGACCCAAGCAGAGTGGATGTGGACGCCACTACCTCCGCCAGTGTACTGGCTCCCGGCAACGCGGCCAAGCTGGCATCCTGGATCCAGCAGGAGGTGGGCGGCGACCTCCACTCCATCGTGGTGGAGGAGCCTTACTCCAGCGACTACGACGAGTGTCTGGACCGTGCCGCCGACGAAAAAGCGGAAAACGCACGGCCGGCCCTGGCCTCCCATGTGGACAACATGGAGGACTACGACATCGTGTTCCTGGGCTTCCCCAACTGGTGGTACACCCTGCCCATGCCGGTGCTGACCTTTGTGGAGGAATACGACTGGAGCGGAAAGACGGTGGTGCCCTTTGTTACCCACGGGACCGGCGGACTGTCCAGTACCATCCGGGATCTGACCGCCGCTCTGCCGGAGGATGTGACCATCCTGGAGCCCATCGGCGTTTACCGCCCGGAGGTGGATGCTTCCCAGTCCGCAGTACAGGAGTGGATCGCGGGACTGGATTTGGAACTGCCCCAGGGCGGAAACGGCCAAACGCAAAAGGAGGAAACAAATACCATGGAGAGTACCCGAAGAATTCGGTTTTCACTGGATGATGGCTCTGAGATCATCGTTCAGCTGAACGACAACCCGGCGGCGGAAGCCCTGTACGAAATGCTGCCGATAGAGCTGTCCTTTGAAGATTTTAACAGTACCGAAAAAATAGCCTATCTGACGGAAGAAATTCCTAGCGACGGTTCTCCGGACCAGTGCGACCCGGATGTGGGCAGCCTATGCTACTACATTCCCTGGGGCAATCTCTGCTTTTTCTACCGGGATTTTCGCCCGTCCAGCTCCTTGATCCCCCTGGGACAGGTGGAGTCCGGAGCGGGACTTCTGGAGGGACTGGACCGTACTGTGGCTGTTATGGTCGAGGCGGCAGCGGGCGGCTGGAACCGGTGATAAATCTGTCCGGATTTATAGATGCAGCGCGGTTGAAGCGCTCAAAAACAAGATGCATAGATCTATGTTCAAAAATGCTCCCCTGCCCATGCCGTCACCTTTTACCGACAGGGCGGGGGAGCGTTTTTTTGTATCGGCTGGTAGGGATTGTTCTCTGGAAGATAGGGAAACACCCATGAGTCCTGACCGGATACACCGCTCCCGGGTATTAAGAAAGTTTTAAGAGAAAGTTTAAAAGATTCCCCCATTTGCCGTGATATAATCTCAGAATCCAATTGAGATACGGCAGGGGAGGGCAGAAAATGAAACGCATTCTCACAAAAGGGATCACCTATCTGGAACCAGTGCCGGGCAGCAACCAATGGTACTGGGGCATGGACTGCACAGGAGGAGACCTGTATGAGGCGGGAGAACTCTACCGGGACGGACACCCTGCTAAGTGCAGCCGGGGTATCCTGGTTCGTTATCCCAATGGAACCGTATATGAGCCCGTCCGCACGAAGCCCGGTCAGTATCTTGGAAAGCCGGTGTACTGTGATGGCCATGTGGTTTTACTGATGGTGGACTTTTCCAAAGAGGAGATCCATATTCTGACTTTCGATGAGACAGCAGGAGCGGCCAGCACGCTGGCGGTGCTGCCCCTTTCCTTGGCGGAGGACTGCTACAATCTGATGCTGAAGGCCTCGCCCTTACTCTTGACCAGAGCGCCCCAGGGCAACCGGTTTTATGTCCTCTGGCCGGAGCGCCGGGAGTTTGAGTTGGAGGCCCGTGAGAGTTTTGTTCTTCTGGAGGGAGGCAGGATGTATACGGAGAAATGGTACGAGGACCCGGACTATCGGGAGGAGGTTCTTGTACGGGATTTTAAGACAGGCAGAGTTCTGGAGCGGATGCTAGGGAGCGTCTGGCCCATGCCAGACGGCCAGAACTGGCTTTTGGTGTGAGGAGGTACCTATTACAGGAATCTTGGGCCTGAGAGCATCCGTGACTGTGCCTACTGCCGGAACTACTGCGTCAAGGTCAAGGTGGCCTATCCTGTGGCGGCGCTCCATTTTGCCGCTCCAAAAAATTACAAAAAGGAAAGGGAGGATGAAACGGTATGTTGTATAGCTTGTCTCTGTTCAATGAGCGGCAGGAAGCTTTTTTTATCGGCCTGTTTAAATCACACAAAAAGGCACGGCAGGAGGCTGAACACTACTTATCTTCTATCCCTGGGTTCCGGGACTATCCCTGTACCTATGAGATCACAGAAAAGACAGTGATCGGTAAAATCGGTCCGTGCGGGAAGGTCCATATGATCTGGGGCTGGGATGAGGACGAAGGCGGGAACGAGGCAGACATCTGGAGCAGCGACTGCTACGCGGACTGGGCAGATGCTCAGAGAGCACTTGCAGTTGCCAGACGGCAACTGAATAGACAGGAGTGGAGTCTGGATACCTACCGGGTCGGCCAGTGTGACTGGACAGAGGGCTTTGTTCGGATCTTCACCCCAGAATAGAAACGTTTCGTATCAAGAGCAGAGAAAGTATCAGAGTTTTGCGGCAGTTGGTAAAAGCCCAGAAGCGATTTTGTCTGTAATGCTTGAAGACTAGAGGTCACCCGCCATGAGCGAGATTTTGCTGAAAGGAATGCCGTTTGACGCATACCTCGAAACGTATAAAATATATGAGGAAACCATGTAATCCGGGATCGTAAATTTGCTGCATTCAGTCAAAATTATATGTTTGAACCACTGCAGCGCTGCATCTCGGTCAGTATAGATATCTTGCGGTGAGGGCGATTATGTGGCAATTTGCACCGCATTTTTTGACTTTATCGGCAACTGCTTTGACGACCAACTGACGGCCTGATGGAGATAGAATTATGAAGATAGAATTGAATGAACAACAGGCAATCGCCCTCTACCGAATTCTTTGCCGCTGGGAGGCCACCGGGAAATTAACTGTCAGCGTCGGGGAAGAAACACGCCTGCTGTGGGATTTGCAGTGTGTGTTGGAGAAAGAACTGGAACCGGTGGATGAGGCCATCACAAAGAGGCTCGTCTAGGGGGCATCTAAATAAGCAATGAAAACAAAAAGTAATGACATAATGCTTCCAAAAGGAATCACTGGATTTTGGAGCGTGAAAACAGGCGCGCCTCCGTTCCTGGATGAGAGAGAGTTCCGTCGGATGTGTCATACACTGGCCCGGAAAAGCGACGGAGCTGTGACAGAAATAGATACGAACACAGCTGCGAGAAACTTCTATCTTGCCGGACTCAGCAGATTTGGCCAGTCCGTCTTCCTTTTGCAGAACATCCATTATTCCTATGCGGCCTTTGCTCAGCGGGATACTTCCGGCAGATTTGTTCTGACCCAGCGGCCGGAATGGCTCCAGCTGCCGGAAATTCCGGTGCGGTTTCTGAGCATTGCCGAGCTGAATCAGGACTGGCGTGGTCTGTGCGGTGAACTGGGTTCGGAAGAACTGGAACAGATCCGCTATTGGAACCCGCAGACGGTCGGTGAGATCATATTTAACACTTGGGACTGAAATTGAATCAAAACAAAATGCCGTTACTTTCCCGACGTTCAACGGAGGAAAAGTCCTCGCTGCGCTTGCTGAACGCCTTGCCAAGCAAGGCCTTCAGGGCATTTGATCCCACTCGAGGCGGGCTGCCGCCCCCTTGAGCTCCCCCGCCAATACTCAGGCGGATTCATCTAAACAGAGGTTTTTCGACAAGCTGACTGAGCCCCGAGTATTGCTCGGGGCGGCAGTGTCATGAAGTAAAAATAATGGAACTGAACCTTGACGGAATTGGAGCTCATTTTCAATGATATTTTTACACCAAAAGAAAAGAAAAAGTGCTGTTTTCATCAGAAAACAGCACTTTTTGGTCGGAGTGCCGGGATTCGAACCCGGGGCCTCTTGGACCCGAACCAAGCGCGATACCAAGCTTCGCCACACCCCGATTGTGACAGCTATCTAATTATAGTGATTTTCCCTTCTCCTGTCAAGAGGAATATCCCAAACTTGTCTGGAATATCCTTACCCTATCTGAAGCGTTGCACGGGAGGGGATGCAGATGTACAAAACGGTCCAGCGGTCCAGCCGGAGGGCATACGGCCACAACGTCCGGGAAGGGAGCCGGCGGCAGAGGACTTTGGCCCGGGAACGGGTGCGTCTGACGCAGCTGGCGGTGTGTGCCGCCCTGTTCGCGGTGGTCTTTATCGGCAAGGGTGTCTTTCCCCAGCGCCTGACCCAGCTTCAGGGGGATCTGCAGGCCCTTCTGTCCTCGGATACCGATTTCCGGGCGGCTCTGGCGGACCTGGGGGAGAACCTGGCCGGAAAGGGGCCGATTTTAGGGGAGCTGGGGGACTTCTGCGTCCAGGTGTTCGGCCCTTCCCAGGAGGAGGAACTTCTGGACCCGTCGGTACAGGTTCAGGCGGCCCAGGACTTTTTGAACCAGCAGGCAGGGACGGCGGAGCAGGCGGCCTACTACCTGCACCTGGACCAGGTGCCCGAGGAGTGGTTTCAGACGGAGGTCCAGGCAGAGGAACCGATTCCTGAGCCGGCGGCGGAGGAGACTGTTCCAGCGGTAGGCACCGTGGTGTGGCAGGCGGATTACAGCGGCGAGCCCCTGCCGGAGAACTACACCATGGACTGTATCTCCCTGGGAAATCTGCAGACGGTGACCCCGGTGCTGGGCCATCTGCGCTCGGAGTACGGCTATCGGGACCACCCGGTGGACGGGGAATACAAGTTCCACAACGGGGTGGACATCGGCGGCCAGATTGGAGACCCCATCGGGGCCTTCGCGGCGGGCACCGTGGACTACATCGGGGAGAACGACGACCACGGACTCTACCTTCAGATTGACCACGGCAACGGCATCAAATCATTTTATGCCCACTGCAGCAAACTGTGTGTCTCCCAGGGGCAGGTGGTGGCGGCAGGGGAGAAGGTGGCTGAAGTGGGTTCTACCGGGGTGTCCACCGGCCCCCACCTGCATCTGGAGCTGAAATGGAACGGACTGCATCTCAATCCCGCCTACTACGTGGAATTTTTGACCGGCTGAGGCCGGGAAGGGTGGAGGTCACCGGGGGCTTTCTTCTGCTGGCCGCCTGGCTCAACTACCTGGACCGCCAGGGGATCGTCCCTCTGGCGCTGCTCTCCTGCACCCTCCATGAGCTGGGCCACCTGCTGGTCCTCCTCCTGCTGGGAGTACGGGTGCGAAGGCTGTCCATCACCGCCGTGGGGGCGGAGATGGAGATCGACCGCTCCCTGTCCTACGGCGGGGAGGTCCTGGCCGCCCTGGCAGGCCCCCTGGTCAATCTGGCCCTAGCTCTGACGTTCTGCCGGTTCTCCCGGGGCTGGGTGTTTGCCGGGCTGAATCTGGCGCTGTGCTGCTTCAACCTGCTGCCGGTGGGGCGGCTGGACGGTGGGCGGGTGCTCCGGTGCGTTCTGGCCTGGCTGCTGGGGCCGGAGGCGGCCTGGCGGGCGGGCTGGTGGCTGGACCGGCTACTGACGGGGGCGCTGGCCGCCCTGGGGCTGGTCCTGGTGGGGGCGGGGGCAGGGCCCACGCTGCTCCTCACCGCGGCGTGGCTGTGCTTCAATCTGCTCCGGGAGGCGGGCTTTGAGGAGAAAAGGAAACCCCTCCGCCGAAGAAAACGGCGGAGGGGCGAAGCTGCATAGGGGGAGGGTCAGGCCTCCTCCTGCCAGCCCTTGCACACGTCGATCCAGCCCAGGCTGTGGGAATACTCCTCCAGCTCGCCGCAGGTGAGCTCAATGGCGGAGTTGGAGCTGCCGGCGGCGGGGAAAACGGTGTCAAAGCGCTTGAGAGACACGTCCAGGTAGGTCTTGACCCCCTCGGGGTTGGCGAAGGGGCACACGCCGCCCACGGCGTGGCCGGTCATCTCCTGGGCCTGCTCCGGGGTGAGCATCTTGGCCTTGGTGTGGAACATAGCCTTGTACTTGGGGTTGTCGATCTTGGCGTCCCCGGCGGCCACGATGAGGACGCAGCCGTCGTCCACCAGGAAGGACAGGGTCTTGGCAATGCGGGCGGGGATGACGCCCACTGCCTGGGCGGCCAGCTCCACGGTGGCGCTGGAGACGGGGAACTCCAGAATGTCCCCCTCACGACCCAGCTCTTGGAAGTAGGCGCGGACACGCTCAATGGACATGGCTCAGCCCTCCAGCTTCCGTCCGGCTTTGGCCAGGAAGCGGTCGTTGGTGATGATGAAGCGCTCGTGCACGCCCTGACCGATGAGGCCCTTCTCGTCGTAGGCGGCCACCTTCAGGACGATGCGCTTTCCGTCCACCTGGGTGACCTCGCTCTCGGCCCACACCTTGATCCCCAGGGGGGAGGCGGAGTCGTGGGTGATCTCCAGCTTGGTGCCCACGGTGCTCTCCCCCTCGCTGAGATAGGGGGCCAGGGAGGTCCAGGCGGCCTTCTCCATGAGGGCGGTCATGGCGGGGGTGGCAAAGACGGGCAGGGTACCGGAGCCCACCGCCTGGGCGGTGTTTTCCTCCCGGACCATGTCTTCGGCCCGGCCCTTGATTCCAATTTCAATGGACATGGGTGATTTCTCCTTTGTATCCAGTGTTCCGGCCCCTGGGGGCGCTGAAGCGCCATTGCACCCAGGGGCCTGGCTTGCATACTGCATTTTACCCCAAGTTTCGGGAAAAATCTAGGCCCTGTTTGAAAATTGGGAAACGGCCCGCCCTTTGGGGTTGCCTGCCGGCCTCAGAACAGGGGTTCGTCTCCCGGCGGAATTTCATATAAGCTGTTCAGCAGGGCCCAGTTCTGGGGGAAGGGGCTCATGAGATTCCAGTAGCCCACCCCGTACAGGCCGCGGGAGTGGGCCAGCTCCAACTTGGCGCGGATGCTCCGGGCGTCCTCGAACCACACCTCGTGCTCCCGGCCCTGGCCATCCACGTACCGGAACCAGGGGGACTGGGCCGCCTGGTCGAAGCGGATGGCCGCCCGGTTTTGGACGGCCAGAGCCACCGCCTCCTGGTTGGAGATGGACTGGGCCCGGTCCCCCTGGCGGAAGGGGAGGGTCCAGTCGTAGCCGTAGTTGGGAATGCCCATCCAGATCTTCTCCGCCGGGATCTCGTTCAGGGCGTAGTCCACCACCAGCTCCACATTGCGCAGGGGGGCCACCGCCATGGGTGGGCCGTAAGTATAGCCCCACTCATAGGTCATTAAAAATACGAAGTCCGCCGCCTCCCCCAGCATGCGGTAGTCGTGTCCCTCGTACAGATCCCCCCGCTGGTTGGCGGAGGTCTTGGGGGCCAGGGCTACAAAGACCGGGAGGCCCAGGGGGGACAGGCTCTCCCGCATGCGGGCGATGAAGGCGGCGTAGGCCGAGGCGTCCTCCGGGTAGACGAACTCGAAGTCCACGTCCAGCCCCCGGTACCCCTTCTGCTGGATGGTCTCCAGCAGGCTGGCCGCCAAGCGGTTCTGCACCGCCCCGTCGGTGAGGACGGTGTGGGCCAGTTCGTTGGAGAAGGTGCCCTCCTGGGTGAGAGTGGACAGGTGAAGGATGGGCCGTACCCGCATGGATTTGGCGGCGTCGATGAGGGCCTGGTCGTCCAGGGGGACGAGCCCGCCCTGGGGGGTGATGCCGTAGGTGAAGGGGGCCATGGTGGTGAGGAAAGGGAGGGTCTGGCGCAGGAGGGCCGGGTCGATCTCCGGGTAGGCGTAGCCGCCCACCGAGAGGGTCCCCTCCTTCTCCTGCTGGAAGGAGAGGACCAGCTCCTGGCCAGAGAGGGCGTTTTCTCCGCCCTCCAGCTGGGGGTTGTTCCGCAAAAGCTGGCGCAGGGAGATCCCGCCCCGCTGGGCGGCCTGGGCCAGAGTTTCCTCCGGCCGGAGGATCAGGGTCTCCCGGGGGTACTGGACCACCAGTGACTGCCCCACCGCCAGACGGTTAGGGTCTGGGGGCCGGTTATCCAGCAGCAGGCGGGACATGGGGACGCCGTACTGCTGGGCGATCCGGTAGAGGGTGTCCCCGGGCTGCACCACATGAATGTCCATGGCGTGCCTCCTCAGCCGTTTAGGGTGACGAAGTCGTCCTTGGCGTAGCCGATGGTCCCCTTGTAGTTGACCAGGTACCAGCCGCCGGAGTGATTGAGGATGGCAAGGGGGGCGCCGTCTGGAGCCTGGGCCAGGATGGATGCGTTCAGATTAGGGCGGGCGCGGATGTTCAGTACCCCCCAGTCCACATCCACCCGGCCGGACCGGATGGGCTCCGGGGTGAGAAAGGGGATATCAAAGAAGTCGGTGAGGGACATAACCAGATTCCGGGCTACCGCATCCAGATTCTCCTTGATCCAGTTGGCGTCCTCCAGGTTGTCGTGGTAGCCAAGTTCCAGGAAGGCGGAGGGGGCCCGCACCCGGCGCACCTCCCCGATGGTTGTGGTTCCCTGAGCCCGCACCAGGCTGGGCAGGGGGTAGATGGCTTTTAAATTGTTGGCGATGATGGTGGAGGCCCGCTGGCCGGGCTGGCTGGTGGGGTAGTAGAAGACGATGATTCCCCGCACCTGGCCGTATTTTCCCTCCGGGGCGGCGTTGGAGTGGAGGGCCAGATGCAGGTCATAGTTCCCCGCGTTGGAGGCGGCGATGGAGGATGCGGCGGTCATGTCCGGGGTGTTCCGGGTGTACCGGATGCCGGAGGCGTCCAAATAGGGGACCATTTTGTCCGCCAGCAGGTTCATGTACTCCTCCTCGGTGCCGCCGTTGACGTAGTAGTTGCCCTCCTGGGTGGAGGGGGAGAGATAGATGATGGGCATAGGGCGTTACCTCCTGTTTTTTCCCATCCTATGCGGGGGGCGGAGGGAAGGTGATTTTACCCGGCTTTAAAGTCTTTTGCCGACCCTGATGAAAAATTTTCCTCGAAAATGTAATTTCAACGCAACTGGCCCCTCCCGTTTCCGTCTGAATGGTTAGAGAAGCAATTCCCGCATTTGGATCGGAAGAAAGGAGCGAAGCGAGATGAAACGAGCAGTGACCATGTGGCTGGCGGCTCTGCTGGTCCTCTCCCTCACCGCCTGCGGCGGGGGAGCCAGCGGAGGAGGGGAGGCCGACGCCTCCAGCAGCGCCGAGGGAGGGGAGAGCCTCTCCTTCTCCGCGGAGGACTCCCAGAACAGCGCCCCCGGCGAGCCGGGCGCGGCAAACGGGGAGGAGGCCTCCCCCCAGGCGGGGCAGAACGCCAAGCTGATCCGCCGGGCGGAGCTGGAGATCCAGACCGAGGCCTTTGACACGGCGGCGGCCTCCCTGGAGGCGCTGGTGGCGGAAGCCGGCGGATACTTCCAGTCCGCCCAGGTGGAGGGGGGCAGCCTCCGGGACCAGAACGCGGCCCGGTACGGAAACTATGTGATCCGGCTGCCCGAGGAGAATTTCAGCGCCTTTCTGGATCAGTCCGGCACCCTGGGCTATGTGGTCCGCCGCTCCGAGAGCAGCGAGAACGTGAGCCAGGCCTACTACGACACCGAGACCCGGCTGGCCGCCCAGCGCACCAAGCAGGAGCGGCTGCTGGACCTGCTGGCCCAGGCGGACACCATGGAGAGCATCATTGAGCTGGAGAACGCCCTGAGCGAGACGGAGTACGAGATCCAGAGCCTGACCACCGATCTGGAACACTACGACGACCTCATCGATTACGCCACCGTGGACCTGTCCCTGACGGAGGTCCTCAGTCTCAGCCAGACGCCGGGAGAGACCGCCGGACTGGGAGAGCGGATGGCCGCCGGCCTGTCCGCCAGCGCGGCGGGACTGGTCCAGGGGGTCCAGGACCTGCTGGTGTGGCTGTCCTACCACCTATTCCTGGTGATTGTGGTGCTGGGCGCTGCCGGGGGCGGGCTGTTCTACTGGCGGCGGGTGCGCCGGGGCCGGAAAGGCGGCCCTCCGGAGGAGAGGCAGCCGTGAGGCCAAGAAGAAGGAAATGGTCAGAGGAGGGGCGCGGCTTCTGCCGCGCCCCCGGAAAAAGTGATTGACAGCCCGGGACGACTGTGGTATCATCGTCCCGACTTGAGATAGGACAGGAGGCGGGAGCATGCGCAATTCCCATCGCTGAGCGTGATAGAGCGAGAGAGGACCGGAGACGGTCCCGGCTTTGTCATGCCGTATGCGAGAGGGTCTTGTTTGCCTGCTCTGCCTCCGGCTGTTTTATATTTGGTCCTGGTGCGCCTGTGCGCGCCGGGACCCTGTCGGTGTGCCGCGAGTGTGGGGAGGACCCAGCTCGCGGTTTTTGATTTTCACCGACAAAGGAGGGCATGACCATGTCTCAAATTTTGATCCAGAACCTGGATTTCACCCACGACGGGGACCACACCCCAGTCTTTGAACGCCTGAACCTCCAGTGGGACACCGATTGGAAGCTGGGCCTGGTGGGGCGGAACGGACGGGGCAAGACCACTCTGCTGCGGCTGCTGGAGGGCAGTCTGGAAGGGAAGGGAACCATGATACGGCCGGAGCGGCCCCTCTATGTGCCGAAGCCCGTCCGGGACCCTCAGCGGCCCGCCCGGGACGTGCTGATGGACGGAGTGCCGGAGGAGGACGAGTGGAAGCTCCTGCGGGAGCTGAACAAGCTGGGGCTGGGGGAGGAGCTGCTGGACCGGCCCTTTGACCGCCTCAGCGGCGGGGAGCAGACCAGGGCCCGGCTGGCCGCCCTGTTCCTCCAGGAGGACGGCTACCCCATGATCGACGAGCCCACCAACCACCTGGACGAGGCGGGGCGGGCGCTGACCGCCCGGTATCTCCGGGGACTGCGCCGGGGGTTCCTTCTGGTCTCCCACGACCGGGCCTTTCTGGACGGGTGCGTGGACCACATTCTGGCCCTGAACCCGGCGGGGCAGGAGCTGATCCAGGGGAACTTCTCCGTGTGGTTCCGGGAGAAGGAGGCCCGGGACCGGCGGGAGGAGGCCCAGAACGAGAAGCTGAAAGGGGAGATCCGGCGGCTGGAGCAGGCCGCCCGGCGCACCGAGAGCTGGTCCGACCGGGTGGAGCGGAGCAAGTACGGCAGCGAGAACTCCGGATTGAAGGTGGACCGGGGCTTTGTGGGCCACAAGTCCGCCAAGATGATGAAGCGCTCCAAGAGTCTGGAAAACCGGCAGCGCAGCGCCATTCAGGAGAAATCTGCCCTGCTGAGGGACGTGGAGCACGCCGACGCCCTGAAGCTGGCGCCCAAGTCCTTCCCCGGTGGCCGCCTGCTGGAGGGGCGGGAGGTGTCCGTGTGCTACGGCGGCCGCCCGGTATGTGCCCCCTGCACCTTCCAGGTGGAGGAGGGGGACCGGATCGCCCTGCTGGGGGGCAACGGCTCGGGCAAGACCAGCCTGCTGCGGCTGCTCATGGGGGAGGAACTGGAGCACACCGGACTGCTGCGGCGGGGCTCGGGGCTGGTGATCTCCTATGTGCCCCAGCGCGCCGACCACCTGTCCGGCCTCCCGGCGGACTTCGCCCGGGCGCAGGGGGTGGACCGCACCCAATTTTTCACCATCCTGCGGAAGCTGGACTTCTCCCGGGCCCTGCTGGAGCGGGACATGGCGGGGTACAGCGCGGGCCAGAAGAAAAAGGTGCTCCTGGCGGCCAGCCTGTGCCAGAGCGCCCACCTGTATATCTGGGACGAGCCGCTGAACTATATCGACCTGTTCTCCCGCATCCAGCTGGAGGAGCTGATCCTCCAGTACCGGCCCACCATGGTCTTTGTGGAGCATGACCGGACCTTCCGGGAGCACGTGGCCACCGCCGCGGTGGAGCTGTCGCGGTGGGAAATGAAATGACCGAATTGATCCCTGTAGGGGCAGCCCTTGCGGCCGCCCGCAGCGTGTCGAAAACCCTGTGCAGAATAAAATCCGCCTGAGACAGGGTGGGGGAGCTCGAGGGGGCAGCCGCCCGCTTTTTTACCTCTTATCGTACAGGGCCGCAAATCATAAAAAACGCTGAAAGCCTCTTGACAAAGAGAGGTTACGAGTGTAACCTATAGACAGGTTACAGCTGTACCCTATCTTGGGAGGGATTCCACATGAATGAATTGGCCGCGAAAATCTCCGCCTCGGAGGTGGAGGTGCTGGAGGTGCTGTGGCAGGCGGACGCGCCCATGCCCATCGCCGCCATCCGCGCCGCCCTGGAGGGGGGCCACCAATGGGACGCCTCCACCGTCAAAACCCTGCTGCGCCGTCTGTGCGAGAAGGGCGCGGTGGAGGCGGAGAAGCGGGAGGTGTTCTACTACCGCCCCGTTCTCACCCGGCAGGAGTACCAGGCGTGGTCCACCAGCTCCCTCATTGACAAGGTGTACCGGGGGAGCGCCAAGGACCTGGTGGCCGCTCTGGTGGAGCGGTCCCAGCTCAGCGCCCAGGACCTGGAGGACCTGCGGTCCATCCTGTACCCGGAGGAGGAAGGCCATGGGTGAGGAGTTTTTGGCCGCCCTGCTCTCCCTGTCCCTGTCAGGCGCCTGCCTGATGGGGCTGGCGGAGGTGCTGGCCCGCCTGCTGCGGGGCAGAATCCCGCCCGGCGTCCGGCGGCTCATGTGGCTGCTGGTGTTGTTCCGGCTGCTGTGCCCCTGGAGCATCTCTGGAGGACTGCTGGACCGGGGGACGGCGGAGCTGCGCCAGGCGGCGGCCCCCGAGCATTCCACCCAGGCGCTGGAGGAGGTCCCCTCCCACACCGCGCCGTCCTATGAGATTTTGGAACACGAGGAAACGGGAAGACAGATCGACCTGGCGGCGGGCCTCACCGCCCTGTGGGCGGCGGGCTTCCTCACGGCGCTGGCGCGCCGGGGAGTTGCCTACGGCCGGATGTGCCGAGAGCTGAGACACACCCTGCGGCCCGCCGGGCCGGGGGAGCGGGCCGTGTTCGCCCGCCTGACCCAGGGGGAGAAGAGACCGCCCGCCCTGCGGGTCAGCCCTGCGGCGCCCACCCCCATGCTGGTGGGGCTGCTGCGGCCCCAGCTGATCCTGCCGGAGCTGGAGCTGTCCCAGGAGGAACTGGAAGGGGTGCTCTCCCATGAGCTCACCCACTGGCGGCACCGGGACCTGTGGGGCAAGTGGCTGGCCGCCCTGGCGGTGTGCGTCCACTGGTTCAACCCGGCGGCCCGGCTCCTGGCGGAGCGGCTGGACCGGGACTGTGAGCTGTACTGCGACCAGACGGTGGCCCGGGATTGGGACCGCCCCCGGCGAGCCCGGTACGGGGAGCTGCTGCTCCGCCTGGCCGCGGGCGGGAAGGGGGCCCCATCCACCGCCCTGTTTTCCCAGAAACAGCGATTAGAGGAGCGCTTGACTGCTATGATGAATGCAAAGACCTATGGAAAGAAGGCATTTGCCCTGGGGGCGGCCGCCTGCCTGACCCTGGCGCTGGCCACCACCGCCCTGGGGGCCTACACCGGCCCGGCGGTAGTGGAGGAACAGCTGAAAGAAGCCGGCGTGGAGGCCACGCCTGTCATGCTGGACTGGCCCATTGAGGCCGGGAACACGATAGAGCTGTCCATGAACTTTGCGACCCGCGTCCACCCCATCACCGGGAAGATCACCTCCCACGAGGGCATCGACCTCCCCCGGGCCGGGGGAACTCCAGTGCTGGCGGCGGCGGACGGGACGGTGCTGGAGGCGGCGTTTGACACGTCGGACGGCAACTACGTCCTGCTCCGGCACGGGGACATGACTACCAAGTACGCCCACCTGCGGGAGTACGCCGTGGAGCCGGGGGAGACCGTTTTCGCCGGGGACCAGATCGGCCTGGTGGGCCGGACGGGGATGGCCACCGGGGACCACCTCCACTTCGAGGTAGCCCTGGACGGGACCCGGGTGGACCCGCTGGACTACCTGGACGAATCCGTCGCCGCTGTGATGGGCGGCGCGGAGCTTCGATAACCACAGACGACACGAAAAATGGCCGCGTCACGCGGCCATTTTTTGCGACAAAATCCTGTAAAGGAAAAATACTGTTCGGTTACTGGATTAAAGGGATTCCTCCACATCCGCCTCAAATACGGTGACCGCCGGGCCGGTCATCCGGATGTGCCCGTCCTCCCGCCGCCAGTCCAGCTCCAGCACGCCCCCCGGCAGGTGGACGGAGGCCCTCCGGCCGCATCGGCCGGTCTTGACCCCCGCCGCCAGCACGGCGCAGGCCCCGGTGCCGCAGGCCAGGGTGATGCCGCTGCCCCGCTCCCACACCCGCACGTCCAGCCGGTCCCCGTCCCGGGGGGCGGCGAACTCCACGTTCACCCGGCCGGGGAACAGGGGAGAGCGCTCCAGAATCGGCCCCACCTTCTCCAGGGGGACCACTTTTGGGTCCGGACAGAAGATGACCGCGTGGGGGTTGCCCACCTCCACCGGCCAGGCGGAGAACACCTCGTCCTCCGCCGCCAGCTCCACCGAGGGGAGGACCCTGGGCTCCCCCATGTCCACGGTCACCTGGTCCACCCGGCCCCGGCGCAGGTGGAGCTCCAGAGCACGGGGGCCCGCCCCGGTGTCGATGGTGAGGCAGGTTTTACGGGTGAGTCCCTTGTCGTACACGTACTTGCCCACGCACCGGATGCCGTTGCCGCACATGGTCCCCCGGGAGCCGTCGGCGTTGTACATGTCCATGGAGAAGTCCCCGGTCACGCCGGGCCGGATGGCGATGAGGCCGTCGCCCCCCACCCCGAAGTGCCGGTCGGACAGCCGCACCGCCAGCCCCGGCAGGTCCTCCGGGACCGTCTCCAGACAGTTCAAGTAAATGTAGTCGTTGCCCAGCCCCTGCATTTTGGTGATGTGCATGTCATCGCTCCTTTCCAGCGCCGCTGTTAAAGCTTATGCGCCGGACAGAACGATCAGACCGATCAACAAAAACTAAGTTTTGTTTACCAAATAAACTGTGGTTCGTCACACCGACGAACTGGAGAAGGGGGGAGGGGGAAAAATTAGAGCATCGGGACAGAAATTTATAGTTGCAATTTCTCCCCAATTCCCCTATAATTAAGCCCACTGCACTTTGCGGCGCAGAATACCAAACAAGCCGCAGATGCGGCGAAGGGAGATCGAGAAATGAAAAAAACAGTCACTCTGACACTGGCGTCCACCTTGGTGCTGGGCCTGATGGCCGGATGCGCCACCACACAGAGCGGTAGCCAGTCGGCCGGGGCGGCGGACACATCCCTTGCGGATGCCACAAAGCACACCGTGGAGACCACGGAAACCGGAAACTTTTCCGACGAGATGAAAATTCCCTATGCCGTCGATCTGTCCCCGGAGGACGGGTCCGACTCGGTGGAGCGGCAGGGCGACCACGCCGACTCCATCTACTTTGCCCACCCGGACTTCTACAACATGGAGTCCAACGACACCCTCACCATCCTCACCAATTTCCAGACCATCCAGCAGACCAGTGAGTGGAGCTGCGGCGTCGCCTGTGTACTGATGACGCTCAACTGGTACGACCGGATGGGAGACTGGAACGAGGAGTCTCTGGCTGCCCTGCGCCACTCCCTGGACGGCACCGAGCTGGAGGGGTATCCAGGCACCACACTGGTGCAGGCGCTGGACATGCTGGACGGAGTCGGCGGCTTTACATACACCTCTACGCTGGACTGCCAGGACGTGTACAGCGAATTTACCCTGGACACCATCCAGTCCACCCTGGCGGAAGGCAAGCCCATTCTGATCGCCTGGAACGACTGGGGCGGACACTGGCAGGTGATCATCGGCTACGACACCCTGGGCACCGAGACCACCCAGGACGATGTGATCATCGTGGCCGACCCCTATGACACCACCGACCACAACCAGGACGGCTACGGCATCTATCCCGCCGAGCGGTTCTACTACAACTTCACCATGTACAACCAGTTCCCCCAGGAGGAGGGCGGCAACGACATGCTGTTCGTCATTCCCACCCCCGCTTCCTGAGCCAGGAAAAACACACTTAAAACAGTACGAGCTCCGGCCCCAATTCAGGGCCGGAGCTCGCTCTATCTTTCGGACGCCGGTTCCTCCAGCTCCGCCAGCACCTGCCGGGCGGTCTGGACCAGCCGGCGGCCCTCGTCCATGCTCCGCTTCTGGAGCCGGTGGTGGGCCTCCTCCTCGGTGAGGCCCTTTTTCTCCATCAGGGCCCGCTTGGCCCGGTCGATGTCCCGCTGCTCGGCAGAGCTGCGGCTGCTGCGGGCAAAGCGCTCCATCCGGTGGCTGAACTGGATGAGCAGCCGCACGGTGAGGACGGTCTCCTCCCGGCGCAGGGGGGTAGGGAGCTTGAAGATGTCAGGGCTGCCGCACAAATCCAGCTGGTGCTTGGGCCCGACCATCAGCATCAGGCAGGAGGGGGGGAGGTCGTCAAAGAGCCACTCCGACGGGCCGTCGGTGAGGTGGGGGCCGCAGATGACGCAGCAGGCCCCCTGCCGCTGGAGCAGGCGGCGCACCTGATCCCCGGAGGAGCAGGGGAGACACTCGGCCACCCCGGCGCTCTCCAGCAGCTCCCGGAGCTGGCGGACAAATTTGGCGTTTTCAAAGGCCACAATGACGGTGTCCATAAGTGTCTCCCTCCTTTGTCTCTGATCTGGTGCAGGGGACCGCCCTGCGGGGCGGGGGTATTTTCTCTTTCCGGCAGGGCAGAGGCAGGCCCCTGCCGTTCTACTTTTATACTGCGCTGTCCGTGGGATGCGCTCAATAGGTCACCAGATACTTCTCAATCTCCCAGCTGGACACCCGGGTCTGGTACTCCTCCCACTCCCGCTGCTTGCCGGCCAGATAGTGGGAGGCCACATGCTCGCCCAGCACGTCCATGACCAGCCGGTCCTGCTTCATGGCCTCCAGGGCCTCCTCCAGGGTGCGGGGGAGGGTCTCGATGCCGAAGGCGGAGCGGGTGGCCGCGTCCATCTCATAGATATTCCCGGGGATCTCCGGGGGAGGGGTGAGCCCCCGCTCGATGCCGTCCAGCCCGGCCGCCAGGCAGGCGGCGATGGCCAGATAGGGGTTGCAGGCCGGGTCGGGGCTGCGCAGCTCCACCCGGGTGGAGCTCCCCCGGGAGGCGGGGATGCGGATGAGGGCGGAGCGGTTGGAGGCCGACCAGGCCTTGTAGCAGGGGGCCTCATACCCGGAGACCAGCCGCTTGTAGGAGTTCACCAGGGGGTTGGTCAGGGCAGTGAACCCCTTCACGTGCTCCAGCAGGCCGGCGATGAAGGAGTAGGCCATCTGGGACAGGCCGCGGGGGTCGTCGGGGTCGTAAAACAGATTTTTCCCGTCCCGGAACAGGGACATATTCAGGTGCATGCCGGAGCCCGCCGCCCCAAAGAGGGGCTTGGGCATGAAGGTGGCGTGGAGTCCGTTTTTCTGGGCGATGGTCTTGACCGCCAGCTTGAAGGTCATGATCTTGTCGGCGGCGTCCATGGCGTCCACATATTTAAAGTCGATCTCATGCTGTCCAGCGGCGCTCTCGTGGTGGCTGGCCTCGATCTCGTAGCCCATCTCCTCCAGCATCCGGCAGATCTCCCGGCGGGTGGACTCCCCCTGGTCCAGAGGGCCCAGGTCAAAGTAGCCCGCCTGGTCCCCGGTGCGTGTGGTGGCCCGGCCCTCCTCGTCGGTCTCAAAGAGGAAAAACTCCAGCTCAGGGCCGATGTTGAAGGCGTCAAAGCCCATGTCCCGGGCCTTCCGGACCACCCGGCGGAGCACCCCTCTGGGGTCGCCCACAAAGGGGGTGCCGTCGGTGTCGTACACGTCGCAGATGAGCCGGGCCACCCGCCCCTGGGCGGGCCGCCAGGGGAAAATGGCAAAGCTGCTCCGGTCCGGGAACAGGTACTGGTCCGACTCGTTCACCCGGGTAAAGCCCTCGATGGAGGAGCCGTCGAACATGATCTGGTTGTTTAACGCCTTGCCGGTCTGCGAGGCGGTGATGGCCACGTTTTTCAGCTGTCCGAAGATGTCCACAAACTGCATGCGGATGAATTCAATCTCTTCCTCCTCCACGATCCGGAGGATGTCTTCCTTGGTGTAGGACATAGTTGTATCCCCTTTCCGCAGGTTTTGGCTGATAAAAACAGTATAACGGCCTGAAACCTCCTGTCAAGCGGATGTTTGCGCCGCTGCGCCTCTTTTCGTGGAAAATTCCACATCCGGTTCCCGGAGGTTTCTGAAGTTTGTGGGTTTCAAGACTTGCAAAATGCCCGCCGGTACGGTATTCTTAATACAATGCACCCAGTGGACCGCGGCGCTGAGCGCGCGCCGGTCTGCGGAGGGGACAAGCGTGTCCGGAGGGGGCGGGCTTGTCCCTCTTTTCGTTTCGGGGAGTCTGTATGGTAAAGGAAAGGGTTTGAAAGTATGAGCGTGAACGTGACAGAGATCTTCGGTTCCAACGTCTTCAGCACCGCCGTCATGCGGGAGCGCCTGCCCAAGGGGGTGTTCCGGGAGGTCATGGACGTGATGAAGCACGGGGGCAACATCAGCATGGCCACCGCCGACATTGTGGCCAACGCCATGAAGGACTGGGCGGTGGAGAAGGGGGCCACCCACTACACCCATTGGTTCCAGCCCCTCACCGGCATCACCGCCGAAAAGCACGACGCCTTTATCACCCGGCCGGAGGACGGAAAGACCATCCTCCAGCTCACCGGCAAGCAGCTCATCATGGGCGAGTCCGACGCCTCCTCCTTCCCCTCCGGCGGCCTGCGCTCCACCCACTACGCCCGGGGCTACACCGCCTGGGATATGACCTCTCCCGCCTTTGTAAAGGAGATGACCGCGGGTACCATCCTGTGCATCCCCACCATCTTCGTCTCCTACACCGGGGAGGCCCTGGACAAGAAGACCCCGCTGCTGCGCTCCATGGAGGCCATCAACACCCAGGGTCTGCGCATCCTGCGTCTGTTCGGCAACACTGAGGCCCAGAAGGTGTTCCCCTCGGTGGGCCCCGAGCAGGAGTACTTCCTGGTGGACCGGGAGAAGTATTTGAAGCGCCGGGACCTGATCTACACCGGCCGCACCCTGTTCGGCGCCCCCGCCCCCAAGGGGCAGGAGCTGGAGGACCAGTACTTCGGCGTCATCCGGGACCGGGTGGGCTCCTTCATGTCCGACCTGAACGAGGAGCTGTGGAAGCTGGGCATCCCCGCCACCACCCAGCACAACGAGGTGGCCCCCGCCCAGCACGAGATGGCCCCCATCTATACCATGTGCAACCTGGCCGTGGACCAGAACCAGCTGACCATGGAGACCATGAAGCGGGTGGCCACCCGCCACGGGCTGGTGTGCCTGCTCCACGAGAAGCCCTACGCCGGGGTCAACGGCTCGGGCAAGCACAACAACTGGTCCATCGGCACCGACACCGGGGAGAACCTGCTGGACCCCGGCGACACCCCCAACGAGAATCTCCAGTTCCTGCTGGTGCTCTCCTGCATCATGAAGGCGGTGGACACCCACGCCGACCTGCTGCGCCAGTCCGCCTCCTGCGTGGGCAACGACCAGCGCCTGGGCGGCCAGGAGGCCCCTCCCGCCATCATCTCCATCTTCCTGGGGGACCAGCTGGAGAGCGTGGTGGATCAGATCATCTCCAACGCCGAGTCCGTCAAGCTGCTGGCCTCGGGCAAGCTGGACTCCGGCGTGTCCACCGTCCCGGTGCTGAACAAGGACGCCACCGACCGCAACCGCACCACCCCCTTCGCCTTCACCGGCAACAAGTTTGAGTTCCGCATGGTGGGTTCCTCCGACTCCATCGCCGACGCCAACACCACCCTCAACGCCATTGTGGCCGAGGCCCTGTGCGAGGCCGCCGATCAGCTGGAGCGGGCCGACGACTTCAACGCCGCCTGCACCAAGCTCATCCACGACAACATGGCCCAGCACCAGCGGATCATCTTCAACGGGGACGGCTACTCCGACGAGTGGGTGGCCGAGGCCGCCCGCCGGGGCCTGCCCAACCTGGCCTCTCTGGTGGACGCGGTGCCCGCCCTCACCACCGAGAAGGCGGTGAATCTGTTCACCAAGTTCGGCATCTACACCCAGTCCGAGCTGGAGGCCCGGGCGGACATCATGTATGAGACATACGTGAAGACCATCAAGATCGAGGCCAACACCATGATCCACATGGCGGCCAAGCACTACATCCCCACCGTGATTGGCTACACCACCCGTCTGGCCCAGTCCATCACCGCGGTGGCCTCCGCCTGCCCGGAGGCGGAGCTGTCCGTGCAGCGCGGCCTCCTCAAGGATGTGAGCGCCCGCCTGGCCGAGGCCTCCGCCGCCCTGGAGCAGCTCAAGCCCCTCATGGACCGGGTGGACGCCATCCAGGATGTGAAGGAGATGGCCATTGCCTACCGCACCGCCGTGGTCCCCGCCATGGACGCCCTGCGCTACCCCATCGACCAGCTGGAGCTGATGGTGGACAAGTCCATCTGGCCGGTGCCCACCTACGGCGACCTGATGTTCGAGGTGTAAGGGAGTTTCCCTTTCTTGCTGTTGAACTGCGCCTTTGCCCGCCGCCTGAGACACTTTTTTCGGGCGGCGGGCTTTCTGCCTGGGGCCTGCGCCGGGGAAAAAAGGTCCGCGTCCGGAAAAATTGATGCTTGACAAACAGGGGAGGGGCGGCTATAATAACCCCAACAACCAAACAGCATGAAACCTGCGAGAAAGAGTAGTAGCCGGTGCGGCAAACCTGAAGAGAGTCCCGGGTGGTGAGATCGGGGCGGGGCGCGGCCGAGTGAATGGACTTTCGAGGGCGGCTTGAACGGGAGACCAAGTAGATGCCGACGGGGACCCACCCGTTATCCATCGGGCACGCGTGATGGCGCGTGAAGCGAGCGGACGTTTGAAACGTCAATTTGGGTGGTATCGCAGGAGTGCAGCTCTTGTCCCATAGGGGATAAGGGGCTGTTTTTTTATACTCCAAAATCAAGGCCGTTGGCAGCGGCCCCTCCATCACCCACCCAGACAAATTTCAGCCCCAAGCGGGCAGACTATGGAGGTATTCCCATGAAAAAGAACACGATGAAGAAGCTTTTGGCCGCGTCCCTGTCCCTGTCTCTCGCCCTGTCCCTGGCCGCCTGCTCCGGCGGCTCCAGCAGTTCCGGCAGCTCCGGCTCCAACTCCGGCGGCGCCTCCAACAGCGGGGGAGAGGACGGCTATAAGGTCGCTATCGTCCGGCAGCTGGACCATGCGTCCATGAACGAGATCCGGGACGCCATCACCGCCGAGCTGAACGCCAAGGGTGAGGAACTGGGCATCACCATTGAGTGCGGCGACTTCAACGGCAACAACGACACCTCTACGCTGTCTCAGATCGGCGCTCAGATCCTGGCCGACCAGTATGACGCCATCATCCCCATCGGCACCCTGGCCGCCCAGCAGATGGTGTCCGTGGCGGAGGAGAGCCAGACCCCGGTGATCTACGGCACCGTCAGCTACCCCGAGGTGGCCAACCTCACCGGCATCGACTATGTCACCGGCACCAGCGACGCGCTGAACGTAGAGCTGCTGCTGGACATGATGCTGGCGGCCGACCCGGACATCCAGACGGTGGGCCTGCTGTACTCCACCTCCGAGGTGAACAGCGCCCCCGCCATCGAGGATGCCAAGGCCTATCTGGATGAGAAGGGCGTCTCCTATCTGGAGAAGACGGGCACCACCTCCGACGAGATCATTGCCGCCGTCAACTCCATGCTGGGCCAGGTGGACGCGGTGTTCACCCCCACCGACAACGCCGTCCAGGCCACCGAGCTGGCCATCGCCCCCATCCTGGCTGAGGCGGGCATCCCCCACTACGCCGGGGCCGACTCCTTCGTGCGCAACGGCGCTTTCGCCACCTGCGGCGTCAACTACACCGATCTGGGCACCCAGACCGCCGATTTGGCCCTGGAGGTCCTCCAGACCGGGGAGTTCCCCGAGTATGTCACCGTGTCCGGCGACATTATCACCGTAAACACCGACACCGCCGCCACGCTGGGCCTGGACTATTCCCTGTTCCAGGACATGGGCTCCCAGGTGGTGGAGGTCCAGACCACCCAGGACTGATTGGGATTTTGAAAAAGCCGTCTCTACCCCTCGCCGGCCGGCGGGGGGTAGCGGCCTGTTTTGATTGAGAGGAGCGTTCCACTGTGCTGACCATTGTTCAGGCCGCGCTGGAGGCGGGATTTCTCTACGCCCCCATCGCCTTGGCCCTGTTTCTCAGCTTTTCCATCTTGAATATTGCCGATATGACCACCGACGGCGCCTTTGTGCTGGGCAGCGCCGTGTCCGCCATGATGTGTCTGGCGGGACACCCCATCCTGGCCCTGCCCGCCGGCATGGCGGCCTCGGCGGCGGCCGGGTTCATCACCGCCTTTTTGCAGACCAAGCTGGCGGTGCCCTCCATCCTGGCTGGCATCGTCACCAACATCGGCCTGTACAGCATCAACCTGATGGTCATGGGCAAGAGCAACCAGTCCCTGTTCCAGACCGACACCATCTACACCATGGCCAAGGACGCCGGCTTCGCTGGGAGCTGGTATGAGCTGGCGGTGACCGCCATCATTGTGCTGGCCCTGTGCGCCCTGATGGTCCTCTTTCTGGGCACCCGGCTGGGCCTGTCCATCCGGGCCACCGGGGACAATGCGGACATGGTGCGGGCCTCCTCCATCAACCCCAACTTCACCATCACTGTGGGCCTGTGCGTGGCCAACGCCATGACCGGCCTGTCCGGCGCCATGGTGGCACAGTACAGCACCTTCGCCGACGTGAACAGCGGCACCGGTATGGTGGTGCTGGCCCTGGCCGCCCTGGTCATCGGGGAGACCCTCATCGGCAAGGGCTCCATGACCCGGCGGGTGCTGGGCGTGGTGGCCGGCAGCATCATCTACCGGTTCATCTACGCCGCCGCCCTGCGGTTCAACGTGCCCGCGGACTACATGAAGCTGGTGTCCGCCGTCATCGTGGGGGTGGCCATCGCCGCTCCGGCAGTGCGCCGGTGGGCCGCGTTCCAGATGCAGAAGCGCCGCGCGCTGGCGGGAAGGAGAGGTGAGTGACATGGATATGCTGGTAATCCAGAACATTGCCAAGACCTTCAACCCCGGGACCGTCAACGAGAAGCAGGCCCTGAGCGGCCTGTCTCTCCAGCTGGCGGCGGGGGATTTCGTCACCATCGTGGGCTCCAACGGGGCGGGCAAATCCACCCTGTTCAACGCCATCGCCGGGGACTTCTATGTGGACGAGGGCTCCATCGCCCTGGACGGGCAGGACATCACCTATCTGCCCGCCCACAAGCGCAGCCGCCAGATCGGCCGGCTGTTTCAGGACCCCATGCGGGGCACAGCCCCCCACATGACCATTGAGGAGAATCTGGCCCTGGCCGCGGGCAGCGGCGGGTGGTTCTCCCCCATGACGAAGGCGGACCGGAAGCGGTTTCAGGACCGGCTGGCCCTGCTGGACATGGGGCTGGAGGACCGGATGCGTCAGCCTGTGGGCCTCCTGTCCGGCGGACAGCGCCAGGCCCTGACCTTGCTCATGGCAACCATGAATCCCCCCAAGCTGCTGCTGCTGGACGAGCACACGGCGGCGCTGGACCCGGGGACGGCGGAGAAGGTGCTGAAGATCACCCGGGACGTGGTGTCCCAGCACAGCATCACCACCCTCATGGTCACCCACAATATGAAAAACGCCCTGGAGCTGGGCAACCGCACCCTGATGATGGACTCCGGGCACATTGTCCTGGACGTCCAGGGGGAGGAGCGCGCCGGCATGACGGTGAACGACCTTCTGGAGCGTTTCCGGGCCGGGGCCGGGAAGGACCTGGATAACGACCGGATTCTGTTGTCTGACTGAGCATCAACAATACAGAAATACAGAC
This sequence comes from Pseudoflavonifractor capillosus, assembly GCF_016899775.1. Classification (GTDB taxonomy): domain Bacteria; phylum Bacillota; class Clostridia; order Oscillospirales; family Oscillospiraceae; genus Lawsonibacter. The sequence goes on from NZ_JACJJE010000013.1 coordinate 39,178, forward strand.
CCGCCGCCCGCGGGGAGGGGCTCCGATTTTGGAGGACCCCTCTCACCGCGGGCGGCGGGTTTCTGATTGGATCAGCAGGCGGCGGACTCGGCCGGCCGGCCTGCGGTGCGCCGCAGCAGCCCCTCATGGCTGGCGGCCATCAGCGCCAGAATCACCAGCAGATATCCCGGCAGCAGCGACACGCCGATGTGATTGGCCAGCAGGCCGAAGAACGGCGGCATCAGGCAGGTGCCCACGTAGGCGGAGGCCATCTGAACCCCGATCATGGCCTGTGAGCAGGCCGGGCCGAAGTGCTCGGGGGTGGCGTGGATGATGGAAGGGTAGATGGGAGCGCAGCCCAGCCCAATGAGAATCAGGCCCGGCAGTGCGGCCCGCTCCCCCAGAGGCAGAAGCAGCAGGATGAGGCCGCCCAGGACGACGCCCTGCCCAAGGCGCACCATCTGGGCGTCTGAGCACTTTAAGGTCAAAAACCCGCTGAGGGCCCGCCCCACCGTGATCCCGATGAAAAACAGGCTGGCGAAATGGGCGGCGGTCTCAGAGGAGAGCCCCCACTGCAGCACCAGATAGCTGCTGGCCCAGAGCCCCGTGGTCTGCTCCAGCGCGCAGTAGCAGAAAAAGGTGAGCATAACCTCCTTTGCCCCGGGAATCCGGACGATCTGGGACAGAGAGAGGGCTCGGGCCGCCGGGGCAGGGGAGGGGCCGTCCTGGTCTCCGGCCGAAGGGGCACGGCCCCAGAGTGGGAGGCTGAGGAAGAGAACGGCCGTCAGAAGGATCTGAAGGGCCGCAATGGAGCGGTACCCCATGCTCCAGCTCTGGCCGCCGGAGAGGGCCAGGCCCAGAATGGCTGGGCCGAGGGAGGCCCCCACCCCCCACATGCAGTGGAGCCAGCTCATGTGGCGGCTGGCGTAGTGGAGAGCCACATAGTTGTTCAAAGACGCGTCCACACAGCCCGCCCCCAGGCCGTAGGGGACCGCCCACAGGCACAGCTCCAGGTAGGAGCGACTGATGGAGAAGCCGAAGAGGGCCGCCGCCGTCAGCAGCACGCTGAAGGCGGTCACCCGCCCTGTGCCAAAGCAGGCGGTCAGGCGGCTGCTCTGCAGGCTGGAGACGATGGTGCCCGCCGCGATGATCATGGAGATCCCTCCCATATAGGAGACCGGGACGGAGAACTCCGGATATATGCTGGGCCACGCCGCGCCCAGCAGGGAGTCCGGCAGGCCCAGGCTGACAAACGCGAGATAGATGATTCCTAAAAGCAGATGAAACATCGGATTGCCTCCTGTCAATGTTGCTTTTCACATCATACCGACAAAGCGGCCTTGAATCAATTCAATTTTGGACTTATAATATAAGAAAACCGCCAAGTTTGGCGGAGACCGGGGGTGTGCCGCATGGCGCTTCAGGAGTGCGGGCTGAATCTGGACCGGGGGCTGAAGGAGCTTCAGCCCCACGGGACGCTGGAGTTTCCCTGCGCGGGTTACTCCGCCCGCTACACCGGACAGCAGAGGGACGGGATTCCATGGCACTGGCACGAGGAGCTGGAGCTCCTCTATGTACAGGAAGGAGCGCTGGAGTGGAGAACGGCGTCGGAGACCGTCCTGCTCCGGACGGGCGATCTCTTTGCGGTCAACTCCAATATGCTCCACGCCGGGAGGGCCCCGGACTTCTGCGAGCTGCGCTCTCTGGTGTTCCACCCGTCCCTGCTCACCGGCGGCGAGCACTCCGTATTTGCCCGGCGGTACATAGACCCGCTGATCCGCTGTCCCGCCTTCACCGGCTTTCTCTTCCCGGAGGAGGGGGAGCGGGAGGCGGCGGACAGCTTTCGCCGGGCCTTCGAGGCGATGGAGGGCGAGCCGGACGGCTATGAGTTTTTGGTACGGGACTGCCTGTCCCGCCTCACCTTTCAGCTGATTCAGACCTTTCAGCCTCAAATGGACCGCCCCGGGGCGGGGCAGAGCCTGGACAACCTGCGCATGCGGAGAATGCTGGAGTACATCCATCAGAACTACGCCAGGGAGCTCACCCTGTCGGACATTGCGCGGGCGGCCGACATCGGGGAGCGGGAGTGCCTGCGCTGCTTTCAAAAGACCATCCAGTGCTCCCCGATCCAGTACCTGCTGAAATACCGGGTGACGCAGGGGGCGGAGCTGCTGCTGCGCCATCCGGAGCGGAGCGTCTCAGAGCTGTCCCTGGCCTGCGGGTTCGGCAGCCCCAGCAATTTCGCCAAGCAGTTCCGGCGCTTCTACCGCTGTACGCCCCGGGAATACCGGGCCGCGGGGGAGCGGTGAGGGGCGGCCGGCCGGAGTGCACCTTCTTTAAGATTTCCGAAAAATGCTGGTATTCTCCGATGTGATGTGCTAATATATATGACAGCGTCCATTTTTGAAAACTACCATAACGGAGGTACCTGCACTGTGTCGTACATCATGGTCGTCGTCCTGGGCGTGATCCAGGGCGTCGCGGAATTTCTGCCCATCTCCAGCTCCGGGCACCTGACCTTGTTTCAGCATTTTTTTGGAATGAGCGAGCCGGACAACCTGTTCAACATCCTGCTCCACTTTGCAACCCTGATTGCGGTGTGCGTCTACTACTGGCGTGACATCTGGGAGATGATCCTGGAGTTCTTCCGCTTCTTTGGGGATCTGTTCTCCCGCACCCCCAGCCGGGGAGAGCCCCCCGCCGCCCGGCGGCAGATTCTGCTGCTGATCGTGGCCACCCTGCCCCTGTTCCTGGTGCTGCCCATCAAGGACAAGGTGGAGGCCGTGGGCAACTACCCGGCGGCGGTGAGCTGCATCCTGCTGCTCACCGGCGTTGTGCTCTTCACCTCGGACCGCATGGCCAAGGGCCGCAAGAACGCCCGGAACACCACGCTGCTGGACGCCCTGCTCATCGGCGTGGCCCAGGGCTTTGCCACTCTGCCCGGCCTGTCCCGCTCCGGCAGCACCATCGCCGCCGGAATGGCCCTGGGGCTGGACCGGAAGTTTGCCGTCCGCTTCTCCTTCCTCATGTCCCTGCCCGCCGTGCTGGGGGCCACCATTTTAGAAGTGGTGGATGTGGTCCAGGCCGGCTCCATTGATACCGCCCTGCTGCCCAAGTATCTGCTGGGCATGGTCATCGCCGGCGTGGTGGGCTATTTCTCCATCGGCCTTGTGAACCTGCTGGCCTCCAAGGGCAAATTCGGGGCCTTCGCCTACTACTGCTGGATTGCGGGCGGGGTGTTCCTGATACTCAGCCTCCTGAACGTCACCCTGGTCCCCGCGGCGTGACCGCGATCTCCTGAGAAAGGATCTCAAACGCTATGGCAACGTCACAAAAGAAGACCGGAGGGAGCCGCTCCGCCTCGTCCTCGTCGGGAGGGCGGCGGACGGCCTCCTCCTCATCCAAATCCAAGAGCGGCTCCTCCCGCAGCCGCAAGCAGCCCCCCGCGCCCGCCCACCGGCCCTTCCGCCGGGAGGTGGGGGCGGGTATCTGCCTGCTGCTGGCCATCTTCACCATCTTCGGCTGCTTTCACATCCAGGCCCTGTTCATCGACGCCCTGTGCGGGCTCATCAAGGGCCTGATCGGCTACGGCTTCTGGCTGATGCCGCCGGCTCTGCTGCTCGCCAGCTTCATCCTGGCCTTTCACCGGGGCCGCCCGGTGCGCCTGCGGGTGTTCTGCGCCCTGATGCTCCCGCTGATGTTCTCCTGCGTGGTCCACAGCGTGATCGCCGAGAGCCTGCCCTGGGACGCCTCCCTGGCTCAGACCCTGTGGCAGAGCGGAGAGGCCCTGTCCAGCGGCGGCGTGCTCTCCGGCGTGCTGGGACAGGCCTTTGTCCAGGTGTTCAGCCGGGTGGGGGCGGCGGTGGTCTTTGTGCTGGCCCTGCTGATGCTGGGCCTGGGGGCCTTCAACCGCACCATTGTGGACGTGGCCGACTGGTTTTTCAGCCGCCCCCGGTATGAGTACGAGCCCCAGGACCCGCCGGAGCGCCCGGTGGTCCGGGTGCCCCAGCCCGCACCCCGGACCTCCGGACGGCGGGCGGAGGCGCCGGACATTGACATTCCGGTGGACGACGGCCCCCTGGTGGGCAAGGAGCCCCCTCCGCCCCCGGAGAAGAAGAAGCACTTCTTCGACCGCAGGCCCAGGGTACCCACCCCGGACCAGATTCTCACCGGAGGGGCGGCTGTGCCCCCGGAGCCCCAGAGCGCCGCTCCCGCCCCTCAGCCGGAGCCCGCGCCCGAGCCGGAGGAGGCCAATCCCACCCCTGCCTTTTTAAGCGCCCAGGCCCCGCAGCCGGAGCCTCAGGAGTCCAATCCCATCTCCGCCTATGCCGCGGCTGAGCCCGCCCCCGCGCCGGCGGTCTCCGCCCCTGTGGAGGCGCCGCCTCCCCCCATGCCGGAGATCGTCCGGGAGCCCGCCGTCCCCAAGAGTGCCAAGAGTGAGAAGGCGGAGGCGGAGCAGGCCGCCCAGGAGATGGCGGAGCACATTCAGGCGGGAATGGCCCAGGAGCCGCCCCCCTACCACTACCCCCCTCTGGACCTGCTCCAGGAGGGGAAGGGGGAGCTGGGAGGGGAGGCCCTGGTGGAGCTCAACGCCAACAAGCAGCGGCTCTCCGACACCATCCACTCCTTCGGCATCGACGCCAACATCGTCAACGTCACTCGGGGGCCCTCGGTCACCCGGTATGAACTGGAGCTGGACCAGGGGGTGCGCCTCAATAAGCTCACCAACCTGTCCGACGACATCGCCCTGTCCCTGGGGGCCTCGGGAGTGCGCATCGCCCCCATCCCGGGAAAGATATCCATGGTGGGCATCGAGGTGCCCAACAAGCTGGTCTCCCCGGTGAACATCCGCACCGTCCTCAGCTCCCAGGAGTTTCAGGACAGCCCCAGCAAGGTGTCCTTCGCCGTGGGCAAAGACATCGGAGGCAAGTGCATCGTGGGCAATATCGCCAAGCTGCCCCATCTGCTCATCGCCGGCACCACCGGCTCTGGTAAGTCGGTGTGCACCAACTCTCTCATTATCTCTCTGCTCTATAAGGCCAGCCCCGAGGAGGTCCGCCTCATCATGGTGGACCCCAAGATGGTGGAGCTGGGCATCTACAACGGTATCCCACATCTGCTCATCCCGGTGGTCACCGACCCCAAGAAGGCGGCCGGCGCCCTTCAGTGGGCGGTGACCGAGATGATGAAGCGCTACCGTATGTTCGCCGAGGTGGGGGTCCGGGACCTGGCCTCCTACAACGCCAAGGCCGCCAAGACCGAGGGGATGGACACCATGCCCCAGGTGGTGGTGGTCATCGACGAGCTGGCCGACCTGATGCTGGTGGCCGCCAAGGAGGTGGAGGAGTCCATCTGCCGGGTGGCCCAGATGGGCCGCGCCAGCGGCATGCACCTGATCATCGCCACCCAGCGGCCCTCCGCCGACGTGATCACCGGCCTGATGAAGGCCAATATCCCCAGCCGCATCGCCTTCGCCGTGGCCTCCGCCATGGAGTCCCGCATCATCCTGGACACCCAGGGCGCGGAGAAGCTGGTGGGCCGGGGCGACATGCTCTACTTCCCCCTGGGCTCCGGAAAGCCCACCCGGGTGCAGGGCTGCCTCATCTCCGACCAGGAGGTGGCCGCCGTGGTGGACTACGTGAAGCAGAACAGCGGTTCGGCCCAGTACGACGACCAGGTCATGCAGGAGATCGAGCAGCACGCTGCCGAGAAGGACAAGGCCTCCAAGGGGGTGGGCGGCTCCAGCCCCGTGGACGGGGAGGAGGAGTACGACGAGCTCATCAACTCCGCCATCGAGGTGGTGCTGGAGACCGGCCAGGCCTCCGTGTCCATGCTCCAGCGGCGGCTGAAGCTGGGCTACGCCCGGGCCGCCCGTCTGGTGGACCAGATGGAGGAGAAGGGGGTCGTGGGCCCCTTCGAGGGCTCCAAGGCCCGGCAGCTCCTCATCACCAAGGAGCAGTGGCAGGAGATGCAGTACCGCCAGGGCATCGTCTCCCAGCCCCCGGAGCCGGAGGCCCCGCCTCCGGAAGAAAATCCGGCGCCCTCCTACGCCGACGCCCCGCCCTTCGATGTGGACGAGGCCCTGGACCGGGCGGAGGAGGATACACTGTAAAAAAGGCCGCGGACTCAAAGTCCGCGGCTTTTTCATGTGTTCTATTGTTTGTGGTTCTTTCGGTCCAGCAGCCAACCAAGCGCCATGGCCACCGCGTACACCAGCAGATAGTAGACGCAGTCCATCTTGTAGGAGAAAATGGCGGCCAGGATCATAAACGCCGCCCCAATCAGCGCCAGAGCGGGGAGGACGAAGCGGCGGAAGGGGCGCTCGTCCCGGGCCTTCTTCATAAAGAGCAGATAGATGGGGATATACATGGCGTACAGGGTGATCACCGGCAGCTCAGAGGAGTCGAACCGGAAGGGGCCCAGCTCATTGAGAAGGGCGCCGAAGTAGAAGTAGCAGCACCAGAAGGCGCACATGACCAGTCCCGCCGAGGCGGCGTTGTTGGGCATGTTGGTGTACCGGTCCACCTGCGCGAGCAGCTCCGCCTTGGGGCCACGGCCCCGGGCGGCGATGGAGTAGAAACCTCGGGTGCAGGCCATCATCAGGCCGTTGCAGGTGCCCAGGCAGGAGAGAACCACAAACACAAACAGCCCCGTTCCGGCTACCGGGCCGAAGATGGTGGAGAAGGCGATGCGGGCGCCCTGCTCCCCATTCTCCATCATCACGGAGTTGGGGACCGCCCCGGCGATGCCCACGTAGTAGAACAGATAGATGAGCATGATGGCGCCCACGCCGAACACCAGGGCCAGGGGCAGGTTGCGCTTGGCGTTTTTGATCTCCGCGTTGATGGTGGTGGCGATGACCCAGCCCTCATAGGCGAAAGAGGTGGCCGCCAGCGCGGCAAAGAGGGGGCTTTCCACCGCATCCGCTGCCGCGGCGGCGGTGAAGTTCTCCACAATCAGGCCGGAGCGCAGCCCGGCTACAGTGCCGATGACTGCCATGAGCAGGATGGGCACCAGCTTGATAACGGTGAGAGAGACCTGGAACTTGCCCGCCAGCCTGGGGGCGGTGGCGTTCATAAAGTATACCAGGGCCATGTAGAGCATGGTGATGGCCAGACAGGGGCCGCTCAAAATGTCATAGCCCAGCAGGACGCAGGTGTACCGGGCGGACACCCAGCACAGGGTGCTGGTGAGACAGGGGAAGTACACCGCCGCCATGAACCAGCCCAGGTAATAGGCGTAGTCCTCACCCACGGTGGCCTCGGCGTAGTCCACCACGCCGCCCACCTTCTCATAGCGGGTGGCCATCACCGCGAAGGCGCAGGCGCTGGCAATGGCGATGCACCCGCCCAGCAGCCAGGCCAGTATTCCCGTCTTCAGATCGCCGCCGGTTGCGGTGAGGATTTTTTCCGCTTTGAAAAAGATTCCGCTTCCGATGACAATGCCGATCACCATGGCAATGGCGGTGGGCAGGCCGTATTTTTTGGTCAGTTGTTCTTCCATAACATTCCTTTCCCAGTTCCTCTGTTTAACGCGGTAACGCTGTAAAGTGTCTCGATCGCAGGGTTATTATTATACCGGAAAAGCCGCCGTTTGAAAAGAGGGGAAATGAGTTTTTTCCTCCCACAGCCCCTGCAGGCGACCGATTCAGACCGCAAAAGGTTCCCCGCGCCGGGACAGGTCCACTCCGCACTTGTCAATTCCTATGGAACTTGGTATAATAAATTTTACTGCATCGCCCCGGAGAAGCCGAGGTGCGCGTCCCAATGCGCACGGCGTCATCCCGGGGCACAGCCGGAGACGGCTCTGTTTTCATCTGGGCCATGTTTGAAAAATGTCAATATACCCAAACGGCGGGTCTTTTTCCGCCATACTGCGTTGATTTTCCTTGCAATACACAAAGTATTGCCGCGTCAAATCGCCTTGTCTGGCGAAAAAATCCCTCACCGTCGGGCACATTTCCAATTTTCAAACAAGGCCTAGCTTTTCCATTTCAAAGAGGTACCTCGCTATGGGCGCACTGACCGGATTATTACACCATATGGATTGGCTGAGCATGCTGCTGTTTGTGATGAGCGGCGTGGCCTGCCTCATCTGCCTCACCATCCACGAGCTCTCCCACGGCCTGGCGGCCTACAAGCTGGGGGACCCCACCGCCAAGCTCAACGGGCGGCTCACCCTGAACCCCCTGTCTCATGTGGACTGGATCGGTCTGTTCCTCCTGCTGGCTGTGGGAGTGGGCTGGGCCAAGCCGGTGCCGGTGGACCCCCGGAATTTCCGGGAGCCGCGGAAGGGAATGGCCATTACAGCCCTGGCCGGCCCTCTGTCCAACTTTGTACTGGCCCTGGTCTCCCTGGGGATTGGCTCCCTGCTGTTCCACTTTGGACCGGCCAACCGCCCTGTGGCTTATCTCCTGCTGTTTCTTTGCCAGCTCTCGGTGCTCAATGTGGGGCTTGGACTCTTTAACCTGATCCCCATTCCGCCGCTGGACGGCTCCCGGGTTGTGGAGATGTTCCTGCCGGAGCGGGCCTACCGGTGGGTGCTCCGCTATGAGCGCTATCTCATTGTGGCGGTGGTGCTGCTGGCCTGGATGGGCTTCTTCGGGGGCCCCCTGTACCGGGCCATGGCCTGGGTACTCCAGGGGATGTGCGAGATCACCCAGTTTCCCTTCTCTCTCATCGTATACAACTTCTTCTGAGGATAATCAAGGCCGGGAGGCGAAAGATTGGACAGTCCCATCTATCATCTGGAGCGGGTGGTCAAGGCCAGGACCGAGGACCTGGAGGACTTCACAGGTCCTCTGGACTTGATCCTCCACCTGCTGAGCAAAAATAAAATGGAGATCAAGGACATCCAGATCTCCCTGATTCTGGACCAGTATCTGGCCTGGATGGACCAGCGCAAGGAGCTGGACCTGGAGGTGGCCAGTGAGTTTGTCACCATGGCCTCCCAGCTGCTGTATATCAAGACCCGGATGCTCCTGTCCATCCACGACGAGGAGGCGCTGAGCGAGATGGAGCAGCTCATCGCCACCCTGGAGGCCCACCAGCGCAACGAGAATTACCTGAAGATCAAAGAGGTGGTCCCACAGCTGGACCAGCGGTATACCTACGGCCGGGACTTCCTCACCAAGGAGCCGGAGCCCCTCCAGCCCAACAAGGAGTACCGCTACGTCCACCCCAAGGAGGACCTGAAAAAAGCCATGCTGGCGGTGCTGGCCCGGTCGGACCACAAGCTGCCTCCGCCGGTGTCCGCCTTCCAGGGCATCGTGGGCCGGGAGCCCTACCCGGTGGCGGAGAAGGCCATGGAAATTTTAAACCGGCTGCTCCATCTGGGGGTGACCCGGTTCAGAAGCCTGTTCCGGGGCAGCCGCAGCCGCTCGGAGGTGGTGGCCACCTTCCTGGCGGTGCTGGAGCTGTGCAAGGCCAGGCGGCTGCGCCTGGCGGGGACGGCGGAGGACTGCACCGTCACCAGTACAGGGGAGAGCGGACCGGAGGAGGTTACCGCCCCCTCGAACGGGGCAGAATAACCGGGAGGAGGTTTGCTGCGTGGAACTCAAAGAGATGGAGGCGGCTCTGGAGGCCGTGCTCTTTGCCGCCGGGGAGCCGGTGGGGGTGGAGCGGCTGTGCCTGGGACTGGAGACCGACCGGCCCACCCTGGACGCGGTGGCCCAGCGGCTCATGGACCAGTACAGCTATGAGCGCCGTGGGCTGCGCCTGCTGCGGCTGGACGCCAGCTATCAGCTGTGTTCTGCTCCGGAATACGCCGACTACGTGCGGAAAACCCTGGAGAGCCGGAAGCCCGCCCGGCTGTCCCAGCCCGCCCTGGAGGTGCTGGCCATCATCGCCTACTACCAGCCGGTGACCAGGGCCTATGTGGACCAGGTGCGGGGGGTGGACAGCTCTTACACCGTGGGTCTGCTGCTGGAGCGGGACCTGATTGAGGAGAGCGGCCGCCTGGCGGTGCCCGGCCGGCCCATTTTGTACCGGACCACCAAGACCTTCCTGCGCTCCTTCGGGTTGAGCAGTTTGGAGGAGCTGCCTGAGCTCCCCAGCGGCACTCAGGAGGGGGACCAGATGACCCTGAAGCTGGAGGAGGCGGTGGCCAAGCTAAAGGCCGAGGAGGCCGGCGAGACGCCTCCGGAAGCGGCGGGGGGAGGTACCCCATGATCTGGGGAATTTTCTTGGCCGTTCTGGCGGCGCTGGCCCTGCTGGGGCGAACCCGCCTGGGCTTCCGGGGGACGTACACCCGGCAGGAGGTGGGCGTGTGGTTCCGCCTGGGGGCCTTTCAGTGGCGGCTCTACCCCTGGAAGAAGGAGAAAAAGCCGGAAAAGCCTAAGGAGGCGAAGCAGCAGCCGAGGCCCTCAAAACCGGAGGAGCCCAAGCCGCCGATTCTGTCCCCGAGCGGGGTGTTTCGGCTGGTCAGGCGGCTGCTCCCCGTGGCCCTGGAGGGTGCCGACGCCTTCCGGCGGCGGCTCCAGGTGGACGTGCTCCAGCTGGAGATCGTGGCGGGGGGACCGGACCCGGCATCCGCGGCGGAGCGGTACGGACAGATCAACGCCCTGCTGGGGGCGGTGTGGCAGCCGGCGGTGCAGGTTCTCCACATCCGGGACGGACGGGTCCACGTGGATCTGGACTTTGACCGGCGGGAGCCCGCCCTGTATGGGACGGCCTCCCTGTCCCTCACCGCCAGCCAGCTTCTGTGGCTGGGCCTGCGGTATGGCCCCAGGTGTCTGAATATCTTTTTGGATGTACGAAAACAAGAGAAGGCCGCGCAGGCGCGGCAGAGAAAGGCGGCTTAAACAATGGAACAGCAGCACCCGTTAAATGACCTGATGAGCACCGCTATGGAGAAGATCCGCACCATGGTGGACGCAAACACCATCATCGGCACCCCCATCCAGACGGGGGATGTGACCCTGATCCCGGTCTCCCGCCTGTCCTTCGGCATCGCCAGCGGGGGGAGCGACTTTGTCACCAAGAGCCAGAAGCCGGAGCAGCCCAAAAACTTCGGCGGCGGCAGCGGCGCCAGCGCCCGGCTGGAGCCGGTGGCCTTCCTGATCATCCGGGGGGACAGCGTGCGTCTGCTCCCGGTGGCGCCCGGGCCCATCACCACGGTGGACCGGATCGTGGACGCAGTTCCCGAGGTGGTGGACAAGGTGACCGACTTCATCGAGAAGCAGCAGGAGAAGAAAGCCCAGGAGGACGAACTGGCGTAAGGCGGAAATACTTTCCATCCTGTTTTGAGCAAGAAAGCTCCTGCTTCCGGGCAAGCTGATCCCATATCTCCGAAATGCAGGAGGCGATGGGAATTTGAAGTGCTGGAAAGGGATTTTCCTTGCATTCCTTCTGGTATTGACCCAGATCCCGGCGGCCCAGGCGGTGGGGACTTCGGCCTCCTCCGCCATCTTGATGGAGGCCGGCAGCGGCCGGGTGCTCTATGAGCACAACGCGGACGAGCCAAGGCTCATTGCCAGCATCACCAAGCTGATGACCGCCCTGGTGGCCCTGGAGTCCGGAAAGAGTCTGGACGACGTAGTGACCATTCAGGCGGAGGACACCCGCACTGAGGGCTCTGCCCTCTACCTGAAGCCTGGCGAGCATGTAAAGCTGGAGACTTTACTGTATGGGCTGCTCCTGCACTCCGGCAACGACGCGGCCCTGGCCATCGCCCGTTTCTGCGGGGGGAGCGTGGAGGACTTCGTGGCCGGCATGAACGCCAAGGCCCAGGAGCTGGGTATGACCAACAGCCATTTTGCCAACCCAAACGGCCTCAACGACGAGGGACATTACTCCTCCGCCCGGGATATGGCCCTGCTGGCCCGGGTCTGTCTGGACAACGAGTATCTGGCCCAGATGGTGTCCACCAGGACCATCACCCTGGAGGGGCGCACCTTTACCAACCACAACAAGCTGTTGTGGCGGTACGAGGGCTGTGTGGGGATGAAGACCGGCTTTACGGAGAAGGCCGGGCGGACCCTGGTGTCGGCGGCCCGGCGGGACGGGATGACCCTCATCGCCGTCACCCTCAACGACCCCGACGACTGGGCGGACCACGCCGCTCTCTTTGACTATGGCTTCTCCTCCTGTACTCTGGCAGCCGGGGTTCAGGCAGGGGAGACGGTGGGGAGCCTGCCCGTGTCGGGCAGCCTGGTCCCCCTGGTCCCGGTCCAGGCGGCGGAGGACCTGTCCTGGCCCCTGCTGGAGGGGGAGACGCTGGAGACGGAGCTGGAGCTGACCCGGACGTCCCTCACCGCCCCGGCGGCGGCGGGGACCCAGGTGGGCGTCCTGCGGGGCTATGTCAACGGTGTCCAGGTGGGGGAGGTCCCCCTGATATGCGCAGCGGCTGTGCCCCGCGATCTGGCAGAGCCGCAGAACCCCCTTCAGCGCCTGCTAGGCTGGTTTTTGAACTGAATTGGAACAGAGTGTGATAGGAGAAGGAGGCGGTCCCATGGAGGAGCGGCTGCAAAAACTGATCTCGTCCTGTGGACTGGCCTCCCGCCGGACAGCGGAGGCCTGGATCACGGCGGGGCGGGTGACGGTGAACGGAGTTCCCGCACAGTTGGGAGACCGGGCAGATCTGGACCGGGACCGGGTGGAGGTGGACGGCGTCCCCCTCCGCCTGGGGGAGGCGCGTACATACCTGATGCTCTATAAGCCCCGGGGCTATGTGACCACCCTGTCGGATGAAAAGGGGAGAAAGACGGTGGCCGCCCTGGCGTCCGGCTGCGGCCGGCGGGTGTGGCCGGTGGGGCGGCTGGACCTGGACTCGGAGGGCCTGCTGCTGATGACCGACGACGGGGCGCTGACCAACCAGCTGCTCCACCCCCGGCACCAGGTGGAGAAGGAGTACCTGGTGTGGGTCACCGGGGATGTGGACCGGGCCCTGCCCATTCTCGCCGGTCCCATGGAGCTGGATGGGGAGCCCCTGATCCCCGCCCGGGTGCGGCGGGGACGGACCTCGGGGGAGGTCACCCAGTTGTCGGTGGTCATCCGCCAGGGGAAAAACCGGCAGGTGCGGCGCATGTGCGCCCTGGCCGGCCTTGAGGTAACGCGGCTCAAGCGCATCCGGGAGGGAGACCTCTGGCTGGACCGAAGCCTGAAGCCGGGCCAGTGGCGGCCCCTGACGGCGGAGGAGCTGGCTCTTCTGGGCGGAAAACCAAAGATTTAACGAAAATGCAAGACGATTTTGCAAGAGATGGTGAAAATCCTGCAAAATTGACTTGCATTTTTTGTTGGAACCCGTTATCATAGGGCAGGAAGGAAAGAATGGCTCCCGCTCCGGGAGCTCCGTCAGGAGATGATTGCAGATGAATCGGGATATTTTGGCGCTGATCCACGAAAACATGGATACTTTTTCCAAGGGGCAGAAGCGGATCGCCAACTATATCTTGGAATCCTATGACAAGGCCGCCTTTATGACGGCCAGCAAGCTGGGGAAGCGGGTCAATGTGAGCGAGTCCACCGTGGTCCGTTTTGCCGCCGAGCTGGGATATGACGGCTATCCCAGCATGCAGCGGTCCCTGCAAAAAATGATCCGAAACCGGCTCACGTCGGTACAGCGCATCGAGGTGGCCAACGACCGCATGGGGGATCAGGACGTACTGGATATGGTCCTCCAGTCGGACATTGACAAGATCCGGCTGACTCTGGAGGAGATTGACCGGGAGAGCTTTGACAAGGCGGCCGACGCCATTGTGGCGGCCCGGCGCATCTACATTGTGGGCCTGCGGTCCTCGGCCTCCATTGCCACCTTTTTGGGCTTCTATTTCAATTTGATTTTTGACAATGTGGTGATGATCTCCGCCAACACCGTCAGCGAGGTGCTGGAGAGCCTGCTCCGGGTTGGGGAGGGGGACGTGGTCATCGGCATCAGCTTCCCCCGGTACTCCAGCCGGGCGGTCCAGGCCATGAGCTTCGCCCGGGACCGGGGGGCCACCACCATCGCCATCACCGACAGCGAGGTGTCCCCTCTGGCCTCCATCGCCCAGTACACCTTGAAGGCCCGCAGCGACATGGCCTCTTTCGTGGACTCCCTGGTGGCGCCGCTGAGCCTGGTAAACGCCCTGCTGGTGGCGGTGAGCCGGAAGAAGAACGAGGACCTGTCCAAGACCTTCGAGACCCTGGAGAAGATCTGGGAGGAGTACGGCGTATACGAAAAGACGCTGGAATAACAGACCATGACCGATATCATTGTCATTGGGGGAGGGGCCGCCGGTATGATGGCGGCCCTCACCGCCGCCCAGGGCGGGGCCAGTGTGGCGCTGCTGGAGCGCAACCCGAAGCTGGGGCGGAAATTGTATATCACCGGCAAGGGCCGGTGCAATGTGACCAACCACTGCTCTGTCCAGGAGGTGCTGGACAGCATGCCCCGGAACAGCCGCTTTCTCTACGGGGCTATGACCCGCACACCCCCCGCCTGGGTGGAGGACTTCTTTCAAAGGGAGGGAGTCCCCCTGAAAGTGGAGCGGGGGAACCGGGTGTTCCCAGAGTCTGACCGGGCGGCCGACATCATTGACGCCCTGTTCCATGCCCTCCGCCGCAGCCGGGTGCGGGTCATTCAAGACCGGGCCCGGCACATCCTTGTGGAGGATGGCGCGGTGTGCGGGGTGGCCGGAGAGCAGGGGGAGCATCTCTGTAAGGCGGTAATCCTTGCCACCGGCGGCGCCTCCTATCCAGCCACCGGCTCCACCGGGGACGGGTACGCCATGGCGGCTGAGCTGGGCCACACGGTGGTGGACGTCAAGCCCTCCCTGGTGCCTTTGGAGGCGGAGGGGGATCTGTGTCCGCGCATGCAGGGACTCGCCCTGAAAAATGTGGTTTTGAAAGTGAAGAACCGGAAGAACAAGGTCCAGTTTCAGGAACAAGGGGAGCTGCTGTTCACCCACTTCGGCCTGTCCGGCCCTCTGGTGCTCAGCGCCAGCGCCCACCTGCGGGACTTTGGGAAGGACGCCTACAGGGCGGTCATCGACCTGAAACCCGCCCTGGATGAGGAGAAGCTGGATGCCCGTCTGGTGCGGGAGCTGTCCGAGAACGCCAACAAGGACATGCAGAACGTGGCGGGGGCGCTGGTGCCCCGGCTGATGATTCCGGTGGTGCTGGAGCTGTCCGGCATCCCGCCGGAGCGGAAGGCCCACGACGTGACAAAAGGGGAGCGCCGCCGCCTGTTGGAGACCTTAAAGGGGCTCACCATCCCCATCAAGGGGCCCCGGCCCATCGCCGAGGCCATCATCACCTCCGGAGGAATCAAGGTGGGGGAGATCGACCCAAAGACCATGGCCTCTAAGAAAATACCCGGGCTGTTTCTGGCCGGGGAGCTCATCGACGTGGACGCCTACACCGGGGGCTTTAACCTCCAGATCGCCTGGGCCACCGGCCGCGCCGCCGGCGAGGGCGCGTTGCTTTTCTTGAAAGAAAAGTAACCATAAGAACTTTGGGACGCAAAATTTTGTTTTGCAAGATCGTTTCTGTTTCTTCTGTTCTGATCGAATGGGACAATGGGCGGACCGGTGTGTTATCCCCTGCGTCAAGTTTTGTATCAGGACCTATGGTTGGGGAGCTCAGGTGCAGTCCTTGAAGCGCAGACGAAATTCATCTCCTCTGCGTTAGGGCCCCAGTGGGCCCGGATTGAAGCGCAGGCAGGTATTCCTGATTTTGCGCGCCGGAAATTTTATGGGACTTGACAGGAGAGGCCCCTCGTAAATCGGGGTCCAGGGGGCCGCGAATATGGGCGCATGAGCGCCCATCCTGAGCGGCTCCTTGGCGGTTCTTTGGTGACTTTCTGGCCGCCCAGAAAGTCACTCGCCCCGCAGGGCGAAACCTTGTAAGGCGTGCTGAGGTCGTGGAGCCCTACACACAAAAAAGCTTATAAGATCAGGCGGCGAAACGCAGTTTCGCCCAAAAGTTCTTTTTGATTCTTTTTCTTACAAGAAAAAGAATGAACAACTCAAACGGAGCGGATACAGTTATGCAAGAGAGAAGCATCGCCATCGACGGCCCCGCCGGGGCCGGAAAGAGCACCCTGGCCCGGGCTCTGGCCCGGGAGCTGGGGTATTTGTATGTAGACACCGGAGCCATCTACCGCACAGTGGCCCTCCGGGCCCGTGAGGCTGGGGCGGACCCGTCGGACCCGGAGCAGGTGGCCCCGCTGCTGGAGGACCTGGACCTGCGCATGGACTACGGCGGAGACGGGGTACAGCGGATGTACCTGTCCGGCCGGGACGTGACCGAAACCATCCGGGAGAACGAGGTCTCCGCCTTAGCCTCCCAAGTGGCGGCCTTGCCGGCGGTGCGGGAATTTTTGCTGGACTTCCAGCGGAAGCAGGCCCGGGAGCACAATGTGGTCATGGACGGCCGGGACATCGGGACGGTGGTCCTGCCCCAGGCGGGAGTAAAAATCTTCCTCACCGCCGCCCCGGAGGCCCGGGCCCGGCGGCGTACCGCGGAGCTCCTTCAGCGGGGCCAGGACGCGAATTTTGACGAAATCCTGCGGGAGATCCGCCAGCGGGATGAGCAGGATGAGAACCGGCCGGTGGCCCCCCTCCGTCAGGCGGAGGACGCGGCCCTGCTGGACACCACCAATTTGGATTTGAAGGGCAGCTTGGAGGCCCTCCTGACCCTAGTGAGAGAGAGGCTTTCCCTGTGAAAATGAGATTTTACTATAACCTGCTGTACCGGATCGTGTGGCCCTTTTTCTGCCTGGTCCATCCCATTCGCTCCATTGGGCGGGAGAATATCCCGGAGGGAGGTGCGGTGTTCTGCGCCAACCACTCGGCTCTGGCCGACCCCCTGATGGTCTGCTTTGCCGCCACCCTGCGCTGGCACATCCGGCCCATGGCCAAGATCGAGCTCTCCCGGGTGCCCCTGGTGGGCTGGCTGCTGGGCAAGGCGGGGGTCATCTACGTGGACCGGGGCCACGCCGACGTGAAGGCGGTGAAGGAGGCCCTCACCTGCCTGAAGGCCGGAGGCAAGATGCTGGTATTCCCCGAGGGCACCCGGGTCCACGACGGGGAGGACGTATCCGCCAAGGGGGGAGCCGCCCTGTTCGCCACCCGGACGGGGGTACCTATCGTGCCGGTGTATGTCTCCCGGAAGAAGTACTGGTTCCGCCGCAGCCCGGTCATCATCGGCAAGCCCATCACCCCCAAGATCGCCGGACGGAAGGCCACCTCTGAGGAGCTGGAGAAGATCATGAACGATGTGATGGAGCAGATCTACCGCCTGGGGGAGACAGCATGAGAGAACTGCATCTGGCCAAGTCGGCCGGTTTCTGCTACGGGGTCCGCCGGGCGGTGGAGCTGGCCGAGTCCGCCGCCGCTTCCGGGACCCCCTGCGTCCTGCTGGGCCACATCATCCACAACCAGAACGTGGTGGACCGGCTGGCCTCCCTGGGGCTGCGCACGGTAGAGTCACCGGAGGAGGTGCCGGAGGGCTGTCAGGTGGTCATCCGCTCCCACGGGGAGAGCCGGGCGGTCTATGAGGCCCTCCAGGCCAGGGGCGCCAACATTTTGGACGCCACCTGCCCCAATGTGAAGCGTATCCACCAGATCGTCTCCCAGGCGGAGGAGCAGGGCCGTCAGCCGGTGATTGTGGGCACGCCGGACCACCCGGAGGTGGTGGCCATCGCCGGCTGGTGCCGCCGTCCGGTGGTACTTTCTGGGGTGGAAGATCTGACAAAATGGCTCTCAGAGGACCCAAAACGGCGGGATCTGCCCCTCACCTTTGTCTCGCAGACGACCTCTACCCCAAAAATTTGGAATGACTGCGTGAAAAAAGCAAAAAAAGAGTGTACAAATCCGGAATTTTTTGATACAATATGCGGAGCGACATCAAAACGCCAGGAGGAAGCCCATCAGTTGGCCGCGGTATGCGACAACATGGTGGTCATCGGCGACCGAAAAAGCTCCAACACCAAGCGTTTGACTGAGATCTGCCGGGAGGTATGTCCCAGCGTGCAGCAAATCGAACAGGCGGAGGAGCTGGACTGGAGCCGGCTGGCCCAGGCAGAAGTTGTCGGCATCACTGCGGGTGCTTCCACACCCGCGTGGATAATAAAGGAGGTTTGTGACAAAATGAGCGATGAAATCATGGAGATCGAGGAGTCCTTTGCTGACATGCTGGAGCAATCGATCAAAACTTTGAATAATGGGGATAAGGTAACTGGTACTGTTGTGGCCATCACGCCTACCGAGATCCAGGTGGATCTGGGTACCAAGCACTCCGGCTACATTCCCGTCTCTGAGCTCACCGACGACCCCACCGCCAAGGTGGAGGATCTGGTGAAGGTGGGCGACGAGGTGGAGGCCATCGTGGTCCGGGTCAACGACCAGGAGGGCGTGGTCACCCTGTCCAAGCGCCGTCTGGACGTGGACAAGCACTGGGAGGAGATTGAGGCCGCCCGGGAGAATGAGACCGTCCTGGAGGGCGTGGTCACCGAGGACAACAAGGGCGGCGTCGTGGTGTCCGTGAAGGGCATCCGGGTGTTCGTTCCCGCCTCTCAGACCGGCCTGCCCCGGGAGACTCCCATGAGCACCCTGGTCAAGGAGAAGGTCCGCGTCATCATCACCGAGGTCAACCGTGCCCGCCGCCGCGTGGTGGGCTCCATCAGCCGCGTCATCCGCGCTGAGCGCGCCGCCGCCGCTGAGAAGGTCTGGGCCGAGATCGAGGAGGGCAAGCACTACACCGGCACCGTGAAGTCCCTGACTTCCTACGGCGCCTTCGTGGACATCGGCGGCGTGGACGGCATGGTCCACATCTCCGAGCTGTCCTGGAGCCGCATCAAGCACCCCTCTGAGGTGGTGAAGGTGGGCGACACCGTGGACGTGTACGTCATCTCCTTCGACACCGAGAAGAAGAAGATCTCCCTGGGTATGAAGGACCGCAGCCAGGACCCCTGGACTGTGTTCACCACCACCTATCAGGTGGGCGACACCGCCAACGTGCGCGTGGTCAAGCTGATGCCCTTCGGCGCCTTTGCCGAGGTGGTGCCCGGTGTGGACGGCCTGATCCACATCTCCCAGATCGCCGACCACCGCATCGAGAAGCCCGGCGACGTGCTGGCCGAGGGCGACAAGGTGGACGTGAAGATCACCGACGTGGATATGGAGAACAAGAAGGTCTCCCTGTCCATCCGCGCTCTGCTGGAGGAGGGCCCCGCTGACGAGGAGCCCGCCGAGGACGAGGAGTAATCTCCCGCTCAAATAAGAGATGAGAACGCGCTGTCCGTTTGGACGGCGCGTTCTTTTTTGCAAAAAATCCCCGACCTCGATAGGAAGCGGGCGGCCCGGTGTGCCGCCCCTACAACAGGGGCCGAGGCCTGATTCCATATCGGTCACGGGCGACCGCAAGGGTCGCCCCTACGGTGGCGGAAATCTCCGGGGCGGGCGGCTGATAGCCGCCCCTACGGGCAAACACCAAATTTCGTAGGGGCCGGACACTGGCCGGCCCGTCGAGGTTCTCTGCGGTTCCAGAGCCCACCCTCATCCGCCTCGCATGCGCTCGGCACCTTCCCCCTCCTAGGGGGAAGGCTTTCGGGCGGCCGCAAGGGCCGCCCCTACATCAAGAAATAAATCCGCATCAGAAGCGCTAGTTCGGCAAAGCCAGGCGCGGGAGTGGAACCGCATCACCCTAATTTTTGCAAACCCAGGGCCCAGTGGCCCGGCAGAAATTTAGATCAGCCACTCAGATTTTGCGCGCCGGAAGTTCTGCAAAATCCGTCAAGTACGCGTCCCCCGTAATGGGGGTTCTAGGGGGAGGGCGGCATGGAGGCAGGAGCGGCTTTGCCGATCCTGCCGATTGCGCCCGCCCCCTAGCGTCTTTTGGTTTCTTTTCCACGTGGAAAAGAAACCCGCCCCGCAGGGCGGAACCTTTTCACGCCTTACGAAAATACAGAGCAGGAGAGACGCGGCGGGGGCAAGCCCCCGCCCTACAAAACTGCATAGGAAAAGTGTGCGCTCCGGCCGAATGACTGCGAAGTGTGTTTGAGAAAGAGTGTAAAAATGTTAAAATTAAGGAATAATTCTGGAGAACTCCCCAGAGAACTTGTCAAAGTCCGGAAAACTGGCTATAATATTCTTGGGTAAATATCGGAATGTGAAACATGCGCCGGATTCCGGCGAATCAAAACAGAATGGGAGGTGTAAGCAGTGTTTCACATTGGGGACAAGGTTGTCCACCCCATGCACGGAGCGGGCATCGTGGAGAGTATTGTACAGAAGAAGGTCAACGGCGTGACGCGGGATTACTACATCCTGAAGCTGCCGGTGCGGGCAATGGTGGTAATGGTCCCTGTGGAGCACTGTGAGGAGATCGGCGTGCGGCCCATTGTGGACCGGGCTCTGGCCGACCGGGTGCTGGACGAGATGGCCTCTCTCCATGTGGAGATGACCAATAACTGGAACCGGCGCTACCGGGAGAATATGGAGCGGCTCAAGAGCGGCGACCTGTTCCAGGTGGCCCAGGTGGTGAAGGGGCTCATGCTCCGGGACGTGGACCGGGGACTGTCCACTGGAGAGCGGAAGATGCTCCACTCCGCCAAGCAGATCTTGATTTCGGAAATTGTCATGTGCCAGAGCAGCAGCTATGAGGACGTGGAGGAGCGGATCAACCAGGCCCTGGCGTAATTGTACAGAAGGAAAACGCATAGACTGGACAAGGGGGAGCCGAAGGGCTCCTCTTTTGCGGAGGAGGAACAAGAGGATGGCAGGTCTTCTTTCCCGGCTGGGCCGGAAGAAATCGGTACATATCTGGTCCGCCGTGGTGGTGGCGGCCGGGAGCGCCCGGCGGATGGAGGGCATCGACAAGGTGCTCACCACCCTGGGGGAGCTGCCGGTGCTGGTGCACACCCTGCGGGTGTTTCAGCAGTGCCCGGACATCGCGGAGATCATCGTGGTCACCCGGGAGGATCTGATGGTGGAGGTGGGCAGCATCTGCCAGGACTTTGCCCTCACCAAGGTGCGCAAGGTCATCAAGGGCGGCAAGGAGCGCATCCACTCGGTCCAGGCCGGGCTGAGCGAGGTGCGGGAGGACGCGGAGCTCATCGCCATCCACGACGGGGCCCGGCCCCTGCTGCCGCCCGAGGTGCTGGAGGAGGTCCTCCACAGGGCGGCCCAGACCGGGGCGGCTGCCCCGGCGGTGCCCATCACCGACACGGTGAAGCGCTCGGAGAACGGCCTGGCGGTGGAGACGGTGGACCGCTCCACCCTGTTTGCCGTCCAGACCCCCCAGGTGTTCCAGGCCGACCTGATCCGGGCGGCGGTGCAGAAGGCCCTGGAGGATGGGGAGGTACTCACCGACGACTGCGCCGCCGTGGAGCGGCTGGGCATGAAGGTGTCCCTCACCCGGGGAAGCCGGGAGAATTTGAAGCTGACCACCCCCTTTGACCTGATCGTGGGGGAGGCCATTTTGGACGCGCGGGAGAGGGGAGAGCTGGGATGACTATGCGCATTGGACACGGATACGACGTACACCGGCTGGTGGAGGGCCGGAAGCTAATCCTGGGCGGGGTGGAGGTACCCCACACCTTGGGACTGCTGGGCCACTCGGACGCGGACGTGCTCACCCACGCGGTGATGGACGCCCTGCTGGGAGCGGCGGCTCTGGGGGACATCGGAAGGCACTTCCCGGACACCGACCCGGCCTACGCGGGTGCGGACAGCCTGAAGCTGCTGGACCATGTGGTGGAGCTGCTGGAGGAGAAGGGGTACCAGGTGGGCAACGTGGATGCCACCATTTTGGCCCAGAAGCCCAAGCTGGCCCCCTATATTGAAAAAATGCGGGACAACCTGGCCGCCCGGATGAAGGTGGAGCCGGACCAGGTGAACGTGAAAGCCACCACTGAGGAGAAGCTGGGCTTCACCGGCGCCGAGGAGGGCATCGCCGCCCACGCCGTCGCCCTACTTTCTTTGAAAAGAAAGTAGCAAAGAAACTTGATGCGAAACTTCGTTTCGCCTCTTGCGTTTATACATGCCAAGGTTGAAAAAGCAAAATTTGCAGGTTCTTAACAAAAAAACTTCATTTCCGCCTTGACAGGGAAACCCATGGCTGGTATACTAGCTTCACGGAAGCAAAAGGGAGTAGTGCAGGGCCGCTGTCAACATCCCGGCTTGAAATGCAAGCCTGGCAGCGGACGCCGAGAGTTTCGGTTACAAGACTTTTGCGTAAGCGTTTGTTTGCAGACGTTTGCGCAGAAGTCTTTTTTTCTTTGCAGCCCGCTCTGATCCCGGACGACCGCTTCTAAAATGCAAACCAGATCCGCTGAGGCTGCATAGTCCAGCGGAGGGAAGGAGAGACGTGTCCATGGAGTCCAGATATTACGGTCAGACCCCCGAACAGGTCTTAGCGGCCGTGGAGAGCAGGGAGGAGGGCCTCACTTCCCGGCAGGCTCAGGAGCGGCTGGAGAGATTCGGCCCCAACGCGCTGCGGGAGGAGAAAAAGAAGCCGGTGTGGCAGGTGTTCCTGGAGCAGTTCAAGGACCTGCTGGTGGTGATTCTCATTGCCGCCGCTGTGATCTCCATGCTGTCCGGCAATGTGGAGAGCACCATTGTCATCTTTGCGGTGCTGATCCTCAACGCGGTGCTGGGCACCGTCCAGCACTGCAAGGCGGAAAAATCCCTGGAGAGCTTGAAGGCCATGTCCGCCCCCACCGCCCGGGTGCTCCGGGACGGAGAGCGGCTGGTGATCCCCTCCGCCCAGATCGTCCCCGGCGACATTGTGGAGCTGGAGGCGGGGGATATGGTGGTGGCCGACGGCCGCATTCTGCATAACTACTCCCTGAAAGTGAACGAGAGCTCCCTCACCGGCGAGAGCGAGGGGGTGGAGAAGACCGAGGCGGTCATTGAAGGGGACAAGGTGGCCCTGGGGGACCGAAAAAACCTGGTGTTCTCCGGTTCTCTGGTCACCTATGGCCGGGCCCTGGTGGTGATTACCGGCACCGGCATGGACACGGAGCTGGGGAAGGTGGCCGCCCTGATGAACCAGACCCAGCGGCGCAAGACTCCTCTCCAGGAGAGCCTGGACCAGTTCAGCCGCCGGCTGGCCATGATCATCCTCATCATCTGCGTGGGCGTGTTCGCCCTGTCCCTGTACCATGCGGGAGGGTTCGGCACCCAGGCCATCCTGGACTCTCTCATGTTTGCCGTTGCCCTGGCGGTGGCCGCCATCCCCGAGGCCCTCAGCTCCATCGTCACCATCGTCCAGGCCATGGGCACCCAGAAGATGGCCCGGGAGAACGCCATCATGAAGGAGCTCAAGGCGGTGGAGACCCTGGGGGCGGTGTCGGTGATCTGCTCGGATAAGACGGGCACCCTCACCCAGAACAAAATGACCCCTCAAACCGCCTTTGTAGATGGGGAGCTCATTCCCTGCCAGGAGCTGACGCTGGAGAACCCCATTCACCGGCGGCTGGTCCGGGCCGCCATCCTGGCCAGCGACGCCACCACCGACGAGGAGAAGGGGACCGCCGTGGGCGACCCCACCGAGGTGGCCCTCATTATGATCGGCGATCGCATGGGCATCGAGGAGCGGGCCTACCGGGCCCAGTACCCCCGCCTGTGCGAGCTGGCCTTTGACTCCGACCGGAAGCTCATGTCCACCCTCCACGTGCTGGAGGAGGGGGAGACGGTGATGCTCACCAAGGGGGCCCTGGACGTGCTGCTGGACCGGTCTGTGAGCCTGCTCACCTCGGAAGGGGTCGTAGAGCTCACGCAGGAGCGGCGGGAGCAGATCCTGGCGGTGAACCAGGCTCTGTCCAGCCAGGGGCTGCGGGTGCTGGCCTTCGCCTTTCGGGGGATGCCGGGAGCCAGGCAGGTCACCCTGGAGGATGAGCGGAACTATACCTTCATCGGCCTGATCTCCATGATCGACCCGCCCCGACCGGAGGCCGTTCAGGCGGTGGCCGACGCCAAGCGGGGCGGCATCCGCACCGTGATGATCACCGGCGACCACAAGGTCACCGCCTCCGCCATTGCCAAACAGATCGGCATTCTCCAGGAGGGAGACGAGGCCCTGTCCGGCGGTGAACTGGACGAGCTGGACGACCAGGCGCTGGACCGGAAGCTGGAGCACGTGTCCGTCTACGCCCGGGTGTCTCCGGAGCACAAAATCCGCATTGTCAACGCCTGGAAGCGCAAGGGGAAGATCGTGGCCATGACCGGCGACGGGGTGAACGACGCCCCCGCCCTCAAGTCTGCGGACATCGGCGTGGCCATGGGCATCACCGGCACCGAGGTGTCCAAGGACGCCGCCGCCATGATTCTGGCCGACGACAACTTTGCCACCATTGTCAAGGCGGTGGTTAACGGCCGGGGCGTGTACACCAACATCAAAAACGCCATCACCTTCCTGCTCTCGGGGAATATGGCGGGCATTTTCAGTGTGCTGGTCACCTCGATTCTGGGCCTGCCCAATCCCTTCCTGCCGGTCCACCTGCTGTTCATCAACCTGCTGACCGACTCACTGCCAGCCATCGCCATCGGGGTGGAGCCCGCCACCGGCGACCTGCTCTCCCAGAAGCCCCGGGACCCCAAGGAGCCCATCCTGAGCCGGTCCCTCATGGGCCGAATCGGCGTGTACGGCCTGCTGATTGCTGCCGCCACCATGGCCGCCTACTTTATGGGCCTGAACAGCGGGGGGAGCGCCCTGGCCATGACGCTGGCCTTTGCCACCCTCACCCTGGCCCGGCTGTTCCACGGCTTCAACTGCCGGGGACGGCAGTCCATCTTCGCCCTGGGCTTTCTGAGCAACAAGGCCAGTCTGGCCGCCTTCTGCGCGGGGGTCGTGCTGCTGGCGGCGGTGCTGTTTGTGCCCTTCCTGAGCGGCCTCTTCCAGGTGGCCCCCTTTACCATGGAGCAGATCGGCCTGTGCGCCCTGCTCGCCCTATTGCCCACTGTCGTCATCCAGATCGGCAAGTGTGTTGGTCTGAGATGACCATCTTCCTTTCCTTTCTTTTGCAGAGGCGGTCCCAGTCCGGGGCCGCCTCAATTTTTGCGCCGTCAAAGAGAACAGAGCCCCTCCGAAGCGGCCGGAGAGGCTCTGTTAACGCATCAATTTATATTGGAAGGAAGGACACCGCCCACTGGAACACCGGCCCGAAAACCAGGGCAGGGAGGAGGTTGGCCACTTTAAACTTGGTGCCGAAGCACAGGTTGACCCCCACGCAGAAGATGAGCATGTTTCCCAGGAAAGACAGGTTGGCGATGACCCCATCGCTGAATACCGGGGCCACCAGCCCGGCGCAGAGGGTGACCGCCCCCTGGACCACTCCCACCGGCAGGGCGGAGAAGATGGCCCCTTTGCCGTAGATGGAGGCAAAGATCATCACGATCATAAAGTCCAGGATGGACTTGGTGTACAGGGTGGCCGCGTCGCCGGTGAGGCCGTCCTGGATGGAGCCCACAATGGCCATCGCTCCGATGCACACAGTGAGGGAGGCGGTGACAAAGCCCTGGATGAACTGGCTGTCGCCGCCCCGGTCAGCCTTGGCTTTCAGCCAGGCCCCCAGCTGCTCCATACGCCGATCCAGGTCAATGAACTCGCCCGCCAGCGCCCCCAGGGCCAGTGCCAGGATCATGGCCAGGGTTTTGCCCGTGCCGGCGGAGGAGAGAACGCCGTTTTCCGCGGTCAGCATCCCCGCCAGAGCCCCCGAGGCCCCAATGAACAGGGTGGCCAGCCCCAGAGCCTTCAAAATACCCTCCTGGTAGTGCTCTTTCAGGCCGCCCTTGGCCAGCAGGCCCAGTGAGCCGCCCACTATAATGGCCAGGACGTTGGCGATGGTTCCCGTGCCGATCATGGAGAATTCCCCCTGTCAATTCCGTTATGTCCTTTGAAATTATAGCAGGTTTTCCCGGGAAGGGAAAGGGAGCACGCGAAAATAGACTGGACAAGCGGCGGGAGGCAGCTGTTTACCGCTGTTTAACGTGGGGGCGGCTCGAAAGCAAGGGGCCGTCGGGACAGGGGCGGCGCGGACTGCGGCCGCTGCGGGCAGTGTGTCAGATCAGCGCGGCGGACGGCTCCAGCGCAGATACAGGCCGGACCACTGGAGCGGTTTTGCTTCCTAAGCATACCTGTGGTTTTCCGTTGACAGGACCTTTGGGCCCGTGGTAAGATAAGAAAAACAATCCAACCATGCTGAAGAGAAGGGAGGCACAAATCGTCCGCCGCTGGAAGGAGCCTTGAGCGCCAGAAGAGCCGCCGGGGAGGGCGGCTATGAATTTTGAGACATAGATCAACAAAATAAAAATTTTGTTGACCTGAGGGGAGGCAAAATGGCCCCTCTCCCGAGTTTTCCAGGATTTCAGGCCTTTGGAGCCTGCGGTGCTCCAGGTCCGGCTCCTTGTCTTTTACTGCACGATTTGATTACTTGTGACTGATTATCGCACTGATGCACCGCCCATCCTGCGGGACTTCCTGGTCTACCACGAGACCATCCAGGGCCACTCCCGCCGGACCGTGGACGAATATTTTCTGGATCTGCGGAACTTTTTCCGCTTCCTTAAGCTGGACAAAGGCCGCGTCGCCCGCAATACGCCGCTGGACCAGATCTCCATTGACGACGTGGATCTGGAGCTTGTCAGCTCCGTCACCCTCAGCGACGTGTACTCCTATATGAACTACCTGTCCCGGGACCGGGTCATCCATCCCAACAGCCCGGACCAGCGTCACGGCCTGGCCGCCTCCGCCAGGGCCCGTAAAGTGGCCGCTATCCGCTCCTTTTACAAATACCTCACCAACAAGGCCAAGCTGATCTCCGAAAACCCCGTCCAGGACCTGGACTCGCCCCATCTGAAGAAGTCGCTGCCCCGGTACCTGGATCTGGAAGAAAGTGTCAGTCTCCTGGACCACGTGGACGGGGCCAATCAGGCCCGGGATTACTGTATCCTAACTCTGTTTTTAAACTGCGGCCTGCGGATCTCTGAGCTGGTAGGGCTGAACGTCACCGACGTGCGTGGCAATCAGCTGCGGGTGCTGGGCAAGGGCAACAAGGAGCGGATGCTCTTTCTCAACGAGGCCTGCCAGAGCGCGCTGGAGGACTGGCTCACCGAGCGGAGCATGCTCACCCTGGTGGACCAGAATGCCCTCTTTGTGACCTTGCAGAACCGGCGGCGCATCTCCCGGGCGGCGGTCCACAAGCTGGTGAAGAAGCACCTGGCCGCCGCCGGCCTGGACAGCACCCAGTATTCCGCCCACAAACTGCGCCACACAGCCGCTACCCTGATGCTCCAGAACGGCGTGGATGTGCGCACCCTCCAGGAGGTGCTGGGCCACGACCATCTGAACACCACCCAGATCTACACCCACGTGGACAACGACGATTTACGCACGGCCGCCCGGGCCAATCCCCTGGGAAAGGTAAAAAAACGGGGAAAAATAGAAGAAAACGGGGAGAAAGAGGGAGAAAATACCTAGCCTCTCCCCTTCCCACCTGCCATCAAAAAAATGAAAAAGGGCCAGAGGATTGTTCCTCTGGCCCTTGTTGGGTTTCGGGATTTATACGCGGATCAGCTCATAGCTACGGCTGCCCAGTCCGATCTTCTCGGCGTGCTCCAGGCAGCTCTTCCAGTCGGTCTCCGGGGTAGTGTTTTTGAAGTGGTCGTGGTGGTCGCAGAAGCCCTCGGCGTGCATGTTGTCGTCCAGCAGGCTGCCGGGGATGGGCTCCTGTTTCAGGCAGGCGTCGGCGCAGGCCTGATCCAGGGCCACCGGGTCAAAGGAGGCGAACATGCCCACATCGGGCAGGATGGCCATGTCGTTCTCCCCGTGGCAGTCGCAGTAGGGAGAGACGTCAATGACCAGGCTGATGTGGAACTGGGGCCGCCCGTCCACCACCGCCTTGGCGTACTCGGCCATCTTCCGGTTCAGATCCGGGATTGCCGAGTCGTTCTTTGCCGAAATGGCGTCGAAGTTGCAGGAGGCGATGCACCGGCCGCAGCCCACGCACTTGCTGTGGTCGATGGAGGCCTTCCGGTCCTCCCCATAGGAGATGGCGTCCTGGGCGCACTGTTTGGCGCACTGGCGGCAGCCCACGCAGCGCTTGGCGGAGACGTTGGGCTTTCCCGCCGCGTGCTGTTCCATCTTGCCCCGGCGGCTTCCGCAGCCCATGCCGATGTTCTTGATGGTCCCGCCAAAGCCGGTCATCTCGTGGCCCTTGAAGTGGCTCAGGCTGATGAAGATGTCCGCGTCCATGATGGCCCGGCCGATCTTGGCGGTCTTCACATACTCCCCGCCCTGAACCGGGACCTCAATGTCGTCGCTCCCCTTCAGGCCGTCGGCGATGATCACCTGACAGCCGGTGGAGTAGGGGGTGAAGCCGTTCTCATAGGCGCTCTCAATGTGCTCCAGGGCGTTTTTCCGCCGCCCGGGGTACAGGGTGTTGCAGTCGGTCAGGAAGGGAAGGCCGCCCAGGGACTTGATCACGTCGGCCACCCGCTTGGCGTAGTTGGGCCGCAGGTAGGTCAGGTTGCCCGGCTCCCCGAAGTGGATCTTGATGGCGGTCATCTTGTGGTCAAAGTCGATGTCGCCGATTCCGGCGGCGCGGATCAGCTTCTCCAGCTTGTCCAGCTGGCTGACGCCGATCTGGGTGCGGAGGTCGGTGAAATAAACTTTGGATGTTGGCATCTTGGTTCTCTCCTCACGTTTTTTGAATTGTCAAAAATACTTTTCTATTGGTCAGAAGCGGGAAAAGACAAGGCCCCGCTTGGTCTCGATCACCCCAGGCACAATGGCGCAGAAGGAGCCCGCCACGATCAAAATGATGCCCAGCAGCATGTTCAGAGGGATCTCCTCCCCATGGAGGGCCCAGGCCAGCACCGGGGACAGGGCTGGCTTGAAGAAATAGACCAGAGAGACAATACTGGCCGGCTGGTACTCCATGGCCATGAAGTAGGCGCAGAAGCCCACGCCCGCCACACCAGCAGACACATACAGCACCACGGGCAGGTTTTCCAGGGTATATCCGGCAAACAGCGGAATGTTGGCGAAGGCGGGCAGTCCCGCCGCGGTGATGGCCTGGGCCGCCGCCGGGATGTGGGTGAGGCCGATGAACACCAAAATGATCAGACTGCCGAACAGGAATCCAAAGCAGGTGACCACTGAGCCCCCGAACTGGGCCACTTTTTTCTTTCCCATGACCCCGTAAATGGCAAACAGGATGGTGGCCGCCAGGGCCAGCACCACACCGAAGGGGTCCAGACGGGTCTCAAAGGGGTTGATGATGGCCACGGTCCCCAGCACCTCCAGCACCAGAGCGGCGATGTGGCGGCCCCGGATGGCCTCGCCCAGGAACAGAAATGCCAGGAAGGTGACGAACACCGGGTTGCAGCTGAACAGGACGGCCACTACCCCGGAGTCCACGTAGTTCACCGACAGCTGATAAATAGGCATACAGATGGCGATGCCCACCAGGCCCAGCAGGGCGAAATAGGCCACGCTTTTCCGGTCCAGAGACAGCCCCCGCTTTTTCAGCGTCCGCCAGGCCAGCGGGGCCAGGAACAGAAAGCCGATGAAGAAGCGGGCGAAGGTGAGCTGGACGGAGTTGATCTCCCCCGCGATATACTTCAAGGCCACCTCAAAAGTGCTGAACATGATGGTGGCGATGGCAATAAAGATGTACCCCTGTTTCATATCCGCTCCCCTTTTCTCTCCAGCGTAGGAAGCGGGCGGACCGCAACACGGCCCGCCCGCCGGCAGAGTTGATTATAGCACAAAATCAGGGACTTGAACAGAGCGGAGCCGGTCAGTCCAGAAGATTTTGGAACTCCTCCTCGGTGAGGACGGGAATTCCCAGCTCCTGGGCCTTTCTAAGCTTGGAGCCCGCCACCTCCCCGGCTATCACGTAGGTGGTCTTTTTGGACACGGAGGAGGCGGACTTGCCCCCCCGCTCCTCAATGAGGGCGGAGGCCTGGTCCCGGGTGAAGTGCTCCAGAGAGCCGGTGAGCACAAAGGTCATGCCCGCAAAGCGCTGGTCGCTCCCCTGCTCCGCCGCCGTCATGTTCACCCCGGCCTCCTTCAGGCGGGCAATGAGGTGCTGGCTCTGGGGGCTGGCAAACCAGTCTAGAATGCTCTGGGCAGTGATGGCCCCGATGTCGTCCACGGCGGTGAGCTCCTCCAGCGTGGCGCTCTGGATGGCGTCCAGGGTACGGAACCGGGCGGCCAGAATCTTCCCCGCTTTCTGCCCCACCTGCCGGATGCCGAAGGCGTACAGCAGCCGGGACAGGTCCTGCCCCTTGGAGCGCTCGATGGCGGCAATCAGATTCTGGGCGGACTTCTTGCCCATCCGCTCCAGAGGCTCCACGTCCTCCGCCTTCAGGAAGTACAGGTCCCCGGGGGTCTTGACCAAACCGGCGTTCACCAGGTTCTCCACCACAGCGATGCCCAGGCCCTCAATGTCCATGGCGTCCCTGGAGGCGAAGTGGGCCAGATTCCGCAGCAGCTGGGCGGGGCACTCGGCCCCGGTGCAGCGGATGTGGGCCCCGTCCTCGTCCCGCTCCACGGGGGCCCCGCACACAGGACACACCGTGGGGAACACATAGGGGACGGTCCCCTCGGGCCGCTTCTCCCCTACCACGGAGAGGATCTCCGGGATGATCTCCCCCGCCTTGCGCACCAGCACCGTGTCCCCGATGCGCACGTCCTTCTCCGTAATAAAATCCTGGTTGTGGAGGGTGGCGTTTGTGACGGTGGTTCCCGCCAGCCGCACCGGCTCCAGCACCGCCTTGGGGGTGAGCACCCCGGTACGGCCCACCTGGATGACGATGTCAACCACCTTGGAGGGCTTCACCTCCGGGGGGTACTTATAGGCCGCCGCCCACCGGGGGAACTTGGCGGTGCTGCCCAGGGCCTCCCGCTGGCTCAGGTCGTTGACCTTGATGACCGCCCCGTCGATGTCAAAGGGGAACTCCTCCCGGTTTTCCCCGATGGCGGCCACCCGGTCCACCGCCTCCTCAATGGTGGCCGCGCTGTAATGGGGAATCACTTTAAAGTTCTTGGATTTCAAATAGTCCAGTGTCTCCAGGTGGGTACGGAACGTCTCCCCCTCCGCCCACTGGACGTTAAAGACCGCGATGTCCAGCTTTCGGGAGGCGGCCACCTTGGGGTCCAGCTGCCGCAGAGAGCCGGCGGCGGCGTTCCGGGGGTTGGCAAAGAGGGCCTCTCCCCTTCTCTCCCGCTCCTCGTTGAGGGCGTGGAACACCTTTTTGGGCATATAGACCTCCCCCCGGACAATGAGCTGGCTGGGAGCGTCCGGGATGCGCAGGGGGATGGACTTCACCGTCCGCAGGTTTTCGGTGACGTCCTCCCCCACCTGGCCGTCCCCCCGGGTGGCGCCCCGGACAAACAGACCGTTCTCATACTCCAGGGCCACCGACAGGCCGTCCACCTTGGGCTCCACGTCGTATACCGCGTTGGGGACCACGCCCTTCACCCGCTGGTCGAACTGGCGCAGCTCGTCATAGTCAAATACGTCCTGGAGGGACTCCAGAGGCACCTTGTGGACCACCTGGGTGAAGGACTCCAGGGGCTTTCCGCCCACCCGCTGGGTGGGGGAATCGGGGGTGATGAGCTCCGGGTGCTCCCCCTCCAGCTCCTCCAGCCGGCGGAGCTTGTGGTCGTAGTCGTAGTCCGACATGCTGGGGTTATCCTGTACATAGTACTCGTAGTTGGCCTGCTCCAGCTCCCGGCGAAGGGCCTGGATCTCCTCTTGAATGTCCATCAATGTTCCTCCTGGATCTTTTGTAGGGGCGCACAGTGTGCGCCCGCAGGTCGAGCGGGAGGGGCAAGCCCCCATCCCCTACCGGGTTCGAAAGGCAATAGAAAACAGCGACGGGGGCCGTTCTGCCTGTCTCAATTATAATCCCCCGTTTTGTAAAAAAATCTGGGGCACCTGCCCCACAATGACGGTCTCGGCGATGGGAATCTGGGTCTCGCACACCGTCTCCACCGCTCCGCCGGGGAGCATAAGGGTCAGGGGGACCTCAAGCTCCAGGTCGATCTTGTGCAGGGTCTGGTTCACCCCGGCGGAGGAGAACTGGCTTTGAAATTCCCCCTCCACCGTGCCCACCGTCATGGCGTGGACCTTCATGGTGGGCCCCAGGCCCCACAGCAGGTCCAGATCCACCAGACTGCCCAGGGGAATCTGGATCTGGGACACGTCCACCCCGTCCAGGGCCTTCAGCACCACCCCGATCAGCTCCGCCCGGAGCTGATTCATAGCCGCCGTGTTGGTGGTCAGGGCGGTGATGGTCCCCGCGGAGTCCCGCTGGATGGTCACCAGATCCGAGTAGGTGATCTCCTCCTCCCCCAGCTGTTCCCAGATGGTGTGCTCGATCACCCCGGCGATGGCGTTTTGTGCCTGGGCCTGGGCCGCCGTCACCACCATGGGCCGCAGCCGGGCTTCCAGAAAGCCGATGACCGCGGCGGCCAGTAGGATACCCACCAGCAGAGTTACCTGCCAGGGCCTGGGCCGCCTCCCGCGCGCCCGCGCGGGAGCCGCCCCGGAGCGCCCGCCCCTCCATCTGCGGGGGCGCAGCGGGCGCCGGGACCGGAAATACCGCCGCAGCCGCCAAAGCAGGTCCATACGCCTCCCCTCCCATCAAGAGAGGATATGCGCCCGGCGGCTTGGCCTATTTCAATTTTTAGTGGTTCAGCAGCTCCTCCACCGCCAGCAGGACCCCCAGCTTGCCCGACTCGAAGGTGAGGCCGCCCTGGAGGTATACGGTGTAGGGCTCCCGCATGGGGGCGTCGGCGGACAGCTCGATGGACGCCCCCTGGATGAAGGCGCCCGCCGCCATAATGACCTGGCAGTCGTAACCGGGCATGTCCCAGGGCTCCGGGGTGACGTAGGAGTCCACCGGGGCTCCGAACTGGATGCCCTTGCAGAACTTCTTCAAAGCCTCGGGCTCCTTCATGTGGATCATCTGGATGATGTCGTGGCGCACCGCCGAGGACACCGGCTCAGTCTCATAGCCCAGGAGCTCCATCACCCGGGCGGCAAACACGGCGGTCTTGACCGCCTGGGCCACCGTGTGGGGAGCCAGAAACAGGCCCTGGTACAGCAGGCGGTTGTTCCCCAGGGTGGAGCCGCACTCCGCCCCGATGCCGGGCACCGTCAGGCGCATGGCCGCCCCCTCCACCAGGTCCCGCCGCCCGGCGATGTAGCCGCCGGTGGGGGCCAGGCCGCCGCCGGGGTTTTTGATGAGGGAACCTACCACCAGGTCGGCCCCCACGTGGGTGGGTTCGATGGTCTCCACGAACTCCCCGTAGCAGTTGTCCACGATGACCGCCGCATTGGGGTTGGCCTCCTTGATCACGCGGCACATCTCCCCGATCTCCGCCACCGACAGGGAGGCACGGGTGGAGTACCCCTTGGAGCGCTGGATGAGCACCGCCTTCACCCGGGGGTCGGCGGCCGCCTTGGCCATCCCCTCCAGGTCGGGCTTGTTGTCAAGGAGTTCTACTTGCCGATATTCGATGCCGTAGTCTTTCAGGGAACCGTGTCCCTTGTCCACCGCGCCGATCACCCCCAGCAGGGTGTCGTAGGGGGCCCCCACGGCGGACACCAGCACGTCCCCCGCCTTCAGACAGCCATACAGGGCGGCGGCGATGGCGTGGGTGCCGTTGACGAACTGGATGCGCACCAGGGCGGCCTCGGTGCCGAAGATCTGGGCGTAGATCTCGTCCAGCTTGTCCCGGCCCAGGTCGTCGTAGCCGTAGCCGGTGGTGCCAGCGAAGTAGCCCTCCGCTACCCGGTGGGTCTGGAAGGCGTCCAGCACCCGGGCGGCGTTCTCCTCGGCGATGGCGTCGATGCGGGCGAACTGGTCTTTTAACTCCTCCTGGGCCTGGCGGCCCAGTTCTCTTACTTTTTCGCTGATCTGTAAGCTCATAATTTGGTTACTTCCTCTTATTTTTCTTGTTTATCTTGGGTGAGATTTCGCCGCTATCTCCGCGCTAAGAGCCGCCCTGCGGGCGGTTGCGCTCCGAAACGCGCCTGCGGGCGCAGTCGGCAGCGAGTTTCTTTTTGGACGGCCAAAAAGAAACCAAAAAGCCGCCAGGAGGTGAGCTCAGGATGGGCACTTTGTGCCCATATTTGCCCTCCCTATCCCCTCTGGCCTTCGGCCATCTCCCCTTGACAAGGGGAGTCGGCCCCTGGACCCCCATTTTACGGGGGCCCCAATTAAGATACCTTGGCAGTCAACGCAAAGGCGCGGGTGGCTCAGCTGATTGCTTTTCCCTCGTCTTTCGCTGCCGCTCACTGGGCAGGAGACGAAGGCATGGCACTCCCCTGGCTGAAAGCGCCTTTGGGGCGGTGGGGCTCAAGTTGTGCGGTGGGGGGACAG
>NZ_JACJJE010000140.1 GCF_016899775.1 Pseudoflavonifractor capillosus
TTGGCGGACAGCATGAGACCAAGTCCAAGCAGTGCGTTCTCCCGAAACACCATAAGACCGGCTATCAGAATGGTGGATTGGAGAAAAGCGGTGAGGCACAGGCCAATGACCTGCTTACACCACTGCACGAAGGCGTCCCCGTATCCACGCGGGATGGAGAACATATAGAGACTCCCCACCGCGATCTGGATCAGCAGGATACCGCCCCGCTTCAGATTTGCGAAAAACACTTTGATCACTGCGTAGGCCATCAAAATCACGCAGAATAGAAACATGATGGGGCTGGTAAGTACGGTGAGCCCCAGACTGGTGGTGCTCATCACGTCCCCAAGAGTCTCCGCCTCTCCCAGCTCCGTCAGGATCTGCTTTCCCACCTCCCCGATGCTGGAGCCATATCCAGTAAGGCCGGCGGCAAACGTGCCTTGAAGGGTAACAGATAACTCATACAGCCGTACCGGCAGGGTAGAAAAAAGCGAGACCGCGAAAAATCCTTTTAAGATATTCAAAGCAGTCTGCTGAATATTGGCCCGGCCGCTGGCGTATTCGATCCCACACTCAAAAGCGCTGACTACCAGACTCACAGCAAACAAGGCCCAGGCCAAGCGGGAGAAGAACAGGATAATGGACTGCACCCAGTCCAAATCGAACAACTCTACTCCCATGTTGCCCATCACCGCAAAAAAATTGCCTAAGAACCCGACTATCTGGCTGTAAACCCAGTCCAATAGAGCGTCCAGAACGGTTCCGGCTGCAAAATCCCAGATAAACATACCGTGTTACCTCAGAGTCCGACGATTCCCCAGATATAATTGGGGGCAAGCAAGATGAAGATGAGGCAGACGAAGAGAATCGCGGGACCCGTCCACTCAAACTGGCCATGTTTCCGATAATCAAAGTAAGCCATGGCCAATTTTACGAAGAAGGCGATGGCGATCACCATGCT
>NZ_JACJJE010000141.1 GCF_016899775.1 Pseudoflavonifractor capillosus
TAGGCGTTTTTTGTTTTCAGGGGAGCCTCCGCCACCTCGCCGTTGATTCTTGCTATTTGCCGTTTAACCCGGAGGTCACCTCTCTCCAAATCAAGATCCTCCCACTTGAGCCCCAGCAGCTCTCCCCGCCGCAGGCCGGTGGCCAGTTCCAAGTAGTACAGCTCGAATACGCCGCTCTCTTTGGCTTCCCGGAGGAAGGAGGCCAGCTGTTCCACCGGGAGTGTTTTCATCTCTTTGTGCTCCACCTTCGGCAGAGCACAGCCGTCTGTGGGATCCACAGCGATGAGCTTTTGCTCCCTGGCCAGCTTCATGGCCGAGGCGATGATCTGGTGGAGATTGCGTACAGTCTTAGTGCTTAGCCCCTTACTCTGTTTCTTACTCTCGATGCGCTCCACTCTGCCGCTGCTGAGCAGCTTTTTGTAGAACTTCTGTAGGTCCAGGGAAGTGAGTTTACCCAGTGGGATCTTCCCGATATTGGGCTTGATGTGGTTCTCGATGTAGCCCCGGTAGGTCTGGTGGGAGGATGGTCTCACCTTCACCTTGGCGTAGTTCTCGAACCAGACGTCCATCCACTCCCCCACGGTGTACTGCTTTGCCTTTACCGGGTCGACCTGCTTTGCCTCCTCAATGGCCTGCTTCAGCTTGGCCCGAGTCTCCGCCTGGGTCCGGCCCAGGACGTTCCGGTAGATGGCCTTTCCCGTCTCCGGGTCGTGACCGGCGGTGTACCGTCCCTCCCAGCGGCCGTCTTTCCGTTTTCGGAGATTGCCTTCCCCGTTGGCTCTGCGTTTTGCCATGTTGTGCCTCCTCCTTTGCAACGACACACGATACCACAGAAATGAGAAATAGCCAGGGCTGTGGCGCAGAGTTATCAAACAATTCACACTTTTTGCGGCGTTTTTTCCTTGTCTACGGCATTTCAGTTTCCAGCTCTGGGCG
>NZ_JACJJE010000142.1 GCF_016899775.1 Pseudoflavonifractor capillosus
GCTGTACTGCTCCACCTGCCGCTGCCTGAGTCCCTGCCCTCCACCCAGGAGTTTTTGCCTCTGCTGCCAACAGGTCTGCGGGCCTTCGCCCTGTATGTCCAGGCCCATTACCTCTATCTCCATCAAAACTATACCCAGAGCATCGGCATCGTGGAGTCCACCTTGGCCATGGGGGCCGAACAGTACCCCATCACTGCCATCTATCTGCATCTGATGGCGGTCATGGACTATATGAGTATGAGACAGACAGAGACTGCCCGGAAGCATCTCCTGGCCGCCTGGGCGCTGGCCCGGCCGGACGATCTCATTGAGGGATTTGGCGAGCACCACGGCCTGCTGGGCGGGATGCTGGAGGCGGTCATCAAGCCCAGATGGCCGGAGGACTTCCGGCGGATCATCGACATCACCGGCCAGTTTTCCTGGGGCTGGCGGCAGATCCACAATCCGGACACCGGCCACCAGGTGGCGGACAACCTGACTTCGACAGAGTTTGCGGTGGCGATGCTGGTGGTGCGGGGCTGGACGACCGATGAAATTGCCGCCCACATGAAGGTGTCGGCATCCACCATAAAGAAGCACCAGGCACAGATCAAGCGAAAGCTGAAGATCGACACCTGGGAAGAGCTGGAGCCTTATATGCTGGCGTGACGCTGCGTATTCTATGCGGAACTCCGCATATAGTTTTCCGAAAGTCTTTTGACGCACATTTTTGGGATAATTTCTCCAAAAATGTGCGTCTTTCTTTTCATGTTACGGGTATTTCCTCAAATTTGATTTGAAAGTGCAATTTCAAGATAGCCGATTTTGTGCAGAATTTGCCCCCGGTTTGGGGAGTAAAAAGGACCATAGCGCGGCCCCCAAAACTATGCTATAATATTCCTGTAAACCGCCGGGAAAACATTGTGCGGGCGGTGTATCAAAGCATTTCGA
>NZ_JACJJE010000143.1 GCF_016899775.1 Pseudoflavonifractor capillosus
GCCAGCTCCCGGCCATACTCCGCCAAATCCACACCTCGAGGGATGACGGCGTAATGCTGAAGGTTCTGTGCATAGTCCAGTGCCTGGTCCAACCGGTGGCAGTCCTCCAACTCCAGGACTGCCTGCCATTTGTCCAGCCAGTGGGGTTCTCCCTGACCCTGCTCCGCCCAGACATAGCCGAAGTCGATGGCATGGCGTACCAGCTCGCCGGCGGAGTCATACTGGGATGGGATGTCCCTGAGCTGAGGCAGACAGCAGTCCACCTCCAGTACGATGCACTCCTGCAGCGTTTCTGCCTGGAGCGCGTCCAGTCCCAGCAGCAGCTCGTCTGGGTAAGCAACATCCATGTGCTCCCCGGTATCCGGGAAGCCCACCCACACGCCGTCCATGTTGCTCCGGCTGGCCAGCTTCACCCGTATGGCGTAGTCTCCGACCACCGGCTGGAGAAGTTGGGGCTCCTCTGGCCTGGGAACCGTGGGGGAGGATCTCCGCAGGTAGTGGCCCTGGCAGAAGATCCCCCTGTCCTGCTCCTGGTAAGCTGCGCCCACCTGTCCCACATGGAGAAAGGGAACCGCTTTTGGCGAGGGTCGCTCCAGATGCTCCAGGACGAACCGTCCCAGGGCCTCGTTGTCACCGGCTCCGTAGTAGAGGTCGAAACAGGGAAGCTGATTGGCCAGCTCCATAGCGCGGTCAATGCGTTCTGGATGCTCCAATGCCAGCGCGCCGGCAAACAGCAGGCACTCTTTGGCTGTCATATTCTCAAATCGTCGCTCCAGCCAGTCATGGTCTGCTTTGCCCATCTCCATGCCGTCCAACAGATGAAAAAGTCTCTCCTGCTGCTTCAACGATTCATTCCCCCCATCTCCAGGTGCGGTTTCTCCAT
>NZ_JACJJE010000144.1 GCF_016899775.1 Pseudoflavonifractor capillosus
ATCGTACTGGTCGTAGTCGTGGTTTTGGAGCTGGCGGGCCGTTTTGCCAGTACAGTCGATCCCGTGCTGGGCCAGCTTCCGCCGGGCGGGAGGATACACAGGATTGCCGATCTCCTCCCGGCTGGTAGCCGCTGATTCGATGTGGAATTCCTGCTCCAATCCCGCCTTTTTCACCAAGTTTTTCATCACAAACTCGGCCATTGGGCTTCTGCAAATATTTCCATGACACACAAAAAGTATCCTTGTCATCCTGTTTCTCGCACTCCTGAACCGTTTCTTCCCGATCAGTATAGCACATTCCCTCGGCATCGTCGAGGGCAGATTCCAGATGTGCGGAGGCACGGATCTGATCATTCAGTTTCTTCTTGGACCAGCTGAACTGCTCTGCCGCCCGCAGATACCAGGTGCGTTCTTCCATTGTCAGCTCTGCCTCTAGAATGACTACATTCTGTGTCCAGCTAATCCGCATGGCCTGCTTTGCCAGTTTGGGATTATTTTCGTAAGTGCGGAAGAACTCCCTCATCCGGCGCAGGTTACGGGGGGAGAAACCCGTGGCGTCCGGGTATGTGGCCTGCAGATACTCTGAAGCAGCCACTGCTGCCCCCTTTTCCGATCTGGCACAGATAACTCGTCCCATCTCGAAGTATAGCTCTACCTGTGGCAGGGCTGTTTCCATGAGCTGATCCAGTACAGCATACATGGCACTGTAATCTGTAGGCTTTCGGATGTTCATGGCCTTCTCCTTTCCGACGCCGTGCGCCTGCTGTCTCCAGTAAACTGAAACGGGAACGCACCTTATGTGATGCGTTCCCGTTTCGGCTCACTCCA
>NZ_JACJJE010000145.1 GCF_016899775.1 Pseudoflavonifractor capillosus
AGATGTGTATAAGAGACAGCCCCCAAGGAGGACGCCAACCGCCTGCAGCCCGGGGATGAGGTGCTCATCGGCCGGGAGGAGACCAACGCCCCCAAGGGGATGGACGGCCAGCCCTTGGAGCTGGCTCCCGCCGACGACCCCAAGGCCGCCCGCATCCGGGAGTTCCTGGCCGGACTCATGGAGCACCTCCAGGTGGAGGCGGTCCCTGACATCTATGTGAGCGAGAACGGCTATAAGGTGATCCTCCAGGGCCGCGGCCTGGGCGCCATCATCGGCCGCCGGGGCGAGACCCTGGACGCCATCCAGCAGCTCACCAACTACGCGGTGAACCACGGCCAGTCCAAGCGGGTGCGCATCCACATCGACGCCGAGGGCTACCGGGCCAAGCGGGAGGAGTCCCTCCAGCGCCTGGCGGTGAAGGTGGCCGGCAAGGTGGTCAAGTACCGCAAGAACATGACCCTGGAGCCCATGAACGCCTATGAGCGCCACGTGATCCACGCGGCCCTCCAGGACTACCCCAACGTGACCACCTACTCCACCGGCGTGGAGCCCAACCGCCGGACGGTGGTGGCCTACGCCCCGGGGCAGAAGTAAAGTTTATACAGAAATAGCGACAGCGGGAGGAACTCACGTTCCTCCCGCTCAGTCTGTCAAAGAACTCCTGTTTTCAAGAGATGAAAACAGGGATTTTGTAAGAAAAAGGGAAAAGAAAAGTGAAGG
>NZ_JACJJE010000146.1 GCF_016899775.1 Pseudoflavonifractor capillosus
TCCACATAGCTGTCGCACTCGGCAAAGCCGTTGGTGGAAACCAGTTCCTCCCCGGTGGGGACACCGTTTTCATCCAGAGGATACTCCAGGAACTGTTCCTTGGCCTGGCGCATCCACTGGGCCATGTTGACGGTGGTGGAGGACTGGTCCCAGATCAGGTTATACTGCTGGGACGCCTCGTTGTTGTAGAGAGAGTAGGCCATCATGTCCCGGAGGGTGTAGGCCCGGCGGCCGCCGTCTGGGTCCCGGAGGATCATGCCGGTCTCTACAATAATCCGGTACTTGGTCCGCAGATTGCCGTCCTTGTCCTTGACATATTCAGACCACTTCTCCATGGCCTCGTCCTCACTCCAGCCGGGATTGGAGCCGCCGGAGTGGTTGTCGGTCTCCGTCAGGCGGCCCAGGAGATATACGAAGGCATCGTTGGCCTCATATACCTGATACAGGTTTCCGGGGGTGACCGACTGGGCGTCGGTGCCCCACATGGAGGTGTAATCTCCATTGAGCCAGCCGGTAGACCAGGCGGAGGAGTTCAGGTGGAACATCTGCTCCTTCTGCTGGTCCGTGATTCCAGTCTCTGCCTGAAACTCATCGGCGGTGGTTACCCACCGCTGGTTGTAACCCACCGTGGCGTCATAGGAGTAGACACCGTTGCTCACCGAAGTACCGGCCATAAGCTGCGGGGCGTTGGAGCCCATGCCGTTATAGT
>NZ_JACJJE010000147.1 GCF_016899775.1 Pseudoflavonifractor capillosus
TACCATGAAGCCTGTCCTTGATGAAACCGGCAGGCTTATCCCCCGCGAGGACTACCGGCTGTCCACGCTGAACTGCGGCGGGGAGGATTTTGCCGTTGCCTGTATGCGGGCAAATCTCCGCTATGGGAAGAATCAGCGGCGGGAAGATGTGAAAAGCCACCACTATATCATCAGCTTTGACCCACGGGACGGGCCAGACAATGGCTTGACCGTAGACCGGGCGCAGGAGTTGGGCGAGAAGTTTTGCGCCGAGCATTTCCCCGGCCACCAAGCCCTTGTATGCACCCACCCGGACGGGCATAACCACAGCGGCAACATTCATGTGCATATCGTTATCAATTCGCTGCGGATAGAGGAGGTGCCGTTCCTGCCCTACATGGACAGGCCAGCCGACACGAAAGCCGGTTGCAAGCACCGCTGTACCGACGCGGCCTTGCGCTACTTCAAGTCCGAAGTCATGGAGATGTGCCACCGGGAGGGGCTTTACCAAATCGACCTCTTGAACGGCAGCAAGAACCGCGTGACCGACCGGGAGTATTGGGCGCAGAAAAAGGGACAGGCCGCGCTGGATAAGCAGAACGCCCCCATGATTGCAGGCGGTATCACGCCCCGGCAGACCAAGTTTGAAACGAACAAGGAGAAGCTGCGGCAGACCATACGCGCCGCGCTGTCTGCGGCGACCTCATTCGAGGA
>NZ_JACJJE010000148.1 GCF_016899775.1 Pseudoflavonifractor capillosus
CGGCTCCGGAACCTGGCGGCAAGCGCGGACTGCTGCCATGTAGTGCGGGAAGCAAGGAGCCCCTCTCAATTAGGCAGATTCTATGCGGAAAACGGTTTTGTTCCAGAAATCGAAAGCCTGCCAGACTCTGTATTTGAGTTGCTGGACTTTGAACTCATTGGCCGCCGGGCCCAACAGGGCGAGGGCGGTGTGTTTACGGACTACGGCTATGTGGTCCAGAACAGCGATTTGAATATCGCTTCGGAACTAACAAATAAGGTCCCCCAGGCACCCAAGTACACGGTTTTGTTGGAATTGTTACGCGGCACGGACTATGCCCCGGATGTAACCCCGCTGCTTTTACAGCTGCCGCTGTATCAAAGAGTCTCGATAGAAATTCTGAAAGCGCTCAATTCGCCTTATCAGACAGCATACGGGTGGAGATGCCTGGATTGCAGAGTTCCGGAATTGGCAGGTATCATCGAGAGTTCCTCCGACTTTGCCGCGGTGGAGGCCTTGGCTGCAGGGCTTTCCAGGATAGATCAACTGGATGTGAGACTATATAAGGCAGTCCTGTCTGCAACAAACTGTACGGAGATTTCCCAGGCGTTGGAGCTGAGAAATCAGTTGGATCAATACATACTGGATCCGGAAAT
>NZ_JACJJE010000149.1 GCF_016899775.1 Pseudoflavonifractor capillosus
CTATCTGCCGCTTTGGGCCGCTGTTCAATGGTTTGATGCACAAAGGCTGCGGTTTTTCTCAGCTTCTTTACCCCACGCCAGCCTTTGCGTCTGAGATATTTCTGCATGGGGTAACGGCCGTGCCGGTTTTTGCGTGTTCCCTTCGGCTCCATATACCCATCCTTCAAGGCGCGATAAATGGTGCTGTAACTGACTAGCCGTTTCCCATGCTCCATCGCTATCCGCTCTGAGATCTGCTCAGGAGACCACTGCTGCTGGGTTAGCAGGCGGACCACAGCAGCCCGAAGGGGGCCTGGGGCTAAGAGCCGGTGCCTGCGACATTGCTTTCTCCGGTGATGATACTGTTTTTGCGCATCCGATGGGCGGTATCCTTGTTTGCATTGATTCCGCTTCAATTCCCGGCTGATTGTGGAGGCACTCCGCCCCAGCTCTGCGGCAATTCTCCGTACACTTTCCCCTTTTATTTGTTTTTCCCATATACTTTCCCGTTCTTCTATGCTAAGATGTTGGTAGTGGCTCATTGAGGAACGCCTCCTTATGGTTGGCTCGCAACTACCATTTTACTGGCTTTTCCTCTTTGAGTCACTCTTTTTATTTACTGTTGCACTTGCATTGTAAATCGGCA
>NZ_JACJJE010000014.1 GCF_016899775.1 Pseudoflavonifractor capillosus
GTAAACAACGTCATCCGCTTCCTGCGGGAGCGGGAGATCGTGCACTTCCAGCGGTTTGGCGAGTGTCTGCGGCTTTGCAAGGAAAAGATGGACGCGAAAAACGTCTACCTCACCAACCCTGCTTTTGACAAGCAGGCCGCCGTACAGCCCCAGCCCAGGAACATGGCCCACGGCTGAGCGTATACAGCAGACAGCCCGGACCCTGCCTGGTCCGGGCTGTCTCCGCATATTTCTCTGGCTCATTACATTTTTCCGCTCTGACTCTGCGTTTCCCACTCATATAGGCGTGAACACACCGCTTTTTCCGCTGGAATCTTCCTTTTTCTCAGCCTGGTCTATCAATCAGGCAGGCTGTACAAAGCTAGGCCTTGTTTGAAAAATGTCAACATACCCGAACAGGGAGTCTTTTTCCGTCATACTGCGTTACTTTTGCGCCGTTGTTCGGCGCAAAAGTCCTCGCTTTGCTTGCCGGAATCCTTGCACAGCAAGGCTTCCGGGGCATTTGATCCCACTCGAGGCGAACTGCCGCCCCCTCGAGCTCCCCCGCCTCAACTTGAGCAGATTCATCTCAGCAGAGGTTTTTTGACAAGCCGCGCGGGGTCTGGTCCTGAAATAGGGCCAGACCCCGCAGTCGGTTTTTCTATGATGTACCCGCTGCTTCAGAACAGCTCCCTCTGCTCCAAACAGCCTGTGGGACGGAGATTGTATTTTTCCGCATCAGCCCAGGATCATGGGACCCACAATGGCATACGCGATGACAAACACCCAGGCAAAGGCCACGCTGATCCAGGCGGCCTGGAGGGCCTCCTTGGTGTTGGTGCACTGGGCGATGCCCAGCTGTCCGGCGAAGTTGGAGGTGGGATAGATGGAGCCGGTGAGCCGGGTCGCCGCCAGAATAGAGACGGCGAAGCAGCCCATGGGCAGGCCGGCCGAGACCGCCAGACCGCCGAACATATCGGAAATGATCTTGATCTCCGCCACAGCGGCCGCCTCGATGCCGAAGCCGCCCACCACAGAGGCCACCAGCATAACGGCAGTGGCGCTGTTGCTGGCAAGTCCGCCCAGCAGGTTGGACAAGGCGTCAAAGCCGCCGCCCAGAGTTACCAGATTCAGCAGCACCTCGATGCTCACAAAAATCAGGAACATATTGGCCTGAGAGGCCACGCCTTTTGTAATGCAGTCCACCGACCGGTCGATCTCGATGCGGCCGAAGATGGCCACTACGGCGGCCAGCACGATCATCACGATGAGGGCGTAGCTGGTGCCCTGTCCGGTGGCGATTCCGTAGCCCACCAGGAGCACGAAGCACAGCAGGAAGGCGATGGTGGTCACCTTCTGCTGCTTGGTGATGACCACCTGGTCCAGATGCTTCACGTCATCCCCCAGGGTGTAGCTCTCCTTGCCCTGGGTGCGCTTCTGGGCACGGTTGGCGCCCACCCAGGCGCCGGCCAGCCAGACGATGGCAAAGGGGATGGCCGCCTGAATCATCAGCTGTCCATAGGACAGGCCGGTGACCTCCTCAGTAATCAGGGTGACGCCGGTGAGGGGGCCCAGGATCAGGCCGATCTCCCCCGCCACCTTAAACAGGGTGGCCACCACAGTGGGGGTCACCCCCAGAGAGGCCATGATGGGCAGCATCACCGGGGCGATGACCGCGTTGCCGCCGCCCAGCGTACCCAGCAGGCCGCAGACAATGATGGACACGATCACCAGGGCGATCTTGCCCTTGGTCTGGGTGTTAACGCCAATGCGCTTGACGATCCAGTAGACCAGGGTGTGGGTCACACCGGCCTCATTCATCAGAACGCCCAGGCCGGCGCCCATCATAATGATCAGGCCGATCAAGGCGGTGGATGAGCCCAGAGCGGTGCTGAACGCGGCCGCCATATCCCCCAGGTCCTGTCCCATCAGGAGCGCGCCCACCAGGACGCCCACCATGATGCCGGACACATTGCTTTTGCCGATAAAGATCAGCACGATCATCACGATCAGGGGAATCAGAGCCAACAGAGATGGGGCAGTGATCAAAGACCAGCTTCCAAGTTCCATAGTTGCATTTCTCCCTTCATGCTTCAAGTTCTGTATCCAGGGTAGTTCTCTCCCTCTCTCATGTTTTGATGAGCACACCTCCCGTTCTGGAGCCAGAGGCCGCTCCGTCCCATACGGCCGGCTGGCCGCCCACCAGGACATAGGGAATCCCGGCGGGCTTTTTTACGGAATCGGTATATTCGGACCGGTCCGCCACGCGGTCCGGGTCGAATACTGTGACATCGGCAGCCGCCCCCTCCTGCAGCACCCCCCGGTCAGTCAGGCCCAGGATCTGGGCCGGCAGTCCGGTGAGCTTATACACCGCATCCTCCAGCGGCATCAGCTGATGCTCCCGCACCAGGCGCAGGAACCGTGGGAAGGTGCCGAAGCTGCGGGGGTGGGGATTGGTCCGAGTAATGGTCCGGTCAAAGGAGAAGCCATAGCCGTCGCTGCCTACCGCAATGCGCATGTCCCGCATGATGCGGAGCATATCGCCCTCGTCAATGCAGAAGTAGATGCAGGCCACTCCCCCCTCGCACCGGGCCAGGACTTCCAGCACTGCGTCCACTGGGGAGAGTCCCAAGATCTGGGCCAGTTGGGCCACCGTCTTTCCCTCCCACTCCGGGTGGTGGCCGTGGGTGCTGGAGACCAGAATCCGGTCCGGACCGCCTCGGTTCTCCATCTCCTCACCGGTCTCGTCCTTCAGGGCCTGGGTGGGGGCCTTGACCCGCTGGAGCATGGCGGGCACTCCGCCGCCATGGGCCCAA
Source organism: Pseudoflavonifractor capillosus (assembly GCF_016899775.1). GTDB lineage: Bacteria > Bacillota > Clostridia > Oscillospirales > Oscillospiraceae > Lawsonibacter. Next base: position 2,796 of record NZ_JACJJE010000014.1, read on the forward strand.
TGGGGGAGCAGAGCGCTCAGGGAAGTGGAGGTCGCCGTGTAGGGGTATTGGTCGCAGGTGACGACCGCCCCCTCCCGCCGGGCCGCCTCGATGCGCTCCAGCAGTTCCTCCGCCCGCCCCCACTGGGGCTTGCCCATAAGCTTCAGATGGGAGATCTGCAGATGGACCCCCGAGCGCAGGGCGATGCCCAGCATCTCGTCCACCGCCTGGAAGATGCGGGGGCCCTCATTCCTCATATGTACGGTGAGCAGGGCGTCATGTTCCCGGAGCACCCGGGCCAGGGCCGTAAGTTCCTCTTCCCTGCCGTAGGCGCTGGGGGGATAGATGAGCCCCAGGGACATTCCAAAAGCCCCCGCCTCCAGTTCCCGGGCCAGGAGGTCCTTCATGGCCTCCAGTTCCTCCGGAGCGGGATCCCGGTCGTCAAACCCCATCACCGCCGCCCGCAGAGTGCCGTGCCCCACCAGCAGGCCGTAGTTGGCGGAGCAGCCGTGGGCCTCCACCGCCTTTTGGTAGTCCTCCAGGTGGTACAGGCCGGTGAGCTGCAGATCTCCCACCGGCAGCTCCAGCTCGCTGAAAAAGTACTCCTGATTGGCAGCCAGGCGCTCCGGGGTGTTGGGCAGGATGGAGGTGCCGCAGTTGCCCACAATCTCAGTGGTTACCCCCTGATAGAGTTTGCTCTCCGGCTGGTAGTCCACCAGGGGGCAGGCATCCGAGTGGCTGTGGATGTCGATAAAGCCGGGGGCCACCGCAAGGCCGGAGGCGTCCAGCACCCGTCTGGCCTGGCCGGCCGGAATGGACTCCTGGGCAATGCGGGCAATCCGGCCATCCTGAATGCAGAGGCTGGCCCGGTATGGCTTTCTTCGGGTCCCGTCCACAATCAGTCCATTCTGAATGATGAGGTCATACATTGACACATCCTCCTCTCTACACTTCACACAAGTCCGCTCTCATGGCGGCGCAGAAAGTCCAGGGCGTTCTGGTACAGGATGCCGGACACCACCGGCTCCGGCAGGCCGCGTCCCAGCAGATAGCCGTAGATCCCAGCCGCTTTCTCCGGGGAATTCAGGCACTCCGGCAGTTCCGCCCCGTCAAAGTCGGAGCCCAGAGCCAGGCACTTCTCCGCCCCCAGGGACAGGAAGTGGTCCACATGGCGGTACAGGTCGTCCAGGCTCTCTACCTTCCGGTCCTCCCGCAGGAAGGCCACGAAGTAGTTCAGCCCGATGAGGCATTTCCGGCGGACCATCTCCCGGATCATGCCGTCGGTCAGGTTCCGCTTGTGGGCAGCCACGGCCCGGGCGTTGGAGTGGGTGGCCACGAAGGGGCGCTCCGCCACCTCCAGCAGGTCGGCAAATCCGGCGTCGTTCAGGTGGGACACATCCACCAGGATTCCGTACTTCTCCAGCTGTGGGATCACCTGCTTTCCAAAGGGAGACAGGCCGTGCCCGGTCTGGTGGCCGGAGCCGATCTCGTTCTCCCCGTTCCAGGTGAGGGTAACCGCCTTCACCCCGTCCGCCGCCAGCAGGGGGACCCGGTCCAGATCTCCCGCCAGGGCAGAGCCGTTCTCCACGCTGAGAAAGGCCGCCGTCCGTCCGGTGCGGAAGGCCTCCTCCAGGTCGTCGCAGGTCCGGCAGCGCAGGACCCGGGAGGAGAATCGCTCTGTCTGCCTGAAAAAGCTGTCCCGGTTGCGCTCATAGTAGGCAACGGCCTCCGCTCCATGGTACTCGTCCGGGATGAACACCGCATAGAACTGAGCCCAGTGAACGCCCTGTGGAATATTGGACAGGCGCAGAACCCGCTGGGGATCGTCCAGGGTATCGGTCTCCCCACCGCTGGTGTATTTGCAATCAGTCAGGGTGTCGCAGTGTAGGTCTATCAGCGCATAGGGCTTTTCTTCCAAGGCTCTCTTCCTCCTTTGATCAAATCGTCAAACCGGCTCTTTTTTCCCGCCCCTCCGCATCATTTGATACCGCTTCAGGGCGTTCTGGTATGCCACGAGGACTGCCTTTCGGGAGGAGCCCCCGTAGCACTGCTCCAGCTTTTTCTCCAGCCAGCTGTCGATCTTGGGAAAATTCCGCCCGATAAACAGCCGCTTTAAGTACTCCTCCGTCAGCTGCAAGGTGTGGGTGCAGCCAAAATCCAGCACCTGCTCCGTCTCCTCGTCCACCTCAAACGCCATATAGAAGGAGCCGTACATTTTGGTAATGGCGTTGTCCGCATTGGTTCTGGACTCGCCGATGATATAATAGCTCTGTACCTGATCCTCCGGGAAACGATCCATCTCTGACATCATATTCCATTCCTCCCTGTATGCAGCTGGCCGGCGTTCTCCGCCTGTCTCCCTGGATTTCTCAGACCCCGGAAACAAAAAACCAGTAAGAATCACGCAATCCACATTTGAGATTACGTCTCCTTACTGGTTTTCATGCACGCAGTCACAGGGGGAAGCCTGTGTGTAGTAACATGAAGCAGCTTCGATTCAATTTCTGCTCACGTCCGGCCAGCTGTTTTGGACGATTCAAATAACTTCACTGTTGTTTTTCTTCTACAATTTATACTATACATCCACCCATTCCTTTTTGTCAAGGCTTTCTTTCCAGAGGCGAAACAGTTCCCCGCCGACCGCCCTCCGCCTTCCTCGGCAGACCGCGGGCTGTATCCGGCAAAATGGTCGACGGCCGCTCTGCCAATCTGCGCTGTTTCTCTTTTTTGCAGTCCCGAGCGCAGCTGCATTTCATCGCGGCTCTTTCTTTTCTGCACAAGGGAAAATTCCACATTTCACTTGCATATAAATTGTATAAAAATATTACTCATATTTTATATAATTTGTGGAGATTGCCGGTTTTGTGTCTTTATGTTATATTTAAGGTACCATCTCGGACGCAGCTTTTTGAAAGGAGGGTAGAGCAAGCCATTCAAGAAAAGGAATCTTGGCTGTCGTTCCGTTGTACAAGACGCAACCAACCTGTGTTGAAAGGAGTGTTGACATGAACGTGAACCGCACCCGTAAATGGACCGGCCTGCTGCTGTCGGGAGCCGTGCTGAGCAGTCTGTTGGTCACTTCCTCCCTGGCCGCAGAGTCCTCTGCCTCTCTGGAATTTCAATATCCAGAGGATGTGAACCCGGCGGAAGTCACCATCACGGTGCACGAGGGCTATCCATCCGCCAGCGGCGAGGACGCTGTGACCGCCCTGCCCCAGGTATCCCAAAATTCTGACGGCAGCTTCGTCCTCAGCGAGCCCGGCACCTACTGCTATTGGGTCCGGGGCGACGGCTACTACAACGTGTGCAAGATCTTCAACGTGACACAGGAGGATCTGGCCGCCGGAAGTATGGAGTTGACGGTGGAGACGGGGAAAATGGCGTATACCGGCTATGAACCCACCTCTCCGGACCTGGCCAACGTCCCCGACAATTACGCCCAGGGGGCCGCAGACACCGTTCTGACCCTCTGGCCGGATGAAATTCTGGACCACTTTACCACAGATACTCTGGCCAACTATCAGGAGTATGATACCCCCTTCTTTACAGAAGAACGCGCCGATCACGAGTTCACCTCCCAGGAAGAGATGCTGGACTATTTGGAGGCAAAGGACGCCGCCGAGCCGGACATGTATCTCTATAACCTGGGCACAACCCCCGCCTACCAGTATGAAATGCCCATAGCAGTCTTTACCGACACCGACCTCTCCTCCGCAGCCTCTCTGGAGGAGGCCGGCGAGCTGGTGTCGGACAACGGCAAGCTCACTGTGTGGATTCAGGCCCAGATCCACCCCAACGAGCCCGCCGCCGGCGAGGCCGCGCTGGTCATGGTCTCCGATCTGTGCGGAAGCTATGGCGACGCCGTGCTGGACGACATCAACGTAGTGGTCGTCCCCCGCATCAATCCGGACGGGTCCTACCTGTTCACCCGGGCCACATACCAGGGCTTTGACATGAACCGGGACCACATGGCTCTGAAGGCCCCGGAGCTGGCCTATCTCCATACCGCCTACCGCTACTTTATGCCCGAGGTTGCCATTGATTTCCATGAATTTGGATTCTACGGCGTCACAGAAGACGGCTATATGCGCAATGCGGACGACCTCCAGGTTACTCCCGCCACCAGTCTGAACGACGACGAACGCGTGACTCAGCTGGGTCTGGACGCAGTGGATGCACTGCACCGGAACGCGGAAGATTCCGGGCTGCGGGTCTATCACTACGGGATTACCGTCAATAACCCCATTGGCCGGGCCTATTACGGTCTTTATAACTCTCTCTCCGTTCTTGTGGAGACGCGGGGCATCGGCGCCGGCGCCACCAATTTCGAGCGCCGGGTGTACTCTCAGCAGCTGTCTGCCCACTCCATTATCGACTACGCGGTCGCCAACGACGACGCGATCAACGAGGCTGTGGCCGACGCCCGCCTTCAGGTGATCGCGGACGGCGAGGCCTTCAATTCCGACGATATTGTGGTTCTGCACCAGGTGGCCTCTGGTGCCACCCAGTCTGCCACCCCCCTGACCCGGTATCAATACAGCGTAGACGGCAGTGATACAAAGACTTCCTCCGCTACGCTCGCCATCAACGATACCGTGGTACGCAGCCGTATCCGCCCCACCGCCTATGTCATCCCCAAGGACATCCCCAACGCGGAGAAGATCCTGTACATCCTGGACAACCAGGGGGCGGAATACTACGAACTAGCTCCCGGCTCCACCGCCAATCTGAAGCAGTATTACTATGTGGGCGAGTACACCTACGAAGGCAGCAGCAAAGGCTTTACCGCCGACTTGCGGGAGGAGGCCGCCGTTACCTTTGACCAGGGAGCATACGTCATCCCCATGGATCAGGTCTCCGGCAATGTGATCGCCATGACCATGGAACCCGACGTCAACGACTCCAACGGCTACGACGGTACTCTGGTCCAGTATGGACTGGTGAGCTATGATACTGCCACAATGAATTTCCCAATTTACCGCTATGAAGGAAACAATCCCAGAACTACGCTGGTCAGCAATGCTCCCGAAACTCCATCGGAGCCTGAAACTCCCACTGAGCCTCAGCCGGAAACCCCCGCCGCCTCCGGCACCTATACGGTTCAGTCCGGCGACTGTCTTTGGAATATTGCCCAAAGAGAATTGGGCTCCGGCACCTTGTGGGAAGCCATTTATGAGGCAAACCGGGATCAAATCACGGACCCCAGCCGAATTCAAATTGGACAGGTTCTGGTAATCCCCGCCGCCTGACGCGCCTCGGCGTTTTTCCCAGCTTTGGCACAGTTATACCGCCGCAGGAGATTCTTCTATTTTGAATTCCCGCAGCAGGGTTCGGCGGCTTATCCGAACTGTCCCTGCACCATAAGTTTCTTCTAATCAAAACGTGTCCTTACCACCGCCTCCGGCGTGTAAGGGCACGTTTTGATACTGCTCTCCTCGAACTCAGCACAGTCCCGGGATAATCGCCCCCAGTCCGCCATTTCCAACAAGGCACAGCGGGCCCCATTTTGATCCCGATATCGGCACTGAGGAACTGGGCCACATGGAGATGGTGGCAGCTATTGTCCACCAGCTGACCCGAAATCTCAGCGACGAGGACGTGCGGAATAGCCCTGCTTTCGCCCCCTACTTCGTGGATCACACCACTGGGGTCTACCCGACGGCGGCCTCCGGCTTTCCCTGGACCGTCGGATCTATCCAGTCCACCGGAGATCCTATTGCCGATCTGACGGAGGACTTGGCCGCAGATGGTGCAATGACGTAAGGCCAACATCCCTCAAAATGCATCAAACTCCCTGATTCCACTTTTCTGTGCGGAATCAGGGAGTTTTTATTCCATATCATAACAGTTTAGACCGCAGATGTGGCATTTACACCTCAGTTAATCCCGTCTCTGACAAAAGAAGATCCCAATTTTTCTGGAGCACATCACGATTTTCCATTACAGTCTCGGCCGTACGATCCCGCATTGCCTCTTTGGCCATACTGCAGGACCGTCGAATCAATTCAAACCACTGTGACAGATTTAGGGCACAGGGGTTGCCACAGTTAGGGGGCAACAAAAACTTCACCGCATTTCCGCTGCTCCCAACGATATCAGAAATAAACAGCATTTTTTCTCGCTTCAACTTTGCGTTCAGTTTCTGACGCTCTTGCTCTGCCACTGGCAAGAAAAGATTATCTGGTGTTCTGGTCAGAGAAAGATAGGCATCAATCAACAGGTTTTTTATGGCAACCGGTACCGCTGTGGAAACCAGGTGCCGCAGATCATATCCGTCCAGATACATTCGCTCCGCAATTTTAGCCAGTGAATCGTCCCTTCCCCCGGCAGTAAAGAATTGAGTGAGACAAAAACCAGGTACTGGAATTCCCCTTGCTGTGCATACATCCGAGATAATGTGCCCTATATAATAGAATACAGCCAGATACTTTTCCTGTTCGGGTACTTCTTTCGGCGAGAGGAACACCCGAAGACGACCTTCCTCATCAATACACGTTGTGGTCCCGCACAGAATATCTGCCACGGCAAAAAAGAGTCCCAAAAAGGGGTCATGGGCAAAACTTCTCAGCCTGTGATTATTAGGATTCATTACCCCCTTTTGGAGAGACAGATCATACGGCACCTTACAGACATCGGAAAACCATTGAAGGATTGGAATCAACTCTCCATCTGCCGTTTTTCCGATTTTTCGGAGCGCGGCGGTCAGCAAACTCCCATCAAAACGTTCTCCGCCCCGATAAATCTTTACCACTTCCGGAGTCCCCACAAAAATCACATCGATCACAATCGATGCAATTCCGGCCAAGGAAGCAATCACATATTCTTCACTCCGGAGTTTTGGAAATACTCTGTCCGTATGGGAAAAGTCACAGATTGCCTGGTCTATATATACATCTATTTCTGACGTCTGGCCGTCAGAAAGCTCTGGCAAGCGGATCTCTGCTCCTGTTTCTTCCGCCAATTGATTGATTCCCGCAATCAGTGCATTGATTGTCTCCCGTTCCTCCCGCCTCTCTTTTTCCAGGTCAGTGCAGGCTTTTTTTGTCTGATCTACATCGGATTGGATGAGGGACAAATCTTTTTGAAACTGAATGATCGATTTTTCCTTGGAGGCCTCGTAGCTGTGATCATTCTTCTCCTTCATATTCCGCCCCTATCTCATAAGAAGACTTAAAAACTGCCATGTCTTGGTACGATTTTTGCAAATAGTTCAATGTTTTTTTCATATTTTTTATGGCATCTTTCTTTTCTTCGTCTTCCTTCTTCAACTTCTCTATTTCTCTCTGCAACTTATGAATTTCTCGACGCAGGTTCTCCATCACGGCCTGGGCACTCTGCACATCCTTTTGTGCATTGAGAATAATTTCTTTCAAGACAACTTCCAGCTTAGCGGCCTGACTCAGCGCAAAAGAGGGCATGGACTTTGCCAGTATGCTCACTGTCGATACTGCCGCTCCGCCGCCCGCAGCCCCAAGAAGCGCTTCTCCGCCAACAATTGCCACAACGCCGCCTGCCATGCCGGCACCGCCTACCGCAATTGCACCGCCTCCCGCCATTGCCAGACAGGCCGATGTCAACGCCGCTCCGGTTACCCCCGCAAAGTTAGACCCAAACAGCGCAACAGCAACAGGTCCCGCAAATATGCCTGCGGTAGCAGCCGCGGCGGCCGAAATTGCCACAACCGATACCGCCCCCAGCGCCACTTTCTGCATTTTGCCTGAAAGCTTATTGATGGTCTTTTGATATGTCTTTTTGAATCGGTCTACAAAAACCGGATCCATCAGGCCAGAGGACTTAGCCAGACTTTTTAGAAACGCCGTCTGATCGGAGTAATGCAGTTTCTGATAGTGCTTATCCGCGTCTTTTGTCTCTCCCAGCGGCGTATATGCACGAAAAAGCGTTCCTTCGAGCATAATGAGATAGAACCATGTCTGATTGATACTGCTACTTGCCTCATTCGCGACGGTGTCCAGTAGTTCCTCATAAGTGTAGAAAGTAATCTCATCGTCCATCGTAGCCTGAAGACAGGCGGACCAATGCTCCAGCCAATGTTCTTTGCAAATAATATCTTTCTGGTTGGAGTTGATGTCCCTCTTTGTCAACAGATATTCCAACGAATACAAGATCTTGATCTGCTGTTTGGTGAGACCAAACATTTCAACTGTGCTGCGTACTTCATTTTCCATAATTCTCGACTCCTCTTTCTATTTTTATAGGATTTCAACGAATGCTCCCTGGCTTTTCATCCACATATCGATCCCCTTTCCAAACACCTCTGCCCGAATCTCATACGTCCCGTCCCGCTCGCCGACGATCTCCGCTGTGGGCAGACGGTCCAGGACAGCCTCCACCGACGGCCCTTTATACAGAAAATGGACCGTCCGCAGCCTCCCTCCGTACATGAATTGGACCCGCTTTCGAAACTCCCCCTCTGAAAAGCGCTGACTATAGGGGACGGTGAAGTGTTCCGATTGTACCTGGATCTGTTCCAGACGGTCCACCCGATAGATAGTGGGATAGGGGTCCTCTGGATATTCAAATTCCTGATTCCGGTCCACGTTTTTCAAAAACGCCGCCAAATAAAAGTAGAATTCAGAGCACATCAGGCCCACTGGCTGGAGTCGGCGGTGCTTCTTCTCTCCTGTCTGAGTTCGATAATCCGCCTGGATCTCTGAGCGGCTTTGAATGGCCTGCCCCAGGGTCCATAGAATGTCTACCAGCGATTTTCCGTGGCGGGGCTCCACATAAAAATGGCGCTCGTTGGAAATGATCTCTTGGAGCTTTTCCCGCTCTGATAGCCGCATACCGTGAACCAGGAGTTTATCCAGGATCTGATCCAGCTCCCGCTTTGACAGCGACCGGCTCTCCAAGAGAATCTTGCAAACCGCCAGCATTTCCCCGCAGAAAAGAAACGCACCCTCACCCTCGGACAGCCGGTAGCAGTTCTGCCCCAGATCATAGTGAATCTCCAAAGGCGGGGTCTGCTCCGCAAAAAAGTTCCGAAGCTGTTCAATATCCCTCTGAATGCTGCGCTCGGACACTCCGAAGACTTGCGCGGCCTCTTTTTTCTGAATGCTCCCCCGGTTGGCCAACTGATCATACAGAGATAGGAGGCGGAATCCTTTTTCTTCTGCCATTTCTCTCCCTCCTTCTCCATTATACCGACCGGGTTAGACGAAACCTGTCCATGTGGAAAAATGCTCTCGTTTTCTATCCCCTATTCTACCCTAAAAGTTCTTTTGTTTCAACGCTAAAAGTTTATTTATAGAAGGAACTCTGCGGGATAAACTGGATGAAACTACTGGGGGGCGCTATATGGACTGGACAGCAATCGGAAGCAGAATACGAAAGCAACGGGAATACCTTGGCTATACAAGAGAACAGTTTGCCGAACTGCTGGAGGTCACACCGAAATTTTGTTCGGACATTGAACTCGGAGTCAAAGGGATGTCTGTTCCGACCCTCTGCAAAATATCTTCCACGCTCCGCCTGACCACAGATTATATTCTTTTTGGCAGAGCAGAGGCTCAGGCCGATGATCCGATCTCTCTTCTCCTCCACAGCTGTACAGATACAGAGCGGGAGTACGCCGAAAGTCTGCTGAAAACCTTTCTTTTGGCCATGAATACAAAAAAAGATTCGCCTTAGCCGGCGAATCTTTTTGCTTTCCGATAAAATGTGCTGGGCGATAAGTTCAGCTTTCTCATGGCTTCTGCTGCTGTCAGCTCTCCTGCCCGCCACCGCCGTATCACTGCGTCCAGACCTGGCGGCTCAATGGGTTTTCGCCCCTTGTATCGGCCCTGACCTTTTGCAGCCGCAATTCCCTCCCGCTGCCGCTGGAGGATGTATTCCCGTTCCAGTTCCGCCACCGCGCCAAAGACGGTCAGCATAAACTTTCCTGTGGGCGTCGTAGTGTCGATCGCCTCTTTCTGGGATATGAATTCTACACCTTTGCCCGCAAGCCGCTCTACCAATTCGAGTAGGTCGCGGGTGTTCCGAGCAAACCGGCTGATCGACTCGACAATAACGGTATCCCCCTTTCGCACATACTCCATCATTTTCTACAGTTCCGGTCTCTGTGCACTTTTCCCACTGGCCCGGTCGATGCAGAGCTCATCTACTCCCAGGCGTCCCATCAGAATCTCCTGGCGAATCGTATTCTGCTCTTGCGTACTCACTCTGATGTAGCCGATTCTCATTGTTCAATTCCTTTCTCTTGTCAAGCACATAGTTCCTTGGTATACTAAAATTGATAAAGTTTGTACAGAATCTTGTTTCGGGAGGTGGCTATTATGGCAGTCCGCACGCTATCTGAGATCCAGAATATCGTTTCCCGCTTAGCCAGACAATACGGTGCGAAGCGGATCTATCTATTTGGCTCTTACGCCCGCGGAGATATGAATGAGGACAGCGATATCGATCTCCGCATTGATAAGGGCGCAATCCAAGGGCTGCAGCTGGCAGGCCTTCTCCTTGATTTGGAAGACTCTCTTGGAGTGTCCGTCGACTTGATTCCAACCACCAGTTTGGATCCTCATTTTTTGGAATCCATTCACAACGATGAGGTGCTGCTATATGAAGCCTCTTAATCGTGATATCCACATCCTGGAGCATATTGTCTCCTATTGTCAGCAGATTGAAGAGACCGTTGCCCGTTTTGGCAACGATGGCTCTATTTTTTCCTCAGATCCTATTTATCGAAACGCAGCCGCTCTCTGTATTCTACAGATTGGGGAACTGGTAGGAAAATTGAGTGAGGAATTTCGATCTCAGCATTCTTCGATTCCCTGGCGTCAAATCAAAGCCATGCGGAATATTGTCGCACATAGTTATGGTACCGTAGATCCAGAAACTACTTGGGAGGTCATTCAATATGACATTCCAAAGTTAAAGAAATATTGCGGTTCCCTCTTAGATACTCCTGCAGAAAAAACTTGAACATTTCTCAAAAAGGTCGGTTTCCAAACTGGCACATGCCAAATCTCGGAAACTGACCCTTTTGAAATACATAATCCGTGTGCCACTAGGGTATGCCCTATTGGTACACGGATTTGGTTTATCCAGGCAGAATCAACAGGCCGCCGCTGGTGTTCAGGAACTGCTCCGGACGGCTGCATTGCCTTTAAACCGTGTTCAATTTCCCTTACACAGGGTCCTTTTCCTGGCTCCACCACTGGAATTTTCATGCGCTTTTCCTCACCATAATACTCTGCCATAAGGAATTACACCATTTATGCCATTCAAACCCTACAACTCTACCAGATGCTAATATCTGGTACATAGTTTTTCCTCTCATGTTTATGGATGCTCCTTTATGCTGGTAACAATCCATTTACCCGCATTATCTTTCTCAACTGTCCATAGCGAGGGAATGTTTTTACTGCCGCTGACAACTTGCCCCTCACTGTTGATCACCTCATAGGAATAATACACCCAAAGGTATCCCTCTGTGTCATCAAGGTGTGCAGACCAAAGTTCAAGAGAGTGATTGACAAAGGATACATCATTCCAATAGTCAGTATCGGTTGCATATCTTGAAAGCACGCCATACAGTTCTTCATTTTCTGCACTGTTATGTTCGCAATCGTGAAACGCCGCGTCCGCTTGCCGGAGTATGGATTGTGCTTCTGCGCGATCAGCCCCGCTGCCGATATACGCCAATTTTGCAATTTCACTGCTGCTAAAATATGAAGTGCCGCCAACTTCAATAATCCGATAAATCGGGAAATAATGTATAAACACCACTGCTGCCAACAAACAAACTGCTGTTATAGAAATTGCAATCCATTTTTTCTTTCGGATTTTCTTTTTAATTGTGACCAACGCATTCGCGTCATTTTTATTCTGCGATGCAGCAGCTTCATCAATTTGTTTTCCTGCTTTCAACGCTTCAAGTTCAGAGGCACATTCAGCACAAGTTTTTAGGTGTTCCCTTACAAATGCCGCCGTTTCCTCCCTTACCATATTTTCAAAGTACAGTGGCAGCACATCGCGAACAATACTACACTCATTCTTCACGACTGATTTCCTCCAAATCTATGTTGCATCATTTTTCTTGCTCGGTGGTAGGTAACACAAGCCCAATTATCGGTTTTATTATAAAGCTCACCTATTGCCTTGAACGATAGCTCCCCAAATACCCGCCACATGAAAACTTCTTTATACGGGTCAGGTAATTCATGCAAAATCTTTCGTATTTGTTTGGCTTCTTCCTGTGCTCCAATCAGTTCTTCAACGAAAGCGTCTGGGGCAATCATATTTTGCAGCTCAGCTTCATCAACGCTCGTTGTTCTTTCATTCTTTTTTTGATATGAGTAATATGTATTTTTTGCAATTTGGCAAAGCCAAACACGTATATCACATTCTCCCCGAAAGTCATCTATGGACTTCATGGCTTTGAAAAAAGTGTCGCTCGTAATTTCTTCTGCAATATGTTCATTGCCCGAAAGCTGTCGGATATACTGATACACCGATTTAAAATAAGTCTGGTAAATCGCGTCAAACTCCATTACACTACCACCTCCTTTCATTGATAAGACCGCATAAAGCCAAAAATCTTACAATCTTCTTAATACAAATTATAGCATCTCAACATAGTCCATAACAACTTCCTCTGGGAATACTCACTGCACAGCAATGCCGCGTGCATTCCCCACTTGCGGGAATCATACGCAACAAGGAGTGAAATGAACTCATAATGGGAAATAGCAAACATAAAATGACTTAGAAAGGAGCACACCCTTTATGAATCGACTTCCTCCTACCCCATCCTGCCGGAGCGTATTCCGGAAATCCGAGACTCCCCTGACGGCGGAGCGGTACACCAAGATCTGGATCCAGCTGATCAACCAGATGGAGCGCTCCAGCTCCATTGCAGCAGGGCTCCAGTAACAGCCACAAAAGCGGTCTCCTGACGAGCATTGTCAGGGGGCCGCATTTTTATAGGAGCGATGTCCAATGTCCAAAGCCGCAATCTACTGCCGCCTATCGGAAGAAGACCGGAATAAGGCCTCCGCCGAGGACGACAGTACCAGCATACAAAACCAGAAGTCCATGCTTCTGCAGTACGCCATACAGCAGAGCTGGGAAGTATTTCACATTTACAGCGACGATGACTACACAGGTTCTGACCGAAACCGCCCGGAGTTTCGCCGCCTCTTAGCGGATGCTCAGGCCCATAAATTTGATATCGTCCTCTGCAAAACTCAGTCCCGCTTTACCCGTGAGCTGGAACTGGTAGAAAAGTACATACACGGGCTTTTCCCGCTGTGGGGAATCCGTTTCGTCAGCATTGTGGACAATGCGGATACCGACAACAAGGGCAACAAAAAATCCCGCCAGATCAACGGCCTGGTAAACGAATGGTATCTGGAGGACATGTCCGACAATATTCGCAGCGTCCTCACCAATCGCCGGGAACAGGGCTTTCATATTGGCGCCTTCGCCCTCTACGGATACCAGAAGGACCCTGCTCAGAAGGGCCATCTGATCATTGACCCAGAGGCCGCCGCAGTCGTGCGCCGGGTCTTTACCTTGTTTTCACAAGGATACGGAAAAACGGCCATCGCCCGAATTCTGAATGAGGATGGGATTCCCAATCCCACCGAGTATAAGCGCCGGAAAGGATTGCGGTACCAATCTCCCCCTGGAAAGACAGGAACACTGTGGAAATACCCCGCCATCTCTCACATGCTGACCAATGAGATCTACATTGGCAACATGGTCCAGGGGCGGTACGGCAGTGTATCTTATAAAAGCAAACAGAACAAGCCCCGCCCCAAAGATCAGTGGATCCGGGTCGAACACACTCACGAGGCAATCATCGACCAGGACCTCTGGGATCGGGTCCACGCATTGATACAAGAAAAGGTAAAGCCCTTTACAGGCGGTTCGATTGGGCTCTTTGCCAAAAAGGTTCGCTGCGCCAATTGCGGATACACTATGCGCTCCACGAAAAACCGCGGGCGGCACTATCTACAGTGCTCCAACCGCCGAGTTTCGAAAGAGGCCTGTACCGGCGCATTTATTTCCGTAGAAAAGCTGGAACGCATTGTGGTCCAGGAGCTGAACCGGCTCTCCGCGCAGTATTTGGATCAAGATGAGCTGGAACAAAACCTTGCGTTTTCCAGCTCTCTCCTGGCTCAAAAACAGAAGGTGCTGGATCAGCTCTCTAAATATCAGGCGCAGCAGGAGGAGTTCCAAACGGGCCTGCGAGAGCTCTATCTGGATAAGGTACGGGGAATTCTGTCCGAGGCGGATTTTCTCAGTCTCTCCCAGGACTTCTCCAAGGAAAAGGAGCTTATCGAGGGGAAAATCACGGAAACCAACCGTCGGCTGGAAGAACTGGACGCCCGAATTGCCGCCGGGGACAACCGCCGGGAACTGGTCCAGCGTTACGCCAATCTGGAGCACCTGACCCGTGAAATGGTGGAAGCCCTCATTGACTATATTTTAGTGGGGAAACGTCGGCAGTGATCCGCTGGTTGAAATACATTGGTGAGTTGGAATTTTTAAATTAGAGATAAATATTTGCCTAGGAAAAGAAAATCATGTTTCTTTTCCTAGACTTTTAATCAAACGATTTTTTCGTTTCGGGGGCGGACCGCATAACAATGCTTATCCACCCTTTAGGGAATTCCTGTAAGTTCTTCAACAATATTCCCCCTGCATTGAAAAGTCTTCAGTTTCCAGACCACGGATAGAAATGCCCACTCCCCACGCATGTGGGGTTTACTAGTCCCCGGTAGCAATGCGAGCGCAGAACTTCGGTCCACCCCCACACATGTGGGGTTTACTCCTCCATGTTGCAGTCACGGGCGGCGTTCTGCGGTCCACCCCCACGCGCGTAGGGTTTACCGACCCGGACGGCCTACAATGACAGCGGCGACCGATTTATTCCCACGTGCGTGGGGTTTACATGTTCTTGTCCACCGGCTTTCCGCCCTTTGCCGATTCATCCCCACGTGCGTGGGGTTTACGTACCGGCAGACGCTGGGCCACAAACCCCTGATCGGTCTATCCCCACGTGCGTAGGGTTTGCAAGGACAGCATTTGCGACAACAAGCCCTTGGCGGCCCATCTCCACATACGTGGGGTTTGCTTGCCAAGAATGTCCGCCAACCGGGACAGATCCGGTCCATCCCCACGCACGTGGGGTTTACTCATCAAAGTCGGTGTTGGTGTCGCTGGCCTCCGGTCCATCCCCACGTACGTAAGGTTTACCACCTCCGGCAAGGGAATCTACGGCGTTAAGTTCGGTCCACCCCCCACCTGCGTGTGGTTTACTACAAGCGGTCTTGGCGCATCCTCCAGCGTCGCGGTTCATCCTCACGCGTGTGGGGTTTACTCTCGGACGTCGGTGGTGATATAGTCCACCACTGGTCCACCCCCACGTGTGTGGGGTTTACAGGAGCTTCTTGGTGAGGTTAACCCGCCGTCGCGGTCCATCCCCACATACGTGGGGTTTACGAGGGATTCAAGCTAGACGACACCCCCCACTACGGTTCATCCCCACGTGCGTGGGGTTTACAAGGAAATCGCACCAACCTTCAAAAATCGCGGTCGGTCCATCCCCACGCGCGTAGGGTTTGCCCGCTCATGGGGGAGTGGCTCTCTCGATCGTACGGTCCATTCCCACGCATGTGGGGTTTACCGCCAGATTAAGACTGTGGTGGACAATGTGGTCGGTCCATCCCCACGTACGTGGAGTTTACGCTTGTACAGCTGCTCCATCCTCCATCACCCCCGGTCCATCCCCACGTATGTGGGGTTTACGTACGCCGCTTTTTCGATTGGGACGGCAACAACGGTCTATCCCCACATGCGTGGGGTTTACTGTCTCAATGTAGCGCGAACCACCACGAGCACTCCGGTCCATCCCCACGTGCGTGGGGTTTACTGGTGGCCCCGGTTCGGGGTGACCATGGACGACGGTCCATCCCCACGTGCGTGGGGTTTACCGATCTCAACATAGTACATCATCCAACGACATCCGGTCCATCCCCACGTGCGTGGGGTTTACCCCGACCAGCAGACAGATAGTGTTAAACCGTTCGGTCCATCCCCACGTGCGTGGGGTTTACGCAATGGACAGCAACGCCGGACGCTTGAGGCCCGGTCCATCCCCACGTGCGTGGGGTTTACCTGGCGAGATGCGCTCGCAGTATGCTCAGTCTCGGTCCATCCCCACGTGCGTGGGGTTTACGATGGTCTGGATGTCCGCCGGACTATACTGGGCCGGTCCATCCCCACGTGCGTGGGGTTTACACTGAAATAAAATCAAAAATTTCACGTGTAAGCATTAAAACAGCACTTTTACCAGCCGAAAAATTCAAAATTTTATTTCTAGTAAAAATCAAGGGCTCAGCAGCAGCATTCCTAGACCATACGATTTTCCGGGACCAATCCCCTCCCGGACTGCATTTTGAAATTGCACTGCATCTGTAATCTGGAGCGTTCCCTGGTAGTGATATTGATCCAGATACATCTGGCCGCCCCGCGCTGGAACATGCCGGCCAGTCAGCTGGCTGCCCTCCAACTCCTGACAACTCAGTAGCCGAAACCCATTCTGCTCTCCTTTCCTGGTTAGCCATGTACAGCGTTCTTCCAAAGTCCTGAGAATCCGTCGCTGGCTGTTTTTCCCGTTCTTCTGCGCCACCTTTTTTGTGGGCGATGCCAGTAGGTCAAATCTCCAGATCTGCCCCTCCTGCATGGCATTCAGCCAGGGCGTCAGGTCTCGCTCCCCAGAAAAATGCATACCCGGCAACAGGCGTTCCCGATTCACCGGCCGATTGGAATAGAGATAGATTGCCAGTGCGTACCTGTCCTCACGGACCCGATAGATTACACCCGAACTTTTCCGATCGCTCTCAAAAAGCCCCATAATCATTTGATGAAGCTGCTGGCAGTCGCCCAACGCCTGCCGGATTCCACGCTGCTGAGGAATCAAGTCAATTTTCGTCAGATACATCTTGTCCCTCCCTGGTGATAACCCCCCGATAGACTGTCCGAAGGCCAAACTCTCGTCCCCCTGAGAGTCTTTCGTCAGGCCGGGTAAAACTTCCCGCCCCGTCTCTGGGAATCTCACATTCATAGTACAACGCCTGCGGAGTGGATTTGTCCCCCTTCCGCATACAGACCGGGTAGCGCTGGATCGCATCCAATAAGTCGGAGTATGCCTCTGTCACTCCTTCAAACACAGGGCGGGATGGGACGCAGCTCTTTCGTCCCAGGTAGATGGGCCACACCGGCTGCTTCAGAGCCGCTGTCACCCGCTCCCGCCAATCATCCGGCAGATCCAGCACCACCAAAAAACTGGCGTCCTGGAGATACCAGCGAGGTGAGATGACCGTATTGCTTGACCGGGGTTTTCCCTCCGCGTTATAAAGCGGATACCCCTGAACCGTGTGGAAATCCAGCACACGGATCCCGGGGCGATCCGCCCGCACCGCCATATGCAGTACTGCGGACAGGGCTGCGATCTCCGGATCTCCCCGCTCCAATCCCATAGCGCACGACAGAAGACCTACTACGCCGGATTTGCTTGGAAAATCCCCACTGTCCCGGATGTCCCATTTAGAGTGGTCCCCCCAGGACTGCAGCGCCCCTTCCAGCCGCAGGATCAGCAAAGTTTTCTTTTCTTCCATCACATTC
Source organism: Pseudoflavonifractor capillosus (assembly GCF_016899775.1). Lineage (GTDB taxonomy): Bacteria > Bacillota > Clostridia > Oscillospirales > Oscillospiraceae > Lawsonibacter. The sequence continues at coordinate 20,427 of NZ_JACJJE010000014.1, forward strand.
GCCTCACGCCAGAGCAGCAGCCGCCTGTTCGATCAATTCCGGCAGGGTCTTGCACACCGTAGTCTCACATTCTGGTACGATAGAGCATGCTGTGGGACAGAACCACAGCCGTTGTTTCACGTTTAATCCAAAACTGTTCTGTATCGTGTCGACTTGACTAGCCAGCGCCTGAACACTGCCCTTCACCAAATCGTAGTCATTGGCCAGCTCCGGTTTAATCGGCCGCACAAAGGCGTTGACCATACTGACCGGCACCTTCTCCTCCTTGCATTCCACAAGGATCGCACTGGGAAGCACGTTTCCAGCAAAGCTGTTCTGTTTCCCGGATGGGTTGGTCAACGCCATAGTACGGATCAACGCAGGGATGGCCGCTTTCACCAACTGCTCTGCATCCGGCGTATCCTTCAGGTTTTTCATCAAAATATCCGTATCCAGAGAGGCATAGATGTAGTAGCATGCGGAGTTGTAATCGGTATCCCCGATCATGGCGGACCCTTTTTCCTCTATCACCTCCCCGGAGAGCAGATCATCCATGGCGGTGAAATAGTCGGATTCCATGTTCATCTTATTGGTAGAGATCGCGTGGGCCACCTGCATGGCGGCTTCCACATCCCGGAACGCATTGGAAGTCACCATTCTCCCAAAGAGTGCCATGTCCAGTGTGACAGGGCGGCTCTCCGCTCCCTTTACCGCCTCCTGCAGCTCCTTTGCCTTCAATGCCTTGACCTCTTTCAGGGATGGACAATCCTTGAGCTCTTCATAAATAGCTTCCGCCACCGCCTGGATATCTTCCGGCGCATAGAACACAATCTGTGCGGTGTAGCTGCCATCCTTATTCTCTGCGCCGTCTTTGTTTCCAAATCCACTGATTTTGGGGAATACAGTGTCAATATACTCTTGACTGACCCCCATCTCCGCCAGCTTCTCTGCCACCAGTTGGGGCAGCTTACGGGTTCGAATGCCCAGATGTTCCGCTCCGATGGCCTGAGAGAACAGCGGCGAACGCCTCCAGCTCCGCTTCAAGCACTGGCTGGACACACGGCCCCGGGTCGTTCCGCCAAACATACAGGACTTGGGAGCGCCAGACTCATCCCGGTTCAGATTGACTGGAGGATAGTTCTTGAGCATATGGATTTCGTATAACATGGATCATTCTCCTTTCAATTCTTCTTGCTGCTCTTCAGGCTTGATATAAAGGGCGCGAGCCCACTTCCGCTGCACGCTCTGTTTTTCACCGTTCCAATAGAACAGATCCTCCAGCAAATGCTGACAGTCCACTGCATATCCTTTCGATCTCACAAACCGGATCAGTCTGGACAGCTTTTTGAGCATAAATCCATCCTCGTCCCACTGGAGATCCAGAAGCATTTCCAATCGGTGGCCGGTGCTCTCGGACATCTCTTTATCCCGACCAAGTTGATAGAAGATCTGCTCCAAAGGCTGGCGGCGTTTCTCATCTGTATCCCAGAGACAGTACAGACAAGCTGCCGCAAATGCTCGCTCCTCCTGCCACTGCGGTATGGAGAAAGGCAGGCACTGAAAGAAAACACGCATGGCCTGTCCATCCGCCTGACTCAGCATGGTCCCAGCTTCCCGCTTCAGAGACGCACGCTCTCCTCTCGGCAAGGTATCTAGCCGCTGGAAGAAACTGCTCCAATCCACTTCCTTCATATCTTCATCCCCTTCTTGATTGCCGCGATTTCTTTTCCAAGCACTTTTTGCTGATAATCCATAACCTGGAGCATAGCTCTTCCACGCAGGGTCAGCTGCTCCAAGGTCCAATCTACACATTCCGCTGCTGTCCTGCATTGCCAGTTGATGGCCTCTGTCAGATTGGCAGCATAATCAAATCCAGGCTGTGCCAACGCATCAAACTGGCTCCACAATATCTGCTCGCAAACCGCGTAGTACCTCTGTCTGGCCTGAACACGGCTCTCCTCCGGGATCTCCTCCAGAGTCAGTGCTTTATAAAGCGCCCGGCCCAACCGCTCCGCTTGCGCGACAAACTCGGTAATAAAGTGCAACGCGTTCTCATTTCCCAGCAACTTTTTGGGAATTTGAAGGTCGTGCCTCTGTGCCCTCATATAGTTTGCCTGATTGGTCTGAACTCCGTAAATCACAAGAGTCATCGGACTATCCGAGGTATCCAATTTTTCATACTGCGCTATGATCTGGGGAGCACGCTTTCCTTTCGTGTCAATCAGATCCGTTAGGTTGCGCCAGATCGCTTCATCCGCAGATGGCTTCCAGTTAAATCGTCCCTTTGCATTGTATCGGTATGTAACATGCGGGTCTGTCCAAGAATCTGTCACTTCGAAGTTCATTCCTTGGCTGAAATATACGTTTTCAACGTATTCACCAGACTCATCTGAAATTAGATGGATCCGCCTTGCTGGGAAAAACATACCAAACAGCCATGATGTCCTCGCCACTTTTTGTTTGGATACCACTTCATCCGGATTACGCCACAAGACCGGAGGCCGATCAAGGGGCAGATCAATTCGATCCACCTCGATCATACCAAACACTAAAGTCTGAAACAGGTTCTTTCCCCGGATCAGTGTAAACCATGGCGGAGCGCCGTTCACATTAGAGGGATACCCCTGCGCCCCTGCGGTACAAAAAATCTGTGCAGCCAACATCATCCGCAGCGCTTTGCCGGGCGTGTAAGTGATCTTCTCCCGCTTGTGATCGAAATGGATGTGGTTGTTTCCATTTGGGATAGAGTAATCCAATGTGGAGACCGGTTTTGGATCTCGATCCCAATCTGCACGATATTGGGTCTGTAAAAATGGCCGCTCTGAATCGAAGAGGTCAAAGCTCACCCCCTCCTGTTCACACTGGCGCACATAGCGCTGGATAGTATCCCGATCAAATTGCCCCTCATCCAATAACTCCTCCAATACTTCCTCGTCCTCTGGTCGAAGCATGTCCATGAGAAACACGATCAGAAAGCGGTAAACACTGTACTCTACCATAGGAGATGGATCCTGAATTTCGCTGAGCAGGTGGGCCCTCTCCAGTGTTTCCAGCAAGCTAAGCTCTTTCATGCTTCCGTCCAACTCTTTTACCGGAATCCACAGCTGCGTTAAAATCTGAAACGACGCTTTCACACACCTCGCCCCTTCTCAAAAAATATACCCAACTCTTTGTCTGCAACGACTTGGGTTCCATCAGCTTGAGCATACCGCATATTTCCATTTTCATCTACTGCGGCAGGATAAATTTCGATTCCCTCCAGCAGTCTTCTGCCGAAGAGCACATCTTCCCTTCCGTGCCGCAGAAGTTTTGCCCGAACAGAGACACTGGCCTTCAGGATCTCCCGCGCCTCTTCTCTGGTCACATCTGACAGACACAGTCGGTCTCCACAATGCCGACTTTTGCTGCGTAAAGATCCAAACCGCTCCGGCGGCAAAAGTACAATACGTACGGTCGGTTCACCCAAGCGCGTCTTGGCCGAGAGGTAGCTGCTGCTTTCCAGATCGTCAAACTGAATCCGTTCAGCTTCTTTGATCGGGGTGTATCCCTTTTCAGGGGCATTGATCAGATAACCTCCGCCGGCCGCCGCTTGAACCTGATCTTCCATTAGGTGATCTATCCAGAGATCCAATTCCTCCGGTGGAGCCGCTTCTGGGCTGTAGCCTTGCTCCACCAATGTGGGCAGATCCTCTGGAATCCGTATTTCACTGCGTTCTTCCAACAGATGAATACTCTGCTTCAGAAGACACTCTGGGTAAATATAGCCGTCCGCCTCAATTTTTCCTGTCTCATCAGGAATCAGCACATAGAACCGTGGGGCAGCAAGATGAGGCGGCCGGGGCGTATCTTCATGGCGAAACTCCCGTCCAAGGCGCTGGAGCAGAAGGTCAATTGGCGCGATCGAAGTCATCATAACGTCAAAATCCACATCCAGAGACTGCTCCACCACCTGAGTGGCCACTAGAATAGCCTTCTGCGGGCGAGCTGCCTTTTCTTTTCCAAAGAGACGGATACAGCGCTGTTCGATTTGATCCCGCTGTCCAATCGGAAAACGCGCATGGAATAAAAGCAATTCTCCATCAAATTCTTTGGTTTTGAGCGCTTGGTAGGTCTCCTGGGCTTGCTGGACAGTATTGAGCAAAATACAGAGGCATCCACCGTCTTTCACCAGTCCCATCGCCTTCTCGGCAATCTGTTCCGCATGATGCAGCACCGGGCAAAGCTCGACGGATACTGTCTGTCGTTTTTCCGTCCGGCTGATCGGCCGCACGATTACATTCCCTGACTCTGTTACAGCAGTAATCGAAGGATAGCATGGCTGGATTGGATGATCGGTATAGGCAGACAACATTTGCGCCTTTTTCTCCGGCGGAAGCGTGGCAGACAACAGGACCACAGGGATCTCCAGGGCTTTACACCATTCTAGCAGCCGATGGAGGATCTCACTCATATAGACATCGTAGGAGTGGAGCTCATCGATCACCAAAGTTTTCTCTGCCAATCCCAGCAGCCGTAAAACGCCGTATTTCACCAGCAAGACAGACATCATTGCCTGATCCACCGTGCCAACCGCATAGGAACTCAATAACCCTCGACGCACTGGAAGAAGCCAGCTTGAGGCATAGCGCTCCTCCTCTGTCTCGAATTTAGGCCAGGATTGGGTATTGTCTCCGTCAACCAGCCAGGCCATACTGTGAAGGAGACGGACTGAGTCTGGAAACTGATGCAGCTTTAATAAAGTCCGCATACGTCCAACCATCTGATTGGAGGTAGCTGCTGTAGGCAAACCAACATAGAAACCACTTTTCCCCCACTGTTTGGCCATTCGAATCCCTGCATAGATTCCGGCCTCCGTTTTTCCCTCCCCCATAGGTGCCTCCAACAGTACCACAGAAATGCGCTCCTGTGCCTGTTGAAAAAGGGCCTCAGTTTCTGATTGCAAGCCCCGCATTCCATCTCTTGGAATATTGGGCCACACATCATGAAATTCATTTCCAAAGTCTGCGGCCTGCGATGTCAGTCCGCTCAGCATCAAAAATTTTTCCGCAAGACATTTCGCGTGCTCCTCCCCATCCGGCTGATTGATCCAGAGTTCTGCTTGGGCAAAATAGTTACTGGATGCAATCCAGTCCGACAGGATCACAATTCCAAGCAGCAGCGCACCTACACTTCCTCTGTTTTCTTTCCCAAGAGGGGGTAAAAATAATTCCTCAGAGCGTAAAAATCGAAGCCGCATCCGGTGCTCGAATTCTTCCTGAAGATGATTCCAAAAGAGATCTTGCCGGTCCCCTTCCGTTCCGCTTTTCCCTTGGTGATGCACTTCCAGAATATCCGCATAGAATTTAGCTGCGCTTTGATTCGAGGCTTCCTTCCAGAGGCGTTCCCGCAGACAACGCCAGGTAGTTTTCTCATGACGGATCTGGTTTAAAGCAGGAAAGTCTGGTCTTACACCCTCTTTATCCATACTTTCCTTCATAGGCAACCAGCGATATTGAAATTGCCCTTCTATCTTACCCACATCATGGAGGGATGCAAGGTATCCAATCCAGTTTGTAAATTCCTCTGCAGTGCACGACAATGCCGTCAACAATTTATTTCGTACGCCTGCGACAATCATCTTATGGACGATGACTTGTGCGACGATCCCAGAAATGAGGGAATGGGTCAGAATGGATTGAAAAGGTTCTGTCTTCGCCCATATCTGTTGTAAACCAATGCTCATAGGAATACCTCCTCTCACTTATATTGAAATCATTTTACATTCAAATCTGTCCAATAAATGAGACTCAGGAAAATTTTTTATTTCTGTGATTTTAAGAAAACATTATTTGAACGCTGTTTGTACAATAAAGATTACTGCCTCTAAGAAAGTTATCCTTACGCCATCGCAGCAGAACAGAAAGCCCGCCTCACCTATGACAACATTCTGCGCCTTTCCGACGACCCGGACGTAAACAACGTCATCCGCTTCCTGCGGGAGCGGGAGATCGTGCACTTCCAGCGGTTTGGCGAGTGTCTGCGGCTTTGCAAGGAAAAGATGGACGCGAAAAACATCTACCTCACCAACCCTGCTTTTGACAAGCAGGCCGCCGTACAGCCCCAGCCCAGGAACATGGCCCACGGCTGAGCTACGCTTCACCGCCCAGCAAACATACGGCCCGGACCAAACACAATGCGGTCCGGACCGTATGTTCTATGAGCTCAGACCTCCTCCCTGTCCGCCGGCCTCTTCAACGGGCAGCTCGATTGATGGAAAAAGGACGCGCCTGGAGCATAGCCCAGACGAGCCCTCGTTTTCTCTATGAAATCTTAAAAAATACTTAAATATAGTTTTATGGTAATTTCTCTGCGGTCTGGTATACTGTGGCCCATATCAGAAAAACCCAGACCGCTATATAACAGGAGGTATGCCCATGGGGTGCAGCACCAGCGTCTATCTGCAGATCCGGGACTGGAACTACTGGTGGAACGTCTATCAGTTCGGCGGAGCAGAGCCCTCCGTCCCACAGGGAGCGGAATTCAGCCTTACCTTTGACCAGGACGGGGAGGAGTTTTATTTTGCCTTTGACTTCTACAACCTGTCTGCTCTCCGGCAGTTCTGCTCAGACGAGTCGGAGGCGTTTGTGGAGCCGGACCACCCGGACCGCCCCCTGTTTCTGGACCTGGCGGAACAGCTCTCCGTCGGAAAGCGGGATTATTTCATCGGCGCCCTCTACTATGAGAAGCCAGTTCCCAGCCTGGCCCTATGCAATCGTCCACTCTCTGAGAAGGAGACGCTGTTCGACCGGAAATCTCTGCTGGCCGCGCCCTATTACGCGGTGGTCTTTCTGCGGGAGGACCGCCCCCTCACGCCGGAGGTCCTCATCTCCTGGGTGGAGCGGCTGGCTCCCTCCCTATTGGGAAAAACGCTCTCCTGCCGCCTGGGCTGGTCTCCCTCCCGGGAGACGGCCCTGAAGCGCTATCAAGAGGAGGGTTCCCCTTGGAGCACATAATTTCCATTCCCATCACCCCACCGGATCAGGACGCGCTGGTCCCCCAGGTGGGCTTCGCTCTGGAACAGCTGAGAGAGCTGGACTCCCGAAAAAAGCATCCCAAGCTCTGGGCCCTGTCGGACAAGCTCTGTCCACCCAGATATTCTCCCTATACGACAATCCAAAAGCGCCGGAGGCACAACCGCATTCTGGGCCTGCTGAACTGGGCGCTGGGGGCCTTTGGCACACTGATTGTACTGATGCCCTCGGAGATGCCCTTCTCTGTCACCGCCGCGGCCTCCATCTGCCTGGGGGGTGGGGTCGCGTTTCTGTGGCGGTACTGGCGGACTGTGCTGGGAGTGCTCAGCCTGCTCCAGGCGTCCTTTCTCTGCTTTCTCAGTCTGGGCAGCCCCGAGGAGCTGCGGGACCTGATGCACTTCGGGCTTTTCTGCGCCGCCCTGGGAATCGCCGCGCTGGCCACCCGCAAGCAAGGCGGCCGCTCTCCCTATGATCCGGCGGCCCGAAACCTGCTCCGGAAGCAGCAATTCGGTCATGGTTCCACCCCGGTTCAGGCCGTCTTTTCTCCCTCTGGCCTGTCACTCCACTTTGACCAGGGGCCTGAGCCCATCCAGAAGCTCTCCTACGACTGCTTCGAGTGCGTCATTGAGACCCAGGATCTGCTCCTGCCGGTCCGTGACGGCCGTGTCATTATCCTGCAAAAAAAGGACCTGCCCGCCGGGGCTCTCCCGGAACTGCGGGAGAGCCTGCGGGAGCAGGTCCTCTACATGACCGTGGTCCCATCCGCCGCGCACCGATAGCCGGGGGACGCCCATGGAACAAATCACTATTACACTGCCCCTGCCGGAGGCCTGTACTCTGCTGGAGTGGCTCTATCAGCGGAACAGCCGGGAGGATCTGCCGGAGCGCTGTTTCTCCCACTTTGGGGAAAAGGCCGCACTCTGGAGTCTGGAGTGCCTGCTGGAGGCCGCCCTGACCGCCGAAGCAGGCACTCACCGCCCTCAGCCGGACCGGCCGGGTCCTGACGTTGGATTAACGGCCGAAAGCCACGGAAACTCTCCCATTTGACCGCCGGGATCAGCCCCGCGTTTCACCGTTTCACCGGCTGCCGGATCACCGTTTTCAGCCGCTCCGGCCTGCACCGCCGCACATCACTGAGGTAGATCTCGTGGTGGCGGCGGTGTTCGCTCTGGTCTATAGCGTACCCCTGTTCCTCCGCACAGCGCTCCATGGCCCGGATGGTCTCCCCCTCCCCGTCGTAGGGGCCCAGGTGCATGCACTGGACGCACAGCCCGTCCTCATAGGAGAAAAACTCCACTCCGGAGCAGTCCAGCCCCTTTTTCTGCTCCGCCTCCCGGACGGCCCAGTGGAACGCCTCCCGGGTGACAAACTGGGGCAGGCGGATCATGGAGATCCAATGGAACCGCTCCTTGTGGGCAAAGTCGATGGCTCCGCCCCCTTCCATCCACCACAGGCCCTCCAGGGGCGGCACCACATAGTCAAAGTAGCCCTCCAGCTTATGCTTGCCCAGCTTGCTCATTTTAATGGTGTAGGCCACGGCGTACAGCTGGCCGATGGCCGACTTGTAGGCTCCGCCCTCCTGGTTGGGGTCCCCCTGGCCCCGCACGGCGAGAAAGTCCATGGCGGGGACCTCCACAATCTGGGGCGTCTTAGGGGGCAAGTAAAACTCCTTGTACTCCTTTTTATAGTCAAACGGCATAGTCATTTCCTCCTTTTCCCGACTGATTGGGCCCGCAGGGCCTCACAGGTCACTTGAACCAGCCTGGTAAGCCCCTCCCGGTCGTCCACATCCTCCGCCAGCAGGTAATCTTTCGCCCCCTCATAGGGCGGTGCCTTGGGCAGCCGGGGGAAGGCGGCCTCCCCCTGAAAGGTGGGCTTCACAAACAGCTGGTCGTCACAGATCACGGCAAAGAAAACCCCGCCGCAGTATAGGCCGTACTCCCCGAACATGGGTCTGGCACGGACGTCTCCCGCCTCCCGCAGCTGTTCCGTGATAAACTCCACAAATTCTCTATGGGACGCCATGGGTTTCCCCTCCTCCGTATCGCTCGGCCAGCCACTCCCCCACCTGCCGCAGGTCCTCCCGCAGCTCCGCTGGCTCTAAAAGCTCCGCCCTGTCCCCGAAGGTGAGCAGCCAGGGCAGCACGCTGTCCCGGTCGGGAAAGCCCCAGGTAAACCGCAGCCGTCCATCCGGCTCCAGCCGAAAACTGTCCGCCCCATACTCCTCCACCAGCCGCCACTTACAGGAGGGGTCGAAGAGGGCCGTCACCTGGAACGCGGCGGGAAAGACCCGCTCCGGCTCCAGGTCAGGCAGGGGGGCCGTCCGGGGCTGAAAGGGCTCCCCGAGCGTCAGACCGGTCATGCGGTTTAGCTTGAACAGGCGGAAGTCCCCCCGGTCCCGGCACCAGGCCCACACATACCAGGCGGACCAGCGGAACACCAGGTAATAGGGCTCCGCCTCCCGCTCCGATTCCCCCTTGGGGGCGTGGTAGGTAAACCGAATTGTGCGGTGGTCTCCCAGGGCGGTGCGGATGATCTCAATCTTGGGGGCCAGGGCGGTCCGGTACCAGGAGGACAGGTCAATGAGGGTGTCCGCCCCCTCGGGGATCAGCGTCCCCGCCCCGGCGGACAGCTTCTCCATGAGTTGGGCATATCGGCAGGTGCCGCTGACGCTGTCCAGGCTCCGCAGGCCCGCCAGGATGTCCTGCATCTCCGGCCCGGTGAGAACGGTGCGGTCCACCCGGTAGCCCTCCAGAATGGAGATCCCGCCTCCCGCCCCCTGGACGGTGACCAGGGGAATCCCCGCCCGGCACAGGGCCTCCACGTCCCGCTGGATGGTCCGGCGGGACACCTCGAACCGCTCCGCCAGCTCCGGCGCGGTGACCCGCTCCCGCTGGAGCAGGATGGACAGAATGCCGATGAGCCGGTCCAGCTTCATGGCGCTCCCTCCCCTCTTGAATTGAGCCCATTATACCACAGGAACCGGACAGCAGTCTGTCCGGTTCCCTGGGCCGCTCTGAATTTTTTCATGGACGGCAAAAGACCTGGCGCGGGCACGCTCCGCAGCCAGGTCTTTCCTCTTTCCAATACGGTCCCACGCTTTGGCGCTTACCGCTGAGCTGTTCTATCCTGAAAAGGAATTTCCCCTTACAGCTCCAGCCCCCGATAACGGTTGAAACAGGCGAAAATCTCCTGCCGCCTTGGCCGGGCCAGGAAGGGCACGCCGGAGCGCCCCTCGCACAGGCCTTCCAGCCCCTGCCGGTCCAGCACCGCCTCCAGCTCGTCCACCACCTGGCGCAGGTCCCGTTTCCCGTCCAGGAGGCGCCGCTGGGCGTACACTATACACTCCCCCAGGGCGGCGGTCTGCTCGCCGTCCGCCAGCTGCTCCACATGGCGCAGGTCGATAGTCTCCCGGTCGATGGAGACCCCGTCTCGGCCCAAGGATTTGAGCTTGATCCGGCCCCCATCCCCGAATTTCCGGGAGGCCCTGGGGCATCGGTCAAAGCTGGGGGCAGCCGCCGGCTCCAGCCCTTCGGTATGGAGGGGAAAGGCCGCCGCCTCCCGCTTGGCCAGGGCGGTGACGTCCCGGGGCTCGTACCGGTCCATCTGGATCACCCGGTCGGCCGCGTGAAAATAGGCGCCGGAGCTCCCCGCCACCAGGACGGTGGACACCCCCCAGCGGTCATACAGCTCCCGGACCCGCTCCAGAAAGGGGGTGATGGGCTCCATGTCCCGATGAATCACCCGCTGCATCAGCTCGTCCCGGACCATGAAGTTGGTGGCGCTGGTGTCCTCGTCGATGAGCAGCAGGGAGGTCCCCGCCTCCAGGCTCTCCACCACGTTGGCCGCCTGGGAGGTGCTGCCGCTGGCGTCCTCCGTCTCAAAGGACACGGTGTCCTTCCCGTTGGGCAGGCCGTTGATGAACATGGAGATGTCGGTGCGCCGGATGCTCCGGCCGTCCTCCGCCCGGATTTTCACCGCGGTGCGGTCGGTGATGACATACTCCCGCCCATCCCCCGCCACGTGGTCATAGACCCCCAGCTCCAGGGCCTTCAGCAGGGTGGACTTCCCGTGGTAGCCGCCCCCCACGATCAGGGTGATTCCCCTAGGAATCCCCATGCCGGTGATCTTCCCCCGATTGGGCAGGTCCAGAGTCACCGCCAGCTCCCGGGGGGCGCGGAAGGGCACCGCCCCCTTCATGGGCCGGGAGGACACCCCAGACTCCCGGGGCAGGATGCTGCCGTCCGCCACAAAGGCGCACAGACCCAGCTCCGGGAGTTTTTGGCGGATATACTGCTGGTCGTCGGCCAACTGGGCCACCGCCCGCAGCCGCCGGCTGTCCAGGCCGGAGCAGCACAAGGTCTCCTGCACGCACCGGGGCAGGAAGTCAAACAAAATCTTCTCCAGCTCCCGGGCGTTGATGGTCCGCCCGTTGGCCGGGAAGCCCACCTCCAGGCGCAGCAGCACATCCCCCCGCTCCGGGTCCAGACGGCAGGCGGTGCGCTCCAGCACCTCCGGCCCACAGCGGCTGACCGAGATCAGGCCGCTCTGGCCCGACCCCTTGGCCTGGAAGGAGAACTGGGCCGCCCGGCGGCCAAACTGGCGGGTCAGCTCGTCCTGGAGGGCCAGACGGCGGCACCGGGTCTCATACAGGGCCCGGGGAAAGCCCGCCGTCTTTCCGCTCACATGGATGCTGAGCTTGGAGGGGGCGGCAAAGGGGTCCCCCTGGACATGGTCGATGGACAGTACATACCCCGGGAACTGGTACGCCCCCCGGGTGTCTTTATAGGCCGGATAGCCCCGCCGGTCGATCCGGGCCAGTAAATTTTTCAAATCAGCAGACGTCTGCATGATCTTGGTTCCTCCGCTTTCATGTGATTTCGTAAATCGGTCCTGAGCGGGATAGCCGGAGAGGGCTCCCCTGTTCAGGACCGATTGCGTTCATTCCAAAACCTATCCGGGACGCCTCTCTCTGGTGCGGCCTGTCAGGTAATCCAGGGTCGTCCCATAATAATCGGCCAGCGCCATTAAACAGCGCACGGGAATCTCCCGTTTCCCGGTCTCATAATTGCTGTACACCCGCTGGTCAATCCCAAGAATGGCCGCAATTTCTCTCTGGGTCTTATCCGCGTCCTGCCGCAAGTCGCGAAGCCGCGGAAAATACACCGCACCACCCGCATTCAAATCGTCAGTCCTCATCGGGAAACAGCTGAATGTCCAGCGCCTCGCAGAGAATAAAAAATTGCTCCAAGGACGGATTTTTTCTGCCCCGCTCTATTTCACTTAAAAAAGTCTGTGTAATTCCTAACTGCTTTGCCAGCTGATTTTGGCTTAACCCTTTCATTTCTCGATGCCGCTTTAAAATCGCTCTATAGTCTTTCATTGAAATCACCATCCATATTTATTATAGCTGTCAGCTATTTATTTGAAAATTAGAGCTTACAGCTCTTGACTAAAATAGAGCTAATGGCTATAATAGCCATTAGCTCTATTCGAGGTGATATATATGGATGATTTCTCTATGGACTGGGATCAGGAGATTCAGGACATGGTGGACGACCTTCTTCTGGACGCCCTGGTTCTGGAGCTGTGCCGCCTGGCCGCGGCTCGGGCCCCCTCCTCCCTCACACGCTTTCCCGGGGAGTGCCTGCCCGAACTGATCTCCCGCTGTGGGGATCACCTGTCCCAGCACGCCTTTGGCCTGCATGTGTGGAGCCGGGAGCTGTCCGCCCCCGTCAGAGGCGGCTCTCCCACATCTCCCGGGTGAGAACATAGAATTTTGTGAGCTTTTCCTGCCCGGTGGGCTCGTCCACCACGGTCTCCTCCATCTGGAAGGAGAAGCCGCTCTTTTCAATGACCCGCTGGGACTGGGGGTTGTCCGCGTAGTGGCTGCACCACACGGCGGCCAGCCCCATCTCCTCAAAGGCGTACCGCAGCAGCTCCGAGACCGCCTCGGGCATGAGGCCCTGCCCCCAGAACGCCGGGCTCAGGGCATAGCCCAGCTCGTCGTTCTTCTGGGGGAACTCCTCCCGGGTCTTTCCGGTGTACCCCGCCGATCCGATCACCTTCCCGGAGGCCCGGTCCACCACCGCAAAGGTGTTGGGGGCGGCAAATACGGTTCGGATGATCTCCAAACTCTCCGCCTGGCTTTTATGGGGCGGCCACCCGGCGGGCAGGCCCACCTTTGGGTCCTTGGCGTACTCATACAAATCCGCCGTGTCTCCCTCCGTAAAAGGGCGGAGGAGCAGCCGCTTTGTCTCCAACTGCGTCATGTTTGCTTCATCCCCCGTCTCATTCTGCATTCTGCCTTCTGCATTCCCTAATCCTCCCAGGGCTCCTTGTGGGGCTGCCACCCCTCCACCAGGGGGCCCAGCTGCCCGATGGTCTTGGGGGTGCACACGGCCACCACGTCGATGGTCTCGCCGTAGTCCACCTTCTCCACCTTGGCCTCCTGATAGAGCCGCTCCACCAGGCCGCCCTTGTCGTAGGGCAGGTGGATGGTCACCCGCTTGGCCCCGGTGTCCAGCCGCTCCCCGATGGCGGCCAGCAGACGGTCGATCCCCTCCCCGGTCTTGGCGGAGATGGACACGATGTTCTCCCCGTGGGGCCGGATCTCTCCGGTCCACAGGTCGCACTTGTTAAAGATCTCAATGCGCGGGGTCTTCTCCGCCCCCAGCTCCAGAATCAGCTGGTCCACCACCGCCGCCTGCTCCCGCCACTCCGGGTTGGAGGCGTCGATGACGTGGAGGAGCAGGTCGGCAAAAGACAGTTCCTCCAGGGTGGCCTTGAAGGCCTCCACCAGGTGGTGGGGCAGCTTGCGGATAAATCCCACCGTGTCGGACAGGAGCACCGTGCAGGTGTCGGAGATCTCCAGGGTCCGGGTGGTGGTGTCCAGGGTGTCGAACAGACGGTTGTTGGCGGGGATGGCCGCCCCGGTGAGCTTGTTGAGCAGGGTGGACTTGCCCGCGTTGGTGTAGCCCACAATGGCCACCACCGGCACCTCGTTCTTGATGCGCCGCTCCCGCTGGGTGGCCCGCACCCGGCGGACCTCCTTCAGCTCGGACTCCAGCTTGGCAATTTTCCGGTGGATGTGCCGCCGGTCGCTCTCCAGCTGGGTCTCGCCGGGGCCGCGGGTGCCGATGGCGCCCTCCTGGCGCTCCAGGTGGGTCCACATGCCCAGCAGGCGGGGGAGCAGATACTTGTACTGGGCCAGCTCCACCTGGAGGCGGCCCTCCCGGGTCCGCGCCCGCTGGGCGAAGATGTCCAGAATCAGGGCGGAGCGGTCCAGCACCTGGACCTTCAGCTCCTCCCCCAGCACCCGCTGCTGGGAGGGGGACAGGCTGTTGTCAAAGATCACCATGTCCGCGTCCATGGCCCGGACCAGCTCCCGGACCTCCGCCACCTTGCCCTCGCCGATGAAGGTGCGGGGGTCGGGGGCGTCCTTCTGCTGGAGCACCGTGCCCACGCACTCGCCTCCCGCCGTTTTCAGCAGGTCGGAGAGCTCCTCCATGGACTCCTCGGTTGCGTTCTCCTCTCTCTCCAGGCGGTAGGCCCACAGGCCCACCAGCACCGCCCGGTTCTTGGGTTTTTGTGTATTGGTCTCGGTCATAAAACCTCCAAAAGCATCAAAATGGAATCCGCGGGGCAGGTCTGTCACCTCAACTGTGCCCCGCTGGGAAAGGCTGTAATCACTGCCCGGCTAAAAAGCCCTGATAAATTTTCTTCATCTCCAGCGCGTCCTCCACCTGGGTCCCCGCGCTTCTCCCATTCGATGTTCCATCGAATGGGGACCCTTGTTTTTTTTAATGCTCGGCGGAAATCAATTCCGCCTGTGCCAAGATTTTTGCTGCGCAAAAATGCTTGTACGGCGCAAACGCGCCGCCCCATCTGCGATGGGGCCCCCTGCGAAAGCGCCCGGCTACTGCTCCGGTAAAAATCCTTGATAAATGTTCTTCATCTCCAGCGCATCCTCCGCTTGGGTTCCAGCAGATTCGCAGATGAATGTAGGCGACCAGTTCCGCCGGGCGATCTCTTGGGCCAGGGGCGTCCAGTCGGGCCCAAAGCCCCCGTCGTCGGCGAAGGTGCGGTGGCACTTCTCGCCCCCCTTGGGGGTGAACTCGATGTGGGAGAAGTGGCTGTGGAAGCGGCCGGCCCGGTCCGGGCCCAGCACCTCCTCCACCCGGTCCAGCATCCGCTCAAAAACCTCCGGGCCGTCGTCCGCCCCCAGGGAGCGGGCGTACAGGTGGCCGAAGTCGATGCAGGGGAGCAGCCGCTCGTCCAGGGTGCACAGCTCCAGCACCTCGTCCAGGTCCCCCAGCTGATTGATCTTGCCCATGGTCTCCGGGCACAGGGCGATGTGGGCAAACCCCTGGCCGTCACAGGCCCGGATCACCTGGGGCAGGGTTTTGAGGGCGATCTCCTGGGCCTCCCGCCGGGTGCGCTTCATCAGGGCCCCGGAGTGGATGACCACCCGCTCCGCCCCCATCCAGGAAGCCGCCTGACAGGCGGCGGTGACGTACCCGATGGTCTTTTGGACGGCCTCCGGGTCGGGGTTGGCCAGGTTGATGAAGTAGGGGGCGTGGAGGGACAGGGAGATCCCCGCCGCCCGGGCGTTCTCCCCCAGCTTCCGGCAGGTCTCCTCCCCCACGTGGACCCCCTTGCCGCACTGGTACTCATAGCAGTCCAGGCCAAACTCCGCGATCCACTTGGGGGCGGCCAGGGAGGATTTGTGGATTTTGGAAAAGCTCTCCGAGTTGCCCGCCGGGCCGAACTTTGCACTCATAAGAACCTCCTTCTCCGCCCCAGGAGGCGGAAGGGGGTTTCCACAGCATAGCGGAGATACCGGCCCGGGTTGCCCGCCAGGCGGATGGGCTCCACCAGCAGAGGGACCACCCCGGCGTTGTTGGCCCCTAAAATATCGGTAAAGATCTGATCCCCAACCATGGCGGTCTCCCGGGGCCCCCGGCCCATGCGCTCCATGGCCCGGAGGTAGCCCGCCTTCTTCGGCTTGCCCGAGTGCCCCTGGAAGGGGACGCCCAGGGCCTCGGCGTACTTCTGGACCCGGCCGGGCTTGCGGCTGTTGGACAGGATAAAGAGCTGGATTCCCTCCCGCTCCAGGGCCTCCTTCCAGGCCGCTACCTCCGGGTCGGGCTCCAGCACCTTGTAGGGGGCCAGGGTGTTGTCCAGATCGGCCAGCACCAGGGTGATCCCCTTGGCCCGGAGGGCCTTGGGGTCCAGAGCGGTGACCGAGGGGTACACGCCCTGGGGAATGGGTGAAATGGGCACAGATGTGTCCTCCTTAGTCTGTTCTAAAGGGCCGCCTCCCCGCATACAGTGGGAGAGACAAGCCCGGGAGCGGGCTGCTGCCGCTCCCTGTCTCTTGCAAGTATAGCACGGGAGAAAAATTTGGACAAGGGGGAAGCTGTCATGTCAATGGAATCCATCCTCGTAACCGTCTCACCTGACCGCCTCCGGGAAGTGCAGGACCTCCCGGTGACGCCGGTCCATATGGCCTACCGCATGGGAAAGGGGCCCCATCTGTTCCGGATCAGCGGAAGCGCCGCCCCCAGGGGCGGATTCATGTTTCTGGACTGCCGGAGCTTTGACGGCCTGGGCCCCACCCCGCCCTTCTGCCAGGAGGTTTTGCGGGAGTGCATGGCTCGGGGCTTCACCGGGGTGGTGTGTGACTTTGAGGCCGGCCGCCTCCCGCCCCTGGAGCAGGTGGTGCAGGAGCTGGGAAACCAGTGCTTCCGCCGCAGCTGGACCCTCCTGGTCCCGGAGCAGTACGGACACTGCTCCCCCCACGCCCAGGTGTGCATCTCCTCCGCCCTGTCCGGGGGCACTCTGGTCCAGCGCCTGCGGGAGGCCCAGGAGCGCTTCGGCCGGGACCGGGTGGTGCTGGCCCTCCAGCGGGTGGCGGAGGACTTCTTCCTCCCCTCCCCCACAGGAAGCGGCACCCCTCTCACCCAGGAGGAGCTGCGGGAGCGCATCCAGCAGCGGCAGCCCTCCATCTTCTTCTCCCATGAGCTGTGCGCCCGGTACTTCACCTATATGAGCCGGGAGAGCGGGGCCCACTTCGTCCTCTACGACGACGCCTCCACTCTGGCCAAAAAGCTCCAGGTGGCCCGCAGCCTGGACATCCGCACCGTCCTGGCCGCCTGGCCGGAGATTGCCGACGCGGCGGAGGAGCTGGGACTGCGCCGCACCGCCTCCAACCGGGGCCTCCGTTGACGGGAGGCGAAAAAGCGGATACAATAGGGGCACCCAGTTTTATTTTTAAGGAGGAACCCCCTATGGTCCGTCACATTGTCTCTTGGAACTTCAAGCCCGAGCTCACCCCGGAGGAGCGCCGGGAGGCCGGAGCCCTTCTGGTCGCCCGTGTCAACGCCCTGAAGGAGCTCATCCCCTTCGCCCTGGAGGTGAAGGCCTTCTGCCCCCCTCTGGACAGCAGCAGCTGTGATTTCGTCCTCTACTCCGAGGTGCCCCAGGCCTCCGACCTGCCCCTCTATCAGAACCACCCCGAGCACCAGGCGGTGCTCCCCCTGATCCGGCAGTACCTGTGCGACCGCCGGTGCTGTGACATCGAGGGGTAAGCCTTATACACGTGAAAATCCTCCGCGCCAGCGGCGCGGAGGATTTTTTATGGTCGTGCGTCACATGCGCTCCGGGTACAGCCCGGCCTGCACCAGACGGCAGCGGATCATGGGGCCCACCCACATGGCAAGGAGCATCTTCACCAGATCCCCCGGAATAAAGGGGATCACGCACAGGCTCAAGGCGGCCATGGGAGTGCTGTCCATCACGAAACAAAACCAGGCGGTGCCGAAGGCGTAGCACACGGCGGTGCCCACGATCATCCCCGCCAGCTGGAGCCCCCGGTTCCGGTACCGGTCGATCACCAGCCCCGCGATCACCGCCATGGGGATAAAGCCCACGATGTAGCCCCCGGTGGCTCCGGCCAGCTTGCCCAGTCCCCCGGTAAAGCCGGAAAATACCGGGACGCCCACCGCGCCGATGAGCACATAGACCAGATAGCTCACCGTCCCCCGCTTCCACCCCAGCAGGTAGAGGGACAGGTAGATGGTCAGATTGGTGAAGGAAATGGGCACCGGCCCGATGGGGATGGCCATGGGGGCGACCACACAGGTCACCGCCGCCATCAGGGCGGTCATGGCCATGCGGTAGGTCTTGCCCCGGCGGGCGGCGTGGGTCACTTCTTGGTTCATGGGAGTGCTCCTTTCTTGGGTCGCGGCGTCTGTTCTCATATCTCATAGCCCAGTTGGGCCAGCATGGCCCGGTCACCGGCAATGCCGGTTCCGGTGGTGGTGAGCATGTCCCCGGTGATGGCCGCGTTGGCCCCGCACCGGAACAGCTTCCTTCCTCCGTCGGCGAAGCGCCGCCGCCCCGCCGCCATGCGAATCCAGGAGGTGGGATTCAGCAGGCGGAAGATGGCCACCGAGCGGAACACGTCCCCCTCCGTCAGGGGCTCCGCCTCCTCCAGCGGGGTCCCGGGGATGGGGGTGAGCAGGTTCAGGGGGATGGAGACCACCCCCAGCTCCGACAGGTCCAGGGCCATGTCGAGCCGGTCCTCCCAGGTCTCCCCCATGCCCAGGATGCCGCCGGAGCACACCTCCAGCCCGGCGGCCTGGGCCCGGCGGATGTTCTCCAGCTTGTCCTCATAGGTGTGGGTGGTGCAGATGTTGGGGAAATTCCGGCGGGAGGTCTCCAGATTGGCGTGGTACCGGGTTACGCCGGCCTCCCGCATGGCCTGGAACTCCTCGACGCTCTGGAGCCCGTGGGAGGCGCACAGGGCAAGGCCGGTCTCCTCCCCCAGACGGCGGTAGGCCTCCAGGGCGTGGTCCAGCTCCCGGCCGTGGAGGCCCCGGCCCGCGGTGACGATGGAGTACCGGTGGACCCCCGCGGCCTCGTTCCGCTTTCCCTCCTCCACGATCTCCTGGACGGGGAGAAAGGGGTACTCCTCCGCCCCGGTGTGGTAGTGGCAGGACTGAGCGCAGAACCGGCAGTCCTCACTGCACTTTCCGCTGCGGCCGTTGACGATGGTGCACAGCTCCCCTCGGTCCCCGCACAGGGTCCGGCGTACCTGATCCGCCGCCCGGCACAGTTCCTCCAGGTCTGTCTCCAACAGCACGCCCAGGTCGTCCCGCCGCCTCAGGCGCGCCCCGCTGATGATCTGTTCCGCCAATGATTCCATGGCCGCCCCTCCGTTCGTAAACCTTTCTTCCTCGTCAGTATACATTTTGCCGTCTCGATTGTCAACTACTTTTTTCTGTCGTTTACAATCCTCCAGGAAGTTCCCACCCAAAAGTTCGAGCCGTATTTCTTGCATTTCGCCGTTTTCTTCGGTATAATAAGGTACATTCCAGAACCTGTGATACGGTTTTTTCGTGCGGCAGAGCCCGCACGTCCCGCCGCTGCCTTTTCGTTGGGCTCCAGGCGAGATTTTACCCTCGGGAGGAGCAACGATATGATGCTGAACCAACGGAAACGCGGCCTTTCCGCCGCCGCGGCCCTGGCGCTGGCCCTGACTTTGGCCCTGCCCGCCTCCGCCGCCGACCCCCTCGCCTCCGGCGGCTTCGCGGAGGTGCTGATTTCCGCCCAGGAGACGGACATCCCGGAGGAAGCCCTCCAGCTGGCCCTCTACCAGCGGGACAGCACAGGGGCATTCCAATATACGGAGAATCTGGATTTTACAACGCCGGTGAACCGGGTCACCAAGGACGTGGAGCTCCATGTGACCCCCAACGCCCAGCAGGTGACTTTGACGGTGGACTACCTCACCGACCTGAACGGAGACGGGGCCTATGAGCTGCTCACCGGTGAGGACACCCCGGTGTGGGACGTGCTCACCGCCTCGGGCTCCCTCGCCGCCGCCAGCAGCGGCGTCTCCACCGCCCTGACCACCGGCAGGACCTATACCATTTCCGCCGATGACCTGCTGCGCCGGGGAACCGCCGCCATTCAGGACCGCACCACCAGCGGCAGCACCAGCTACCTGTCCGGGCTCAGCGCCTCCAGCACAGAGCCCGAGTCGGTCATCTATATGGTGACGGTGACCTACCACTCCTCCGCCGATGACGCGGAGTATGAGCTGTGCTACTACCTGCGCCTCTATGAGGAGCTGCCCGCTCCCTCTGCCGCCGACTACCAGGACGTGCCGGCGGACGCCTGGTATTACGGCGCGGTGGATTATGCTGTCTCCCACGGCTATCTGTCCGGCACCAGCCGGAGC
Organism: Pseudoflavonifractor capillosus; assembly: GCF_016899775.1. Lineage (GTDB taxonomy): Bacteria > Bacillota > Clostridia > Oscillospirales > Oscillospiraceae > Lawsonibacter. Next base: position 40,665 of record NZ_JACJJE010000014.1, read on the forward strand.
CAGTTCTCCCCCGAGGGCACGCTGACCCGGGGCATGCTGGCTCAGATCCTCTATCAGGTGGCCGGACAGCCGGACAACGGCGTCAGCCACTACAGCGACGTGCCCGACGACTCCTGGTGCTACGCCGCCGTCTCCTGGGTCTCTGAGACGGGCATCATGGACGGCAGCAACGGCAACTTCAATCCCGACCGGGCGCCCGCCCGCCAGGAGCTGGCGGTGGCCCTGTACCGCTTCGCCCAGAATGCCGGACTGGACACCCGGGACCGGGCGGACCTGTCCGGCTACGACGATGCCGATCAGGTGGCCTCCTGGGCACGGGCCGGCGTGGAGTGGGCCGTCTCGGCGGGCCTGCTGGCCGGCCGCACCGCAGAGGACGGCGCGCTCCTCCTCTCCCCCGGCGAGCCGGTCACCCGGGCGGAATTCGCCGCGGTCCTCCAGACCCTGTGCGAGTCGGTCCTTCCCTAATCCAAGCCATACTGCGGCCCCGTACCTGTGATTCAGGTACGGGGTCCTTTTCATTGCTCCGGGTTCCGGCCTTGCAATTCCGGCGCGTCGGGAGTATGATAGAGAAAATGAGTTTCACCTGTAAGGAGCAGCAACGCTTATGAACGTATTTGATACCCACGCCCACTACGACTCCGGCGCATTCAACGGCGACCGGCTGGAACTGCTGGCCTCCATGCCGTCCCGGGGCGTGGAACTGATCGTCAATCCGGGCTGTGATTTGGAGTCCTCCCGCACCGCCGTGGAGCTGTCTGAGCGCTTCCCCTTCGTCTACGCCGCCGTGGGGGTCCACCCCTCCGACTGCGGAGAGTGGGAGGACAGCTGGCTGGACGAACTGCGGTCCCTGGCCGCCCGCCCCAAGGTAAAAGCCATTGGGGAGATCGGCCTGGACTACTACTGGAAGGAAAACCCGCCCCGGGAGCACCAGCAGCAGGTGTTCCACAAGCAGCTGGAGCTGGCGGAGGAGCTGGACCTGCCCGTCATCGTCCACGACCGGGAGGCCCACCACGACTGCCTGGAGGTGGTCCGGGCCCACCCCAAGGCCCGGGGCGTGTACCACTGCTACTCCGGCAGCCTGGAGGACGCCAAGGTGCTGGTCAAGCTGGGGTGGATGATCTCTTTCACCGGAACCATCACCTATAAAAACGCCCGAAAGGCCCTGGAGGTGGTGGAGTGGCTGCCCATGGACCGGATTATGATTGAGACCGACTCCCCCTATCTGACCCCAGAGCCCTTCCGGGGCAAGCGCAACGACTCCGGCCACGTCCACCTGGTGGCGGAGAAGATCGCCCAGATCAAGGGGCTGGAGCCCGACGAGGCGGCCCGCATCACCCTGGAAAATGGGAAGCGCTTTTTCCGCATCCCCTGACCGATGTCCCAGGCGGCAAAACAGCAGGCCGCTTAAATACAACAGAACCATCAACATTTGAAGGAGGCGTGACGGCTATGACCATCACCTATGAATATGAGGGCGCGCTGTATGTGAACCTCACCAACCGCTGCAACTGCAACTGCGAGTTCTGCCTGCGCCACGGGAAGAAGGAGGGCTCCATCTACACCGAGGACTCCCTGTGGCTGGAGCGGGAGCCCACCCGCCAGGAGGCCCTGGACAGCTTCCTGAGCCGGGACGTGTGCTCCTACCGGGAGATCGTCTTCTGCGGCTACGGCGAGCCCACCTATCGCATCGACGACATTGTGTGGCTGGTGGACCAGCTGAAGGAGCGCTTCGGGGACAAGCTGCCCCCGGTGCGCATCAACACCAACGGCCACGCCAATCTGATCCAGGGCCGGGACGTGATCCCCGACCTGAAGGGGCGCATCGACACCCTGTCCATCTCCCTCAACGCCAACACCGCCGCCGAGTACGTGGCCCTGTGCCATCCGGTCCAGGGGGAGGCCGCCTACCAGGCCATGCTGGACTTCGCCAAGGAGGCCAAGGACTACGTCCCCCACGTGGTGTTCACCGTGGTGGACAAGGGCACCGCCCCCGAGGAGATCGAGGAGAGCCGCCGCATCGCGGACAGCCTTGGTGTCAAGCTGCGGGTCCGCAGCTACATCGACTCCTGAGGGCATTTCGAAACTGCAAAAAACCACCCGTCTCCAGCCTCTGGCCTGGGAACGGGTGGTTTTCTTGTTTGGTCAGCGGGGCTTCTCCGCCGACACCAGCAGCATCATGGGCCGGCGCATCTCGTCCCGCATGCCGGGCAGGTCCAGCATATCCTCCGGGGGCTGGGGCTCCACCACGCGTTTGAGGCGGAACCCGCAGCTCAGCAGGGTGTTCAGATAGGTGGTGAGGGTGCGGTGGTACTTCACCACGTGCTCCCCCAGAAACACCGCATCCCGCTCCCCCTCATAGTAGTAGTTGTCCACCGGGAAGTGGAGAATCTCCCCGTCGGGACCGTAGTACCAGTCCTGGGAGCCGTAGGCGGTGAACACCGGGTGCTCCGCTGAAAAGACAAATGTTCCGCCGGGGGTCAGCCACCGGAAAATATTCTCCGCCAGAGGCCCGAAATCCCGGACATAGTGGAGGGCCAGGGAGCTGAGCACCACGTCAAAGCTGCCCTCCGGGAAGGCCAGGTCCTCCATGGCAGAGCGGCGGTACTGGATGGCCGGGGCGCTGTTTTTGATTCGGGCCGTCTCCAGCATCTTCTCCGACAGGTCGGTCCCCAGGACATAGGCCGCCCCGTGCCCGGCGGCATAACCGCAGTGCCAGCCGTAGCCGCAGCCCAGGTCCAACACCCGCTTCCCGGAAAAATCCGGCAGGAGTTTTTGCAGCTCCCGCCACTCCCCCGCCCCCTCCAGGCCCTGGGTGGAGCGGAGCATCTGGCTGTATTTTTGGAAAAAGACCGGATTGTCATAGGGGTTTTCTTTCATGGTATCCCTCTTTTCTGGTTCTTCCGGGCCGGCGGAGGCTTCCTAGAGCTTGACAAGGTTTTAATCTTTACAGTGTTTCTCAAAGAAAACGGAATGCGGGCGGCCCGGTGTGCCGCCCCTACGGCATCTTTGCAGTCTCCCAAAGCGGCGCGCCGAGGTCGTCGCGCCCCACCTCCCAGCACCATCCACACCTGCTCGGCAAAGCCAGGCGCGGAAGTGGAACCGCACCAGCCGCCATTTTTGCAAACCCAGGGCCCAGCAGCCCGATGAGGGCATCGGGCCCTACAAAATTGAGGCACAAGTTCACCGTCCGCAGAAAACGAACCGGCCCGACCATCGCCCCCTCATCCGTCTGGCCTAACGGCCAGCCACCTTCCCCCCCCCAGGGGGAAGGCTATAGAAGATCAGGGGGCGAACTATCCCTTTTAGGAAATCTTCGTCATATGCGCCGCCGCCGACTTCATCATCAGCCGCTTGGTGCCCACGTTGTCAAAGGCGATCTCCACCAGGGCGTCGCCCCCCATCTTCTGGATGGACAGGATCATCCCCTTGCCGAAGGCCTTGTGCTGGACCATGTCCCCCTTGCGGAAGTCCGCCGGAGCTGCGCTGGGCGCCGAGGAGACGCCGGAGGCCTTGGGCCGGGGCGCTCCGCCGCCGGACATGGCCCTGGTAAATCCGCCGTAGTCCCCGCCGGACGGGCGGCTCTCATACTGGGGCCGCTGGTCGAAGGGGCTCCGGCCGCCCGCGTAAGTCCCCCGCTGGCCGTAGCCCCCGTAGCCGGAGGTGCGGCTGGGGACGCCTCCCCAGTCGGAGGTCTGGTCCAGGAAATTCCGGCCGGACCGCTCCAGGTGCTCCGGGGGGATCTCCTCTAAAAACCGGGAGGGCCGGTTGGAGCTGGTGCGGCCAAAGAGCATGCGCTGGTTGGCGCAGGTGAGGTAGAGCTTCTCCTTGGCCCGGGTCATGGCCACGTAACAGAGCCGCCGCTCCTCCTCCATCTCGTCCTGCTCCCCGATGGCCCGGATACCAGGGAAGATGCCCTCCTCGGCCCCCACCACAAAGACCACCGGGAACTCCAGCCCCTTGGCAGAGTGCATGGTCATCATCACCACACAGTCCTGGTCCGGGTCGTGGCTGTCTAGGTCGGTGTACAGGGCGATCTCATCCAGGAAGCCGGCCAGGGAGGGCTCGTCCCCGGCGTTCTCCAGGTAGCCCCGGATGGAGGTCAGCAGCTCCCGCACGTTCTCCAGGCGGGTGCGGTCCTCCACGGTGTTTTTGGTCTCCAGCATGGTGCCGTAGCCGGTGCGGACGATCAGCTCCTCATAGAACTGGTCCAGGGGCAGTTTCCCCAGCAGCTCCCGCAGCTCGCCCATCAGGCTGGTGAACACCGCCAGCTTTCCCGCCGACCGCTCCAGCTCCGGGTACTGCCGGGCGTGATCGATGACGGCGTACAGGGAGGTGTTCTCCCGCCGGGCCACCTCCTGGGCGGTCTCCACCGTTTTCAGACCGATGCCCCGGGGCGGGTTATTGATGATCCGGGTGAGGCGCAGGTCGTCCCCCGGGTTGTTGAGGACGGCCAGATAGGCGATCATGTCCTTGACCTCCGCCCGGTCGAAGAAGCGGGTGCCCCCGATGATCCGGTAGGGGACCCCGTTGCGCTTGAAGGCCTGCTCCATCTGGTTGGACTGGGCGTTCATCCGGTAGAGGACGGCGTGGTCCTTCCAGGGGATGCCCTGGCTGTAGTCCTCCAGAATGCGGGCGGCCACATACTGGGCCTCATCGCTCTCGTTCATGGCGGTGTACAGGTGGAGCTTCTCCCCCTCCCCCGCTCGGGTCCACAGCTCCTTACCCTTGCGGCCTTGGTTGTTGCGGATGACCGCGTTGGAGGCCTCCAGGATGTGCTTGGTGGAGCGATAGTTCTCCTCCAGGCGGATGGTGCGGCAGGCGGGGTATTGCTTCTCAAAGGAGAGGATGTTCTCGATGGTGGCCCCCCGGAAGCGGTAGATGGACTGGTCGTCGTCGCCCACCACGCAGAAGTTCTCATAGCCCCCGGCCAGGGTGGAGGCCAGCAGATACTGCAAATTGTTGGTGTCCTGGTACTCGTCGATGAGCACATACCGGAACTTCCGCTGGTAGAAGCTCCGCACCTCCTCAAACTGCTGGAGGAGCCGCACGGTGTGGAGGATAATGTCATCAAAGTCCAGGGCGCTGGCCTCCCACAGGCGGCGCTGGTACTCCACGTAAATTTTAGCGATCTTGGCCAGGCGGTAATCCCCGGACTTCTCGCACTCGGCCAGGTATTCATCCGCCAGCTTCATGGCGTCCTTGGCCCGGGAGATGTACCCCAGCACCGTCCGGGGCGGGAACTGCTTGTCGTCCAGGTTCAGGTCTTTCAGGCAGTCCTTGATGACCCGGATGGAGTCGTCGGTGTCGTAGATGGTGAAGGAGGAGGCGAAGCCCAGCCGGTCGATGTCCCGGCGCAGGATGCGCACGCAGGCGGAGTGGAAGGTGGAGGCCCACACGTCCTCCGCCTCCGGCCCCAGCATTTTGGCCAGGCGGTCCTTCAGCTCCCCGGCGGCCTTGTTGGTGAAGGTGATGGCCAGAATGGTCCAGGGGGCGGCGGGCTCCAGGCGGCACAGGCGCTCCTGGCGCGCCTTGTCCTCCGGGGCAGGGGCGATTTTTCCGGCGGCGTAGTCCTCCAGAAAGGCCAGGTCGTCGGAGGTCACCCACTCGGGCACCTCCTCGCTGTCCGACCCCCGGCCGTACTTCATCAGGTTGGCGATGCGGTTGATGAGCACGGTGGTCTTGCCGCTCCCCGCTCCGGCCAGAAGGAGAAGGGGGCCCTCGGTGGCCAGCACCGCCTTCTGCTGCTCCGGGTTTAATTGGGAAAACTCCCGGGCGATGGTCCCCCGGCGGGCCTTGCAAAAGCGAAGTTCTTCTTGATGGTTGAGCATAGTCTCTCGTTCCTGTTCTCTCTAAAATCTCCCCGCCCGCCCCGCCGGGACGGACGGCTCATATCCAAACGTGCTTTTTATTGTATCGCAAAGGGCCCGCCCGGTCAACCGAAGTTTCTCCTCCTTGCGGCCGGCGGGGATGCCCTGTATAATAAAAGGCAAATATGCCCCATCTTTGATCCACCGGAAGGAGGTCTCCCCATGAAGTTCCTCACCAAGGAGTGGAGCCAGCAGATGACCAAGAAGGGCTTCCTGCTGAGCAGCCCTCAGGTAAACCCCCAGGCGGCAGCATTTTCTGAGTCGTTCTATCAGACGCTTTATCAAGAGGCGCAGCAGAAGCACCTGGATCTGATGCGGAAGGTAGCCGCACTGAGCAAGAAGCCCTTTCAGGCCGAGCGGGAGGCGGAGCAGTTCCGCCAGACCCACCAGCGGAGGGTGGAGGAGCTGCGCCAGTTCCTGCCCCAGGAAATTCTGGACCAGGTGGCCGACGTGCGGGTGCTGGCTCTGGACGTCTCCACCCAGGAGGTGAAGGAGGCCGCCGACCGGTGGTGCCAAGAGAACCGGCGGCAGGCGGAGCAGGTCTTCCAAACCTGCATGGACTGGCGCAAGCAGGTGCGGCCCCAGGTGGGGGCACAGCTCCAGGACCGGTTCTCCTTCCACGACAGCACGGTGGTCAAAGTGGAACGCGCTCCGGACCGTCTCACCCTCTTTCTGGAGGACGGCGGCTACTCCCCGGTGAGCCGGGTGGACTTTCTCTCCCCCCGCATTCTGGAGGAGGACGAGGGGCTGGAGGGGGCCGTCTGGCTCTATGAGGAGATCCACCCCGCCCAAGGGGGCAACGAGTACCACGCCCTGCTGTGGCGGGAAGGTGACCATCTGCTCTATTTCACGGTATTTGCAAAAGATCTTCGCATGTATGAGGAGTAACAGGGATTTACCCCCTGAAGCCGCAGAAAAAGACATCCCCCGCCCGCAATGTGCGGGCAGGGGATGTCCTCTTTTTGTCTATGTTATGCCTGTTTTCCCTGGGCCTTTTCCTGGATGCCCTTGGGGGCCACCATGATACGCAGGTGGGAGCCCTCGCCGCACTTGCTCTTCTCGTCGTGCACCTCGATGTCGAACCACATCTTTCTCCGCTCGATGCTTCGCAGACGGGCGGTGGCGGTCACCTTCATGCCCACAGGGGTGGGGGCCAGGTGGCGGCAGTGAATCTCCGCCCCCACAGTGGTCATCCCCTCGTCCAGATAGGCCTTGGCCAGCTCTAGGGCGGCCGCCTCCATGAGGGCCACCATGTTGGGGGTGGACAGGATCTTGGACCCGGCGCTGCCGATGCGCTTGGCGGTCATCTCGTCGGTGACCTCCCAGGTCAGACTGTACTCGGTGGGTTTTTCCATGTTCTGTTCCTCCTTATGATTTCGTCCCATATTATGGTTTTGTTTCCAGGTCTTCTTCCCTCGCCGCCTCCTGTCCCCTGCGGCCGCGCAGCTGTTTCAGCGAATCCCACTGGGACAGGGCCAGCCCCACCAGGGTCAGCAGGGTGCCTCCGGCGGACATGGGGGTGACCACCTCGCGGAGGATCAGGACGGAGCAGACCACCGTAATCACCGGCACCAGATAGATGTACACCATGGTCCTGATGGGACCCAGGGTCTTGATGGCAAAATTCCAGGTGACAAAGCAGGCGGCGCAGGCCCCCAGCCCCAGGTAGAGGAACATCCCCACATAGCTGGGCTCGCTCAGCCGCTCCAGCCCCAGGCGGAAGTCCATGACCGCGGCGGCGGGGATCATAAAGAGGATGCCCCAGCCGAAGATCCGCCGGGTGGTCTGGATCACGTTCCAGCCGTAGCCGCCGATCTGCTTGGTGAGCAGGGAGTAGACCGCCCACACCACGGCGGCCAGCACCGCCAGCAGGTCCCCCCGGGGGTCCAGGGAGAGCTGGCTGCCATTGAAGCTGATGAGGCAGATCCCCGCCATGGACACCACAAAGCCCAGAAGGAAGCTCCAGCGGGGCCGCTCCTTCCCCCGGCTGAGAAGCAGGGTGAAGAGGGCAGCAAACAGGGGCGAGGCGGACACGATCACCCCCACATTGGAGGCCGTGCTGAAGGTGAGGGCGATGTTTTCCAGCAGATAGTAGAGGCACACCCCCGTCAGCCCGGCGGCGGCAAAGACCGCCTCCCTGTGCCAGTTCCCCACCTTCAGCCGCCGGGGGCACACCAGCCACAGGGCCAGAAAGCCCAGTACGAACCGGAACAGCAGGATCTCAATGGGAGTAAATGCCTCCAGCAGCAGCTTGGTGGCGATAAAAGTGGTCCCCCAGTTCACCACGGTAAACAGCGCCGCCAGGTGCCCCAGGGACAGTTTCTCTTCCATGTCCGCCCTCCTCATCTCAGAGCTTTCAGTTCAGTGTACCACGAGAGGGCGGGCGCTGTAAAGGAAGAAACGCCGCTGCCCGGCTCTCTCCTCCCCATCCAGGGGTCGACGGATGGGGAAAACTCTGGTATACTGAGAAAAACATTCCCTTCCCCAGAGGAGGGTCAGGAGGCGCAGTATGGCCCATATTTTTGAGATCACAGACATCCATGCACCGGAGCTGCGGCCCTACGCCCAGCTCACCCACGCCCAGCTGCGCAGCCGCCGGAACCCGGAGCAGGGTATTCTCATCGCCGAGAGCGCCAAGGTCATCGCCTGCGCCCTGAACGCCGGCTGCCGGCCCGTCTCCTTCCTCATGGAGCAGCGGCAGCTCCCCGCCTTCGCGGAGCAGTTCCAGGACCGGTGCGGAGACGTGCCCGTCTACACCGCCGACCGGGAGGTCCTCGCCCAGCTCACCGGCTATGCCCTCACCCGGGGGATGCTGTGCGCCATGCGCCGCCCGGCCCTCCCCGCCATGGAGGACCTGTGCCGAAACGCCCGGCGGATCGCGGTGCTGGAGCATGTCACCGACTCCAGCAACGTGGGGGCCATCTTCCGCTGTGCCGCCGCCCTGGGGATGGACGCGGTGCTGGCAGCCCCCTCCTGCTGCGACCCGTTTTACCGGCGTTCCATCCGGGTGAGCATGGGGACGGTGTTCCAGATCCCCTGGACCTGGATCGACGGGGCGTGGCCCACCCCCGGCCTCTCCCGGCTGAAGGAACTGGGGTTTCAGACGGCGGCCCTGGCCCTGGACCACCGCTCCGTCTCCATTGAGGAACCCGCGCTGGCCCGTGCGGACAAGCTGGCCCTCCTGCTGGGCTCCGAGGGGGACGGCCTCTCCCCGGAGACCATCGCCGGGTGCGACTACACGGTGCGTATCCCCATGTTCCACCAGGTGGACTCCCTGAATGTGGCCGCCGCCGCGGCGGTGGCCTTCTGGCAGCTCCGGCCCCGGACCTCCGGGGAGGGGTGAGCCATCTATAAAAAAGCTGAAATCCGGCGCGGAGGTTACCTCCGCGCCGGATTTTTGCGCTCATGGCGGAAACACTCGTCGCACAGCCGCCCCCGGTGGTGGAGGGGCAGGGCCTTTCCGCAGCGGGCGCAGAAGCGGATGTTGTTTCGCAGCCGGTGGAGCAGGATCTCGTTGATCTCGTCTGCCACCCGCTCCCGGCTGTCGTAGAGCTTGTCCTCGTCCACAGGGCAGTCGAAGGCCTTGGCAAAGGAGAAGTAAAGGTCCAGCTTCCGGTAGTACAGCTCCAGCTCCGGCAGAGTGACCTCCCCCTCCGGCTGTCCCGGCTGCTCAATGGGCTCCCCCCGCTGCCAGCGGTTCAGAAACTGGAAGAACAGCTCCCGCAGGGCCTCCTCCGTCTCGTCAAAGGGGATGTTGGCCGCCCGCAGCTCCTGCTCCTTGGAGAGCAGGAATCCCATCTCCCGCATCTTGGAGATGATGGCGATGTACCGGGTGATGTCCAGCTTGCGGTAGGGCTCCACCGTGGGCATCTGGTTCCACTGGGTCAGGACCTCCAGCAGGTCAAAGTCCACCTGGAGCACCAGGTCGGAGAAGCCCACCACCGCGTACTGCAGAGGCGGGACCACCGCCTCCAGCCCGGCCCGGATTAGCTCCAGGTTCTGGGTGGCCCCCACATAGCCCTTGGCGTACATGCCGTACCGGCCCGCCCTACCTGCGATCTGGCGGATCTCCTCCGGTTTCAGGGGGCGGCGCTCCACCCCGTCAAACTTCTCCGTGTCCATGAAGATGACCCGCCGGATGGGCAGGTTCAGCCCCATGCCGATGGCGTCGGTGGACACGATATACTTCATCTTCCCCTCCAGGAACCCCTCCATCTGTCTGCGGCGGGTGGCGTAGGGCAGGGCCCCGTAGATGATGGCGGGCTCCTTGCCGCTCTGGCGCAGGTCCTCTGCCACGCTGAGCACCCCCACCTTGGAGAAGGTGATGAGGGCGTCCCCGGGCTGCACCCGCTGGTAGTCGATGGGGTGGGTCATGCAAATCAGAGGGGTGGTCCGCTGGTGCTCCTGCACCTCATAGGTGTCCCCGCAGCTCTCAATGAGGCGGATGAGCAGGTGCTTGGCCTCCGGGGCGGCGCACAGGTGGACCTCCGGGGCCAGCACCCCCAGGATGGCCCGGGTCCAGGCGTACCCCCGCTGGGGGTCGGCGATCATCTGGCACTCGTCGATGACCGCCACGTCATAGCGCCGCTCCAGGGACAGTTTCTCTGCCGTGGCGGCCATGTGGGTGTCCCCCTCCCGGAGGTCCTCCTCCTCCCCGGTGGACAGGCTGCAGTCCACCCCGGCGTCCAGCAGGGTCTCCTGGGCCTCCAGGGCCAGCAGCCGCAGAGGGGCCAGATAAATTCCGGTCCCGGCCCGGATGAGCCGCTGAAACCCGGCGTAGGTCTTGCCTGTGTTGGTGCCCCCCAGGTGGAGGACAAAGCGGCGGCGCATGGCCCGGGCCTCCGGGTACTCGTCCTTGGGGTTCAGGGCGATGAGCAGGGACAGGCTGGTGCGGATGGCCTTTGGCACATACCACACCGACCAGACGGCCCCCAGCCCTTCCAGCAGCAGCTGCCCGGCAGGAAAGCCCTCCGCCTGGAGAAAACGCTCCACGTCGGCCTCAGGCTGCTGATCCGTGAAGTCTGCCAGCGCCTGCCCGGAGGCAGCCCGCAGCACATTGGGATAGCGGGCGTAGACCTGCCCGGCGAGCGGGTGGTCCGGGTGCTCCCCCAGCCAGCTCCCCGCCTGGAGGAAGTGCTTCAAAATCTCGGGCAGGCGCCTGCTGTCGCACCGCTGCTCCAGGGCCAGAAACTCCCCCAGCCAGGCCGCCGCCTGGGAGGTGCGCACTCCCCGCCCCTTTGTCCCGGTGGGGAGCCGGTCCAGAATGCCCCGGTGGTAGTGCTCCGCCAGCCGCCAGGCTGCCCCGCCGTCCGGCTCCGCCGCCTCCCAGGCCCGCCGCAGCGCCCCGCATACCGCCTCCACATCCCGGGGCTGGCGCTCCCCACCGGAGCGCCGGCGGTTTCTGCCCTGGGCAAACTGGGGGGTGCTCTCCGCCCGGCTCACGTCCTCCTTGCTCCAGGCCCGGACGAAGCGCCCGTCAAAGGGCAGATAGCGGGGCTCCGGCAGCAGCTCCCGGATCAGAGCGTTGGTCCACCCCCGCCGCTTCAACAGGGAGGCGGTCCAGTATTTTCCTCGGCTGCGTCCCGACACGGTGCATTCTCCTCTCTCCTGTGCAGTCGCTCTCCTGTCCAGTATAGCCGAAGCGGGCAAAATCTTCAACCGCAGATCGCGCTGCCCCTTCCGTCCGCTCTATGAATTGGGCGGCAGCCGCAGGTCCAGCCCCCGGATGCGCCGGCGCAGGGGCAGGATGGCGGAGGGGGACACGGACAGCTCGTCCACCCCCATCCGGAGAAAGAGCTCGGTGAGGGCCAGGTCTGCCCCCAGCTCCCCGCAGACCCCCACCCAGCAGCCGTGGCGGTGGCCCGCCTCCACCGCCATGCGCACCATCCGCAGCACCGCCGGATGGTGGGGGTCGTAGAAGGGGTCCAGCCTGGGGTTCTGCCGGTCAATGGCCAGGGTGTACTGGGCCAGATCGTTGGTGCCCAGGGAGAAGAAGTCCACCTCCCGGGCCAGCTCGTCGGCGATCATCACGGCGGCGGGGGTCTCCACCATGATCCCCACCTCCACGCGGCCTATAGGACAGCCCTGGCCGTTCAGCTCCCTGCGGCAGTCCTCCAGCAGCTCCCTGGCGTCCTTCACCTCCCGCACGGAGATGATCATGGGAAACATGACGGCCACCGTCCCGTAGGCGCTGGCGCGGAGGATGGCCCTCAGCTGCGTTTTGAACAGGTCTTTCCGGGTCAGGCAGATGCGGATAGCCCGGTAGCCCAGGGCGGGGTTCTCCTCCCTCTCCAGGCCGAAGTAATCCGCCTTCTTGTCCGCCCCGATGTCCAGTGTGCGGATGACCACCTTTTTCCCCGCCATGGTCTCCACCACCCGGCGGTAGACGGCAAGCTGCTCCTCCTCCGTGGGGGGGTGACCGCTGTTCAGATAGAGGAACTCGCTGCGGAACAGCCCGATGCCCTGGGCGTCGTTCTGGAGGACCAGCCCTACGTCGGCGTCGCTGCCGATATTGGCGAACACCTGGATCTCGGTGCCGTCCAGGGTTACATTGGGCTTCTTTTTCAGCCCCTGAAGGAGGGACGCCTGCTCGGCGTCGGCCCGCCTTCTGGCCTCCATGGCGGCCAGGAGACTGGGCGCCGGGTCCACATACAGGCACTGGTTATAGCCGTCCAACACCGCCATTCGGCCGTCCCAGGCCGGGTCCGCCTCCACCCCCACCAGGGCGGGGATGCCCATGGTCCGGGCCAGAATGGCGGTGTGGCTGTTGGTGGAGCCGCCCCGGGTGACAAACCCCCGCAGCTTCCGCTTGTCCAGCTGCACCGTCTCGCTGGGGGACAGGTCGTCCGCCATCAGGATGAAGGGCTCATCCCAGTCCGGCTTCTCCTCCGCTCCCGCCAGGACGGCCTGGAGCCGGTGGGCCACGTCCCGCACATCCGCCGCCCGGGCCTGCATGTAGGTATCCTCCATGGCCGCAAAGGCGGCGGCAAAGTTCTCTCCCGTCACCTGGACCGCGTGCTCGGCGGTGCCCCCCTGGGTGCGGATGACGCTTCTCACCGCGTCCAGAAAGTCCTCGTCCTCCAGCATCATCTGGTGGATCTCAAAGATGGCGGCGTTGTCCTCCCCCACCTCCCCTACGGCGCTCTCATAGAGAGACCTCAGCTGGGCCTGGGCCCTGGCGCGGGCCTGCTCAAACCGCTCCAGCTCCTCCTCCGGGGCAAGGCCGGAGATGGACTGGGCCTGGACCTCCCGTTTCTGAAACCAGCGGAGCCGGCCGATGGCAATTCCATCCCATATGGATTTCCCTGCGGCAGCCTTCATATCCGTCCACATCCTTTCCTGGGCGGCAAAAGCGCCCTGCGGATTTTAGTCTCCGCAGGGCGCTTTCTTTTATGTGGGCCTCTCTCACAGATTCTCCTGGAAAAACTTCTCCATGGCGGCGGCGGCCTCCTCCTCATCGGCCCCCTCCACGGTGACGGTCACCGTATTTCCCTGCTTGATTCCCATGCCCATCAGGGCCATGAGCTTGGTGGCGGCGGCGGTCTTGCCGTCCTTCTCCACGGTGATAGAGCTCTGGAAGGCTTTGGCCGCCTTTACCAGCAGGCCGGCGGGGCGGGCGTGGATGCCCACGGGATCGGTAATGGTGTACTGGAACTGTTTCATGATTGTATGCACTCCTTTTCTTTGTATCCGTTTCCGGGATGACCCGCCTTTAGTTACGGCGGAGTAATAACATGGATTCGTAGGGCCGCAGCTCCATCTCCGGCTCAGGCTTGGAGTCGGGATAGTTGGCCAGCAGAACCTGGTATCCCTCCAGGTCCACCGGGCATTTCCAGGTACAGGGCTTTCGGTAGAAGTTGCTGACGCACAGCAGCTCCGTCCCCTCCCAGCTGCGCCGGTAGGCCAGCACCGAGGGGTTCTCCGGGTCCAGGGGGGCGAAGTCCCCCCGAGAGATCACGTCGTGCTCCCTGCGCAGCTGAATCAGGGTCTTGTAGTAGGAGAAGATGGAGTCCGGGTCGTCCACCTGGGCGGCGGCGTTGATCTTCTCACAGTTGGGGTTGACGCTGATCCACGGGGTCCCGCCGGTGAAGCCGCCGTTTTCCGAGCCGTCCCACTGCATGGGGGTGCGGGCGTTGTCCCGGGAGTGGACCTTCAGAATGTTATAGGCGCTCTCCTGGCTCATACCCTTGTCCCGCAAAATCTGGAAGTGGTTCAGGCTCTCCACATCCCGGTATTGGCTCAGATCGGTAAATCCGGCGTTGGTCATGCCGATCTCCTCCCCCTGGTAGAGATAGGGGGTGCCCCGCAGGCAGTGGATCACCCCGGCCAGCATCTTGGCCGACTGCTTCCAGTACTCCCCCTCGTCCCCAAAGCGGGAGACCACCCGGGGCTGATCGTGGTTGCACCAGAACACCGCGTTCCATGCGTTGTGCTCCGCCATCCCCTGCTGCCAGGAGAAGATGATGTCCTTGAGCTTCTGGAAATCCGTGGGCACCAGCACCCACTTCTCGTTGCCCATGAAGTCCACCTTCAGGTGGTGGAAGGAGAACACCATGGTCAGCTCGTGGCTGTCCGCCCCGGCATACTGGAAGCAGTTCTCCATGGAGGTGGAGGACATCTCCCCCACGGTGATGATCCCCGGGTCCCGGCCGAAGGTGGCCTCGTTGAGCTCCTTGAGATACTGGTGGATCTTGGGCCCGTCGGTGTAGAACCGGCGGCCGTCCCCCTGGTGGTCGTCCTCAAAGGAGTCCTTGCTGATCAGGTTGATCACATCGAAGCGAAAGCCCCTGACCCCCTTGCCCATCCAGAAGCGGACCACGTCCTGGACCTCTCGCCGGACCTCCGGGTTGTCCCAGTTCAGGTCCGCCTGGGTCTTGTCAAAGAGATGGAGATAGTATTCGTCAAACTGGGGGACGTATTCCCAGGCACTGCCGCCGAATTTGCTCTCCCAGTTGGTGGGAGGGGCGCCGTCGGGCTTGCCCTTTTTCCAAATATAGTAGGCCTTGTACTTTGGGTCCCCGGCCAGGGCCTTTTGGAACCACTCGTGCTGGGTGGAGGTGTGGTTGAACACCATGTCCAGCATCAGGCCGATGCCCCGCTGCTCCGCCTGGCGGGAGAGCTCCTCAAAGTCGGCCATGGTGCCGTACCGGGGGTCGATGTTCCGGTAGTCGGCCACATCATAGCCGTTGTCGTTCTGGGGGGACACAAAGAAGGGGGTCAGCCAGAGATAGTCCACGCCCAGCTCCTTCAGATAGTCCAGCTTGGCGGTGACCCCTTTCAATTCTCCCAGTCCGTCCCCGTTGGTGTCCAGGAAGGACTTGGGGTAGATCTGATAGACGACGCTCTTCTTAAAATCCTGCATGGGTACAGCCTCCTCTTAGAAGCGGATGACCACGGTCCGGCCCGCCTGGGCGTCCACGTTGGTCTCAAAGGTGGGGGCAAGGTCGCCGGGATCGGTGACCAGGAAGGCGGTGGTAGTGGGGTGTCCGGCCGCCTTGATCTTCTCCGGATCGAAGGTGATCAATTTGTCGCCCAAGTGCACCCGGTCCCCCTCCTTCACGTGGAGCTGAAAGCCGTCGCCGTTCATGGACACCGTGTCGATGCCCACGTGGATGAGCAGCTCCGCCCCGTTGTCCAGGGTGAGCCCCACCGCGTGGCGGCTGTCCTCAATGACGGAGCACACGGTGGCGTCGGCGGGGGCAACCACCACGTTGCCGGTGGGCTCAATGCCCACCCCCTCCCCCAGGATGCCCTGGGAGAACACCTGGTCGGGGATCTCCTCCATGGGGATGACCCGGCCGGACAGAGGGGCGGTGACGCCCTCCGCCCCAGCGGCGGGGGGCTCCGCCTGGGGCTGTTCCTCTGCGTCGGGGGCGACGGAGGGGGCCGCGGGCTCCGCGGCGGCCGTACTCAGCCCCCGGTCGGCGGCGGACAGCTTCCGGCTGCCCACCAGGATGGTCAGGACAAAGGGCACCGCGACGGCCACCAACATGGCGATGAGGAAGTTCAGCCAGAACTGGGGCTTGATGGACAGAATCCCGGGCAGGCCGCCCACACCGATGGAGTAGGCCTCCACGCCGGTGCCGATAGAGATGACCGCCCCGCAGGCGGAGCCGATCATGCCGCACACCAGGGGAAACCCGTATTTCAGGTTGACGCCGAAGAGGGCGGGTTCGGTGACGCCCAGGTAGCAGGAGATGCAGGCGGGGATGTTCACCTGCTGGGCCCGCTCATTCTTCTTTTGGAGCACACTCATAGCCAGCACAGCGGAGCCCTGGGCGATGTTGGACAGGGCGATCATGGGCCACAGGTTGGTGCCGCCGTACAGGTTCACCAGCTGGGAGTCGATGGCGTTGGTCATGTGGTGCAGTCCGGTCATCACAATGGGGGCGTACAGCAGGCCGAAGAGGGCCGCAAACAGCCAGCGCACATTGGAGGTGAGGCCGGCATACACCACCGAGGCGATGGCGTCGCCGATCTGCCATCCGATGGGACCCACGATCGTGTGGGCCACCAGGACCGCCGGCACCAGGGAGCAGAAGGGCACCACGATCATGCTCACCACTTCGGGGCAGATCTTTTTAAAGAACTTCTCCAGGTACACCAGCACAAAGCCGGCCAGCATGGCGGCGATGACCTGGCCCTGATAGCCGATCATCTGGATCTGGACAAAGCCGAAGTCCCACACGGGGATGTCCTCCACGGCGGTGGTAGCCACCGAGAAGCCGTTGAGCAGCTGGGGGGACACCAGGGTCAGGCCCAGGATGATGCCCAGGATCTGGGTGGTGCCCATCTTCTTGGTGATGGACCACACGATGCCCACGGGCAGCATGTGGAACACCGCCTCGCCGATGAGCCACAGGAAGCTGTACATGCCGGCCCAAAACTGGGACACATCCGCCAGGCTCTGGGTCCCGCCGCCCAGGAAGTTGATCTCACCGATGATGTTTCGGAAGCCCAGGATCAGGCCGCCACAGATGAGGGCGGGGATGATGGGGGCGAAGATCTCGCCCAGAGTGCCCATGATCCGCTGGAGCAGAGACTGGTTCGTCTGGGCAGCCGCCTTCACCGCATCTTTGCTGACCCCCTCAATGCCCGCGCAGGCGGTGAACTCATTGTAGAAGATGGCCACATCGTTGCCGATGATGACCTGAAACTGTCCGGCCTGGGTAAAGGTCCCCTTTACCGCCGGGATGGCCTCGATGGCCGCCGTGTCCGCCTTGGCCGGGTCCGCCAGCACAAACCGCATCCGGGTCATGCAGTGGGACACCGCCTGAATATTTTCCCTGCCTCCAATGGCCCGCAGAAGCGTCTGTACATCTGCCTGATACTTTGCCATGGGCGCCTTCCCTCCTGTTGGTTCTAATGTTTATCCTAGATTTCCCTCGTTTTTTGGAGAAATCCCGTCTCTGTGCACCACAAATCATAGTATACTTGTTTAAACAAGTCAATGCGCCATTTTCATAAAACTGGAATCTGTTTTTTGTTCAAATTCACCCAGCCGCTTGTCCTTGACTTTTCCAGGCCGGGAGTGGTAATCTGATACCGCATCACAACAAGTTGTTTAAACAGGGAGGCCCCCTATGCCCCGGCAGAAATACGAACAGATTTATTCCATCCTGAAAGGCCAGATCGAGGCCGGAGACTACCCGGTGGGCGGCCTGCTCCCCTCGGAAAATGTGCTTATCGGGGAGTTTCAGTGTTCCCGGAATACGGTGCGCCGTGCCCTGGCCAACCTGGTGCGAGACGGCTATGTGCAGACCCGGCAGGGCTGGGGGGTGTGCAACATCTACCAGCCTATTGAGACCTCCGCCTACACCATGGGCACCATCGAATCCTTCGCGGAGACCGCCCGCCGCACCGGCCAGAACAGCGCCACCCGGGTGGTGCTGTTTACCACCTGCACCGCCGACGAGGCCCTGTCTCGCCGCACCGGCTTTCCCCCAGGCACCGAACTCTTCTATCTCCAGCGGGTCCACGACCTGGACGGCGTGCCACGCATCTTCAACCACAACTACTTCCGCCGGGACTGCATGCCCGGCCTGACGAAGGAGATCGCCCAGGGCTCCATCTACCGCTATCTGGAGCAGGAGGTCCATATGTCCATTGTCACCAGCAAGCGCACCATCACCGTGGAGATGGCAGATGAGTTGGACCGGACGTGGCTGACCTTGGACGGCTTCAACTGTCTGGCGGTGGTGAGCAGCCAGACCTACAACAGCGACGGAGTCATGTTTGAGTACACCCAGTCCCGCCACCACCCCAGCATCTTCCGCTTCCAGGACAACGCGGTGCGCACGGCCGCCCGCCCGCCGGCGGAGCCGTGACCTGCCCGAAAACTGTCTGACCGGACCGGCTCTTTATAGTGTGCCTGGAGCGTGGATAAAAATACCTCTGGGTGACGTTTCCCAAACAGGTCCGGCAAACCAACAGAGACAAATTTTCCCTGATACAGGAAAGCTGTCTGCGGCAGGGGGACTGCTATAAGGAACGGATCCATACACAAAGGATTGTCGAAGGGTCGCGCTATTCAGTATACAAAGCATTTCCAGCGGGAAAATCTGCGGGATTTCCCCCACCTTGCTTCTGGGCCGCCGGCCCCTCCTCTCTAAGCATTGCGGCTGACACATTTCTTCTCCCCGCCTGCCTGACCGCACAGGTGACGGCCGGCGCGCAGAACCCCAAAGGGCTTGTCCACCCTAACCCTGGAACACCTTATGACACAAAAAAACTGGTGCAGAACCATTCTGCACCAGTTTTTCAGTTTTATTGAGACGGAATTTTGGCTTGAGGGCGCTGTTCAGCGCGGCTCGCTTTCGCTCGCAAAAGAGGCCGAACTGGACGGCTTTCAGCCGCCCAGCTTCGCAATGGCGGCTTTCGCCGCCATTTGTTCAGCCGCCTCAGAAAAGCTCCGCTTTTCCGGGTTCCCTTATTTTTCAATCCTCAGGCGGGCAGAGCCCGCCTTCCGGCAAGAAAATTTACGGCTTTCAGCCGGAAATTTTGCTTGGACGCGCCGTTCGGCGCGGCTCGCTTTCGCTCGCAAAAGAGGCCGAACTGGACGGCTTTCAGCCGCCCAGCTTCGCAATGGCGGCTTTCGCCGCCATTTGTTCGGCCTCTTTTTTGCTGTGGCCCTTGCCGGAGCCCACGGGGGTTCCGTTCAGGTCCACCTCCACGAAAAAGCGCTTATCGTGGTCGGGACCCTCCTCGCCGGTGAGGCGGTATTTCAGCACCTGGCCGCTCTCCCGCTGGACCAGCTCCTGGAGGGCAGTCTTATAGTCCCGGGAGCTGTTCAGTCCCTCGATCTCCCGGCAGAGGATATACCGCTGGATGATCTTCCGGGCCGATCCGATGCCGCCGTCCAGATAGACCGCCGCCAGCACCGCCTCCACTGCATCGGCCTGAATGGAGGGCCGGTGCCGTCCGCCGCCGGACTCCTCCCCTTTTCCCAGGCGCAGGTACTCCCCCAGATTCAGCTCCGCGGCCACCTCCACCAGGCTCTCCTCGCACACCAAGGCCGCCCGGGTGCGGGTCAGCTCCCCCTCGGGCAGGTCGGGGTGGTTGCGGTACAGGTGGTCGGCCACCACCATGCCCAAAATGGAATCCCCCAGAAACTCCAGCCGCTCGTTGCTCTGAAGCTTGCCCCGGCTCTCGTTGGCACAGGAGCTGTGGGTCAGGGCGTTTTCCAGCAGGGCTGTATTTTGGAAGGTATATCCCAGCTTTTCTTCTAACGTGGTCATTCGGCTCTCTCTCCTCTCCGATCAGGGCCGTCCGGACAAGCAAAACTCCGCCGGCGGCGGAGTTTTGATGGTATGTCCAGCATTGGGGGCTGATCAGTCGACTTTACTCTGCAGAAAATGGACCAGGTCTCCCACCGTCTTTACCGAGGCGGTGTCCTCTTCGGTGAGCTCGCCGATGTCGAACTCCTCCTCCAGAGCCATGGTCAAATCCACCAGATCCACAGAATCCGCGTTCAAATCGTCCTCAAAGGAGGTATCCATGGTGATGGAATCGGCATCCACATTGAACTGCTCTGCGATCAGTGCGCATACTTTTTCAAAAATCATAGCTGACTGCTCCTTTTGCTTGTGCGTACCGGCACGTTTTTCTTTCCTTACTATATGCAGAATCCCCTGCCCTGTCAATAGTCAAATGGGAATTTCTCCGCATCACTCGTGTCTGCCGCCCTCCAGCTCCACGGGGTCCAGCCGCATGACGTCGATGTTAGCCGCGATATTTTCGATAATCCCGGAGGAGGCCACCTGGCTGGCCTGGCGGACGGCGTTCTGGATGGCCAGGGTGTCGGAGGAGCCGTGGGCCTTGATCACCGGTTTGGAGATGCCCAGCAGGGCGGTGCCCCCCACTTCGCTGGAGCTCATCATCTTTTTTAGGTTTTTCAGCCCGTCGGCCACCAGCACGGCGGCCAGCTTGGTCAGCACTCCCTTCAGGAACATCTTTTTCAGTTCCTTGGCCAGATAGAGGCCGGTGCCCTCCATGGTTTTCAGGAAGATGTTCCCAGAGTAGCCGTCGGCCACGATCACGTCCACCGCGCCCTCCACGGCCTCCCGGGCCTCAATGTTGCCCACGAAGTTGATGCGGCCCTCCTCCCCGGCCTTTTTCAGCAGGGGGTATACCTCGGTCTGAAGATCGGTGCCCTTGGAGGGCTCCACGCCGATGTTCAGCAGGCCTACCTTGGGCTCGGGGCGGCCCAGCACATGCTCGGCGTAGTAGGAGCCCATGTAGGCAAACTGGATCAGGTACTCCGGCGGACACTTCACATTGGCTCCCGCGTCGATGAGGATGGCCCCGCCGTTCCCGGTGGGCACCACAGGAGCCAGGGCCGCCCGGCGGATGCCCTTGATACGCTTGATGAGCAGGGTGGCCGCCCCCAGCAGGGCGCCAGTGGAGCCGGCGGACACGAAGGCGTCCCCCTCCCCGTTTTTCAGCAGGTTCAGCCCCACGGTAAGGGAGGAGTCCTTCTTCTCCCGGAAGGCGGTGGCCGGGTTGTCGCAGATCTCCACCACCTCGGAGGCGTGGGCGATCTCCACCCCCGCGGGCAGGTCCTGGATGCCGTTGTCCTTGAGCACCTTCAGGATCTCCTCCCCACGGCCCACCAGGGTGATGTCCACCCCGTACGCCTTGTTGGCCTGGATGGCCCCCATGACCGGGGCCTGGGGCGCGTTGTCGCCGCCCATGGCGTCCACGATGATCTTCATGTCAAGTTCCTTCTTTCTTCGGTGGTATCAAAGTCCTGGGCTCGTCGATTAAACCTAGGAGGTAATCCGCTGAGACGTTGTAATGCTGACAAATTGCCGCAAGCCGGTCAAAGGAGGTGGCCTTTCGGCCGTTTTCAATATCGCTGATAGTGGCCTGTGTAGCTCCTATGGCTTCCGCCAACTCTTTCTGCTGTTCTCCATGGGCTTTTCGGAGTTTTTTCACGCGGATCGCAAAAATTTCTTTGCAGAGCATGGCATCACCTCCTTGACAAATATATCTAACGGCATTATTATATATCTATAAGCATTTTAATTGGTGGTGTCAATATGATTCCAGAACTTCAAAAACTCTATTACTACGAAATTGACCATGCCCACCTGGACTTTGACTCCGACCCAGTCTATCAGGAGAAGATGGCCCGGACGCTGGCTGAACTGGGGACCCAGGAGCTCTCCCCCGCCCTCTTTTCTCTGCTGGATACTGCAAACCAAATCTCCTTTACCCACGGCTTTCGGCTTGGGGTTTCCCTGGTTCGGTGGGCGCTGCGGGGGTAATTGCAGGGGGTTCCGCCGTCTGCGGACGGCGGGTTACTTTGCCCACGGCGGCTCGTCGTCGCAAAGTCCACTCCACTCCGTTTCCGCCTAGCGGCGAAAACTGCGTTCGTTTCCTTGCTCCTCCTCTTCCCGGCGAACCCGCTTCGCTGGGCTTCGCCGGGAGCCACGAGGGATTGGGCAAAACGCCGCCGGGGCCGACTCCCCTTATCAAGGGGAGATGTCCCGAAGGGACAGAGGGGATAGGGACCGGCTCCGATGAGCACTTCGTGCTCATAGTCGCCTTTCCCCGGACCCCATTTTACGAGGGCCGCCAATTAGGAAGGCCAGCAGGTCATCGCAAAGTCGCGGGTGGCTCAGCCGACACACCGCTCCTCGTCTTTCGCTTCGTCGTCGCAAAGTCCGCTTGTCTCCGTTTCCGCCTGACGACGAAAACTGCGCCCGCTCCCTTGCTCCTCCTCTCCAACGCAACCCCACTCCGTTGGGCTTTGCGTTGGGTGCCGCCTTCGGCGGCCTATATAATATCAGAGTTCGGGGACTTGGCATTTCCCTTTTGGGAGCGCCTTTGCTGCGGTGGGGCTCAAGTTGTGCGGTGGGGGTGTGATACGAACCCTAGCCTTCCCCTTTAGGGGAAGGTGGCACGGCCAAAGGCCGTGACGGATGAGGTGCGGGCGGCCACATGGGGCCGCCCCTACGGCAAATAAAGAGGCGGGTGCGTTTTTTGCGTAGAGGCCGGACACTGGCCGGCCCGCTGAGGGTTCTCTGCCATATCGGAGCCCACCCTCATCCGCCTCGCATATGCTCGGCACCTTCCCCCTTAGAGGGGGAAGGCTTGCGGGCGGCTGATAGCCGCCCCTACGGCGAACGGGGAGACGGCTGCATTTTTCTCGTAGGGGCCGGTCCCAGACCGGCCCGCGGGAGGGGCACACCCCAGGGTGACTTCATCTCGGCCTAAGAGCCGCCGCTTTGCGGCGGTTGGCCTCGAAATGCGCCTGCGGGCGCGATCTTGCCCTTTCGGGGCAATTCACATTCAGCCCCTACCCTACGAATCTCAAGAAAGGCCCTCCTGGCTTGGGTAGGGGAGGCCCTTGGGCCTCCCGCCGATGACGGACCAGCCACCACCTGCTCGGCAAAGCCAGGCGCGGAAGGGAAAACGCACCGGCCACAATTTTGGGAAAACCAGGGCCCAGTGGCCCGGAATAAAACGCAAGAAACCACTCAGATTTTGCGCGCCGGAAACATTGCAAAGCCTAACAAGTACGCGTCCCCCGTAATGGGGGACCGGGGGTAAGGCGAATATGGGCACGTCAGTGCCCATCCTGAGCCGTCCCCCGGCGATCCTTTGGTTTCTTTCCCATCGCTGGGAAAGAAACTCGCCCCGCAGGGCGAAACCCTGCAAAATAGGGCGGCGAAATCCCCCTGCAATTAGGAGAGATCCAGCTTTTCCAAAGCCTCTAAGGCCCGCTTGGACAGCTCGGCATTCTTGTTCCGCTTCCCCTTGACCCGATACCCCAGGGGCGGGATGAGCCCGAAGTTTACATTCATCGGTTGAAAGTGTACCACAGAACCATCGCTGATGTAAAGAGCCAACGCGCCCATGGCGGTCTCCTGGGGGAAATCAATGGGGGGCTTCCCCTGCAGCTCCCGGGCCAGTTCCATGGCCGCCAGGCACCCGGAGGCGGTGGACTCCACATATCCCTCCACCCCGGTGATCTGCCCGGCGAAGCGGACCCGAGGCTCGGTGCGCACCCGGTAGTACCGGTCCAGCAGCCGGGGAGAGTCCAGGAAGGTATTCCGGTGCATGACCCCGTAGCGCACATACTCGGCGTTTTTCAGGGCGGGGATCATGGAGAACACCCGCTTCTGCTCCGGCCATTTCAGATGGGTCTGGAAGCCCACGATGTTGTAGATGGAGCCCTGAGCGTTGTCCTTTCGCAGCTGTACCACAGCAAAGGGCTCCTTCCCCGTCTTGGGGTCCTTCAGGCCCACCGGCTTCAAGGGACCGTAGCACAGGGTGTCCCGGCCCCGCCGGGCCATGACCTCCACGGGCATGCAGCCCTCGAACACCCCGGCGTCCTCAAAGCCGTGGACCTCCGCCTCCTGGGCGGTGGTGAGGGCCTCCCAGAAGGCCTGATACTCCTCCTCGGTGAGGGGGCAGTTGATGTAGTCCGGGGTGCCCCGGTCATACCGGGAGGCAAACCAGGCGCTGTCCATGTCCACGCTCTCAAAGGTGACCAGGGGAGCCGCCGCGTCGAAGAAGTGGAGGTAGCTGTTTTGCGGATACCGGCCGGCGATGGCCTCCGCCAGCGGGTCGGAGGTCAACGGACCGGAGGCCACGATCACGTTTCCCTCCTCCGGGATGTCCAGCACCTCCCCCTCCACCACCGTGATGTTGGGGTGGCTGCGGATTTTTTCCGTGATGGCGGCGGAGAAGGCGTGGCGGTCCACCGCCAGGGCACCCCCTGCCTCCACCCGGTGGGCGTCGGCGCAGGCCATAATGAGGGAGCCGCACCGGCGCAGCTCCTCCTTCAAAAGCCCCACCGCGTTCTCCAGCTGGTCGGAGCGCAGGGAGTTGGAGCACACCAGCTCCCCGAAATCCCCGCTGTGGTGGGCGGGGGTCATCTTCTGAGGCTTCATCTCCCGCAGTTCCACCGGGATGCCCCGCTGGGCCAGCTGCCAGGCCGCTTCGCTGCCGGCCAGACCGGCGCCTATCACGATCACAGGTTCCATGGGTTCCTCCTGTCTTTTGGGTCTCAACAATACAATCCGGCTTCCCCACTGGGGCTTCCGGCGTGACTGAGGGGCTTCCCCCTTCCGGCCCTTTGGGCCACCTCCCCCACAAGGGGGGAGGCTTTTTCCTGACCTGATCAATCCGGAGAAACAATCGATCGTTCAATCGCTGTACAAACACCGGAGAAATTTTGGTCTACGTCCAGATTTGTAAAACGCAGTACGCGCATGTTCTGTTGCTGCAAATAAAAGTCCCGCTTCCGGTCATATTCATACTGCGCCCACTCATAGTGCCCACCCCCGTCCAATTCGATCACAAGACGGGCGGATGGACAAAAAAAGTCCACAATATATGGGCCAATGGGCTGTTGTCGCCGAAAACGTACAGGGTGTTTGGATAAAAAATCATACCATAGTCTGCGTTCCTGACGTGTCATATGCTTTCGCAGATCACGCGCACGCTTGATCATCTCTGAATCTGTATGTCCCATACACATCTCTCAATACACTTGGCTCCCCCCTTGCGGGGGAGCTGTCGGCGCAGCCGACTGAGGGGGGCTTTCCCCCGCTTACTCCTCTGACTTCTTAGCCGCCGTCTTTTTGGACGCTGTGGTCTTCTTTGCGGTGCTCCTGGCTGCGGTGGCTTTTTTCGCGGTCGTCTTGGCGGAAGCCGTCTTTTTGGCCGCCGTCTTCCTGGTGGCGGGCTTTTTGGCCTCCTCCGCCGCGGCGGTCTCACCGGCGGCCTCCCCTCCCTCCGCGGAGGTCTCGGTCTTTTTCCGCCAGCCGCCCCGCTTCTCCTCGGGGGTGAAGTTGGAGCAGGACTCATTGATACAGAAAGGCTTCTTGAAGCCTCGGCCGGACTTCTTGAACATGGTCCAGCCGCACACGGGGCAGTTGTCCTTCACCGGCACGTCCCAGGTCATAAAGTCACAGCGCTTGGACTCGTCCTTATTGCTCAGGTGTTCACAGCAGTAATAGGTGTACTGCTTGCCCGTCTTTTTGCTCTTGCCGGTGCGCTTGAGGAGCCGCCCCCCGCACTTGGGGCATTTTCCCGGCATCTCCACCACCAGGGGCATGGTGAAGTCGCACTCCGGCCAGCCGGGGCAGGCCAGGAAGCGGCCGAACCGTCCGGACTTGATCACCAGGTTCCGGCCGCACTGGGGGCAGATCTCCTCAGAAACCTCGTCGGGGACCTTGATGCGCTCCCCGTCCAGCTCCTGCTCCGCCTTGTGGAGCTCGGCCTCGAACTCGCCGTAGAAGTCGGAGAGCACCTTTTTCCAGTTGGCGGTGCCCTCCTCCACCTTGTCCAGCTCCTCCTCCATCTGGGCGGTGAAGGTGGGGTCCACGATGTCCTGGAACTTGTCCTTCATCAGGCCGGTGACCACCTCGCCCAGGGGGGTGGGGCGCAGGGCGCGGCCCTCTTTGACCACGTACTCCCGGTTGAGAATGGTGGAGATGGTGGGGGCGTAGGTGGAGGGGCGGCCGATGCCCTTCTCCTCCAGGGCCCGGATGAGGGTGGCCTCGGAGTAGCGGGCGGGGGGCTGGGTGAAGTGCTGCTCCTCCTTGGTGCCCTTCAGCTCCAGGGGCTCCCCCTCCTTCAGGTCGGGGAGGGGGGACTGGGGGGCCTCCTCCTCGTCGTCCCGGCCCTCCTCGTACACGGCGGTGAAGCCGGAGAACTTCAGCTCAGACCGGCTGGCCCGGAAGGCGTAGCCGGCGGACTGGGCCTCGATGGAGACGCTGTCGTACACGGCGGAGGCCATCTGACAGGCCAGGAAGCGGCTCCAGATCAGCTTGTAGAGGCGGAACTGCTCGGTGGTCAGGTCCTTCTTGATGTCCTCGGGCACCAGGTTCACGTCGGAGGGCCGGATGGCCTCGTGGGCGTCTTGAGCGTTGCCCTTGGTCTTGTAGTGGCGGGCCTTGGGGGGGTAATACTCTTTTCCGTAGCGGCTCTCAATAAAGCCCTTGGCGGCGGCGATGGCCTCCTCGGACAGCCGCAGGGAGTCGGTACGCATGTAGGTGATGAGGCCCACGGTGCCCTCGCCGGTGATGTCCACGCCCTCGTACAGCTGCTGGGCAATGGACATGGTGCGGGCGGGGGTCATGTTCAGCTTCCGGGAGGCCTCCTGCTGTAGGGTGGAGGTGGTGAAGGGGGGCGCGGGGTTGCGCTGCTTGTCCTGGCGCTTCACCTTGGCCACCGACCAGGGGGCATTCTTCACCGCCTGGACCACCGCCTCGGCCTCCTCTTTGCTGTTCAGATCCATCTTCTTCTCCCGGCCGTGGAACATGGCCTGGAAGCCCCCCAGGTTGGGGGATACCCGGCTCAGGTCTGCCTGGATGGACCAGTACTCCTGGGGCTGGAAGGCGCGGATCTCCTCCTCCCGCTCCACCACCAGGCGGGTGGCCACCGACTGCACCCGTCCGGCGGACAGGCCCCGGCGGATCTTCTTCCACAGAAGAGGGGAGAGCTCATAGCCCACGATCCGGTCCAGGATACGCCGGGCCTGCTGGGCATCCACCAGATTCTGGTCGATGGCCCGGGGCTTGGCGATGGACTCGTTGACCACCTTCTTGGTGATCTCGTTAAAGGTCACCCGGTAGGTCTTGTCGTCGGGGATGTTCAGCAGCTCCTTCAGGTGCCAGGAGATGGCCTCCCCCTCCCGGTCCGGGTCGGTGGCCAGATAGACTTTGCCGCTCTTCTTGGCCGCCTTTTTCAGGTCGCTGATGGTGTCCTCCTTGCCCTTGATGGGCTGGTAGTTGGGCTCAAAGCCGTGTTCCACGTCCACGCCCAGCTTGCTCTTGGGCAGGTCCCGGACATGGCCCATGGACGCCTTCACCTCATACCCCGGTCCAAGGTACTTCCCGATGGTCTTGGCCTTGGACGGGGACTCTACGATCACAAGATCGGTTTTTGCTGCCACGTTGATAAACCTCCATAGATTCAAAGGGGCCGCGGGGCGCGGCCCCTGAACTTTATTCGTCCTCCAGCTTCACCAGAGAGGAAAACCGCCGCCCCGGGTGCTCCTGGACTGCGCCGTCCACCTGGAGCATAGTGAGGGCGGACAGCACCCGCCGGGCCGGGATCTGGGTCAGTTCCACCAGCTCGTCGGCGGTATAGGTCTTCTGCTTCTCCCCCAGTGTGTGGAGGATGGAGAGCTGGTCGTCGGTGAAGCGGGCCTTCTGCCGCTCCTTGGGGACCACCTCCCGCACCACCTCCGCCTTGGCGGAGGGCTCCTGCCGCTCCTCCCGGGGTTTGATCTGCTCCAGCCGCTGCTGGGCGGCCTCCGGGGACAGGGGGACCGCCTTGGAGAGCTTTTCCGGGAAGCGGTCCACGTATTCCTCCAAAATGTCCTGAGCACAGGTCACCGGGCGAGCCCCCTGGCGCAGCAGCCAGTTGGGCCCCTCGCTCATGGGGGCATCGATGTTGCCCGGGATGGCAAACACATCCCGATTCTGCTCCATGGCGTGGTTGACGGTCAGCATGGTGCCGCTGTGCCGGGCACACTCCACCGCCACCACGCCCAGGGCCAGGCCGCTGATGATCCGGTTGCGGACGGGGAAGTGCTCTCCGTTGTGCCGCGTCCCCGGTGGATACTCGCTGATAAGCGCTCCCGCCGCAGCCACGTCCTCGTAGAGATACCGGTTCTGCCAGGGGTAGGGCACGTCCACCCCGCCGGCCAGCACGGACACCACCCGGCCTCCGCCCTGGAGGGCCCCCTTCAGGGCGATGGAGTCGATGCCCTGGGCAATACCGGAGACCAGCAGCACCCCGTTTCGGGCCAGCTCCAGCCCCAGCTGGGCGGCCACCTTCTCCCCGTAGGGGGAGGGCTCCCGGGCGCCCACGATGCCGATGGCCGCCTCCTGGTCAAAGTGGAACAGGGTGCCACGGACGTACAGCACTGCCGGCGGGTCGGGAATCTCCCGGAGCCGCTCCGGGTAGTCGCCGTCCTGGAGGGTGAGCACCCGCAGGCCCAGGCGGTCACACTCCCCCAGGATGCGGTCGGGGCCCTCCATCCCCTTCTCCCGCAGAGAGCTGCGGGCCAAGGCGGACAGGCCGGGAATCTGGTCGTACTGCTCCGGATCGGCATAAAATGCCCGCTCCGGGCTTCCGAAGTAGTCCAGCACCTGGAGCACGCCCCGGGCTCCCAGCCCCTTTCGGGTGGTCAGCCAGATCCAATCCTTCAACATGATGCGCGCCTCCTCTCCCGCTCGAAGCGGTTTTCATTTCACGGACCTCACAAAATGCTTTACAATCTCATCACCTGTGTGGTACATTGGGCACAAGAAATGAGGGATTTCCGATGCCAAATTCTGTCTCTTCCCAGGCCGGTCGGGCATCCGCCCGGCGGGCCTGGCTGGTATGCCTGGGGTGCGGCCTGGCCCTGTTCACCGTCATGGGCCTGGGGATCAACGGTTTTACCGTCTACCAGCCCTATCTTCTGGAGCGCTTTCACCTCACCAACGGGCAGGGTTCCTGGATCACCACGGTGCGCAGCCTGTTCTCCCTGCTGTCCATGCTCAGCGCGGACGCCCTGTGCCGGCGGCTGGGCATCCGACAGGCCATGACCCTGGGATTGGGCTTTTTTGTGGTCTCCTACGCCCTGTTCGGCGCGGCCTCCGCCTTTCCCACCCTGTGCGCCTGCGCCGCCCTGTCCGGGCTGGCCTACGGCTTCGGTGGGATGATCCCACTCACGCTGGCCCTCTCCCACTGGTTCCGGGACCGGCGTGGCCTGGCCCTGGGACTGGCTGCCGGAGGAAGCGGTCTGTCCACCGTGCTGGCGCCCCCTCTGCTGGAGGAAGCCATTCAGCACCTGGGTCTGACCGCCGCCTTCTGGCTGGAAGGGGGCGTGGGAATCCTTCTGACCCTATGTGTGTTCCTTCTGGTGCGGGACCGGCCGGAGGAGCTGGGGCTCATCCCCTACACTGCGTCCGGCAGCAGCGGAGCTTCCGTACCGGCAGAACGGCCCGCCCCGCCCCGACTCTGTCTCTTATACACATCT
>NZ_JACJJE010000150.1 GCF_016899775.1 Pseudoflavonifractor capillosus
GCCCCCAGATAGCCCTTGTCGGCGGTGCGGCTGCCGGTGGTGTTGTTATAGGAGAAGACCTCCCCGGGCATGAGCACCACACCGTTGCAGGCCTGGGCGGACAGCTTCACGTTGCTCTTCCGGTTGGCGGAGCCGCCCACCCGGCTGGTGCCCTCCCCCAGCAGGTCCCGGAACAGCTTTCCCTCCAGGCCCTCCTTGGTCTCCTCGGGCTGGGTGATGGTCAGGGGGATCTCCACGGTCTCCCCCTCCGCCGCCGCGTCAAACAGGGTTTTGGCCTGGTTCACGTCAAAGTCGACCCCTACCACGTGGTCGCTGACCTCCAGGGTCTCCGGGTCGATCTCGGCGCTCTTGGCCTCGGCGTGGAGCTCCTGATACATAGCGTCAAAGTCGGGCTCCTGGGGGGTGGTCTCGTGGGCGGGGAGCACCACCGGCTCCACCGCGGCGGAGCCGCCCTGCATCGCGTCGGACACCGCCTCGGTCATGGCGGCCATCACCATGGGCTCGGCCGCCTCCCGGTCGATGGTCACTCCGGTGACCCCCTTGGTGAGCAGGAGCTTATCTCCCTCCATGGCATAGGTGGCGTTGGTGAGGGCGCCCCCCACCTGGAGGTC
>NZ_JACJJE010000151.1 GCF_016899775.1 Pseudoflavonifractor capillosus
GAAGAACCCGTCCAGTCCGGCCCGGTAATGGGCGGCATGAGCATGTAGAGGAGGGATGTCTGCATGAAACGAAAGATTTCCTTATTGGCTGCGGTGCTCTGCCTGACCATGGCTCTCTCCCCCGCAGTGCTGGCGGCGGAGCCCACTCAGGCAGAGGTCTGCTATCCCACTGCGGTGACTCAAAGTGAGGATGGCACAGAACTGCGAAAAATGTACGACCTGGGGCCGGAGGATGATCCGGCAGGGATCTCCCGGTCTGATTTTGAGCAGGATGGCTTCCACTACACTCTGGTGGACGTGCTGAAACAGGAGCTCCCCAAACAGGAGATCCGGCAGCATACTGAGACCGTGTCCCTGGAGAGCAAGAACAAGGATATGGAATCGGTGCTGGCCCTGTTGCCCCCGGAAAAAGAGTTCATCACAGAAGACGGCCTGTCCGGTACACTCTCCCTCCAGCTGGAGACCGTAAATGTAGAGACAGCCGGATATGGCACTTCCACCCGGGAGGTCTCTGCTACCCGATCCTATCCCAATCTGGCCAATCAGGACACCGCCAACATCCCTAAAACCATTGAGGAGGACGGCCGGAC
>NZ_JACJJE010000152.1 GCF_016899775.1 Pseudoflavonifractor capillosus
GAAGAACCCGTCCAGTCCGGCCCGGTAATGGGCGGCATGAGCATGTAGAGGAGGGATGTCTGCATGAAACGAAAGATCACCTTATTGGCCGCGGTGCTCTGCCTGACCATGGCCCTCTCCCCCGCGGTGCTGGCGGCGGAGCACACTCAGGCGGAGGTCTGCTACCCAACCGCCGTCACTCAGAGCGAGGACGGCACGGAATTGCGGAAAATGTATGACCTGGGGCCGGAGGACGACCCGGCGGGGATCCCCCGGTCCGACTTTGAGCAGGACGGCTTCCACTACACTCTGGTGGACGTGTTGAAACAAGAGTTACCGGAGCACGAGAGCCGGCAGCACACCGAAACAGTGACTTTGGAGAGCAAGAGCAAAGACATGGAGTCGGTGCTGGCCCTGCTGCCTCCGGAAAAAGAGTTCATCACAGAAGACGGACTGTCCGGTACCCTCTCACTCCAGCTGGAGACCGTGAATGTGGAGGCAGCCGGATACGGCACTTCCACCCGGGAGGTCTCCGCTACCCGATCCTATCCCAATCTGGCCAATCAGGACACCGCCAACATCCCAAAAACCATTGAGGAGGACGGCCGGAC
>NZ_JACJJE010000153.1 GCF_016899775.1 Pseudoflavonifractor capillosus
GAGGAGCAGAATATCAACTCCATCCACCCAGAGAGCGAGTTCCTGATCACACTCCACGGAGCCTTCGCCCAGGCCGAGAGTGAGAGTACCAGCAGTCGAGTCCGCTGGGGAAAGCGGCAGTCCATGAAGGAGGGCCGTGTCACCATGCAGTACCAGAAGCTGCTGGGCTATGAGCGAGGACCAGACGGGAAACCTCAAATCGTGCCAGAGCAGGCGGAGATCGTCCGCTTCATCTACCAACGATACCTGGCTGGAGATCCTCTGCGCTCCATCAAAGAGCAGCTGGAAGCTCAGGGCTGCCTTACTGCAGCTGGCAAGTCTAAGTGGGTAATTTCCAATATCAAGAGCATTCTGACCAACGAGAAATACTGTGGGGATGCCCTGCTTCAAAAAACTTTTATCAAGGACTGCATCAGCAAGAAGGTGATTCCAAACACGGGACAGTTGGACAAAGTCCTCATCCAAGATCACCACGAGGCCATTGTCAGCCACGAACTGTTCGATGCAGTTCAG
>NZ_JACJJE010000154.1 GCF_016899775.1 Pseudoflavonifractor capillosus
TGTTGGCACTACCTATCTTTCCGGCCCGTCTCCAGGCAAGTATTTTCGGCAGAAGCGAGCTTAACTTCCGTGTTCGGAATGGGAACGGGTGGACCCTCGCCCTAATCAGCACCAACTTACTTTCTTTTGAAAAAGAAAGTAAGCAAAGAAAACTTCATACTTCCTTCTACAAGAAGAGTTCCGTATCTTTTTCTCTCCTTACCGTCTTTTTCAACAGCAAGTATTCTATCAAATTTTCTTCTCACTGTCAAGAACTTTCTCCGTCCTACAAAAGGCTCAGTATAAAGTTCTTTTTGCCTACTTTTTCTTTCAAGAAAAAGTAGGTGGTGACCCGTACGGGAATCGAACCCATGTTTGCGGCGTGAGAGGCCGCCGTCTTAACCGCTTGACCAACGGGCCTTGTGGTGCGCCTTCAGGGATTCGAACCCGGGACCCACTGATTAAGAGTCAGTTGCTCTACCAACTGAGCTAAAGGCGCATACTTTCTTT
>NZ_JACJJE010000155.1 GCF_016899775.1 Pseudoflavonifractor capillosus
CGCCTTTCTCCCCTCCGGAACCGCTGGAGTTCCCGCCGATGGCGATCCCAAAGCCCACGGCCACCGCAATCACCGCCGCGGCCACGCCGCCAATCAGCACGGGGCTGAGCTTTTTCTTCGTGGGCGCGGCCGGCTGGGCGGCTCCCGCCTGGGGCAGCTCCACCACCTGCTGGGACTCGATGGCGTTCAGAAATTCCTCCGCACTCTGGAAGCGGTCCTCCGGCTGGACCGCCAGGCCTTTCAAAATAGCCTTGTCCAGATACTCCGGGATGTCCACCCCGCACTGGGAAACTGGGACCAGCTCGTCGTGGTCCAGCCGTTCCAGCGCCTCCGGGGGCAGGAAGCCGGTCAGCGCCGCATAGAAGCAGGCGGCGCAGGAGTAGACGTCCGTAAAGGGGCCCTGGCGGCTTCTCCGGATGTACTGCTCCTTGGGGGCGTAGCC
>NZ_JACJJE010000156.1 GCF_016899775.1 Pseudoflavonifractor capillosus
TTCGCAACTCTGGCTCTGCAAACCGGGGTGGACGTAAAGACCGTCTCTGGGATGCTGGGCCACTACAGCGCCGGGTTCACCCTGGACACCTACGCCCATGTGACCACCTCGGCTCAGCGACAGGCGGCGGAGGCCATGGAGCACGTTCTCTCCGGCAGTTTATAGCCCTCTCCAGTCCGGAAAAATTTCCGTATGGGTCAGAATCTGGGTCAGATTCAGAAACCCAAAATAAACCTCGCGAAAAAGTTGCAGAAAACAAAAATAATCCGCTGGAATCACATGATTCCAGCGGATTTCTGGTTGCGGGAGGAGGACTTGAACCTCCGACCTCCGGGTTATGAGCTGCTGTAGGTTTGTCCATCTGCTGCGGTTCAACGCTTTCCGAGCGTTTTTGGGCCTAAAATGGGCCCAAACCCGGAGGTTATAT
>NZ_JACJJE010000157.1 GCF_016899775.1 Pseudoflavonifractor capillosus
GCAGGTCGTCCAGCGTGAGGTTGGTCGTGACGATCAGCGGCTTGCCGCTGCGGTAACGGCTGTCAATCACATTGAAAACCTGTTCCAGCCCGTACTCGGTTCCGCGCTCCATGCCGAAGTCGTCAATGATAAGCAGCGGATAGCGGCAAAGGCGGGAAATGTACTCGTTGCGCCCCTCAAAGCTGGCGGCAAGGTCATTGAGGATAAGGGCAAAATTCGTCATGTGGACGGGGATTTCTTTCTCCATGAGGGCGTTTGCGATACAGCCCGCAAGGTAGCTTTTCCCGGTTCCCACGCCGCCCCAGAACAGGCAGCCGATATTGTCGGCTCGCATATCCTCCCAGTGTTCCACATACCGGCGGGCAATCCCGGCCTGCGGGTTCCTGCCGTTGTCGTTCTCAAAAGTCCAGTCCCGCAT
>NZ_JACJJE010000158.1 GCF_016899775.1 Pseudoflavonifractor capillosus
CGCTGGTACTCCTCCCGGGTCAGCTCCCGCCGGTCGTCCCGGAACAGCTTCCGCTGGATTTTCAGGGCCTTCACCTTGCACTCCTCCCAGCCCAGGAAGGTGAAAAACTGGTTCACCGCCGCCACCATGGAGTTGACGGTAGCGGGAGCGTAGCCCCCCCTCCAGCAGGCTGTCCCGCCAGGCTGCCGCCCGCTCCCGGGTAGCTTCCGCGCCCTCCAGCCAGGCGGCAAAGCGCCCCGTGTCCCGGAAATATTTCTCGATGGTCCCGGCACTGCGCTCCACCGTCCCCAGATGCCCGATGAAGGCCGCAAGCTCCGTGCTCGTTATGCTTCGTGTCTCCATAGTATTTCCCTCCAATGCTCGAAGTGGTTCTTATTTTACCCATATGGAAGGAAAATACTGAAAGC
>NZ_JACJJE010000159.1 GCF_016899775.1 Pseudoflavonifractor capillosus
CGGGACAGTTGGACAAAGTCCTCATCCAAGATCACCACGAGGCCATTGTCAGCCACGAACTGTTCGATGCAGTTCAGCTGGAGTTGGCCCGGAGAAAAGCTCGTGAGGGCGGAACCAGGAGAAGCACCCCCACCGGTCTGCGGAAATACAGTGGGAAATATGCCCTCAGCAATCTGCTGTTCTGCGGCGAGTGTGGTACGGCCTACCGCCGGTGCACCTGGACCCAGTACGGGGAAAAGCGGCCTGTGTGGCGCTGTATCAGCCGGTTGAGTTACGGAAAAAAATACTGCCTGCATTCTCCAACATTGGATGAAAAGCCGCTTCAACAGGCAATTCTGGGAGCCATCAATGCATCTATGGACAACCGAACCGTGCTGGAAAGCCGAATCACGGCGGTTATGGAA
>NZ_JACJJE010000015.1 GCF_016899775.1 Pseudoflavonifractor capillosus
GAGAAGGGGCCGGGGCGGGGCGGGAGGGGATCTCCCTCCTGCAGCCGCCGGCGCAGGTCCTGAAGCACCCGGTTTGCCCGTTTAGCGTCCCAAAGATCCAGAAGGGCCAGGGGGATGAAGCCCACAAAAAGGATAGGGATGCCGTTCTCCCAAATCCGGGGCATGAAACAGGGGAGCTGCAGGATACATAGAAACAGGACAAAAATCCCGAATGACACTTCCAACCGCAGGTTTCTGACTGCGGTACGGACAAGGGGCTCCAGGGCCAGCTCCAAGGTCTGGGGGTCCGGATTTGGCTCCGGGGCCTCCGGATCGTCGGTGGAAAAGAGGACCAGGGAGGAGGAGGCCCAGCCCTCGCACTGCCAGCCGAAGCTGGCGAACAGCTCCACCAGGTCCTCCGGCGGCTTTTGGAGGAGAAACTCCCGCTCACGGCCGCAGCAGGGCTGAATGCGGAAACGCCGGGGCCGGGGCTCCCCCCGCCGGAATCGGGCGGTCCAAGATTTCAGCCGCTCCAAATACAGTCCCTTGCCGGCCATCTCCTCCAGCCACCCCTCTATACCGGGCAGGTCATAGGTGGGGACAGGAAGCCATTTTCGGACATGCTTCATGGAGAAATACACCTCCTACGAGTTTGGCGTGAGCATGGCGGCAATTTCGTCGTACCAGTCTGTCAGGTCCAGGGCCCCATTGTAAGTCAGCCGCAGCACCCGGTTCCCCTCCAGGGCGACCACGTCCCAGTTTGCTTCCTCCCGATGAACCAAAAATTCCTCCGCGCCGGGAACCGTTTCCCGCTGGAAGTCCAGTTGGTCCGGGGCGGAATCACCGATGTTCCGATCCCGTGCGATCTGCTGGGTGAGGTCGGCCAGCTGGGCCCAGGCCTGTTCCGAACCGGCCGCTATGTAGTAGTACAGGTCCATCTGCCCGTGCCCCGCGGCTCCGGTGCCCCCCTGCTGAACGATGTAATAGGTCTGAATGGGGGAGAAGATCGGGTTGCGCTTCATAGTTGCCGCATTGTAGTAGATGGTGATGTCGGCCTGCTCGGCCATCTCAGGGGAGAGGTCTACGTGTTCGCTGGCGGTCCAATCCTCCCAAGGCGTCCAGCCGCCGTCCCCCGCCATCTCCTCCAGGGTGAGCAGAGAGAAGTCCGGCTGAAATTCCTCCAGAGGGATGTTCTTCTCCACTTTGTCGGTGAGAGAGGCCAGCAGGGCTGCGGACATGCCCGTCAGCAGCAGGACCGCGGCGGCGCGGGCAAATAGCCGCTGGAGCCGGTAGGGCCAAAGGGGGAGGCTGGGCCGCACCGTCTGGTCTCTGCGGGCCCGGCGGCGGAGCAGGACCACAGTCAGGAGATCGCTTCCCAGGATCAGCACCTGCAGGACCCACAGCAGGGCCAGGAAGACCCGGAATAGGGTGACCAGGGGGGCGGCCAGGTGGGGGGATTGATGGAGGTCCATATCCATAACCGCGATGGCTGTATACAGCCATAGATTCAAGGCGAGGAGGAAAAGATAGGAGAGCAGGTTGCCTTTTGGAAAGCGCAGGGCGTACCGTAAGGAGTCCGGGTCGGTGTAGGGCTCCTGGGCCTCCGGATCGTCGGAGGAAAAGAGGTACAGGGTGGTCCAGGACCGGCCGAAGCTCCCCTCGTAAGTCCACCCCGCGCCGGCGTACAGTTCCAGCAGCTCCTGGGACGGCTCCTCCCGCGCCTGCTGCTGCCCCTGGGCGGGACACACCCGGTACCGGCGGTGGGGGTGGGGCTCGTCCCGGCGGAATTTGACTCGGGCCAGGGAGAACAAGTTCTGCTGAACGCGGTGCACCAGAAACCCCTTCCCGGCCATCTCCTCCAGCCAGGACTCAAAGCGGGGAAAGTCCATGGGGCTCACCGGGGACCACTTGGTGACCCGATTCTTTTGTTTCCCCATCGTTCGTCACTCCTTATTTCAATTTTGATGTTTGCCCGTAGCATGTTTCCCAAGGTAGAGGTTCGGGGCGCGGCGGCCCGGCGCGCCCTTGGCAGGGGTGTCTCTGGCGGCCGCCTATGGCCGAACTCTTTGGGATAAAACGAGCTGGGCAGGGCGGGGGCTTGCCCCTTCCGCCTGTCATTCCTCCGGCGTGAGCATGGCGGCAATCTCATCGTACCAGCCGGTCAGATCCAGCGCGCCGGAGTACCGCAGGGCCAGCACCCGGTCCCCCTCCAGGGCGACTACGTCCCAGTTTTCTCCTGCCCGGCGGACCAGAAACTCCTCCGCGCCGGGAACGGTTTCCCGCTGGAAGGGGAGCTGGTCGGGGAGGTAGGAGAGGAGGTCGCCGTCTGGGCTCTGGAGGTCCTGAACCAGGCTGGCCAGGAGCTCCCAGGCGGCCTGGGCGTCGTCGGAGACAAAGTAGTTCAGGTCCATGCTGGAGTCCCCGCTGGTGCCGTAGCCCGCCTGGCTGACGTCGTACCACATCTGGACGCCCCGGCCGGGGTCCTGGTACACGTCCGCCGCATTGAAGCGGAGGAGCTGGTCCGCGACCTCCAGGTCGGGCTCCGGCGTCCAGCTCCCGTCCCCCTCCATCTCCGACAGGGTGAGCAGGTCAAAGTCGGGGTCGAACTGCTCCAGGGGCAGGTCGCTGTTGATGCGAAAGAGCGTGAAAATCAAGGCGAGAGCCACAGCCAGGAGCCCCGTCTGGAGGAGGGATAGAAGGGAGGAGAAGAAACAGCGGGCGGCGAACAGGGCGGAGGGCGGAGCGGGCCGTACCGTGTCCCGCCGCCGGATCTCCTGCCGAAGGGCCAGAACGGTGAGCCAGTCGATCCCATTCAGAAGGAGGGAGATCAGCCAAAGGGCGATCAGCAGTGCCGCGGCCGCGGCAAAAATCCAGTTGGGCAGGAAGGAGAGCTGGCGGTCCAGGATTCGTGTGGCGCGTAGGATAACGGTGGAGGTATACAGCACCCCGCCCAAAAGCAAATCGTTGAGCACATCTTTCTTCGGGGGCCGGAGGGCCTCGTAGAGGGAGTCCGGGTCGGTGTAGGGCTCCGGGGCGGCGGGGTCGTCGCTGTAGAACAGGAAGTAGGACACGCATGAGGTGCCCCAGTACCGCAGAAACTGCCAGCCGGCCTGGGCGTACAGCTCCAGGGTCTCCTGGGAGGGCTCCGCCTCCTGGGGTCGGGTGGGGCACAGGCGGTACCGGCGCTCCGGCCTGGGGGCGTCCTTCTGGAACAGCACAATCCAGAGGGGGCCGGGGGCCAGGATACTCCACCCGGAGAAGTCGTGGAAGAACAGCCCCTGGGCGGCCATGTCCTCCAGCCAGGTTTCTGTGCGGGAGATGTCCTTGGCGTCCACCACGGCCCATTTTCGGATCAAATTGCCGGGGGCTTTTTTCTCAAATTGGTTCATAGGATCAGCTCCTTATGGAAAAAGTCTGTGCCCTGTCTTGCCAAAAAAGAAACCACTCACCCCTCCGGTGTGAGCATGGCGGCGATCTCGTCAAACCACTCACTCAGATCCAGAGTGCCGTCGTAGCGCAGCTCCAGCAGCCGGTCCCCCTTCCGGGCCAGGACGAACCAGGCGGGGGAGACATCCTCCTCGGGGGTGAGTCCCACGGAATCGCACCAAAATTCCTCGGCCCCGGGGACCTCAATGGGCTGGTAGTCGTAATATTCAGAGGAGGTCCGTTCCCGCTCCAGCCTGGCCTGGGCCGCCTCATCGTCCCGGGCCAGGTAGTAGGAGATGGATAGAGAGGAAGTTCCGCTGTTCCCCGTGCCGTCCTGGCTGATGGTATACCAAGTGGGGATAGGCTGTTCGGGGGCCTCGTGCAGGTCCACTACGTTGTAGTGGATTTCCTTTTCCATAGAGGGTATGCCGGCGGCAAAGGTGAAGTCCTCGCTGGGGACCCAGCTTCCGTCTCCCTCCATCTCCGCCAGAGTGAGCAGGTCGAAGTCGGGCTCCCAGTCCTCCAGAGGGACGTCCTCTGTGACCTGCTCCTGGGGAACCACGGCCTGGACCTCGTGCCGGGCGTCCAGAAGGCGGTCCATCCGCCGGAAGAAGGAGCCGCCCGGCAGCAGTACCGCCGCCAGAAAGGAAACCGTCTCGATCACTGCCAGGACCCGCTGGGCCATGAGCAGCCACCTGGGCAGGGAGGGATGGGTGGTGTGCTCCTCCTTGATCTTGCGGCGGAGGAGGAAGTAGGTGAGCCACTGGAAGCCGCCGGAGATCAGAAGACTCAGCAGCAGGGCCAGCAGGAGGAGCCCAAACACCTGGAGGGCGGGGGAGAGCTGCTGGGAGGACTCCAGCCCGCCCCAGGACCCGGAGAATATGATCCCGTACACAAGAATCAGTATCAGCGTCGGAAATGCCAGGATCAGCAGATTCCGAACGGGGAAGCGCAGGGCCCGGTAGAGGGACTCTGGGTTCGAATTGGGCTCTGCCGCGCTGGGGTCGTCGGTGGCAAAGAGAAAGTAGGAGATACAGCTGGAGGGGATGTAGTCCACATAGGTCCAGCCGTATTGCCGGTACTGCTCCAGCAGGTCGGCGGGGGGCTCGGTGAGCATCTCCGGAGCGGGGTACAGGTGGTAGCGGCGGTTGGGGTCGGGGGCCTTCACCTGGAACCGGACCATGGGGAAGCCGCCCGGACTGAATCGTATGACCTTGTTGGAGTACCAGTGGTAAAAGAGTCCCTGGCGGGCCATCTGGTTCAGCCAGTCCTGGAACCGGGCCCTGTCCATCAGATTCACCGGGCTGAACTTCCATTTGTATGAGGCGTTTTTGAGTGTTTTCATGGGAGAATCCTCCTCAGTAATAAAGTAAAAGGGAAGGCGCGGGAGCCGCTGATACTTATGAGACTGCGCCCATCCGCTCCAGCAGCAGGTCCAGGGCCTCCTCCGGCGGGACGGTGCCCCGCACCGTCAGGCGGAACACCTGGTCCCCCGCCTGACCCAGCCAGGAATACGTGTCTGCAAACTGATTGACCGTGACGGTGTGGTTTCCGTCTGTGTAGGAAGACGGACCCTCCGGGACCTGGATGCGGGTATACAGGCGGTCCAGGCCGGGGCGGCTGGCCTCCTGCCAGGAGACGCCGTTCTCCGCCTCGTCAGTGCGCTTCCAGCTGTCCAGCACCCACCCGGCGCAGGTGGAGGAGACCGCGTCCACATAGTCGACGGAGATGGAGGCGGTGGGGTCGTCCGGCTCCTCCCAGTCGGTCCACTGGCTCAGGGTCTGCTTGACAGCCAGAGGGGAGGAGGAGGTCTCCACCAGATTGGAGCGGAATTCCGGGTCCTGGATGGCCGGGTTCAGCTCCAGGTCGTACAGGGAGACCAGAGGAGCGGGGGTGGGCTGGTCCGGGGTGAGAGACGCTTTCTCGGACGGGGGGAGAAGGATGCCCAGGAAGCTGAGGAAAAACAGAACGACGGGGACGGCGAAGAAGGCCACCGTGCTGGCTGTGGAGCGGGGGTACCGCTGCCCCGCGTCCAGGGGGACCCCGGCCGCCAGCTGATTGCGCAGCTTCCAGATCTTCAGAAAGCGGAAGTAGTAGATGGGGGTGATCACCAGCAGGGCCCACAGGTCAGCCAGAAGAAGGGGGACGATATACTGGGTGTCCAGCACCAGGTCCTCCAAAAAGCCGGACAGGGAGAGGGTGAGGGCGCTGCGGTCAAAGCCCAGGGTGTAGGCCGCCTGTCCCAGCAGAATGACCACTCCGGCGCAGAAGAACCGGAAAAAGTACTTCAAATAGTGGTCGAACACATAGCTCTGAGTCACCGGGTCGGTGTGGAGCTCCTCCGTCTCCGGGTCCGCCGCCCGGTAGATGTAGTAGTAGCGGGTGACGGTGTCCACAAACTCCCAGCCCATCTGGGCGTAAGCCTCGTTCTTCTCGTAGTCGATGGAGGTGTCCCAATAGCTCTGGGGCTCCAGGCGGTAGCGCACCCCGGGGGCGGGCTTGTCCTGGTGAAAAACAGCTGTGCGGATGCCGAAGCCGTCCAAGATCCACCCCTTGGCGGACATCTCCTCAAACCACTGCTGCAGGCCCGCTATGTCGTAGAGCTGATAGGGGATGGCCCGGCGGATCAGTTTGTTTCCGTATTGGTCGTACATAAACCAGCGCTTCCTTTCTCGTTTTATTTCTATTGGGGGCGGCGTCAGGCGGCCTCCGCCGCCAGCCGCTCTGTCAGCAGGTCCAGGGGTGTTTCCAGGTCGGGACCCCGGAGATGCAGTACGAACACCTGGCTGCCCAGACGGCCTACATAGCAGGCCCGGGACCAGTCCTCACCCCAATACTGGTACGAGAAGCGGGTCAGCTGGTCCAGGCCCGGGTAGGAGATCGTTTCCTCCGCACCATATTCAGAGACCAAGGCGTTCAGCCGCTGCCGCCACTCCTGGACCTTTCCGGCGTACACCCACTCTGCCAAAAAGGGGGCGCGGGTTTTGGTGTAGTCCTGAACCAGCTGGACCTGCCGGGAGATCTCGCCGGGCAGGCGAGCCAGGCCGGACTGGGTGACGTAGTACTGCTCCGGGGCCAGCCAGGAGGTGTACGCCCGGTCGTAAAAGAACACGATTTGACCAGGCCGGCTAGGGAGCGTCACCGTTTGACGGGCGTTCTCCCGCAGCTCCGTCCCGGCGGGCACCGTCTCCGAGAGGGTGATGTGGGGGAAATCCCACTCCGCCGGATTCTCCGGCAGGGGCCGCTCCCGCCAGCTGTTGACCCAGTTGAAAAAGAAGAAGTACCCCACCAGAAAGACCACCAGGAACAGGGTCAGCAGAAATTGCCGCAGCTGGGGATAGGTCCGCTTCTGCACCGGGGGCAGCTCCCCCTGGGCCAGGCGGCGGCGCAGGCCGGTGAATCGAACCGTCTGATACAGGACGCCCAGCACCGTCCCGCCCACCACGACCAGCAGCGCCAGAAGCAGAGGGGCCAGGCGCTCAAAATCCAGGACCAGCTCCATGGCAAGGACAGCGGGGGCGGTGAACAACTGGGCAAGCATGTCCCGCAGCAGCATGCCGGCCCAGAGCAGGACGGCCGCTGCCCCCAGCCACTGCCGCAGGATGAGCTTTTTCATAGCCCAGCCTAAGCTCTCCGGGTCGGTGTACAGCTCCGGGGCCTCCGGGTCGTCACAGCGGTAGACGGCGTACAGCTTGCCGATCTGCTCCACAAAGCGCCAGCCCGGCTCCCGGTAGTTGGCCGCCCGCTCCCGCAGCTCTTTTGTCCCCTTTCCAATGGGCTCCAGGCGGTAGCGGCAGTGTTTAGCCTCCTCCGAGGGCTGAAATTCCACCCGGCCTATGGACCAGAAGTGGGAAAAGCGTTTCAGTTCATAGCCCTGGGCGGCCAGATCGTTGAGCCACAGCTCGATCCCCTGGATGTCCCACAGGGAGTAGGGGAGCCAGAACTTTTTCATAGAGGCACCTCCAAGATCAGAAGTGAGAGGACCGCGCGGTGCGGGCCCCATTGGACCGCGCAGTGTTTTATCCAAAATACCTCCGGAGAGATTTGAGGGGGGCGGTGTCCCCGCTATGCGACCATCGCGGCGATTTCCTCCAGGTGGTCCGCCAGATGGGCGGAGCCGGTGTAGCGCGCCAGCACGACCTTGTCGCCGGCCGCGGCCACGGCGGCCTGGAAGGTGCCGCCCTCCCTCTGGGCGATGGCCAGCAGCTGGACGCCCTCCCGCGGGAAGTAGGTCACGTCCCAGGTGACCGGCGCTCCGCTGGACCACCAGATGTCGTCGTCCAGCTTCATGGCCTGGTCCAGCAGCTCCCGGGCTG
Source organism: Pseudoflavonifractor capillosus (assembly GCF_016899775.1). Classification (GTDB taxonomy): domain Bacteria; phylum Bacillota; class Clostridia; order Oscillospirales; family Oscillospiraceae; genus Lawsonibacter. The sequence continues at coordinate 7,722 of NZ_JACJJE010000015.1, forward strand.
CGGGGGCGGACAGGAAGGACAGAGGGGCGGGCAGATCGTACCACAGGGTCTCCAGATGTACCCAGTCCTCTCCGTCAGGGGCCCAGCGGCTGCTTTGGACAACCTCCCACCGGGTGGACAGCAGGTACTGCTCCCGCTGGGAGAAATTGGCGTAATCGGTAGTGCTGCCAGAGGAGATAGAGTAGGGACGGTAGTTCTCCTCCTCCAGATCGGCCAGAGACAGGGGAGAAAATGCTGACTCCGCCGCCGCCACCGGCTGCAGCGCGCCGCCGGCAAAGGGGAGGACATACTGGGCGGCCAGGAACAGCACCAGCAGCACACTGGAAGCCAGGAACGAGACGAGGTAGCCTGGGCGGCTCTTGGGATAGGGAGCCCGGTGGGGGAGAGACTCTCCCGCCTCCAGCTGCCGGGTGAATTGGGTGACCGCCTGCAGCTCACCCCACTGGGAGGCCAGGGAGAACAGGGCGAGGACCAGATAGAGGGGCAAGATGGGGATGGCTGAGGTGAGCAGGACCAGGACGGGCGTCCCCTCTTCGAACAAGGACCAGGCGCAAAAGACGGTGATCAGCAGAAAGCAGAACAGCGAGAGGAAAAAGCCTCGGCGCAGCCGGCGCACCAGCTTCCGCCACTGCTCCCCCTGGAGTTCCGGGTCGGTGTGAAGTTCCGGGGCGTCCTCCTCCTGGGTGGCGAAGATCAGCAGCTCCCGGCCGATCTCTCCCACGCACGTCCAGCCGTAGGATTCGTATAGCTCCAGCATGGACCGGGGCAGGTCATCGTCCAGCCGCCGGTGGTGGGGCTCGATGCGGTACCGGGTCCGTTTGGCGGCGTCTGAGTAGAAGGTACAGAACAGGGGGCGGAACTGCTCCAGATAGAGCCCCTGGAGGGCCAGATCCTGGAGCCAGCTCTCCAGCCCTTGGATGTCATAGGAGGACACCGGGGTCCATTTTCTTACGTATTTCATATCAAACCCTCCTCCTCCGCGTCCATGAGGCAGGACCGCAGGCGGTCCACCTCCTCCTGGTACACCGCCCGCCCCTTGGGGGTGATGCGGTAGGTGCGCTTGCGGCCGTCCACCTCGGTCTCCTGGATGAGCTTCTCATCCTGAAACTTGCCCAGCAGGGTGTACAGGGTGCCCGGGCCCAGCTTGACCCGGCCGCGGGTCTTTCGTTCGACAAATTCGGTGATCTCTGTGCCGCACATGTCCCGGCGCAGGAAAGACATCAGGACATAAAACATAGGTTCGGTCAGAGGACCGCGGCTATTTCCGCCCATCTGAACACCTCCTTGGGATGCAATATCGCGAGTCGATATCGTCTAATGATATTGTAATATCGCCTGGCGATATTGTCAATCCTGTGGGAAATATCCTGAAATATTCGGGAAATGATACAACTTTTTGAGGGGCTTTTTGTGGAGACTGACCGGCCGGAAGGGCAGAAAAAAAGCAGCCCCGGCGGGGGCCGCATGGATATGGGGGAGAGGGGGCTGTCACGACCCGGCCGGCATGGACAGCCCGTGGAGAAATCCGTCCATCTGGGGGGAGAGGACCTCGCCGCCGATGACCGTGTTCCGGTAAATCATCAGATTGGCCTGGACCCCCGCCTCGCCGGTGGGGTAGTTGGTGATCTCATAGGTGTACCGCTTCACCCGCTTGCCGGCGTACTGCTCCAGGTCGAAGCCCTGGCTGGCCTGGAGGGCCAGGTAGTCGTCGTAGCTCTCATCCATCTCCTCCGGGATGAGCAGCTCCTCGGTGGCCAGGGGCTCCTCCAGCACCTGCCAGCTGTAGCCCTCCAGATAGGCCACCCGGTCTTCGTTGGACTTCACGCCCTTGGGGCTGGGGAGGCCGGAAGCGGAGGCCGAGGCGGCTTGGAACGCGCCGCCCCCCAAATTCAGCGCCAGAGCCGCGCAGCACACCAGCGCGGCGGCGGCCACGCTGAAGGCCAGCTTTCTTCTGGGCAGCTTTGCGGTCATAATCAACACAGCGCATATCTCCTTCCCGTTCCTGGTCTTTGCTTCATTCTTATGCGCCCCGGGACAGGGGTATGCCGGAGAGAGAACAAAAAAGTATTGAATTTCCTGGTGCCTTTTGGTACAATAGACCGACGTGTGAAAAAACAGTCCGAATTTTCAGGAAACGGGGGCGGCGGTATGGCGCTGGAGCGGCTGGACAAGCTGCTGGCCTCCACCGGGCACTGGTCCCGGCGGGAGGTGAAGGATCTGGTCCGGCAGGGCCGGGTACTGGCGGACGGCCGCCCTGCGGCCCGCCCGGAGGACAAGTTTGACCCGGAGCGGGTTCGGCTGTCCGTGGACGGCCGGGAGGTGGACTGCGCACCCTTTGTGTATCTGATGCTCCACAAGCCGGCGGGGCTGTTGTCCGCCACCGAGGACCGGAACCAGAAAACGGTGCTGGATCTGCTGCCGGAGCACCTGCGCCGCCGGGGTCTGTTTCCCGTGGGGCGGCTGGACAAGGACACCGAGGGCCTGCTCCTCCTCACCGACGACGGACCCCTGGGCCACGACCTGCTCGCCCCGAACAAGCATGTGGACAAGGTGTACTACGCCCAGGTGGACGGGACGGTGGACGCGTCCGACGCGGAGGCCCTGGCCCAGGGGATGGTGCTGGGGGACGGCCTTGCCTGCCTGCCCGCAGGTCTGGAGCCCCTGGGGGACGGCTCGGAGTGCCTGGTCACCCTCCGGGAGGGGAAGTACCACCAGGTGAAGCGGATGCTGGCCGCCCGGGGGAAGCCGGTGCGGTACTTGAAGCGCCTGTCCATGGGGCCCATCCGGCTGGACCCGGCCCTGGGACCGGGGGAGTGGCGGCCCCTCACCCAGGAGGAGGTAGCAGCTCTGCGAAGGGGACAGTGAGTTTCTCGCAAGGTTTTGGTTGTTTTTCACAAAAAAATTGGGAAACCCTCTTGCCAAACCGGGGGGTAAACCGTTATAATGTCAATAGTTGTTTCAAGAGTTTTACTTGGGAGGGATCCATGTGTCCAGCAGGATGTTTCAGGGAGTGGTACTCCAGATGAAAGACAGCGTCGACCGCACTGTGGGTGTGATCGATGCAGACGGGATCGTGGTGGCGTGCAGTGAACTGACCTGCATTGGCGAGCATTGGTCCGGCGCAGTGACCGCCGTCAATGCCGCGGACCACGCCGCCGCCCATTTTGAGGGAAAGACCTTCAAGCCCCTGGCGGGCTGGGGGGCTCAGTTCGACTATGCCGCCTTTGTGCAGGGGGAGGACGAGATGGCCGGCTCCCTGTGCGCCATGGCGGTGGTGGCCTTCAACGGGGCCAAGGCCTACTATGAGGAGAAGCACGACAAGGCCACCTTTGTGAAAAATATCATCTCGGACAATATTCTTCTGGGTGATATTTATACTCAGGCCAAGGAGCTGCACTTCGTCTCCGAGGCGCCCCGGGCCGCCTTCCTGGTGCGCCAGCTGGGCCCCGCCGACGTGAGCACCATCGACGTCATCCAGAACCTGTTCCCGGACAAGCAGACCGACTTCGTCATCTCCATCAACGAGACCGACGTGGCTCTGATCAAGCAGCTGCCCGAAGGGGCGGACGCCCGGGAGCTCCAGCGCATCGCCAAGCAGATTGCCACCGCCGTCACCCAGGAGCTGGGCATCAAGGTGGTCATCGGCATCGGCACCGTGGTCAACCACATCCGGGATCTGGCCCGGGCCTACAAGGAGGCCGGCGTGGCCATTGATGTGGGCAAGGTGTTTGACACCGAAAAGACGGTCATCAACTACGAGAACCTGGGCATCGGCCGGCTGATCTATCAGCTGCCCACCATCCTGTGCCAGATGTTCCTCCAGGAGGTTTTCAAGAAAAACCCCATCGACGCCCTGGACCAGGAGACCCTGCTTACCATCAACAAGTTCTTCGAGAACAACCTGAATGTGTCCGAGACCGCCCGGAAGCTCTTCGTCCACCGGAACACCCTGGTGTACCGCCTGGAGAAGATCAAGAAGCTCACCGGCCTGGACCTGCGGGAGTTTGACGACGCCATCACCTTCAAGGTGGCTTTGATGGTCAAGAAGTACCTCATTTCCCGGGGAATCGAGTCCTGACAATTCTACAGAGTGCAAAAGGGGGCCTCTGTCTGCCGCGAGGCGGACAGAGGCTCTTTTTCTTGTGGAATCCGGCGGCCAAAAAAGGTGACATAAAACCGAAAATTGCCATTGACAAAGAAAGGTTACGGGTGTAACCTAATAGGGCACAGGATTTCCCGGGAAAACATTTCCACTTGTTGCTTTGGGAAACTGTGAGAAGCGCATTTTCGTTTTGAGGGAAGGGCCGCCGGCGCGCCCCGCCTCAGGACTGACTTTATTTGGGCGCATGGCGCGCCCCTACATAACTATATCGTGAGGACTATCTTACATGATACGCTTTATTGACGTTTATAAGGAGTACGACAACGGAACCAAGGCTCTGAAGGGCATCAACCTGCGCATTGACGACGGGGAGTTCGTCTTTCTGGTGGGACCCTCCGGGTCCGGCAAGTCCACCATCATCAAACTTATCACCGGGGAGATCGGCCTCACCGAGGGCAAGCTCATGGTCAACGGGTACAGCCTGAACAACATCAGCCCCCGGCAGGTGCCCCTCATGCGGCGGACCCTGGGCATCATCTTCCAGGATTTCCGCCTTATCGACAAAAAGACGGTATATGAGAACCTGTCCTTCGCCATGCGGGCCATCGGGGCCTCCCCCCGGGACGTGAAGCGGCGCATTCCCTATGTGCTGCAGCTGGTGGGGCTGGAGCACAAGGCGGACCGGTACCCCGGCCAGCTCTCCGGCGGCGAGCAGCAGCGTGTGGCCATTGCCCGGGCTCTGGTGAACAACCCCAATATGATCATCGCCGACGAGCCCACCGGCAACCTGGACCCCCACCGGTCCCTGGAGATCATGATGCTGCTGGAGCGCATCAACGATCTGGGCACCACCGTGCTGGTGGTCACCCATGAGAAGAGCCTGGTGAACCGGTTCACCAAGCGGGTGGTGGCCATCGAGGACGGCCGCATCATCAACGACGAGACAGGCGGGTATTACAATGGCGAGAAGGTTTGATTTTCAGTATTATTGCAGCGAGGGCTTCCACTCCATCTTCACCCACGGCTTTATGTCCTTTGCCGCCGTGTGCATGATTGTGGCCTGCCTTCTGATTATGGGCTCCTTTTCCCTGGTGGCAGTGAACTTAAACCACATGCTGGGGGACCTGGAGGACGACAATCTGTTTTTGGCCTATGTGGACGAGAACTACACAGAGGAGGAGGCCCGGGCCCTCCAGAGTCAGATTGAGGCGGTGCCCAATGTGGGTCAGGTGGCCTTTGTCACCCGGGCGGAGGCTTTGGACGACTTCCGGGCGGGCCGGGAGGACAACCCCCTGCTGGCGGATCTGCCTGATGAGGTGCTGCGGGACCGCTTTGAGATCCATGTGGACGACATCGAGCAGCTCCAGGCCACCTCGGAACAGGTGGATGGGATCACCGGCATTGTCGATGTGAACGCGGCCTACGACATCGCCCAGGGATTCGTCATGGTGCGGAACATCGCCGCCGGCGTGGCCATTGTGCTGGTGACCATGCTGGCCGTGGTGTCCCTGTTCATCATCGCCAACACCATCAAGCTGGCCTTCTTCTACCGCCGGGAGGAGATCGCCATTATGAAGATGTGCGGCGCCACCAACGCCTTTATCCGGTGGCCCTTCGTGGTGGAGGGCATGATTTTGGGCATGACCGGCGCCCTGGTGGCCTTCTTTGCCCAGTGGGGCATCTATGAGCTGGTGAGCAAGGCCATTATCCAGAACAACGGCCTGTCCCTCATCACCGTTCTGCCCTTTACCTCTCTGGCGTGGCAGTTTTTGCTGGTATTTATCGTGGCCGGTCTGCTCATCGGTGTGGTGGGCTCGGTGCTGGCCATTCGGAAGTTTTTGCAGGTATAAGGTTTCGTGGGAAAGGAGCGCAAGGCATGAGACCGAAGAAGCAGCGGATTGTAATGGGCATTTTGGCCGTGGTGATGGTGATTGCTCTGATCCTGCCTATGGTGAGCACCTTCTGGATGCGGTGAGGTGGCCGGCATGAGACAGTGGTGGAAAGAACACGGAAGAAAGTGGGCGTTTCGCCTGTGCGGCCTGGCCCTGACAGCGGCGGTGGCGGTCTCTCTGCTGCCCGAGACAGTGGTGGTTCCCGCCTCCGCCGTGACCCAGGCGGAGATCGACGCAATGAAGGAGGAGGCCAACAGCCTCAAGCAGCAGCAGGAGGAGATTCAGGACCAATTGGACTCCTTGGCGGCGGATCGAGAGAATGCTATGGCACGCAAAACACTGCTGGAACAGCAGATCAACGCCACCCGGGCGGAGATCAATACCATTGCCGCCCAGATCGCCAAATACGATGAGCTCATCGCCCAGAAGCAGGAGGAGCTCAGTCAGGCGGAGGCGGAGGAACAGGCCCAGTACGAGCTGTTCTGTGAGCGGGTGCGGTACATGGAGGAACAGGGGGAGGTCTCCTACTGGTCCATTCTGTTCTCCTCCAAGGACTTTGCGGACCTGCTGGACAACGCCATGATGGTGGAGGAGATCATGGACTATGACAACCAGGTCATGGACCAGCTCATCGCCCTGCGGGAGCAGATCGAGGAGGACAAGGCGGAACTGGAGACCGCCCGTCAGGAGCAGCAAGATGCCAAAGCAGAGCAGGAGGCCGCTCAGGCGAACCTCCAGGCTCAGGAGTCTGAAGTGGATGCCCTGCTCAGCCAGATCAGTAACCAGGAGGACGAACTGGAGGCCCGAGAGGCTCAGCTGCGGGCTGCCTCGGATGCGGCCACTGCGGAGATCGCCGCCGCCGAGCGGGAGCTGGCCGCACAGATTGCCAACGTGCCCAGCGAGTCCGGTTTCCTTTGGCCCCTGCCTGGCCGGTATAATCTGTCATCCTTGTTTGGCAGCCGGAAGCACCCCATCACCGGAAAGGCCAACAACCATACGGGAATCGACATCCCGGCCTCCAGCGGCACCAGTATTTTGGCCGCCAAGAGCGGCGTGGTGACCACCTCCACCTATAACAACTCCTACGGCAACTATGTGGTAGTCAGCCACAGCGACGGCACCTCTACCTTGTATGCCCATATGGTCCGCCGGAACTGCTCCAAGGGAGACACTGTCTCCCAGGGACAGGTGATCGGTTACGTGGGCACCACCGGTTCCTCCACCGGCAACCATCTCCACTTTGAAGTCCGGGTGAACGGCAGCCGTGTGGACCCCATTAACTACTTTACCGACCTGCCTCTGACCATCTCCGGGGTGTCCCTGTTCTGAGGCGTCTGACGGCCTTCAAGGAAAAACGAAAGCCGGGCAGAGCAGTCCTTTTTGGGCTGTGCTGCCCGGCTTTTTTCATTGAGCTCACTATGCGGAGGAAAAGAGCGTGCGCACAGCCGGTATGAGCGGTGCGGGCAGCGGGCCGTGAAAAGGGGGGCGGGCTGGATTGACAAATCGCCCGGAGCACCTTATAGTGGTAGAATAACCAGTCAGATCAGGCGGGAGGATTCTGAACCCGCACGAAAGAGAGGGGAGCGCATCATGTACGAACTGATCCAGGTCACAGACAGAAGCTGTTATATCCAGTGTCCGGCTAAAATCGGCTTGGTTCGCCTGGAGAGGGACCGTGTCTGCCTGATTGACAGCGGGAGCGATAAGGGACGCCGGGCGCAAGGTGCGGCAGATTCTGGAGGCCAACGGCTGGCGTCTCACCGCGATCTACAACACCCACTCCAATGCCGACCACATCGGAGGGAATCAGTATCTCCAGAGGCAGACAGGGTGCAGGATTTTCGCCCCCGGAGTGGAGCGTGACTTTACGCAGCACACAGTCCTGGAGCCGTCCTTTTTATACGGGGGCTATCCCTTCCGGGAACTTCGGCACAAGTTCCTGATGGCCCAGGGGAGCGATGCCGAGGAGCTGACGCCCGGCTGTCTTCCGGAGGGCTTTACGGCTATCGACCTCCCCGGACACTTCTTTGATATGGTGGGGTACCGGACGCCGGACGATGTGGTGTATCTCGCGGACTGCCTCTCCAGCCGGGAGACGCTGGACAAATATCAGATCGGGTTTATCTATGATGTGGCCCGGTATCTGGAGACCCTGGAGAAGGTCAAGGGGATGCGGGCGGCGTGCTTTGTTCCGGCCCATGCGGAGGCCGCGGAGGACATCGCGCCGCTGGCGGACTACAACATTGCCAAGGTCCATCAGGTGGCGGAGCAGATCCTCCATGTCTGCGCGCAGCCGCTGTGCTTTGAACAGATCCTCCAGCGGCTCTTTACAACATACGATTTGACCATGACCTATGAGCAGTATGTGCTGGTGGGCAGTACAGTGCGCTCCTACCTGTCCTGGCTGAAGGATACCGGCCGGGCAGCCGCCTTCTTTGAGAATAACCTGCTGCTGTGGAAGCGAGCATGAGATTAAAAAAATGCCGCCCGACTGGGCGGCATTTTTGACGTATGTCTGAAAAAATCAGCGCTTGGAGAACTGGGGCGCGCGACGGGCAGCCTTGAGGCCGTACTTCTTGCGCTCCTTCATACGAGGATCGCGGGTGAGGAGGCCGGCGGCCTTCAGGGCGGGGCGGTACTCCTCGTTGGCCAGCAGCAGAGCGCGGGCCACACCGTGGCGGATGGCGCCGGCCTGGCCGGTGACGCCGCCGCCGGTGACGGTGGCCACGATGTCCACCTTGCCCAGCTGCTCGGTGGTGACCAGGGGCTGACGGACCAGGAGCTTCAGGGTCTCCAGGCCGAAGTAATCGTCGATGTCACGGCCGTTGATGGTGATGGAACCAGTGCCGTTGGGGAACAGATGCACGCGGGCCACGGAGGACTTCCGACGGCCGGTGCCATAGAAATAAGGCTTCTTGCTCTTATACATGATCGTCTACCTCCTGCTTACTCGGCGGCCCAAATCTCGGGCTTCTGGGCGGCGTGCTCGTGCTCGCCGGCGCGATAGACACGCAGACGGGTGAGGGCGCTCTTGGCGATGGTGTTCTTGGGCAGCATGCCCTTGACAGCCAGCTTCATGGCCAGCTCGGGCCGCTCCTGCATCAGGGTGCGGTACTTGACTTCCTTCAGACCGCCGATCCAGCCGGAGTGACGGCGATAGTACTTCTGATCCAGCTTCTTGCCGGTGAGCACGGCCTTCTCCGCGTTGATGATGATGACAAAGTCGCCGCAGTCGGCGTTGGGGGTGAACTCAGGCTTGTGCTTGCCCCGCAGCAGGGTGGCGGCGGCAGCAGCGGTCTTGCCCAGGGGCTTGTTCGCAGCGTCCAGGATATACCACTTACGCTCGATGTTCCCCTTGTTGGCCATAAAAGTGGACATAGGTGAAACCTCCATTTTCCTCTACTTCTTATGCGAACTGTTGATTTCAAATAAAATCAGCCGCTCCACTGTACAAGCGGAGCGTTTTGTATTATAGTATTTAGGCGGCTTTGTGTCAACAGCATTTTTTTAATTTTTTAACTCAGCTTTTGAAATCTCTTGTTTTCAAGCAAATTCAAAGAAAATCTCTTGAAATCTCGCGTTCGATTTTCTTTTTGTTTGGGCGGAAAGGTTGTGCTTTTCCGCTGTTTTTCTCGAAAGGAGGCCAAAATGAACCGGATCTTATCCCTGGTCCGCCGGTGTGTGGAGGACTATGAGATGATCGCCCCGGGCGACCGGATCGCCGTGGGGGTGTCAGGGGGGAAGGACTCTCTGCTGCTGCTGGCGGCCATGGCCCGGCTGCGGGAGTTTTACCCCGTCCCTTATGAGGTGGAGGCCATCACCCTGGACATGGGACATGCGGACGGACTGCCCGGCATGGATTTTTCAGGCATCGCCGCTTTCTGCAAGGAGCTGGACGTGCCCTATACCATATTAAACAGTGAGATCCAGCACATCATCTTCGACCTGCGGAAGGAGAAGAACCCATGCTCCATGTGCGCCAAGATGCGCCGGGGGGCCCTCCACAGCGCCTTGCAGGAGCGGGGGCTGAATAAAATCGCCCTGGGCCACCACTACGACGACGCGGTGGAGACCTTTTTCATGTCCCTGATCTTTGAGGGGAGACTGTCCTGCTTCCAGCCGGTGACCTGGCTGGACCGCACCCAGATCACCCAGATCCGCCCGCTGCTGTACTGCGGGGAGAACCTGATCCGCCACACGGTGGAGCGGCTCCAACTGCCCGTGGTACACAACCCCTGTCCCGCCAACGGCAGCACCAAGCGGCAGGAGATCAAGGAGCTGATCTACGAGCTCAACGGCCGCTACCCGGGACTGAAGGCCCGGACCTTTGGGGCCATGCAGCGGCTGCCCCTGCCGGAGTGGGGGCCGGTGGAGCACCGCCGCCGCCCCCTGCCCGAGGACCCGGAGGATATTTCGGCAGTTTGACGAAAGAAAGTTCAAAAATGTTATGGAAACCCGGGGAACCGGGTGCTATAATGGGAGCCAAAGCCTGACATTTTACTTTATAGAAAGGGCGGCCAGGCCGCCTGAGAGGAGACGATCCCAATGAGCGAGGAGACTGTATACAGCGCAAACCCGGGCAAGCAGCTGGTGCGCACCGTGGACGGTGTGGAGTACCAGCGCATCCCGGTAAAGACGCACCTGATTACCAAGGCCGATAAGATGGAGGATGTGGTCCTCCAGTATGCAAAGGACAAGATGCAGGCGGGGGACATCCTGTTCATCTCGGAGAAGGCGGTGGCCTGCACCCAGAACCGGGCCATCCCCATGGAGGACATCAAGCCCCGGAAGCTGGCCGTCACCCTGAGCCGCTATGTGACCAAGACCCCCGCCGGCATCGGCCTGGGCATCCCCGAGACCATGGAGATGGCCCTCCAGGAGTGCGGCACCCTGCGCATCCTGTTTGCCGCCTTCTGCAGCGTCATCGGAAAGATTTTGGGCAAGAAGGGCTGGTTCTACATCGTGGCCGGCCCCAAGGCCCGGGGCATTGACGGCCCCACCGAGGGGACCATTCCGCCCTACGACCACTACGTGGTCCTCACCCCCGCCGACCCCATGGGCACCTCCAAGAAGCTGGCCCAGGCCCTGGGCCACCCGGTGGCCATCGTGGACATCAACGACCTGGGGGCCAACATTCTGGGCTTCTCCGAAAAGGAGCCCTCCATGGACCAGATCGCCAAGATCCTGGGGGACAACCCCCTGGGCCAGTCCAGCGAGTCCACCCCCATGGGGATCATCCGGAAGGCGTAACACAATACGTTCTCAATGCAGCCCGCCGCGAAGCATCTGTTTTGCGGCGGCTGTTTTTATTTTTGACCAAGTGAATTGTCAAACTAAGTGCAACAGGAATTGAGTTCAAAGTCCCATAATTCCTGTGCGGAATGGGAATCCAAAACTTTGCGAGGCCTGGCGTTAATTAACGCCAGGTTGCGTTTTAGAGCGGCGGACGATGAAATGTCCCCGCAAGAATACATCTTGCCCAACGGCGGAAAAAGGGTGTACAATATACCATCAAGGTACACCAGAGGAGGCGGGCCGGTGGCGCAGCAGACAAACGACTTTTCCCAGGGGAGCATCCCCAAAAACATTCTGGCACTGGCCCTCCCCATGACGTTGGCCCAGCTCATCAACGTGCTGTACAGCGTGGTGGACCGCATCTATCTGGGGCTGCTGCCCGGCCACCTGGCCCTCACCGGGCTGGGACTGACAGTGCCGGTGATCTCCATTATCATGGGCTTTGCCAATCTGTGCGGCACCGGCGGCGCGCCGCTGAGCTCCATGGAGCGGGGACGGGGAAACCGAGAGGAAGCGGAGCGGGTCATGGGAAACGCCTTTACCCTGCTTCTGATCTTCGGCGCAGCGGTCACCGCCCTGTTTCTGGTCATCAAGCGGCCCATGCTCTATCTGTTCGGGGCCAGCGACGCCACCTACCCCTACGCCGACGCCTATATGACCATCTACCTGATGGGCACCCTCTTTGTGATGATCGGCCTGGGGATGAACCCCTTCATCAACGCCCAGGGGTTTGGAAAGGTGGGCATGATGACGGTGGGGCTGGGGGCGGTTGTGAACATCGTCCTGGACCCGGTATTTATCTTTCTCTTTGACATGGGCATCCAGGGGGCGGCCCTGGCCACAGTGATCGCTCAGGGGTGCTCGGCGGTGTGGGTGATGAAATTTCTCACCGGGAGAAGGGCCATCCTCCGCCTGCGGCTGGAGTATTTGCGGCTCAGTGCCGCCCGGGTGCGGAAGATCATCGCCCTGGGCCTGTCCGGCTTCTTTATGAACCTGACCAACAGCCTGGTGCAGATCGTGTGCAACGCCACCCTCCAGAGCTATGGCGGGGACCTGTACGTGGGGGTTATGACCATCATCAACTCCCTGCGGGAGGTCTTTACCATGCCCATCCAGGGCCTGTCCAACGGCTCTCAGCCGGTGACCAGCTATAACTATGGGGCGGGCCAGTACAGCCGGGTGTGCGCCTCCATCCGGTTCACCATGGGGGTGGCGGTGGCCTGCACCGCCGTATTCTGGGCGGCGGCCATGCTGTTCCCCGGCCCCCTCATCCAGATCTTCAGCCGGGAGCCGGATGTGGTGGCGACGGGCATCCCCGCCCTGCGCATCTACTTCTGTATGTTCATTCCCATGTCCCTCCAGATGGCCAGCCAGGGCATCGTGGTCAGCCTGGGCCGCTCCAAGCAGGCAGTGTTCTTCTCCCTGCTGCGCAAGGCCATCATCAACGCCCCGCTGACGGTGATCCTGCCCATCTGGATGGGGACCACCGGGGTGTTCACCGCCGAGGCGGTGTCCCAGCTTTTGGGCGGGTTGGCCAGCAGCATCACCATGTATTTCACGGTCTACCGCCCCTACCGCCACCGGCCGGACAAGCTTCGGGAGGCGGCCCCATGAGCAGGGGAGGAGACGTTCTGATCAAAATAGAAAAGGAGCGATGACCATGTGGCAGGGCGATTATCACACCCACTCCACGCTGGATGACGGAAAGAGCACGCTGGAGGAGATGGCGGCGGCGGCCCACGCTCTGGGCCTGCCCCGGTTCGGCTTCTCCGGCCACAGCTGGTGCCCCTGGGAGGCGGATTACTGCATCCCAAAGGACCGGATAGAGGAGTATCTGAGCACAGCCCAGGCCCTCCGGAACCGGTACGCTGGGGAAATGGAGATCTTCCTGGGGCTGGAGCTGGATTTTTACGGAGAGCGGCCCCAGGGATTAGATTATGTAATCGGTTCGGTCCACGGCCTGATGCAGGACGGGCGCTTCTACGCCGTGGACGAGAGCCCGGAGGTCACCCGCCGGGCGGTGGAGGAGGGCTTCGGTGGGGACTGGTACCGGTACACCGACGCCTACTTCGACCTGGTGGCCCAGCTGCCCGAGAAGACCGGCTGCGACTGGATCGGCCACTTTGATCTGGTGAGCAAGTTCAACCAGCAGGATCCCCAGTTCGATGAGGAGAGCCCCCGGTATCTGCGCCGGGCTCTGGAGGTGCTGGAGCATCTGGCCCGGCAGGGGCAGTGCCTGGAGGTGAACACCGGGGCCATCACCCGGGGGTACCGGAGTGTGCCCTACCCCGCGGAACCGCTGCTCCGCCGCTGGAGGGAGCTGGGGGGAGAGATCATCCTCAACTCGGACGCCCACCACGTCTCCCACCTGTGCGCCGGTTTCCGGGAGGCGGAAAAACTTGTGAAGGAACTAGGCTTTACATATGTTAATATTTGGACCAGGGACGGGCTCCGGCCGGCGCCCCTCTCCCAGGGATAAGGAGGTGTGCCGCCCATGCGGCTACAAGGCGCGATTTTTGATTTTCACGGGACGATCTTGGATGACAAGGGGAATCCTTTGCCGGGCGTGGACCGGGTCCTCTCCATGATGAAGATGGAGGATGTGTGGATGTATCTGGTGTGCGACGGGGACCCGGCCCCGGTGCGCTCCGCCCTGGAGGGGGCCGGGCTGTGGGGCCGCTTCCGGGGGCTCATCTCGGCCGCCGAGCACGGGGGAGACCCCCTGGACCCGGAGCTGTACGAGAAGACGGTGCGCCGCCTGCGCACCGCCAAGCAGGCCACTCTGGTGTTTACCGCCCGGGAGGAGCTGCTGGAGGTGCTGAAGAAAAACGGCTTCTTTGTGGCCCTGGTGGGGGAGGGGCACTCCCCGGAGGCGGCCGCTCTGGCCGACGAGACTATTCTCGATTACGAGTCCTTGATTCAATAAAAACAGGGGACCCCGCCGGAACAACCGGCGGGGTCCCCACTTGCATGTGCTCACTGGTTTCCGGTGCAGCCGTGCTTGTCCTCGCCGCAGGAGCCGCTGCGGCACTGGTGACCCTCCTCGTGGTGGTGGGCGCACTGGGTGTCCGGGTCGTAGGAGAGCGTCCCCTTCAGCAGGGCCTCCACGCTCTCGTCCGCCCCGCCGGACACGCCGGGGTAGAGCTGGATGCCGGCCTCCGCCAGGGCGGTGCGGGCCCCGGCGCCGATGCCGCCGCAGATCAGGGTGTCCACCCCGTGGCTCTGGAGGAAGCCCGCCAGGGCGCCGTGGCCGCTGCCCACCGCGCTGACCACCTGGGAGGAGGTCACCGCGCCGTCCGCCGCGTCGTACAGCTTGAATTGCTCACAGTGGCCGAAGTGCTGAAACACCTGGCCGTTTTCATAGGTTACCGCGATTTTCATGGAACACACCTCGCATGTTATAGTACCTATATTGTACGCCGATTTTGGGAAAAAGCAAGCCGCCCCTCCGCTTGTAAAAGAGAAAACCCCTGTGTTATAATGGGATTCGGCAAACTGTGCAAGAGGGAGTAGAGACATGAACGAGAGAGAAGTTGCCGAGCTCCGCCGCCGCTTCCGTCAGGACCGCAGCGGCATTTCCCATGTGCGGGGCTGTTATGTGAACGAAAACCGGGAGATTGTCTCCCGGTTCGACCAGTCCCTGGGGGTGCTGACCCAGGAGGAGAACGAGAAGCTGCTCACCCTCCTCCGGCGCACCCTCACCGGGACCCTGGGCAAGAATTTATTGGATATCACCTTTGCCACCCAGCAGGTGGTCCACGGCGCGGAGCACAAGCGGCTGATGGATCTGCGCGCCTCGGAACTGAGGGACGAGGAGGCGGTGAGCGCCCTGTTCCAGGCGGTCATCCAGTCGGTCAGCCTGGAGGGAAACTACATGATCCTCCTGGCCCACGACGCCTACGACGTGCCCTACCGGGGCAAGGACGGGGAGGAGCAGGAGGACGCGTCCTCCGAGGTGTTCTCCTATCTGATCTGCGCCATCTGTCCGGTGAAGCTCACCAAGCCCGCCCTGAGCTACCGGGTCCAGGAGGGGGTCTTCTGCACCAAGACGGCGGACTGGGTGGTGGCCCCGCCCGCCCTGGGCTTCCTGTTCCCCGCCTTTGACGACCGCAGCGCCAATATCTACGACGCCCTCTACTACACCAAGGACATCCAGGACGTGCAGGAGGCTCTGGTGGCGTCGGTGTTCGGGGCGCCGGCCCCCATGCCCGCCGCCGCCCAGCAGGAGAGCTTCCGGGCGGTGCTGGGGGAAGCCCTGGAGGAGGACTGCTGCCTCCAGGTGGTCCAGGCAGTCCATGACCAGCTGTGCGGCCTGATGGAGGACCACAAGGAGAGCCGCGACCCGGAGCCCCTGACCATCGGAAAGGGGGAGGTGCGCCAGGCCCTGGCCGCCAACGGGGTGTCCCAGGCGCACATTCAGACCTTTGAGCAGCAGTACGACGAGGCCTTTGGGGCGGACGCCCAGCTCAGCCCCCGGAATCTGGTGGACCCCAAGAAGATCGAGGTGAAAACCGCCGACGTGACCATCAAGGTCAGCCCTGACCGGGGCGATCTCATCGAGACCCGGATTCTGAACGGGGTGAAGTACATCCTGGTCCGAGTGGAGGAGGGCGTGGAGGTCAACGGCGTGCCGGTACAGATTACGGAGTGAGTGGATGCGGGCGTTTCGCCGCCTGACCGATTCCAGTTAAGGCCGCTCCAGGCGGAGAAAGGCCTGGAGCAAACGCGAAGCTCCGACGCAACATAGCGCGCGGCGGGAAGCAGACGCCGGGAAACAGAACCAAGAGAAAGAAGGGAACCTTATGCCAGCCAAAGCCATTATGATCCAGGGCACCATGTCCAACGCGGGGAAGAGCGTCCTCACCGCCGGCCTGTGCCGGATTTTCAAGCAGGACGGCTACTCCGTGGCCCCCTTCAAGAGCCAGAACATGGCCCTGAACAGCTTCATCACCAAGGAGGGCCTGGAGATGGGCCGGGCCCAGGTGATGCAGGCGGAGGCCGCCGGGGTGGAGCCCTCGGTGCGCATGAACCCCATTCTCTTGAAGCCCAACAGCGACACGGGCAGCCAGGTGATCGTCAACGGCGAGGTGCTGGGGGACATGCGGGCGGCGGACTACTTCCGCTATAAGAAGCGGCTCATCCCCCAGATCATGGAGGCCTACCGCTCTCTGGCGGCGGAGCACGACATCATCGTTCTGGAGGGGGCGGGCAGCCCGGCGGAGATCAACCTGAAGTCCGACGACATTGTAAACATGGGCATGGCCAAGCTAGCCGGGGCTCCGGTGCTGCTGGCGGGGGACATCGACCGTGGGGGCGTGTTCGCCTCTCTGTACGGTACGGTGGCCCTGCTGGAGCCGGAGGAGCGTTCCATGGTCAAGGGGACCATCATCAACAAATTCCGGGGGGACGTGGAGATTTTAAGACCGGGCCTGGCCCAGCTGGAGGCGCTCACAAGCGTTCCGGTGCTGGGGGTGGTCCCCTGGCTGGACCTGGACCTGGACGACGAGGACAGCCTGTCCTCCCGGTTCTCCGCCCGGCGGGCGGGGGCCCCTCTGGACGCGGCGGTGGTCCGGCTGCCCCGCATCTCCAACTTTACCGACTTCAACGCCCTGGAGCGCCACCCGGCGGTGGGACTGCGGTACGTCGCCCGGGCAGAGGAGCTGGGACGGCCCGACTTGGTACTCCTCCCGGGTACCAAGAGCACGATGGCCGATCTGGCCTGGCTGCGCCAGAGCGGCCTGGAGGCGGCCATTCAGAAGCTGGCCGCCGGGGGTACGCCGGTCATCGGCATCTGCGGGGGCTATCAGATGCTGGGGGAGAGCCTGTCCGACCCGGAGGGGGCGGAGGGGGGCGGCCAGATGGCGGGGATGGGCCTGCTGCCCGTCTCCACCGTTTTCCGGCGGGACAAGACCCGCACCCAGACTGCCGGGACCTTCCCGAACTGTGGGGGCTTTTTTGCCCCCCTGTCCGGCGCGCCACTGGAGGGGTACGAGATTCACATGGGGACCGGCGGCGGGCTGTTTTCTATCCGGGACCGGGTACTGGGCACCTACCTCCACGGGCTGTTTGATTCCCCCGCCCTGCTCCAGAGGCTGACCGCCCTGCTGCTGAGGGAGAAGGGGCTGCCGGAGGACGCGGCGGGGGAGCCGGAGGACATTTGGACCTATAAGCAGCGGCAGTATGACAAGCTGGCCGCCGCGCTGCGGGAGAGCCTGGATCTGCCGGCCATCTACCGCATTCTGGACCGGGGACTGGAGAAAGGGGGCGCTGCCCGATGATTTATCACTGTGTGAAAGATGACTGCCGCTTCTGGGGGGAGGGGGACGCCGTGCCCCAGCGCTGCCCTCAGTGCGGCGCGCCCCTGGTCCAGGCGAAGGAGGACGAGCTCACCGGAGACGCCTGGTCGGCCCTGGGGGTGTTCTGGGTGGAGCAGGACGGCCACGAGGCGCGGGCGCTGGAGTGCTTCCGGAAGTCCGCCCAGATGGGCAGCGGCTGGGGCACCTGCAACCTGGGGCTGTGCATGGAGCAGGGGATCGGCGTGAAGGCCGATCCTCGCCAGGCCGTTTGGCTCTACCAGCAGGCGGTGGAGATGGGCAGCCTGTCCGCCCTGTGCAATCTGGGTGTGTGCTATGAGGACGGTATCGGAACCGCTCCAGACCCCAAGCAGGCGGTGGAGCACTACCGCCGGGCGGCCGATTACGGCTCCGCCCGTGCCCAGCGGCTGCTCTCCCACTGCTATGAGCAGGGTATTGGGGTGGAGCGAGACCTGGAGCAGGGCTTCCGGTGGGTACGGATGGCCGCCCTCCAGGGCGACCCCCTGAGCCAGACGATTTTAGGCAAGCACTATGAGTTTGGGGTAGGAGTGGACCCGGACCCGGAGCTGGCGGTGGCCTGGTACCGGACGGCCGCCCAGGCGGGGGACCCGGAGGGGCAGTGCTGCCTGGGCTGGCTTATGGAGCAGGGCAAGTGGGTGGAAGCGGACCCGGAGGGAGCGGTGGAGCTCTACCGAGAGGCCTGCCGGCAGGGGTCCGCCCGGGGGCTTCTGCTGCTGGCCGACTGTCTGATGCGGGGCATCGGGACCCAGCCCGACCCGGAGAAGGCCGTCCAGTGCTACCAGGAGGGGGCACGGAACGGAGACGGGAGCGCCATGTGCTGTCTGGGCTTCTGCTATGAGCGGGGGACCGGCGTGGAGCAGAGCTGGGAACAGGCCGCCCGCTGGTACCGCCAGGGGGCGGAGCACGGCAGCGGCCGGGCCATGGGCAATCTGGCCTGGTGCTATGACAACGGCAAGGGCGTGGAGCAGGACGTGGAGGAGTCCACCCGCTGGTACAAGCGGGGGGCGGAGGCGGGCGACGCGCGCTCCATGTACTGCTACGCTTTCTGCTGTGAGTACGGGGACGGCATGGAGCCCGACATGGAGCAGGCCCTCCACTGGTACCGCCGGGCGGCGGAGGAGGACAACCCGGAGGCCATGTACCGCCTGGGCCGCTGTTATGAGCGGGGCCAGGGGGTGGAACAGGACTGGGAGCAGGCCGCCGCCTGGTACCAAAAGGCAGCGGAGGACGGCAGTCTGGCCGGGATGGGCAGCCTGGCCTGGTGCTATGAGCACGGCAGAGGGGTGGAGAAAAACCTGGAGGAGTCCACCCGCTGGTTCAGACAGGGGGCGGAGGGGGGCAGCCCCCGGTGCATGTGCGACTACGGACTGCACCTGCTCCACGGTGTGGGCGCGGAGCGCCGGCCGGAGGAGGGCGTGGAATGGCTCCTTCAGGCGGAGGAACAGGAGTACCCCTACGCCATCTTCGCCCTGGGCTGGTGCAGCGAGATGGGCGAGGGCCTGCCCCAGGACTGGGGGAAGGCGGTGGAGCGGTATCAGAGAGCCGCTGACTTGGGTGAGACCGCCGCCATGAAAAACCTAGGGATCTGCTATGAGAACGGCGCCGGGGTGGCCAAGGACCCGGAGCGGGCGGTGGAGTGGTATGAGAAGGCCGCCCAGCTGGGGCACGCCTCCGCCATGTGCTGCCTGGGCTTCTGCTACAAAGACGGCGTGGGCGTCCCCAAGGACGAGGAAAAGGCGGCGGAGCTGTTCCAACAGGCCGCCGAGCAGGAGGACCCGGACGCCATGTGCACCCTGGGCTGGTGCTATGAGACGGGCTGCGGCGTGCCTCAGGACTGGGGACAGGCGGCGGAGTGGTATCGCAAGGCCGCCGGTGCGGGCAGCGGCCAGGCCATGGGTAACCTGGCCTGGTGCTATGAGCACGGGAAAGGGGTGGAGCTTGATCTGGACGAGGCCCGCCGGTGGTACCGGCGGGGGGCTGAGGCCGGGGACCAGCGCTCCGCCAGCCAGCTGGAACGCTGGCAATACCAGATCGGAACCCAGTTAGAGCCGGAGCGCGCCGCGGACCGTTGCCGCCAGGAGGCGGAGGGGGGAGACCCCGCCGCTATGCACCGGCTGGCCCTGCGCTATGAGACCGGGGACGGCGTGCCCCAGGACTGGTCCCAGGCAGTCCACTGGCACCGCCTGGCCGCCGGGCGGGGATATGCCGCCGCCATGAGCAGCCTGGCCTGGTGCCTGGAGCAGGGAAAAGGCGCGGACAGAAGCCCGGAGCAGGCCGCCCGCTGGTATCAGAAGGGGGCCGAGGCCGGAGACCGACGGGCCATGGTCCGCTGGGCCCGGTGCTGCCAGGAGGGGAGTGGAACGGTCCAAAACCTGGAGGAGGCCGTCCGCTGGTACCGCTCCGCCGCCGAGGCGGGGGACGGAACCGCCATGTACTGCCTGGGCCGGTGCTATGAGACCGGCTCCGGCGTGAAAGCGGACGCAAAAGAGGCCCAGCACTGGTACTACAAGGGAATGAAAGCCGGGGACCGGCAGGCCATGCAGGCCTTTCTGAGGGACGGCCCGGAGGAAACGGCCGGGCTGGATGCCGGAGAGCTGGAAAACCTCCGGGAGGCGGCCCGGAGCGGAGACGTGGACGCCATGTACCGCATGGGCCTGCACTGTGAGGAAGGGACGGGGACACGCCCGGACCCGGAGCAGGCCCTGCATTGGTACCGGCAGGCGGCCGCCGGCGGGCACATCCCGGCCCTGTATCGTATGGGGCGGTGTTACGCCCAGGGAATCGGCGTGGCCAGAGACATGAGCCAGGCGGCGGAGATCTATCAGGCGGCCGCCCAGCGGGGGGACCCGGACGCCATGGTCAGCCTGGCCTGGTGCTATGAGCACGGAGAGGGGGTCCCCCAGGACAAGGCGGAGGCCGCCAAGTGGTACCAGCGGGGGGCCCAGGCCAAGGAGGCCAAAGAAAACGGGCGGAGCGGCCCCGCGCCCCGTTGACAGAACGGCCCCGGTCCGGTACAATATGCTCCGCGAAACACACAAGGAGGCGGCAGAGATGGAGCTGACAGACCTGCCCAACATCGGTCCGGTGCTGGCTGGAAATCTCAAAAAGATCGGGGTGGACACTCCGGAACAGCTGCGGGAGCTGGGGGCCGAGAGGGCTTTTCTGAAAATCCGCGGTCAGGTGGACCCGGGGGCCTGCCTCCACCAGCTGGAGGCCCTGGCCGGGGCGGAGGCGGGCGTGCGGAAAAGCCTGCTCCCGCCGGAGCGCAAGGCCCAGCTGAAGAGCTGGTATCAAACACTTTGAGGAGAATGTTATGTTTCAAGTGGTAAAAACGGAGGGCCGGGCCCGCCGGGGGGTATTTAGCTGCCCCCACGGCACGGTTCAGACCCCCGTCTTTATGAACGTGGGCACTCAGGGGGCCATCAAGGGGGCGGTGTCCGCTCTGGATTTGAAGGAGATCGGCTGCCAGGTGGAGCTGTCCAACACCTACCATCTGCACCTGCGCCCCGGGGACGGGGTGGTCAAGGAGATGGGGGGCCTGCACAAGTTTATGGGCTGGGACGGCCCCATGCTCACCGACAGCGGCGGGTTCCAGGTGTTCTCCCTGTCCGGCCTGCGGAAAATCACTGAGGAGGGGGTCACTTTCGCCTCCCACATCGACGGCCGACGCATCTTTATGGGGCCGGAGGAGTCCATGCGCATCCAGTCCAACCTGGGCAGCGACATCGCCATGGCCTTTGACGAGTGCATTGAGAACCCGGCCCCCCGGGAGTACGTCCAGCAGTCGGTGGAGCGCACCTACCGCTGGCTGGAGCGGTGCGTGGCCGAGCACCAGAGGCTCAACCAACAGCCAGACTGCGTGAACCCGGGCCAGATGCTCTTCGGCATCAACCAGGGGGGCACCTACCCGGACATCCGGCAGTGGCACATGGATCAGATCGCCCAGCTGCCCTGTGACGGCTTTGCCATCGGGGGTCTGGCAGTGGGGGAGTCCACCCAGACCATGTACGACATCATCGACGCGGTGGAGCCCCACATGCCCGGGGACAAGCCCCGGTACCTGATGGGGGTGGGCACCCCCTCCAACATCATCGAGGCGGTGGCCCGGGGGGTGGACTTCTTCGACTGCGTCATGCCTGCCCGGAACGCCCGCCACGGCAAGCTGTATACCTGGCGGGGGACCATCAACATCAAAAACGAGAAGTACAAGCTGGACCCCCTGCCCATCGACCCGGAGTGCCAGTGCCCCGCCTGCCGGTCCTTCTCCCGGGCCTACCTGCGCCACCTGGTGACGGCGGGGGAGATGCTGGCCATGCGCCTGGCGGTGCTGCACAACCTGCACTTCTATAACGAGCTGATGGCCCGCATCCGCAGGGCCCTGGACGAGGGGACCTTTGAGGAGTTCCGGAAAAAATATTCCGGCATGCTGGACCGAAAAATCGAGGACAACCAATAAAATTTCCAGAAGGGCTTGCCAACAGCCTGGAAAACAGGTATAATTACAAAAGCGCGTTTTTGCGGAATTTTTGACTTCTTGGAGGGACGAACATGGAAGTTTGGATTATGATCATTGCGATGTTCGCATTGATGTATTTCCTGATGATCCGCCCGGAGAACAAGCGGAAGAAAGAGGCCCAGAACATGCGGGACTCTCTGGCTGTGGGGGACGAGATCACCACCATTGGCGGCATCACCGGCACCATCTGCGCGGTGAAGGAGAACACCATCGTCATCGAGAGCGGCGCCGACCGGGTGCGCGTGGAGCTGACCAAGTGGGCGGTCTCCACCAAGAACGCCCAGGGTGCTGAGCCCGCCACCAAATAAAAAGGGCAAACCTAAAAAGAGCCGGAACAGAAGCCTCTGTTCTGGCTCTTTCTTTGTACAAGAAAATGGATGGCCGCCGTAGGCGGCCATCCATTTTTGTGGTTAGTTCAGGAAGTCCTTCAGCTTTTTGGAACGGGAAGGATGGCGCAGTTTTCTGAGAGCCTTGGCCTCGATCTGGCGGATGCGCTCACGGGTGACGTTGAATTCCTTGCCCACTTCCTCCAGGGTGCGGGTGCGGCCGTCCTCGATGCCGAAGCGCAGCTTGAGCACCTTTTCCTCCCGAGGGGTGAGGGTGGAGAGCACCTCCACCAGCTGCTCCTTGAGCAGGGTGAAGGAGGCGGCCTCGGCGGGCTCGGAGGCGTCCTCGTCGGGGATGAAGTCGCCCAGATGGCTGTCCTCCTCCTCGCCGATGGGGGTCTCCAGGGAGACGGGCTCCTGGGCGATTTTCAGAATCTCCCGCACCCGCTCCACGGGCATGGACATCTCCTCGGCGATCTCCTCGGGGGTGGGGTCGTGGCCCAGCTCCTGGAGGAGCTGACGGGAGACCCGGATGACCTTGTTGATGGTCTCCACCATGTGGACGGGGATACGGATGGTGCGGGCCTGGTCGGCGATGGCCCGGGTGATGGCCTGACGAATCCACCAGGTGGCGTAGGTGGAGAACTTATAGCCCTTGGTGTAGTCGAACTTCTCCACCGCCTTGATGAGCCCTAAGTTGCCCTCCTGGATCAGGTCCAGGAACTGCATGCCCCGGCCCACATACCGCTTGGCGATGGACACCACCAGACGCAGGTTGGCCTCGGCCAGGCGCTGCTTGGCCCGCTCGCCCTTTTTGATGGCCTTGTCCAGCTCGGCCTGGACCTCCGCGGGGATCTCCTCTCCGGCGGCCTGGAGCTCAGCGAGCTGCTCCTTGGCGGCGTTGCCCGCGTCCATGGCCTGGGCCAGCTCGATCTCCTCGTCAGAGGAGAGCAGGTTCACCTTGCCGATCTCCTTTAAATACATGCGCACCGGGTCGTCGGTGCCGAAGGAGTCCACCATGGAGTTGGGGTCCACGATCTCCTCCTCACTGATGTCCTCCATGGCCTCCAGAGGAGGGTCCGCGTCGTCGGGCAGGTCGGGGATGTAGTCCTCGCCCACCGTGTCGATGCCCAGGTTCTCCAGGGTGTCATAGATTTTATCCATCTGGTCGGACTCCAGATCCATGTCCTCCAGCACGTCCATCAGTTCCGAGGAGGAGAGGCTGCCCTTCTTCTTGCCCCGCTCGATGAGCTCGGCCAGCTTCTCAGAGCCGGGAACGCCCTCCACCACCTTCATGATCTCCGCCTTACCGGCCTCCAGCTTGGCCTGGATGTCCGGACTGGCTTTCTTGGTCTTTTTCTCCAGGATCATGGTCACGCCGTCGCGCTGGGTCATCTGGACGGGGGTCGTGTCTTTCTTTTTGGTACTCATGGTGTCTCCTCCATATATGCTTTCTTCTGAAAATTCTTTTGCTGTGCGGCCAGCAGCAGGTCGTCCCCGCTGACGCCGCTTCGTTTCAGCGCCTCTCCCCGGATGACCGCTATGTAATCCGCCAGGGAGCGGCGGCTGTTGGCCAGGGATTCGGGCTGCCCGGCCACATAGGCCAGGTGGTCCATCTCCTCGCCGGTGAGCTCCCCCGCCAATAGGGGAAGCTGGGTGGAGAGTCCGTCCCGGGCCCTCCGAAACAGCAGGGCATAGGCCTTGCCCAGCAGGGGGGAGGAGAAGTCCTCCTCCCGCAGCTGCTCCATGTCTCCCGCCAGAGAGGGGTCCAGCAGCAGCAGCCGGATCACGCCCTCCTCCGCCCGGGCGGAGCGGATGTTCTCGTACCGCAGCCCCCGCTGTTTGGGCTGGAGCTGGACGGCGGGGGTCAGGTCCCGGCGCTCCTGCTGCTTCTGCTGTTTGCGCACCCGGCGGGAGAAGGCCTTTTTGACCTCCTGGGCCATCACCTCCGGGGACACCCCCGCCGCCTGGGCGGCGTGTCCTCCGTAGATCTCCCGCTCCACCGGGCTGGACAGGGTGGACAGCAGCTGGGCCGCGTCCTGGAGGAAGGCCACCCGCTGGGCGTCGTCCTCCAGATTGTACTGGGCTCTCAGCTGGTCCAGGCGGTAGTCCACCTGGTTCTCGCTCTGGTCCAGCAGCCGGGCAAAGGCGTCCCGGCCGTAGGCCTTGATGAACTCGTCCGGGTCCTTGGCCCCGGTGACCCGCAGCACCCGTACTTTCAGCCCCGCCTTCTCCAGCAGGGGGATGGCCCGCTGGGCGGCAGCGATACCCGCGCCGTCTCCGTCGTAGGAGATGATGGCCTCGGGGAAGTACCGGGAGAGCAGCTGGGCGTGCTCCGAGGTGAGGGAGGTGCCCAGGGAGGCCACCGCGCTGTCAAACCCCGCCTGGTGCAGGGAGATGGTGTCCATATACCCCTCGGTGAGGATGACCCGCCCCGCCTTGGACTTTTTGGCGATGTTCAGGGCAAACACGTTGCGGCTCTTGTTGTACACCGGGGTGTCCGGGGAGTTCAGGTACTTGGGGGTGGAGTCGTCCATCACCCGGCCGCCGAAGCCGATGACCTCCCCCCGGATGTCAATGATGGGGAACATGACCCGGTTGCGGAACCGGTCGTAGATGCGGCCGTCCTTGTTGTTTACCGCCAGCCCCGCGTCCAGCAGGTCCCGCTTGTCGTACCCCTCCTGGGCCAGCGCCTCGATGAGGGCGTCCCACCGGTTGGGGGCAAACCCCAGGCCGAAGCGGGTGAGGGTCCGCTGGGACAGCCCCCGCTTTCGCAGGTAGGCCAGCCCCTGGGCCCCCTCCGGCTCATAGAGCCATTTGTGGAAGGTACGGGCGGCCTGCTTGTTGATGGCCAACAGCTTCTCCCGGCGGGCCCTGGCCCCGGCGGAGGGGCCGCCGGTGTCGGCGGGCATCTCCAGCCCCGCCCGCTTGGCCAGCACCTCCACCGCGTCCCGGAAGGGGAGGTTCTCCATCTCCATGACAAAGTTGATAGCCCCGCCCCCCTTGCCGCAGCCGAAGCACTTGAAAATCTGCTTGTCCGCCGACACGGAGAAGGAGGGGGTCTTTTCGCTGTGAAAGGGGCACAGGCCCCAGTAGTTGCGGCCCTTTTTCGTCAGCCGCACCGACTCGGACACCAGGTCCACAATGTCTGTCCGGGCGATGAGCTCGTCCAAGAATCGTTCTGGAATGGGCAAAAGACTTCCTCCTTTCCGGTTTATTTTGTTGGGGGTTCGCCGCCCTCATTTGGTTTTTCACCTGTAGGGCCCGATGCCCTCATCGGGCCGCTGGCTGGTTTTTGTGCCGGGGGATTTCGCCGCTTCATCCCATCTTAGCCTTCCCCCTGGGGGGAAGGTGGCACGGCGAAGCCGTGACGGATGAGGGGGCAGGGTTTCGCCCTGCGGGGCGAGTGACTTTCCCAGCGATGGGAAAGTCACCAAAGGATCGCCGGGGACGGCTCAGATGAGCGCTGACGCGCTCATATTCGCCTACCCTACCCCCTCTGTCGCTTCGCGACATCTCCCCCTGACAGGGGGAGTCGGCCCCGGACCCCTTTTTACGGGGGACGCACTACTGTTTCACGTTGCTGGATTTCCGGCGCGCAAAATCTGAGTGACTTTTATCGTTTCATTCCGGGCCACTGGGCCCTGGGTTTGCAAAAATTGCCGCTGTTGCGGTTTATGAACTGCGCCTGGCTTTGCCGAGCCAACGCTTCTGGCCCGTTTTCCACTGTAGGGGCGGCTATCAGCCGCCCGCAAAGCCTTCCCCCTAGAAGGGGGAAGGTGGCTGGCCGTTAGGCCAGACGGATGAGGGTGACCTCTTAAGATGCGGTACGTTCCCGGCGGGAGCCCCAAGGAGCTCCCCTACCCAAACTCGGAAGGTGTCCTTGAAACCCGTAGGGGAGGGGCTGAAGGTGAATCGGCCGAAGGCCGAGAGAAGCCACCCTGGGGTGTGCCCCTCCCGCGGGCCGGTCTGGGACCGGCCCCTACGAAAGGATAGGTACGTTTCTACATCCGCCGTAGGGGCGGGTGTCCTCACCCGCCCGCTCTGGAGGTGGCCCCTTTTGTAGGGCGCGGCCTCCTGGACGCGCCGTTCCACTTGCCCGCAAAATACCGTAGGGGCGACCCTTGCGGTCGCCCGCTGTGGGGAAGCCGTTCCATCCGTAAGGGCGGCACACCTGGGCCGCCCGCCCGCAACAGGATTCTATTCCCGCTCCTCTGACCGTCCAACCAGATAGTCAATGGTGACACCGTAAAAATCAGCCAGAGCCGTCAGCATTTTAATATTGGGTTCGTTGTCCTCGCTCTCATAAAACTGATAGCCTCGGATACTGATTCCAAGATATTCTGCCAACTCTTTCTGACTGACCTTGCGCTCTTTCCGCAGGGCTTTCAAACGTTCTCCAAACAAAATGCGGAACACCTCTTGACATGTATAGTTTATTCGTGTTATAACATGTATAAATTATACATGTTAAGGGAGCGATACTATGACTGACTTAATGAGAACTCTCTACGACTACGTCCTGACCCAGTCGGAGTCCTACTTGGCGGTCTATCCGGAGTACCGCGATTTCTGCCGCCGGGCGGCGGAGAAGGAGCGGTCCCTGCGGGCAAACTTGTCCCAGGAAGAGGAGCAGCTTTTAGAGGACATGCTGGGGGAACTGTGGCTCCGGCATCAGGCGGAGCAGGAGGCCGCATTCCGTGCCGCCCTGGCGCTGTGCCGGGAGCTGAATCAATCCGTCTTGGCGTAAGAACTGCCCATGTGGGCTTATTGTACGCCAAAATCCCCATATTTTATCCCAAAACTATGTAAAGCTATTTTACCGTCCACGCCATGGGAATAAACAGTTTTGAAAACTGTTCAATAGCAAAGGGATCTGTCATGCCGGCGATGTAGTCGCACACGGCCCGGTCCACGCCCTCCTCCAGGCGGATCTCCTGAAAGTCGGGGGGGAGGTCGTCCGGGTTTTTCTGGTAATGCTCGAACAGCCGCCGGAGCATCTCCTGGGCCTTGCCCTCCTCGCCCTTGGCCAGGGGGTTGGTGTATACGCTCTCGAACATAAACTCCCGCAGGGCGGCCATAGCCTCTCCCACCTCCGGGGACTGGCAGATGGTGTCCTGGTCCCGGCTGGCCGTAATTACGTCCTCCACCAGGGCGTTGATCCGCTCCCCGTGGGTGAAGCCCAAAATTTTAGAGATGGCCAGGGGAATGTCCATGGGGTAGATGATTCCGCCCCGGAGGGCGTCCTCAATGTCGTGGTTGATGTAGGCGATCTGGTCGGCCAGACGGACCACCTGGCCCTCCAGGGTGGCGGCCTGCTGACCCCTGGTGTGGCAGACGATGCCGTTGCGCACCTCCCAAGTGAGGTTCAGCCCCTCGCCCTCCTTCTCCAGCCGGTCCACCACCCGCAGGGACTGCTGGTAGTGGGCGAAGCCCCCGGGCATGATGGAGTTGAGCAGCCGCTCTCCGGCGTGGCCGAAGGGGGTGTGGCCCAGGTCGTGGCCCAGGGCGACGGCCTCAGTCAGGTCCTCGTTTAAGGAGAGGGCCCGGGCGATGGTCCGGGCGATGCGGTTGACCTCCAGGGTGTGGGTCATGCGGGTGCGGTAGTGGTCCCCCTCCGGCTGGAGAAACACCTGGGTTTTGTGCTTCAGCCGCCGGAAGGCTTTGCTGTACACGATGCGGTCAATGTCCCGCTGGAAGCAGGTGCGGATGGAACACTCCTCCTCCGGGCGCTGGCGGCCGCGGCTGTCTTTGGCCTGACAGGCGCGGGGGCCCAGAAGGGACGCCTCCACCTGCTCCCGGTGTTCCCGGGGCGTCATAGGCAGAACCTCCTTTCCCACGGGCAAAAACCCTTCTATTACAATATACGAAAAAACAAGGGAATTTCCTTCTTGGTTCCGAAAAAATTTTGAAAATTTTTCGCCTCACTGACCTGAGCGGTCCCGCAGCCAGCTGGGCAGGTTTCGGGCCTTGATGCTGGAGACGATGCCCATGGCGGCGTACAGGGTGATAATGGAGGAGCCGCCGTAGCTGAAGAAGGGGAGGGTGAGGCCCATTACGGGGAAGACGAACAGGCACATCCCCACGTTGGCCGCCACCTGAATGAGCAGCATGCCCGCCATCCCCATGGACACATAGGCGTGAAAGGGGGAGCTGGCGTTCCGGGCCACCCAGATGCACCGGAGGATGATGAGGGAGAGCAGCAGCAGGAGGAGAAGGCAGCCCACCATGCCCAGCTCCTCGCCGCACACGGCGAAGATAAAGTCGGTGTGCCGGGCGGGCAGGGCGCCGGTGGTGGAGTGGGTCATGCTGCCCTGCAGGTAGCCTTTTCCGAAGATCTGCCCGGAGCCGATGGCCAGGACAGAGCGGGTTTGCTGGAGGCCCACCCCCAGGGGCTCAAAGCTGTGGTCAAAGATCACCCGGATGCGCTTGATGAAGTATACACTGTTCCAGGCCGCAGTATTGGGCAGCACGAAAATCCAGAGCACCGCGAAGCCAATGACGACAGCGCCGATTGCCAGCACGAACCAGCGCAGCTTCACCCCCGCACTCCATGCCATGGTGGCAAAAATAAAGGTGTACACCACGCACATGCCCATGTCGCCGCACACGGCGGCGATGAGCCCCAGCATGAAGGCGGCGTAGGCGCCGATTTGGAGGACCGAGAGGACCGAGCCGATGTCCCGGCCCTGGCTTTGGATTTTTGTGATCAGAAGAGCGAGCAGGAGAATGAACGGGAGCTTATCAATCTCGTTGGGCTGTATCTCCATGGGAAAGCCGGGAATATCCAGCCAGTTCAGATTGCCTGCGTCATGGTCGGTGCCCAGCGGGGTGAGCAGCAGGAGGATAAACAGGACGCTGACCCCAAACACCAGCTTCCAGTTTTTCTCCACGAACAGCTGAAAGTCGATGAAGGTGCACAGGATATAGATGACGGCCCCCAGAAGAATGGCCACGCATTGGGTGATTACAGCCCGGTTGTTCCCGTTGTACCGGGTAGCCGAGAAAATCAGCGCCACGCCATAGGCGCTGGCCAGCAGGCACAGGAGCAGAAGGAGCTTGTCCCCTTTTTTCCAGAACTCCTGAAGGGGGGAGAACAGGGTGTTCACGGGTTCACCTCCGGTCAAATGGAATACGGCCCTATATTTTATCACTTTTTTGTGGAAAGGGGAAGGGTATCTGTGTTATAATCAAAAAGATTCTGAAAACATTTTGTGAACGCGGGGGAGATCCCATGGAGTATATTTCCAACAGCGCCCAGGAGACCGAGGCCCTGGGGGAGCGCCTGGCCGCCCGGCTGCGGCCGGGGGACGTGATCGCCTACACCGGCGACCTGGGGGCGGGCAAGACCGCCTTTACCCGGGGACTGGCCCGGGGCCTGGGGGTTGCCGACCGGGTGACCAGCCCTACCTTTACCATTGTCAACGAGTACGAGGGGGGGAGGCTGCCCCTGTTCCACTTCGACCTGTACCGCATGAACTCCCCGGAGGAGCTCTTTGACATCGGCTGGGAGGACTACCTGGCTCGGGGCGGCGTGTGCGCTGTGGAGTGGAGCGAACACGCCGAGGGTGCCTTTGAGGAGGAGCCCATCTGGGTGGACATCCGGCGGGGGGAGAGCGATGATCAGAGGATTATCTCCATCCGCAATGTTCCAGACTTTCTTTAAAAAGAGAGTTCGTAAAGAAATTTTGTGCGGGAGTGGGTTTTGCCTTTGAGGCGGAAATTCGTTGCGGCGGGCGGCTGATAGCCGCCCCTACAGAAGGGTGGCTACCCACGGGCGGATGGGGACACCCGCCCCTATGCGGATGCAGGGACGGTCCCGTTCTCCTGGCAGGGGCCGGTCCCAGACCGGCCCGCGGGCGACCGCAAGGGTCGCCCCTACGGCGGAAACCGGCCCCGGAAACGTTGGTTCGGCAAACTCAGGCGCAGAAATGGGACCGCGCTAATCCCAATTTTCTTCCAGCGCAGGCCCCCAGTGGGGCCGGACGGAATGGCACCCAAGCACTCCTGGTCTTGCGCGCCGGAAGGGTTGTGCCCACTTTAAGGGGTAACTCCCGTAAACAGGGGTCCGGGGAAAGGCGACTATGAGCACGAAGTGCTCATCCGGAGCCGTCCCCGGCGGCGTTTTGGTGACTTTGCCGCCGCGGGCAAAGTCACTCGCCGCCCGCAGGCGGCGAAATCCCCTGTATTCAACGTCCCCTATTTCATTATTTTCATTATCGCCCCCTCATCCGGCCCTTCGGGCCACCTGTCCCTATCCCCTCTGTCGCTTCGCGACATCTCCCCTTGACAAGGGGAGTCGGCCCCCAGGGGGAAGGTTTATAAAAAGCAAACGGCAAAACTCCCCCTTGAAAAAGACAAAGAAGGAATATAACCATGAAAATTTTAGCCTTAGAATCCTCCGCCACCGCCTGCTCGGCGGCCCTGTGGGGGGAGGATGGACTCATCGCCCAGAACTTTCAGAACAGCGGCCTCACCCACAGCCGCACCCTGCTGCCCATGGCCCGGGACCTGCTGAAAAACTGCGGGACCTCCCTGGAGGAGGTGGACGTGATCGCGGTGGCGGCGGGCCCGGGGTCCTTCACCGGACTGCGCATCGGGGTGGCCACCGCCAAGGGGTTATCTTGGGGAGCGGACAAGGACTGCGCGGCCTGCTCCACCCTGGAATCTATGGCCTGGCCCCTGGCCTTTTATCAGGACGCGGTCATTGTATGCGCCATGGACGCCCGGCGTAAGCAGGTGTATAACGCCCTCTTCCACACCGACGGGGAGAAGCTGGAGCGGTTGACCCCCGACCGGGCCATCTCCCTGGAGGAGCTGGGGGAGGAGCTGAAAAAAATCCAAAAACGGAAAATTGTCGTTGGAGACGGGGCCAAGCTGTGTTATAATACCCTTCGAGAGGCCGGGCTTCAGCTGGAGCTGGCCCCCGAGCCCCTGCGCATGCAGAGCGCGTGGGGGGTGGCCCGGGCGGCGGTGGAGCTGGCCCAGGCCGGAAAGCTGGTCAAAGGACAGGACCTGGTCCCGGTGTACCACCGCCTGTCTCAGGCGGAGCGGGAACGGCTGGAACGGGAGCGGCAGGGCCGCTGACCCAAGAAAATGAACCAAAGAAGGGGCTTGATTGCAATGTATGAAAATGACAGCAAAGTACATGTGTTAGACCATCCGCTGCTGCAGCACAAGCTGAGCATCCTCCGGGACGAGCGCACCGGCGTGAAGGAGTTCCGGGAGATCGTCTCCGAGATCGCCACCCTGGAGTGCTATGAGGCCACCCGGGACCTGCCCACGGAAGAGGTGGAGATCAAGACCCCCGTGGCCACCGGGACTTTCCGGGTGCTGGCCGGCAAGAAGCTGGCCATCGTCCCCATCCTGCGGGCCGGCCTGGGCATGGTGGAGGGCATCCTGACCCTGATCCCCTCGGCCAAGGTGGGCCACATCGGACTATACCGGGACCCGGAGACCCTGGCTCCCGTAGAGTACTACTGCAAGATGCCCAACGACATCGCCGAGCGGGACGTGATCGTCCTGGACCCCATGCTGGCCACCGGCGGCTCCGCCGTGGCGGCCATCCACTTTATGAAGAACTACGGCTGCAAGCACATCAAGCTCATGAACATCCTGGCCGCCCCTGAGGGCATCAAGGCCGTG
The DNA here is from genome assembly GCF_016899775.1 of Pseudoflavonifractor capillosus. Taxonomy (GTDB): domain Bacteria; phylum Bacillota; class Clostridia; order Oscillospirales; family Oscillospiraceae; genus Lawsonibacter. The sequence goes on from NZ_JACJJE010000015.1 coordinate 39,833, forward strand.
CGGGAGGCCCACCCCGACGTGGACATCTACGTGGCCGGCGTGGACGAGAAACTCAACGACCACGGCTACATCGTCCCCGGTCTGGGGGACGCCGGCGACCGGATCTTCGGCACCAAGTAAATTGCTTTGGACAACTACCAGCGGGGCGGACTTCTGCTCCGCTGGTAGTTTCTGCGTTTGGAGGGGCGCGCCCGGGGGCAGGACGCCCGCTCTTCTTCCAAAAGCAGGCGGTCCAAAATGCGCCTGTTGTCTTGAGTATTTCAAAGGAATGTGATAAAATACATGGTCAGCGTGTAGACTGTGAGAAGAAGGAATTCCAAATTTCCCAAGAACCAAATCAGGTATAAGGTGGTTGATACCATGAAAATTGTCGTACTGGCCGGCGGCCTGAGCCCGGAGCGGAACGTCTCCCTGTCCTCCGGCGCCATGGTGTGCGAGGCCCTGCGGTCCAAGGGGCACCAGACGGCCCTGGTGGATCTGTTTTTTGGCATGGAGGGGCGCGACCCCGCCGTGGACCCCTACGAGGCCCCCGTTCCCCAGGAGTTTAAAAAGGTGAGCCTCCAGGCTCCCGACCTGAACGAGGTGCGCCGGAGCCGGAAGGACCAGAGCCCCTCCGCCATCGGCCCCGGGGTGCTGGAGCTGTGCGCCGGAGCCGACGTGGTGTTCCTGGCCCTCCACGGCTCCTGCGGGGAGGACGGCCGCATCCAGGCCGCCCTGGACCTGCTGGGCGTGCCCTACACCGGGGCGGGCTGCATGGCCTCCGCCATCGCCATGGATAAGGATATGACCAAGCGCCTGGTGTCCGGCCTGGTGACCACCCCACGGTGGGAGACGGTCACCGTCACGGCGGACAACCTGGAGGAGCTGGTGGAGCAGACTCCTCTGCCCTCGGTGGTCAAGCCCATCGCCAGCGGCTCCTCCATCGGGGTGACCATCGCCCACGACCGGGCGGCCCTGCGCCGCGGCCTGGAGGAGAGCATGGCCCTGGGCGGCCGCACCGTCCTGGAGCAGTACATCAAGGGACGGGAGATCCAGGTGGCCGTGCTGGACGGCAAGGCCCTGCCCTCCATTGAGATCATCCCCCAGGCGGACTTCTACGACTACGAGAACAAGTACCAGCCCGGCGCCGCCAAGGAGGTGTGCCCCTCGGAGATCCCCCCGGAGTGGGAGGAGAAGGTGGGCCAGGCGGCCCAGGCGGTCTTCCAGGCCATCGGGCTGTCGGTGTACGCCCGGGCGGACTTCATCGTCACCCAGGACGGCACCCCCTACTTTTTGGAGATCAACACCCTGCCCGGCATGACCCCCACCAGCCTGGTGCCCCAGGAGGCGGCGGCGGTGGGCATCGACTACGCCGCGCTGTGCGAGACCATCGTGGAGGTCTCCCTCCGGGTGCGGAAGGAAGGAGCGTAACGGCCCATGGAAGCCATTACTCTGCGGGAGCTGCTGGAGGCGGTGGGGGGGACCCTCATCGGTCCGGCGGCCGGACTGGAGCAGACGGTCTCCCATGTGGACACCGACAGCCGGAATATCCACCCGGGCTCCCTGTTCATCCCCCTGGTGGGGGAGCGCTTTGACGGCCACGCCTACATCAACTCCGCCCTGGAGGGAGGCGCGGCGGGCTGCCTCACCCAGCGGGAGCGGGAGAGCTATCGGGAGGACCGCTTCTATATTAAGGTAAAGGACACCCAGCGGGCCCTTCGGGACCTGGCCGCCTGGTACAAGGACCGCTTCCCCATCCCCTTTGTGGGGGTGACGGGCAGCGTGGGCAAGACCACCGCCAAGGATATGATCGCCGCCGTGCTGGGGGTGAAGTACAAGGTCCTGAAGACCGAGGGCAACTTCAACAACAACATCGGCCTGCCCCTGACCCTGCTCCGCCTGGACCGCACCTACCAGATGGGGGTGCTGGAGATGGGGATGGACAAGTTCGGGGAGATCGACTACCTGGGGGACATCGTCCGGCCCGAGGTGGGGGTCATTACCAACATCGGCGACGCCCACATTGAAAAGCTGGGCAGCCGGGAGAACATTTTTAAGGCCAAGTGCGAGCTGCTGCCCCACATCCGGAAGGAGAACGGCCTGCTCGTTCTCAACGCCGACGACGAGATGCTGGTCACTCTCCGGGGGAACACCCCGGTAAAGACCGTCTTCTGCGGCAAGTGCGAGGGGGCGGAGTACCGGGCCCAGGTCACCGGCGGGGACGGGGTGAGCCACATCCACTGCCACCTCACCACCCCGGCCATGGACCGGGAGGTGAAGATCCCCGCTCTGGGGGAGCACATGATCTACCCCACCCTTATCGCCGCGGCGGTGGGGGAGCACTTCGGCCTCACCGCCTGCGAGATCGAGAAGGGAATCTCCCGCTTTGTACCCACCCGCATGCGCATGAACCTGGTGCAGCGGGGGGAGAACATCACCATTCTGGACGACACCTATAACGCCAACCCCCAGTCCATGCGGGCGGCCATCCGGGTGCTCTCCGACAGCCACAGCAGCTATAAGGCCGCTGTGTTGGGGGATATGTTCGAGCTGGGGCCCTACTCGCCCGCCCTCCACACCGAGGTGGGGGAGTGCCTTGGCAAGCAGAACATCCACTGCCTGGTGGCGGTGGGGGACGAGGCCAAGCACATCGCAGAGGGGGCCAAAGCCACCGGCGTGCCCCAGGTCTACTACTGCAGAGACAAGGCGGAGGCCAAGGCCGTCCTGCCTGAGATCGTCAAGCCGGACAGCACCATCCTGGTCAAGGCCTCCCGGGGCATGAAGATGGAGGAGCTGGTGGCCCGGCTGGTGGAGCTGACACCTGAAGGGTAAATCAATGCCTTCCCCCTTTCAGGGGGAAGGTGGCACGGCCGAAGGCCGTGACGAATGAGGGTGAGGCCGTTCGAGAAGCCGCCGCCCCCTCATCCGCCCCTTCGGGGGCACCTTCCCCCCACCGGGGGGAAGGCTTATCAATGTGGACCCTTGCGATGAGCGGCTGAACGGAAAGACAAGACTGAATCAGACGAGGACACTATGATCGACATTTCAGTTTCCAACCTGGTGAAGGAGTTTGAGGTTGGACATAAAATTTTAGACGGACTTACCTTCCAGGTGGACACTGGGGAGCGGGTGGGTCTGCTGGGCCCCAACGGCTGCGGCAAGACCACCCTGCTCCGCATTCTCACGGGGGTCATGGACTATGACGAGGGGGATGTGGTCATTGCGCCGGGCAAGCGCATGGGCCTCATCTCCCAGATCCCCGTCTACCCGGCGGGGTACACCGTGGAGGACGTGCTGGCCACCGCCTTTGAGCCCCTGCGGGAGATGGAGCGGGAGATGGCCGCCCTGGCGGAGCAGATGGGGGAGGGGACCGACCCCGCCCTCCTGGCCCGGTACGACAAGCTCACCGCCGCCTTTGAGGCCGCCGGGGGCTATGAGACGGACACCAAGACCAACAAGGTGTGCAACGGCCTGACCATCCCCCAGAGCATGAGGGAGCAGCTCTTCGACAAGCTCTCCGGCGGGGAGAAGACCCGGGTGAACCTGGCCCGGCTCATTCTGGAGGATACGGACATCCTCCTGCTGGACGAGCCCACCAACCACCTGGACCTGCGGGCCACCGAGTGGCTGGAGGAGTACCTGGACAAGTTCAAGGGGACGGTGCTCACCGTCTCCCACGACCGGTACTTCCTGGATAAGGTGGTAAACCGCATCGTGGAGATCCAGGGCGGAAAGGCGGAGTTCTACTCCGGCAATTACAGCTTCTACGTGGTGGAGAAGGAGCGCCGGTATGAGGAGAAGCTCCGCCAGTACGAGAAGGAGCAGGCCAAGATCGAACAGCTGGAGAAGGCCGCCGAGCAGATGCGCGTCTGGGCCTACTCCGGCATGGACAAGACCTTCAAGCGGGTCAAGTCCATGGAGAAGCGCATCGAGCGCATGCGCACCACCGACCGCCCCACCAAGGAGCGGAAGATGGAGGTCCGCTTCGGGGAGCGGGAGTTCCGGGGGGACGAGGTGCTCACCATCAAGGGGCTGACCAAGTCCTTTGGAGACCGGACGCTGTTCTCCAACCTGGGTCTGGAAGTGGTGGGCGGCGAGCGCATTGCCCTGCTGGGGGACAACGGCAGCGGCAAGACCACCCTGCTGAAAATTCTCCTGGGGGAGGAGGAGCCGGACGCCGGAAAGGTCCGCATGGGGCCGACGGTAAAGGTGGGCTACCTGCCCCAGCACGTCCACTTTGACCACCCGGAGCGGAACCTGGTGGACACCCTCATTTACGAGCAGGACTGCACCGCCCAGACCGCCCGGAACCGGCTGGCGGCCTTCAAGTTCCGGGGGGAGGACGTGTTCAAGCCCGTGTCCGCCCTGTCCGGCGGAGAGCAGAGCCGCCTGCGGCTGTGCATGCTCATGGACGAGAAGATCAACCTCCTGATCTTGGACGAGCCCACCAACCACCTGGACATCCAGAGCCGGGAGTGGATTGAGGAGGCCGTGGAGGAGTACGAGGGCAATCTGCTCTTTGTCTCCCATGACCGCTATTTTATCGACCGCTTTGCCAGCCGCATCTGGATGCTGGAGGACGGGCACATCACCGATTTCCGGGGAAATTATCAGGAGTACCAGGCGGCCCGGGCCCGGGGGGCGGCGGGCAAGTCCGCCTCCGACGTGCAGGTTTCTATGGAGAAGGCCCCGGAGCCCAAGGAGAAGAAGGAGAAGCCCAAGCGCCCCGGCGGCACCAAGAACCTGGAGAAAGAGGTGACCGCCGCCGAGCGGGCGGTGGCCAAGGCGGAGGAGCAGATGTACGACCTGGAGCAGCAGATCCAGGAGGCCGCCGCCGACTATTTAAAACTCCAGGAGCTGTATGAACAGCGGGAGGCCCTGGAGGAGGAAATTTTGAAGCTGTACGGCACCTGGGAGACCCTGTCCGCCCAGCTGGAGGAGGCCCGGGGCTGAACAAGGCCCCAGGCCGCGGAGGGATGAGCCGATGAAATTACAGAGAAAACGTCCCTATGCCTATCGGGGCAAGCGCCGCATCACCTGGTGGAAGGCCCTGGCCGCCCTGGTGCTGGCCGGAATTTTGGCGTTTGCCGGGCTGTTCGGCGCGGTGATGTACGGCTCCTACGACCACATCCAGGACGACCCTCAGGTGATGGTCATTTTGGGCTGCCGGGTGATGCCGGAGGGACATCCCTCCATTCTGCTCCAGGACCGGCTGGATACCGCACTGGACTACTGGGTGGAACACCAGGACATCACCATCGTCACCTCCGGGGGCCAGGGGAGCAACGAACCGGTCTCCGAGGCCCGGTGTATGGCCGACTATCTGATGGACGGCGGCGTGCCGGAGGACCAGATTCTCCTGGAGGACCAGTCCCACAACACGAAAGAGAATTTCCTTTACAGCAAAGAGCTGTTAGCGGATGAGGGGATCGACGTGGGGGAGACCGACGTGCTGGTGGTTTCCAACGGCTTCCACCTCACCCGGGCCCGGATGCTGGCGGAGCGGTTTGGATATGGGGAGGTCTCCACCCTGGCCGCCCCCACCTCACACATCCCGTCCAGGATTCAAATGTACATCCGGGAGCCGCTGGCCCTGGTCAAGTCCTTCTTCCTGGACCGATAGGAGAACAGGACCAGGTTAAAGCGAACAGGAGAAAACGATGGAACGCTATCATATACTGCCCATAACAGAGTGTTACGGCGGGATGAAGCACCGCCTGTACCTGGTGGTGCTGTTTGGTCCGGAGGACGTGGTCCTGGTGGACTGCGGCTATCCCGGATGCTCCCCTGTTCTGGAGGGGGCGCTGGCTGAGGCTGGCATCCGGCCGGAGCAGCTGACCAAGCTGCTGCTGACCCACCAGGACGACGACCACATGGGGGCGGCCTTTGAGCTGGTCCAAAAATATCCCCAGATTCGGGTGGTCGCCTCCCGGACCGAGCGGCCCTATCTCACCGGAGAGAAGAAGAACCTGCGCCTGGCGCAGGCGGAACAACTCCAGGAGCACCTCCCGGAGGAACAGAAGGCCTTTGGACTCCAGTTCTGCCAGCAGCTTCGGGCGGTCCGGCCGGTGAAGGTGGACCTGGAGGTGGAGGAGGGGGACTGGTTCCCATGGGCCGGCGGGTGCCGGGTCCTGGCCACACCGGGACACACCCCGGGGCACATCTCCCTCTATCTGGAGGAGGAGCAAGCGCTGATCACCGGGGACGCCGCCGTGGCGGAGGGGGGACGGCTGGAGCTGGCCAATCCCCAGTTCTGCCTGGATTTGGAGCAGGCGGAGCGCTCCCTGGAGCGGCTTCGGGGCATCCCCTGTGTCCGGTATATTTGCTACCACGGAGGCGTGCTGGAGAAGGGGTGACGTTCTCTTTCCGTTGGGGATTTCGCCGCTGCGGACGGCGGGCGGCCCAGTGTGCCGCCCCTACGCCGTTTTGCGGGTAGGCGGAACGGCGCATCCGGAAGGCCGTGTCCTACAAAAGGAGTCCCCTCCAGAGCGGGCGGGTGAGAACACCCGCCCCTACGGCGGATGTAGAAGCGTTTCTCTCCTTTCGTAGGGGCCGGACACTGGCCGGCCCGCTGAAGGGCTTTTGCCATTCCGGCCCCTACTCTCATCCGCCTCGCATATGCTCGGCACCTTCTCCCTAGAAGGGAGAAGGCTTTCGGGCGGCTGATAGCCGCCCCTACAGCGGAAAACGGACCAGAAGCGTTGGCTCGTCAAAGCTAGGCGCAGTTGCAGAACCGAACCATTTGAAATTTTCCACCCCAATAGGCCGCCGAAGGCGGCCCCCAACGCAAAGCCCAGCGAAGCGGGTTTGCGTTGGAGAGGAGGAGCGATGGAGTGAGCGAGCTTTGCCAAATCGGGCGAAGCGAGGGATACGGAATCCGCGACGACGAAGTGGCCCGGAAGGAATTGCGAAAAGCCACTCAAATTTTGCGCGCCGGAAATTTTTGCCCATCCCAAGGGGTAACCCCCGTAAATGGGGTCCAGGGGCGGCGAATATGAGCGCGAAGCGCTCATCCTGAGCCGCGCCCTGGTGCCTCTTTGGTTTCTTTCTGGGCATCCAGAAAGAAACTCGCCCCGCAGGGCGAAACCCCGCGCCTCCGCCCGCAGGCGGCGAAATCCCCCGCAAAGAATCAAAGGAAAGGAACAAGCCTATGCTGGACAAGCTGGCCGCCATTGAGGCCAAATACAGTCAAATCGAGGCCCGCCTGGCCGCTCCGGAGACCTATGACGACCCCGCCCAGGTGGCCAAGCTGAACAAGGAGCAGAACGAGCTCGCCCCGGTGGTGGAGACCTACCGGCAGTACCTGCGGGCCCAGGAGCAGAAGGAGGAGTCCGAGGCTCTTCTCTCCGACCCGGAGATGAAGGAGCTGGCCCAGGAGGAGTTCCACCAGGCCAAGGCCGACCTGGAGCGGCTGGAACAGGAGCTGCAAATTTTGCTTCTCCCCAAGGACCCCAACGACGGGAAAAACGTCATCATGGAGATCAGGGCCGGGGTGGGGGGCGAGGAGGCCGCCCTGTTCGCCCACTCCCTATACCGCATGTACTCCATGTACGCCGAGGCCCGCCGGTGGAAGACTGAGATCAACAGCGTCAACGAGACGGAGCTGGGCGGCATGAAGGAGATCTCCTTTACCATCGAGGGAGACGGCGTGTACTCCCGCTTGAAGTTTGAGAGCGGGGTCCACCGGGTCCAGCGGGTGCCCGAGACCGAATCCGGCGGCCGGGTCCATACCTCCACCGCCACCGTGGCGGTGCTGCCCGAGATGGAGGAGGTGGACGTGCAGCTCAACCCGGCGGACGTGGAGATGCAGGTGTTTCGCTCCTCTGGGGCGGGAGGCCAGCACGTGAACAAGACCTCCTCGGCGGTGCGCCTCATCCACAAGCCCACCGGCATGGTGGTGGAGTGTCAGCAGGAACGCAGCCAGTTCCAGAACCGGGACAAGGCCATGCGCATCCTGGCCTCACGGCTGTACGAAGCGGAGCAGGAGAAGATCGCCGGGGAGTTCACCGCCGAGCGGCGCAGCCAGGTGGGCACCGGAATGCGCAACGAGCGCATCCGCACCTACAACTTCCCCCAGGGCCGGGTGACGGACCACCGCATCGGCTTGACGCTGTACAAAATTGAGAGTATCATGGACGGCGGCCTGGACGAGGTCATCGACGCCCTGGTCACCGCCGACCAGGCGGAGCGGCTCAAGTCGGAACAAACCCAGTAAGTCTGCATTGTTCCGGTCTGATTTGGACCAGTTTATAAGCAATCGTCAGACTATCGACACAGAAAAACTGTCAATTGTCCATTGTCAATTGTCAATTGAAAGGATTGGAGCGAAATTATGGACCTTTACATTCACTATACAGAACTGCCCCAGGGCAAGGAACTGGCCGACATCGTGGGCGAGCTCAACGAGGTGCTGGACGAGCACGGGGCCGTGTGTGGCGGCACCGCCGGGCGCATTGACCTGGACCTGGAGGACGAGCGCATCAACCCCAAGTACGCCCAGATCGCGGTGAAGAGCTACCTCCAGCGCTCGGGCTTTTCTAAGGAGACCGCCATCGAGATCGGCGGCATGGAGATCGGCATTTACGAGTGAGGTTTTCTCCCATGTATTCCTACGTGATTTTTGATCTGGACGGCACCTTGCTGAACACTATCGACGACTTGGCGGACACGGGGAACCACGTGTGTGCCCTTCACGGCTGGCCCACCCACTCCGTGGAGGAGTATAAGCACATGGTGGGCAACGGCATCCCCAAGCTGGTGGAGCGGTTTGCCCCGGCGGGGACAGACCAGCCCACCTTGGACCAGGCGTTTGGGGAGTTCATGGCCTGGTACGACCTCCACAAGGAGGACAAGACCGCCCCATACCCCGGCATGAAGGAGGCCGCCCTGCGGCTGAAGGAGGCGGGGGTGTCCATCGCGGTGCTGTCCAACAAGGCCGACGAGATGGCCGGGCCGGTGGTGGAACACTACTACCCCGGGGTGTTTCCCCTGGTGCAGGGGGCCCTCTCCGGCGTCCCCACCAAGCCGGACCCCACCCTCCTCTATAAGCTGATGGAGCGGATGGGGGCCAAACCGGAGCAGACCCTCTTTGTGGGGGACAGCAACGTGGACATCCGCACGGCCAAAAACGGGAATCTCACCAGCTGCGGCGTGCTGTGGGGCTTCCGCTCCCGGCAGGAGCTGGAGGCCGAGGGAGCCGACTATCTGGCCGAGACCCCGGCGGAGCTGATAAAGGTGGTGCTGGGAGATGGCTGAGAACATCTTGGAGACCGACCGCCTGGTGCTGCGGGAGATGACCGAGGGGGATTTTCCCGCCCTGTGCCGGATGCTCCAGGACGGGGAGGTCATGTACGCCTATGAGCACGCCTTCTCGGACCAGGAGGCCTGGGACTGGCTCCGCCGCCAGCAGGAGCGCTACCGGACCGACGGCTTTGGGCTGTGGGCGGTGGTGGAGAAATGCTCCGGGGAGATGGTGGGCCAGTGCGGCCTCACCTGGCAGAAGCTGGGGGACGGAACGCGGGTGCCCGAGGTGGTCTACCTGCTGGAAAAGGCTGTCTGGCACAGGGGCTACGCCGCCGAGGCGGCCCGGGCCTGCCGGGACTATGCCATGGACCGCCTGGGCTTCGGGGAGGTGTACTCCATCATCCGGGACAACAACCTGGCCTCCCAAAAGGTGGCACGGCGCAATGGGATGAAAGAGCGGGGCTCCTTTGTGAAGCACTACTACGGGATGGACATGCCACACATCGTGTTCTCTGTCCGCCGGGAAGAGCGGCCCAGACTGGAGACCCGGGACCTGACCGCAGGAGAGGCGGACCAGGCGGCCCAAATCCTCCGGGAGGGCGGTCTGGTGGGCATCCCCACCGAGACGGTGTACGGCCTGGGGGCCAACGGTTTGAACCCGGACGCGGTGGAGCGTATCTTTGAGGCCAAGGGCCGCCCCCAGGACAACCCGCTGATTCTGCACATCCCCTCGGCGGACCACCTGGAGCGGTACTGCCAGGAAATTCCGGACAGCGCCTACGCTTTGGCGGAGGCCTGCTGGCCGGGACCCCTCACCATGATTTTGCGGCGGAAGCCCATCGTCCCCGACGTGGTGACGGCGGGGCTGGACACGGTGGGTATGCGATGCCCCTCCCATCCGGTATGCCATGCCATTTTAGAGGCGGCGGACGTGCCGGTGGCGGCCCCCTCCGGGAACACCTCCGGACGGCCCAGCCCCACCACCGCCGCCCACATGTGGGAGGACATGGACGGGAAGATCGACGCCATCGTGGACGGCGGCCCCTGCACCGTGGGGGTGGAGTCCACCATCATCGACCTGACCTGTACGCCGCCCCGGCTCCTGCGGCCGGGGGGAATCACCCTGGAGCAGCTTCAGGCCGTCCTGGGGACGGTGGAGGTGGACCCGGCGGTGACCCGGCTCATGGGGGCGTGGGAGAAGCCCAAGGCCCCCGGCATGAAGTACCGCCACTACGCCCCCAAGGCCCCGGTGACGGTGGTAGCCGGGGAGCCGGCCCAGAGCGCCGCGTACATCCAGGCCCACGCCCAACCGGAGGACGGGATCATCTGCTTTGACGAGTTTGCGCCCCTCTTTGGGGCACACTATGTGGAGAAGCTGGGGCCCGCCGCCGACAAGGGGGAGCAGGCCCGGCACATCTTCGACGCCCTCCGGGCCTTCGACCACACCCCGGTGAAGGCCATCTGGGCCCAGTGCCCGGACCCCTCCGGGCTGGGGCTGGCCATCGCCAACCGGCTCAATAAGGCGGCGGGGTTTCATATCGTGCGTGTTTGAGTGCGGCCTTTTTTGTGTGTAGGGCGCGGCGACCTCGGCGCGCCGTTTTGCAGGGTTTCGCCCTGCGGGGCGAGGTACTTTCCCAGCGATGGGAAAGTACCCAAAGGATCGCCGGGGGACGCCGCAGAGGCGAACTTCGTTCGCCAATGACGGCTTACCCCCGGACCCCATTTACGGGGGACGCGTACCTGAAAGATGGAGAAGTATTTCCGGCGCGCAAAATCTGAGTGGCGGTCTAAATTCCCGCCGGGCCACTGGGCCCTGGGTTTGCAAAAATTATAGCGACTGCGATTTTATACCTGCGCCTGGCTTTGCTGAGCAGGTGATAGCTGGTGCTGGGCTGTAGGGCGCGGCCTCCTGGACGCGCCGCGTACATCTGCGGGCCGGCCAGTGTCCGGCCCCCTACGAAAGGAAGGACGGCTTCTCTACAAGCCGTAGGGGCGGGTGTCCTCACCCGCCCGCCAGGGTTCAGACACGTGGATGTAGGGGCGACCCTTGCGGTCGCCCGTGCCGGATACGGAATCAGGTATTGCTCCCCTTTGTAGGGGCGGCACACTGGACCGCCCGTCGTATCCCGCCGCCGCTGCGGAACCCGCCCCTCGCAATTTCAAAACAACCAACTTCAAATCCAAAAGAAATGAGTGTAGAATACTATGGTAAACATTGAGATCAAGGAAAACGTGGCCATTGTCCGGCCTGCCCGCCCCATCGCCGACAGCAAGGACGCCCTGGACGTGATTCACTCCGTCCGCTTCCAGACGGGTCGGAACAACATGCTCCTGGAGCGCAGTGCCTTTGTGCCCGAGATGTTCGACCTGTCCACCGGCGTGGTGACCCAGGTGCTCAAGGCTTTTGTGGACGAGAAGATGCGTCTGGCCATCGTGGGCGACCTGTACGACTGCTACCAGTCCTCCATGCGGGACATCATCTTCACCTGCAATCGGAGCAACCAGGTGAGCTTCTGGGAGACCGAGGCCGAGGGCCTGGCCTGGCTGAACAAAAAGTAAGATTCCCGCAAACGCCTGAGCTCCAAGGGGCGCAACCTCACGTTGCACGGGAAGTGCTTTACAAGATACGTGGCTTCCCTTACCATGGAGATGAGGTGAGCAAGATGACCTTGGGTGAAAATTTGCGGCTCCTGCGCAGAGAAAAGGGCCTCTCCCAGGAGCAGGTGGCCCAGACCCTGTTCGTAGCCCGCCAGACGATTTCCAAATGGGAGAACGGCCAGGCGGGGCCAGGGGTGGAGAGCTTGAAGGCTCTGGCTAAACTGTACGGGGTAAGTCTAGACCGACTGGTGGGAGCGGAGTCTTCGTCCGTACCGGAATCCCATCAACCAGATATGAAGCGCGCCGAACTCGCCGACTGGTATTGGATGCTGGTACTGGGGTTCGGAATCAACGCCGCAGTCTGGCTTCTCTTTCTGGCGGCGGCCTTTAGCCGTACAGGGATTCCCCTGGCTTCGCTGGCTCTGGTGGCTGGAATTTGGCGAAAAACTCCGGGGATGTGGCTGGTGACCCAGCTGCTTCTGGTGCTGGAGATTCTATGGATTTTTGGCGGCCTGTTTCAGATAGCCACTCTAGCGGCGCTGTTGGGCCTGGTCCGGTGCTTGGTAAATGTAGCATGCCTACTTGCCCTGCGCCAAAAGCGTATGCGGATGCGGTTTCATGTTGCGTAGTGAGGTGAGCATTACGAAAATCATCGGCATCACCGGCCCCACCGGGGCGGGGAAGACCACCGCCCTCAATGAGGTGGAGAAGCTGGGCGGCGCGGTCATTGACTGCGACGCGGTGTACCATGAATTGCTGGAAAGCGATATTCCTTTACAGAGTAAACTGGAGGAGCTGTTCGGCCCCCTGCGGGGGGAGGACGGGGCCATCGACCGGAAGAAGCTGGGGGCCATCGTCTTTGGCGATCCCGAGAAGCTGGAGCTCCTCAACACGGTGGCCCAGAGGGCCACGGTGGCGAAAACCCGGGAGCTGGTATACGGATGCGAGCGCGAGGGGAGACCCCTGGCGGCCATCGACGCCATCGCCCTGCTGGAGAGTGGCCTGAAGGAGCTCTGTCACGCCACTGTCGCGGTGATCGCGCCCCCGGAGGTGCGGGTGCGGCGCATCATGGCCCGGGAGGGCATTTCAGAGGACTACGCCTGGGCCCGGGTGCGGGCCCAGAAGCCGGACGATTACTTTATAAAGGGGTGCGACTACACCCTTTGGAACGACTGTGCCGGCCCGGAGGAATTTGGAGCCCGGGTGCGGGCGCTTTTGGAGAAACTATTTGCGGACAAGGAGGTCTGAACCATGAAGGACAAGGAAAAGAGCCGGGGCGATCAGCTGCGGGAGGCTCTGTGCTATGACAAGAAGAACGGCTATGACCGGGTGAACCGGGAAGAACTGGAGGCCATGGAGGCCTACTGCACCGGCTACAAGCAGTTTTTGGACGCGGGCAAGACCGAGCGGGAGTGCGTGGACCGGGCTGTGGCCCTGGCGGAGGCCGCCGGCTTCCGGGAGTACAAGCGGGGCATGGACCTGAAGGCCGGGGACAAGGTGTACCGGGTGAACCGGGGCAAGTCCGTCATGCTGGCGGTGATGGGCCGGAAGGGCCTGGAGGAGGGCGTGAACATTGGGGCCGCCCACATCGACTCCCCCCGCCTGGATTTGAAGCAGAACCCCCTCTATGAGGCGGACGATCTGGCCTTTTTGAAGACCCACTACTACGGCGGCCTGCGCAAGTACCAGTGGGTGACCATCCCCCTGGAGCTCCACGGGGTGGTGGCCCTGAAAAACGGCCAGGTGGTCCGGGTGTCCATCGGCAACGGGGAGGGGGACCCCCTGTTTACCATCGACGACCTGCTGCCCCACCTGGGGGTGGAGCAGTCGAGAAAACCCCTGGGGGAGGCCATCCCCGCCGAGAGCCTGAATATCCTGGTGGGCAGCCGCCCCCTGCTGGACGACGAGGGCAAAGACCGGGTGAAGCTGTCCGTTCTGGAACTGCTGAACCGGAAGTACGGCATTGTGGAGGAGGATTTTATTTCCGCCGAGCTGTCCGCGGTGCCCGCCTTCAACGCCAGCGACATCGGCTTTGACCGCTCTCTCATTGGGGCCTATGGCCACGACGACCGGGTGTGCGCCTACGCCTGCTTTGCCGCCCTGCTGCAGCTGGGGACTCCGGAGCGCACCGCCGTGTGCATGCTGGCCGATAAGGAGGAGATCGGCTCCGAGGGTGTCACCGGTATGAAGTCCGCCGCCTTCGACACCTTTATGGAGGACCTGTGCGCCGGGCAGAACGTGCCCCTGCGGGTGTGCTACGAAAGATCCTTCTGTCTGTCCGCCGACGTGACGGCGGCCTACGACCCCAACTTCGCCGACGTGTACGAGAAGCGCAACAGCGCCCTGGTAAACGGCGGCGTGGGCCTGTGCAAGTACACCGGCTCCCGGGGCAAGTCCGGGGCCTCCGACGCCTCCGCCGAACTGGTGGCCTATGTTCGGAAGGTGCTGGATGAAAACGGCGTGATCTGGCAGATGGCCGAGCTGGGCAAGGTGGACGCCGGAGGCGGCGGCACCGTGGCCATGTTTATGGCCGAGCGGAACATTGACACCCTGGACGCGGGGGTGCCCGTGCTCTCCATGCACTCCCCCTTCGAGACGGTGGGCAAGCTGGACTGCTATATGACCTTTAAGGGCATGAAGGCCATTTACGAGGCCCGGTAAGGGCCGTCAGAGGCGCCCCTCTGTTCTTTCGGGCCGCCTCCCCTGCGAAATATGGGGACTCTCTCCGGATTTTTTTGTAGGGACCCCACAGGCGCACCCTGTGTGCTCCTACGGCAGTGACCACCCGGGCAGCATGGATCGGAAACCCAGGCGCAGAAATTAGATTGCATCAGCCCCAATTTTGGGAAGATCAGGCCCCCAGTGGGGCCGGGGTGAATTCAGATTGTCACACAGATTTCCACGCGCCGGAAGGGTTATCGCGAGCTTAAAAGAGAATACCCTCGTAATAGGGGGATCGGGGGAAAGCGGCCTATGGACCTAGGCGGAGCCGTAGTCCATCGGACGCGTCCCCCGGCGATTCTTTGGTTCCTTTCTCATCGATGAGAAAGGAACTCGCCGCCCGGGACACGTCCCGAAGGAATGAGAGGGAATTTTCGGCGGCGAAATCCAGCCCTCTCATTCCAAAAAGATTCCATATAGGGAGGAAACACTGTGGGGAAACGAATTCTGGATCTGTTCCGCCGGGATGTGGTGCTGACGGTCTCGCTGGTGCTGGCGGTGCTGTCCTGTCTCATTGCGCCGCCCAGTCCGGCATATGTGGGGTATATTGACTTCAATACCCTCATTGTGCTCTTCTGCCTGATGCTGTTGGTGGAGGGGCTGCGGGAGGAGAATTTCCTCCAGTACATCGCCGCCAAAGTGCTCTCCCGGGTGGGGACTATGCGTGGGATGGCGGCTACCCTGATCTTTCTCTGCTTTTTCAGCAGCATGTTCATCACCAACGACGTGTCCCTCATTACCTTCGTCCCCCTGGGGGTGATGATGCTGCGGATGGCCTCCCTGCGCCGGAAGCTGTGCTATACCGTCACGCTGATGACCATTGCCGCCAATCTGGGCAGCATGTTTACCCCCATCGGCAATCCCCAGAACCTGTACTTATTCGCCCTGTCCGGACTGAGCCTGCCGGAGTTTCTGCTCCTCACCGGTCCCTACGCCGCGGGGGCGGCTCTGCTGCTGGGTGTGTGCGTGCTCTTTGGATACCGCCACCGCCAGCTGTCCATCCGCATGGGGGAGACCGCTCCTCTGCGCCGGGGAAACATCGCCTTTTATCTGGTCCTCTTTCTGCTGTGCGTGCTCACGGTGGCGGGCTTCCTGCCCCACCCGGCACTGCTGGCGGTGGTGGGAATTCTGCTGCTGTGGCGGAACCGGGGACTGTTTGTCCGCATCGACTACTCCCTGATTCTCACCTTTGTGTTCTTTTTTATCTTTGTGGGCAATTTGAAGCAGCTGGATGCGCTCCAGACCTGGATCGGCGGGGCTATGGCCGGCCGGGACCGGCTCATCGGGGTGCTGGTCAGCCAGGTCATCAGCAACGTGCCCGCCGCCATGCTCCTGTCCGGGTACAGCAGTGATCTGCGGGAGCTCATCGTGGGGGTGAACGTGGGAGGCCTGGGGACCCTGATCGCCTCCATGGCCAGCCTGATCTCCTACAAGCAGGTGGCGGGACAGTACCCCAGTCTGAGAAAGCGGTATTTGATCCTGTTCACCCTCCTGAACCTGGGCTTTTTGGTGCTGCTGTATTGGATCTGAGGACATGCAACCCATAGTTGCCCCCGGGTTGATTGTGTTGCCCCGTCGGTTTGTGGTATACTGCATCCAGAACGGGAGGTGGGCAGCATGTCACTGGGGGAACGCATCAAAGCCCTCCGCAGGCGGGCCGGCCTGTCACAAGAACAGGTGGCCGAGCAGGTGGGGGTGAGCCGTCAGGCGGTGGCCAAGTGGGAGGCGGGACAGAGCGCTCCCAGCACAGAAAATTTGAGAAAGCTGGCACAAGTCCTGCAAGTGGGTCTGGAGGAGCTGGCCGGGGAGCCCGCTGCAGCCTGCGGACCCGATCAAACTGGGCTGGGCCGGTCCATCAGAACCTGCTTGCAGAGCGCCCTGTCAGTGGCAGGGGCCTACCTGCTCCTCTTTATACTGGGGATAACGGCGTGGGAGTTCCGCACGCTTCCGGATTGGATGCTGGAATGGCGCTTTGTATTCGGGGTGCTGGTGAATGTTCCCTTTCTGGTTCCGGTGCCGGTGTATGGATGGTGCGCGGGGCTTGCCGTGCTACTGGCTCTGCTGGGACTGCGGTGGACGGTCTGGACCTCCTTCCTGGCCTTTGGACTTGGAATCCTGCTGGGAGGATGGTTTGGAGACGATCCATCAGCGGCGGGTCCCGGCGGGGATATCCAGGGGTGGATGATCTGGGCCGGAATGTTTCTGGTTGGGCTGGTGTGCGGCGCGGTGGGAGATGTCCTGGCCCGGCGCGGGATGGCGCTGCGCTCCCGGGCAGGGTGGCGCTGGGCGCTGATCTCTCTGACAGCCGTCCTGGCTGTGGGGCCCCTGATCTGGATTTTCTACTGGACGTTCTGAGATAACGCAAAAAGAGATGAAAAGTGAATTCACTTTTCATCTCTTTTCGTTTCTTATGTTTCGCTCAGAGGGGCGGTGAGACACAGGGTCTGTGCGTTGATGGTCAGATACAGGGTGGCGTCCCGGCTTCCGTCGGAGTACTCTGTCACTCCGTACACCCCATAGCCCTCCGGCTGGTCCGGAAACACCAGGGTGTAGATCTGGGCGTTGGGGGCCGCATCCTGGGCGGGGGAGAGAGTGCCGGTGTACGTCTCCCCGGCGGCGTGGTCGGTGAGGGTGATGGTTCCGCCATCCAGCTGGGCTGTGAGGTTCAGCAAGGGGACGTTTTGGATGGAGGTCCCCTCCGCCGCGGCCAAAATCTCTCCGTCCTCCTGGGACTGGAGAGTTTGGGCGGTCCAGGTCAGACCCTCCGGGATGCCGGAGGCGGAAGCTACGCCGCACCCGGTCAGGAGCACCAGGGCAAAGGCACATAAAAGAGTGCGCAGTTTCATTTCAGTCTCCTCTCCAAACGCCGTACTCGGACGGCCATGACGGCACATGTCAGCAGCGCCAGAACGATCAGGACAGTTTGTGCCTCGTAAGGGATCAGAGGCCCGCCGGCGGTTAGAATCACTGTGGGGCCGTCGGAACTTCCAATGACTCCAAGGCCTTGGGCTCGAAACAGATCGAGCCAGAGCAGGTTTCCCAAGAAGGTCAGAGGCGGGATGAGGGAAACCAGGCACAGGCCCGCTCCGATCCAAAGAACGACTTGAAACATCCGTAAGTACCGCCGGGCGGTGTTCTTTTGGGACTGCTCCATGGCCTGGACCGCCGCCTGGCCTGCCTCCTCCTTGGTGAGGGTGGGGGAGGGGGTGCGCTCCCCCTGGAGGAGCTCCACCAGGGAGACGTTTAAAGCCTGGGCCAGGGGGTCCAGCAGCTTCAGGTCCGGAAACCCCTTTCCAGTCTCCCACTTGCTGACCGCCTTGTCAGTGACGTGGAGCCGCTCCGCCAGCTCCTTTTGGGTGAGATTCTGTTCCTTGCGGAGCTGGGCCACAAAGCGGCCGAACTGGATGTTGTCCAAGGAAATCGCTCCTTTCATTCCCTGCTATCATAGCGTATCGCCTGAAAAATGGCAACCTACCAAAAGTAGAGCGGCGCTGTCCGCACCAAAAGAGGGATAGAAGCCGTCCCTCCGGGCCATGCTAAAGCGTATCGGAACAGAAGGAGGCGCATAGCATGGAAGAACAGCACACTCTGGAGCCAAGAGGGGAAAATACTGAGAACCAGTCCATCTTGGAGTTCGGCTCGTCCCTCATCCAGTCCAAGCGGGGGACCATCCATGTGCTCACCATCGTGGGACAGATCGAGGGGCACCAGGTGCTTCCCCCCACCAGCAAGAGCACCAAGTATGAGCATGTTATGCCCCTGCTGGCCCTGGTGGAGGAGAGCGACGAGATTGACGGCCTGCTGGTGCTGCTGAACACGGTGGGGGGCGACATTGAGGCGGGGCTGGGCATTGCGGAGCTCATTGCCAGCATGTCCAAGCCCACCGTCTCCCTGGTGCTGGGGGGCGGGCACTCCATCGGGGTGCCTCTGGCGGTGTCCGCCAAACGGTCCTTCATCGCCCCCTCGGCGGCCATGACCATCCACCCGGTGCGCCTCAACGGCCTGGTCATCGGGGTGCCACAGACCTTCTATTACTTCGAGCGCATCCAGGAGCGGATCACCCAATTTGTAACAGCCAACAGTGGGATAAAGCGGGAGGACTTTACAAAGCTGATGCTCCAGACCGGGGAGCTGGCCGCCGACGTGGGCAGCGTTATCTACGGCGAGGAGGCGGTGGAGCTGGGGCTGATTGATCAGATCGGGGGTCTGTCCGACGCGCTGACATATCTTCACAAGATGATCGAACAGCGGAAGCGGGCCGAACCGGCGGAATAGATGGGTCCGGCCACCTGAACTGCCGCTGCAGAACAACCTCTGGGGGCGGACAGAGATGTTGGGCCGGGCCTGTCCCGCTGGGAGATGCGGTGCGGGAAAAAATTCAGAAGAGAGAGAAAAGAGACCACCATAAACGGGTATTTTTTCCAAATAAGAGCGGGAAATTCTGAGTAAATCTGAGAGAAACAAAAACGGAATTCTAACTTGACAAGCAAAAGCACTTCACAATCTGCGGCTGAGAAATGAAATTGACAATTTTTTAAATGAGTGTATAATTTATACAAGCTTTGCCCCTTTTCGGCCAGATTCGACGGGGCAGGTGTGTGTTGTGTTTGATTTTGAAAAATGCCTACTGTTGCAGATTTGAGGAGAGTGTGTGTTTATGAAGAAGCAAGCCCGAATGGGGACCTCGCTGTTCCTGTCCCTGCTGCTGTGCGGATGCAGCACTCTGCCAGCTCAGGCGGCGGAAGCGGTGCCAGAATTTCAGGACAGCGCCTATATCCAGGAGGATGGACGGGTCTGGGTCCGGTTTGACGCCAACGGCGGCTCCGGAACGGTTCCGGACGGTCTGGCCGCTCAGAAGGGGGAGGGCGTAACTCTGCCTTCGGCCCAGCTGACTGTGCGGATTGACGGTGAGACGCTTCGCTTTGTGGGCTGGTCCACCAGCGTGACCGCAGCCCTTCCGGAATATGAGCCTGGCAGCATCATCACACTGGGTGAGGATACCACCCTGTACGCAGTGTACGCCTCCGGAGAGTGTCAGGTCACCTATCGGGTGGACGGCGTGACCACCACTGAAGCGGTAAAGCTGGGAGAGTCGCCCAAGAAGGTCCCCGCCCTGCCCGAGGGGTACACAGGCTGGGTGAGCGGAAGCGGAGCGGTGGTGGACCCGGCCTCCGCCCAGATCTGGGGAGACCAGACCTTTACCGCCTATGAGACCATCACCCTGAACACCTGGGACCACAGCAAGTATATGGACGGCTCCAGCGACGGCCTGTTTCACCCCGGCCAGTACATGACCCGGGCCGAGGTGGCCCAGGTGCTCTACGGCCTGCTGGCGGAGGAGCCGGAGGCCCGGGTATCTTTCTCGGATGTGTCCGACGATATGTGGTATGCCGAGGCCGTTGAGTCCTTGGGGGCTATGGGCATTCTGGACTGCGAGGCGGGTTCCGCCTTCCGGCCCAATGCCGCCATCTCCCGGGGAGAATTCGCCCTGATGATCAACCACTTTATCTCCGGAACAGGAGACCTGGAGTCCTTTGCGGACGTACCTGTGGGCAGCCAGTACTATGAGGCTGTCGGCGCCGCGGCGGCGGAGGGGCTGTTCAGCGGCTATGCCGATGGCACCTTCCACCCGGACGCCGCCCTCACCCGGGCCCAGGCCACGGTAGTGTTCAATAATCTGCTCCACCGGGAGCCAGACGCCTCGGCCATTGCCAGCAACCCCAACGTCCGCCTGTTCCCCGACGTGCCCACCACCTATTGGGCCTACGGAGAGATCATGGAGGCCACCATCTCCCACACCTATGACGACAGCACGGGACAGGAGGCCTGGACCCAGGTGACCGCCGAGCGCAGCGCCCTGTCCGACGGCTATTACCGTATCAGCGGCCGGCTCTACCGGGTACAGGACGGCATGTTCCTCCACAACACCACCGTAGACGGCTTTACATACGACGCCCAGGGCCGCTACACCACCGGTTCGGCCACCCTGGATACCAAGCTGAACAACATCGTGGAGACCTATACCAACAGCTCCATGACCCGGGACCAGAAGCTGCGGGCCCTGTATAACTATGTGCGGGACAACTTCTCCTACCTGAAGCGGGATCTGGTGTCCAAGGGCGAGACCGGCTGGGAGCCCGCCTACGCTGAGGAGTTCCTGCGGCTGGGACGGGGCAACTGCTACAGCTTCTCCGCCACCTACTGCCTGCTGGCCCGGGAGCTGGGCCTGCCGGCCTACACCGTGGTGGGCGGCCTGGGGGCCAGCAACAGCCCCCACGGCTGGGTGGAGATCAACCTGGACGGTACCACCTACATGTTTGACCCCCAGCTGGAGTGGCGGTATCTCCACGACTATGGGCGCACAGGCTATAACCTGTTCAAGATGCTCCCCAGTCAGGCCCGATTCACTTACATCCGTTGACCGGGCGACTGAGGGCACGATAGAAATATGGTATTTAGTTCACCTATTTTCCTGTTTGTCTTTCTGCCGGTGACCTACCTGGGCTACCGGATTCTGCCTGGGCTGCCCCTGCGCAACGCTTGGCTCACCCTGGCCAGCCTGGTGTTTTTCTCCTTTGGACAGCTGCCCTATCTGGTGCTGCTGCTCATCAGCGTGCTGATCAACTACCTCTTCGGACTGTGGCTTCAATCCGGGGAGCGCCACCGCCGCCTGGCCGCGGGCCTGGCGGCGGCGGCCAATCTCTCTCTTCTGGGCGTGTTCAAATATGTGGACTTCATGATCTCCACCTTTAACAGTCTGTCCGGAGCAGAATTGGCCCTTACCGGCATTGTGCTGCCCATCGGCATCTCCTTTTACACTTTCCAGGGCATGAGCTATGTCATCGACGTGTACCGCCACCCGGAGTGGGGAACCCGAAATCCGGGCAAGCTGCTGCTGTACATCTCTTTCTTCCCCCAGCTCATCGCCGGCCCCATTGTCATTTACCACGATGTGGCCGACCAGATCGACCGGCGGGAACTGACTCCGGAGCTGACCCTGTCCGGCCTGCGCCGGTTTATTTTAGGCTTTGGGAAGAAGATCCTCCTGGCCAACTCCACGGGGGAGATTGCCGACGCGGTGTTCGCCATGACGGCGGACCAGCTGGATTTCCGGCTGGCCTGGCTGGGGGCGGTGTGCTACACCCTGCAGATCTACTTTGACTTCAGCGGTTACAGCGACATGGCCATCGGCCTGGGCCGGATGTTCGGCTTCCGGTTTTTGGAGAACTTCAACCTGCCCTATGCCTCCAAGTCCATCAAGGAGTTCTGGCGGCGGTGGCACATCTCCCTCAGCTCCTGGTTCCGGGACTATCTGTACATCCCACTGGGGGGCAACCGGAAGGGAGCGGCCCGCACCAATCTCAATAAATTCATCGTCTTTTTCGCCACAGGCCT
The DNA here is from genome assembly GCF_016899775.1 of Pseudoflavonifractor capillosus. Taxonomy (GTDB): domain Bacteria; phylum Bacillota; class Clostridia; order Oscillospirales; family Oscillospiraceae; genus Lawsonibacter. Next base: position 61,769 of record NZ_JACJJE010000015.1, read on the forward strand.
TTGGCATGGGGCCAACTGGACCTTTGTGCTGTGGGGCCTGTGGCATGGTCTGTTCTCCACCCTGGAGGGGATCGGGGTTATTCCCAGACGCCTGCGGGAGTCCTGGCTGGGCCATGTGTACACCATGCTGGTGGTCATTCTGGGCTTTACCCTGTTCCGGGCGGATACCCTTGCCGACGCCGGGGTGATGTTCACAGCCATGTTCACCGGATTTTCTATTGATCCGGCCAACACCCTGGCCCTCATCGCCCTGCTGGACGCCAAGGCGGTGTTCCTGCTGATTGCCGCCCTGCTCTTTGCCTTCGGCGTCCCCCAGTGGATATGGCGGCAGCTTCAGCAGCGGGGCCTGCCTCAGCGAGCGGGGGCGGCGGCCGCGGCCGTGGGGTACAGCGCCCTGTTCGGCGTGAGCGTGCTCACCCTGGCGGGGGCCACCTTCAACCCCTTCATCTATTTTCAGTTTTAAGGAGGGGGACAGGACATGACACAAAAGACCAAGGCGCGCATCGCGCTCACCGCTTTTCTGGCGGCATGCCTGATCCCCTCGGCAGGGATGCTCCTGCTGCCCCAAGGGGAGGCGGCGGCCAACCAGACCCTGGCCCCCGCGCCCCGGCTCTTTTTGGAGGACGGCAGCTTCAACACCCAGGTGCTGGACGAGGTCACCGACTATGTGGCCGACCACTTCGCCTTCCGGCAGGAGATGATCACCGCCGGGGCCGCCCTAGACGCGGCGGTGTTCCACGTGTCGTCCGAGGAGGACGTGGTGCTGGGGCAGGAGGACTGGCTCTTCTACCGGGAGACCATGGACGACTACCTGCACACCAACCCCCTGAGCGAGCAGCAGCTCTTCGGAGCGGCCCGCACCCTGGCCCTGCTCCAGGAGTACGCCCAGAGCCGGGGGGCCCAGATGTATGTCACCGTGGCCCCCAACAAGGCATCCCTGTATCCGGAGTACCTGCCCCATGTGGGAACGCCCCTGGAGGGGGAGGACGACATCGACCGGCTGGTCCCCTATCTGGAGGGACAGGGGGTGTCCTACATCGACCTGTTTGCCCCCTTCCGGGAGACGGAGGAGGTCCTCTACTACCACACCGACTCCCACTGGAACATGCGGGGGGCGGCTTTGGCCCACGACACCCTCATCGCCGGGCTGGGCAAGGCCGACCAGGAGCCCTTCTTTGACGGTACTTATCACCAGGGGGAGCCCCACCTGGGGGACCTCTATGAGATGGTTTTCCCCACCGGAACGAAAACGGAGGAAGACGCGGCCTACGACCGGGAATTTGCCTTCTCCTATGTCCGGCCCATCCGCAGCGCCGAGGACCAGTTCATTCAGACCGAGAACCCGGACCGGAGCGGGAACCTGCTCATGTTCCGGGACTCCTTCGGCAACCTGCTGCACCCCTATTTGGCGGACGCCTACGGCCAGGCCGCCTTCTCCCGGGCCATGCCCTATACCATGTCCCTGCTGGACCAGACCGGGGCGGACACGGTGCTCATTGAGATCGTGGAGCGCAACCTGGACTGGTGGGCCACCCAGGCCCCCATCTTCCCGGCCCCGGAGCGGGTCCTGAACGGCGTGCCCCCCCAGGGGACAGCCCAGGCCCGGCTCACCGCCGTGGAGGACGGACTGCTGGAGGGGTACACCCGGCTGGAGGGCCGCCTCACCGGGGATGTGGACGGCGATTCCCCCATCTATGTCCAGATGGGAGACCAGCTCTATGAGGCCAGCCCTGTGGGCGAGGCGGGGGAGGGGACGCCTTTCACCCTGTACGTCCCCACGGAGCAGGCCCAGGCGGACACGGAGATTCTGTATCAGTTTGAGGGACAGCTCTATACCACCGGAGCGGTTTCCCGGCAATAAACGACAAATTCAGAAAGGATCTGGATGTAAAATGAAGCAGAGAACCATTGCCCTGCTGTTGGCTGCAACCCTGGTGGGCGGCCTCACCGCCTGCGGCGGGAACCCCTCTGATGCCTCCAGCGCCCAGGATGGAAGCGGCAGCCAGTCTGTCTCCTCCAGCCAGGAGGAGAGCACCTCGGTGGAGGACCGCTCCGCCGGCGGAGATGCGTCTGTGACCACCCCAGAGGACAGCTCGGCCGGAGACAGCAGTTCCAGCGCCACGGCAGGGGACGCCTCCACCCAGGACCAGGAGAACGCCTCCGCCAGCACAACCACCCAGGCCCAGCAGTCCTCCGGACAGCCTACGGTGACCCAGCCCTCGGTCCAGCAGCCTCAGACTCCCACGGTGACCGAGCCGGAGTCCGAGCCCGAGCCCGACCCGGAACCCGCTTCGGAGCCCGAGACCGCATCGGAGCCTGAACCCGAGCCTGTGGCCGCCACGGCGGACGCCGCCCGGGCCTACATCGGACAGAGCGTGTCCAGCATGATCGCGGCCCTGGGATCCCCTATCAGCAGCTCCTATGCCCCCAGCTGCCTGGGCCCGGGGGAGGACGGGGAACTGGTCTATGACGGCTTCACCGTGTACACCTACCGGGAAAACGGCGTGGAGACGGTGGAGGACGTGCTGTAAGAGAAAACCTCTTGGCGGGAGTTCCGCCCGGTCTGGATGATCGTGGACCGGGCGGCAGCTTCCGAGATAGAAGGAGAGCACTATGCAGAAACGATGGACCGCTTTGATTTTGGCGGCGCTGATGCTGGTCACTACCTCCTGCGGCCGGACGACCCAGCCCCAGGAGGACGTGTCCGGCTCTGCGCCCGCCCCCTGGACCCCGCCGGCCAGCTCCTCTCAAGTGGAGGAGGAACCGGAGCCGGTGAAAGAGCCCCCGGCTTGGGAGACGGGCCGCACGGTGGAGCACCTGCCCGACGACTACAACGGTCTGGAACTGCCCATTCAGGGGGCCACCGGCTACACCTCGGTGGAGCTGCCCCTGTGGGCCGACCCGGCCGACCAGGAGGCCGCCGCCACGGCGGTGGAGGAGTGGGAGAAAGCCGAGGAGGAGCGAAAGCGGCTGGAGGAGGAGCAGAAGCGCTTAGAGGAGGAGCGGGCCCGCGCAGAGGCGGAGGCCGCCGCCCAGGCTCAGGCGCAGGGGGGGGCCAGTTCCTCTTCGGCTTCCGGCGGCCAGACGACCGCCCCTGCGGAGCAGGCCACTCCGGCCCCCGACGCGTCCGGCGGCGGGGAGACTGCGCCGGCGGCGGGGGAGACGGAGACAGCGGGGCCCCAGGAGGGGACAAGCTCCGCCCAGACGGGAACAGACCCGGCACAGACCGAAGAAACTCCGGAGGCGGAGACTCCCGCTGTCCAGGAGCCCACTCCAGAGACTCCGGCCACTGAGCCGGACCCCTCCGGCTCCACAGGGACCCCGGCCACAGAACCTGAAACCCCGGCGGAGACGGAGCCGGAGAAAGAGGAGGAGCCCCCCACCCTCACCGACGGGGCCCTGGCACTGGTGGCCTCCGGGACCCCCTTCACGGTGCTCCAGGAGGAGGGGGACTGGTGGCAGGTGGCGGTGACTACCGACTACTTCACCGACGAGGAGCAGACCCAGACCCAGCGCGGTGAGATCACCGGCTGGCTGGAGCACAAGTACTGTCTGGTGAACCTGCCCGACGTGATCCCCTCCATCATCTACGACGCCACCAACAGCTACTCCTCCCACTTCCGGTCCTGCGGCAAGGTCATCCCGGAGGTCACCGGCGAGGCCTTCTACCCCAGCAAGACCTACAACGAGCGGCTGGGCAAGATGGAGTTTATGATGCCGGTGCTCTACTCCATGGCCTTCAAGCTGTGTGAAGCCCAGCAGAGCGCCCTGGCCGAGGGCAACAGCCTGATCCTGTACGAGGGCTACCGCCCCCATGAGGTGCAGACCAAGGTGCTCAACTCCCTGTCCGCCATGACCCGCACCGACCCGGAGGTGAAGGAGGCGGTGACCGGTGCCCCCTGGCGGATCTCCTGGTTCATCTCCGGGGGCTACTCCAACCACCAGCGGGGCTACGCGGTGGATATGGGGCTGGCAAAGGTGAGCGAGACCAAAGAGTACACCACCGGCGGGTACCGCTATGTGCGAGTGTGGAACTATGAGCGCTATGAGATGCCCACCCCCATCCACGAGCTCAGCCGGGCGGCGGCCACCTACACCGCCCCGGTGACTATCAACTCCACCACCGCCTGGAAGAGTGCGGAGATGACCCAGGCCATGGCCTCCAATGAGCCAGCCCTGGGGCTCCAGCGGTACTGCACCGACGCGGAGCTCACCCCCCTGGCCTCGGAGTGGTGGCACTTCAACGACCTGTCCACCCGCAGCCAGGTGCTGGAGAACCAGGGGATCGGGGATTTCCTCATCTCCAGCGTCCGAAGTGCCGCCCCCGTGTAATACATCAATCATCAGAAGAAACCGGCCCGCCGATTCGGCGGGCCGGTTTCTCAGTCTGTCAAAAAACAAGCACAAAGCCCCCATATCTGGTAAAATAGAAACAGATATGGGGGCGAAAAAATGGA
>NZ_JACJJE010000160.1 GCF_016899775.1 Pseudoflavonifractor capillosus
CCGGACAGCTGGACAAAGTCCTCATCCAAGATCACCACGAGGCCATTGTCAGCCACGAACTGTTCGATGCAGTTCAGTTGGAGTTGGCCCGGAGGAAAGCTCGTGAGGGCGGGACCAGGAGAAGCGCCCCCGCCGGTCTGCGGAAATACAGTGGGAAATATGCCCTCAGCAATCTGCTGTTCTGCGGTGAGTGCGGTACTGCCTATCGCCGGTGCATCTGGACCCAGCACGGGGAAAAGCGGCCTGTGTGGCGCTGTGTCAGCCGGTTGAGCTACGGAAAAAAATACTGCCTGCATTCTCCAACATTGGATGAAGAGCCGCTTCAAAAGGCAATTCTGGGAGCCATCAATGCATCTATGGACAACCGAACCGTGCTGGAAAGCCGAATCACGGCGGTTATGGAA
>NZ_JACJJE010000161.1 GCF_016899775.1 Pseudoflavonifractor capillosus
ACCCCCTCCAAGTGCAGGGCATGTCCCTATAAAGACAAATGCGGAGCCGATGAACAAGGGAAAAAGGCCCTTACCACTCACATCTGGCAGAACTTTCTGGATCTTGTGGAGATAGTCCGCAAAACAGAACTGGGGAAACAGCTCTACGCGCAGCGAAAAGAAACCATCGAGCGTGTCTTTGCCGATGCAAAGGAAAAGCACGCCATGCGATATACGCACCATAGAGGTCTGGCCTCAGTTACAAGATGGGTCAGGCTGAAGTATGCTGCCATGAACCTGAAAAAACTGGCCATTTGGAGCTGGAGGGCAACTGAGCACCCACGTTCCTTCACTTTTCTTTTCCCTTTTTCTTACAAAATCCCTGTTTTCATCTCTTGAAAACAGGAGTTCTTTGACAGACTG
>NZ_JACJJE010000162.1 GCF_016899775.1 Pseudoflavonifractor capillosus
ATGGCCTTGTTCTGCAAGACCTCCGCCTCAAAGCCCTCCTGGTCGTCCAGGTCGGTGAACACTGTGTCAAAGCACTGGATGCCCGCGGCCCGGGCGGCCAGGATCACCTGCCCACGGGCAGCTAGCATGTCTACCCCGTCCCGGGTGGGGCTGGTCTGGAGGCACTTGCGCAGATCGCCCCCGGAAATGGCCACGCCGAACATCCGCTCCGTGGCGGCGCAGATCTCGTAGGCATTGAGAATGCCCCTAGGACTCTCCAGGGCAGCCATGAGGAGGGTGCGGCCCTGCTCCACGCCGAACTCCTCCTCGGCGGCGGCCACGGCCCCCTCCACGGTCTTTACGTCCTGGGCGCTCTCGCACTTGGCGATGCGGATGCCGTCCGCCCCGCCGGCCACGCACACC
>NZ_JACJJE010000163.1 GCF_016899775.1 Pseudoflavonifractor capillosus
CTGATCTTCTCGATGTTGACAACCAGCTTGCCGCCGTCCTCGGCCATGAAATCACCGGACACAGTCATCTCGTACCCCTCGGGCACATACTGCTCCAGCACGGAGTAGTTCTGAACGCCGGCAGGTACGAAGTAGTCACCGCCAGCAATGACTTCATCGCCGTACTTGAACTGGATGTTCATGATAACGTCGGTGCTGATCTTCTCGATGTTGACAACCAGCTTGCCGCCGTCCTCGGCCATGAAATCACCGGACACAGTCATCTCGTACCCTTCGGGCACATACTGCTCCAGCACGGAGTAGTTCTGAACGCCGGCAGGCACGAAGTAGTCACCGCCAGCAATGACTTCATCGCCGTACTTGAACTGGATGTTCATGATAACGTCGGTGCTGATCTT
>NZ_JACJJE010000164.1 GCF_016899775.1 Pseudoflavonifractor capillosus
CCACCTGGCACGGCGCTGAGGCGAAATCCCGCAATCCCTTGACACGCCCCGCTCTGCGGGGCGTTGTGACCGGGAGGCGGGCGCTTTGCGACCACCTCCCTTTATCCTCGTACTAAATTCGAACGCCCCTGATTCCAGCGAAACAGCCAGGACCAAGGGCGGAAGAATCATTTTCAGAAAGTAAAAATCCGGCACTGAAATGGGAAATATAGTGGCTCTTTGGGTGTCAGCTTCTTGGCCTCACCCTTCGTCTGCAAGGGTCCCACAGCGGCGGCATCCTGGTTTGTTGGGACATGGCCGCCCTGCATCCAATCTCCTCACACAGGGCGGCACAGGGGCAGCACGGCGGGATTTCTTTTCTTGGTGTGTAAAGGCACCGCAGCATTTTCTTTC
>NZ_JACJJE010000165.1 GCF_016899775.1 Pseudoflavonifractor capillosus
GCCGCGAGCAGCAGCTACACGGATGTGGCCGACACCGACAATGTGGAAGCCATTGAAGTGCTCAAGACGGTTGGCATCATGGTGGGCGACGAGTCCGGCGACTTCAACCCCGATCAGAATGTCACCCGCAATGAGATGGCCGTTGTCATGTCCAACCTGATGGCTTACAATGTGGCCACTTACGCCAACACCTCTCCCTTCACCGACGTGCCTTCCTGGGCTGAGCCCTATGTGGCCGCCTGCTGGACCAACGGCATCACCGCCGGCACCAGCGCCACCACCTACGGCGGCAGCGAGAGTGTGACCACCGCTCAGGCGGCCCTGATGCTGATGAAGGCTCTGGGCTACTTCCAGTACGGCAGCGACTTCGGCAGCGACTGGCAGCTGGC
>NZ_JACJJE010000166.1 GCF_016899775.1 Pseudoflavonifractor capillosus
AAGGTAGCCGTATCGGAAGGTGCGGCTGGATCACCTCCTTTCTAAGGAGAACTCAGCAAGACGAGGTTTTGCTGTAGTGTCCTAGGTCAGTATGGTGTAGAGATGCGTTACGTTGTTTAATTTAGAGGGCGCACGCTGCGTCAGGCTCTGAACGGGCCCATAGCTCAGCTGGCTAGAGCGCACGACTGATAATCGTGAGGTCGGTGGTTCGAGTCCACTTGGGCCCACCACTTACTTTCTTTCGAGAAAGTAAGCAAAGAAAGCTTCAAGCTCAGCGAGTTGGCGAGAAGGAACGGACCGGGGGTTTAGTTCAGCTGGTAGAACACTTGCTTTGCAAGCAAGGGGTCACCGGTTCGAGTCCGGTAACCTCCAC
>NZ_JACJJE010000167.1 GCF_016899775.1 Pseudoflavonifractor capillosus
CCCTTTTGAGGGAACAGCATTTCCGTGTAAAACCCTACCTGCAAGTAGTTTCGCCCTAACCGGCTCATGTCCTTGACGATGACCGTACCCACTTTCCCGGCTTCAATGTCCGCAAGCATGGCTTGAAATCCGGGCCGCTGGAAGTTTGCGCCGGAAAAGCCGTCGTCGGTGTACCAGCGCAGATTGGTAAAGCCGTTCTGTTTTGCGTAGGTTTCGAGTATCCTTTTTTGGTTCGATATGGAATTACTCTCGCCTTGCAATTCATCCTCGTGGGACAATCTCGGATAAAGGGCGGTAATGAGGTTTTGGGTGGCTTGTCTTAACATAAAATCCTCCGTTTCCGACAGCCAGCCCCACTATTCCGT
>NZ_JACJJE010000168.1 GCF_016899775.1 Pseudoflavonifractor capillosus
TCGGCGGAGGTACCTGTGATCCCCTTATCCGCATAGACGTCCACAAATTCCCACTCCGGATTGCTGGTGATGAGTTCTGTGTAGTGAGCATTCTGAGCTGTGTAAGAGTTCAGCTGATCCTCTGAGTTAGAACTCACTCGGGCGTATGCGGCTACCCGGAGCTTTCTGGTCTGCTCCGGGGCGTTGGCCGGAATCACCACAATGCAGGGACTTTTTAGGGCCAGGGAGCCGTTTATCTTTTTCTGTTCCTGCTGCTTCACAATACTTTCACCTCTTTTTGCAACACACAATACCAGAAACCGTTTAAAATATCTATATCCAAAGGACACAAAAATCAGAGAGAAACAATGAC
>NZ_JACJJE010000169.1 GCF_016899775.1 Pseudoflavonifractor capillosus
AAGATCAGCACCGACGTTATCATGAACATCCAGTTCAAGTACGGCGATGAAGTCGTTGCTGGCGGTGACTACTTCGTGCCTGCCGGCGTTCAGAACTACTCCGTGCTGGAGCAGTATGTGCCCGAAGGGTACGAGATGACTGTGTCCGGCGACTTCATGGCCGAGGACGGCGGCAAGCTGGTTGTCAACATCGAGAAGATCAGCACCGACGTTATCATGAACATCCAGTTCAAGTACGGCGATGAAGTCGTTGCTGGCGGTGACTACTTCGTACCTGCCGGCGTTCAGAACTACTCCGTGCTGGAGCAGTATGTGCCCGAAGGGTACGAGATGACTGTGTCCGGTGATTT